>NZ_QUHV01000009.1:94109-99537 GCF_003479805.1 Collinsella sp. AF08-23 | reverse complement strand
GCCCCTCCGACTCTGGCAATATATCTCCTTGCCGCGCGGGTGGCCGAGTGAAGACGAGGCCGGGAAGACCCGCGGCGGGTACCTTGAGAACCGGATACCGCGAAGAGACGGAAGTAAGTGGAGACACCATTTATAAGGTGTCAGCAGTGATGTACTTTTCGAGATCAGTTGTGTAAGGTCTGACTTAGTCAGGCCCCGTTCAACTTTTCCTTAACCAGTTTACTGAAACGCTAACATATCGAATGGAATCCGATTCAGCGAGATGCTGGTCGGGACGGGCACTCCGCGCCCACCATGATCGCGACCGGACGCAGCGTCCGGCCATCATAATTGGACGGAGAGTTCGATCCTGGCTCAGGATGAACGCTGGCGGCGCGCCTAACACATGCAAGTCGAACGGCACCCCCCTTCGGGGGGAAGCGAGTGGCGAACGGCTGAGTAACACGTGGAGAACCCGCCCCCTCCTCCGGGATAGCCTCGGGAAACCGTGGGTAATACCGGATGACCCCGGCAGGCCGCATGGCCGGCCGGGCAAAGCCCAGACGGGAGGGGATGGCTCCGCGGCCCATCAGGTAGACGGCGGGGTGACGGCCCACCGTGCCGACGACGGGTAGCCGGGTTGAGAGACCGACCGGCCAGATTGGGACTGAGACACGGCCCAGACTCCTACGGGAGGCAGCAGTGGGGAATCTTGCGCAATGGGGGGAACCCTGACGCAGCGACGCCGCGTGCGGGACGAAGGCCCTCGGGTCGTAAACCGCTTTCAGCAGGGATGAGACAAGACGGTACCTGCAGAAGAAGCCCCGGCTAACTACGTGCCAGCAGCCGCGGTAATACGTAGGGGGCGAGCGTTATCCGGATTCATTGGGCGTAAAGCGCGCGTAGGCGGCCCGGCAGGCAGGGGGTCAAATGGCGGGGCTCAACCCCGTCCCGCCCCCTGAACCGCCGGGCTCGGGTCCGGTAGGGGAGGGTGGAACACCCGGTGTAGCGGTGGAATGCGCAGATATCGGGTGGAACACCGGTGGCGAAGGCGGCCCTCTGGGCCGAGACCGACGCTGAGGCGCGAAAGCTGGGGGAGCGAACAGGATTAGATACCCTGGTAGTCCCAGCCGTAAACGATGGACGCTAGGTGTGGGGGGACGATCCCTCCGTGCCGCAGCCAACGCATTAAGCGTCCCGCCTGGGGAGTACGGCCGCAAGGCTAAAACTCAAAGGAATTGACGGGGGCCCGCACAAGCAGCGGAGCATGTGGCTTAATTCGAAGCAACGCGAAGAACCTTACCAGGGCTTGACATATGGGTGAAGCGGGGGAGACCCCGTGGCCGAGAGGAGCCCATACAGGTGGTGCATGGCTGTCGTCAGCTCGTGTCGTGAGATGTTTGGTTAAGTCCAGCAACGAGCGCAACCCCCGCCGCATGTTGCCAGCACCTCGGGTGGGCACCCATGCGGGACCGCCGGAGTCAATCCGGAGGAGGGCGGGGACGACGTCAAGTCATCATGCCCCTTATGCCCTGGGCTGCACACGTGCTACAATGGCCGGTACAGCGGGATGCGATGGCGCGAGCCGGAGCGGATCCCTGAAAGCCGGCCCCAGTTCGGATTGGGGGCTGCAACCCGCCCCCATGAAGTCGGAGTTGCTAGTAATCGCGGATCAGCATGCCGCGGTGAATGCGTTCCCGGGCCTTGTACACACCGCCCGTCACACCACCCGAGTCGTCTGCACCCGAAGTCGCCGGCCCAACCGTTTGGGGGGAGGCGCCGAAGGTGTGGAGGGTGAGGGGGGTGAAGTCGTAACAAGGTAGCCGTACGGGAACGTGCGGCTGGATCACCTCCTTTCTAGGGAGCATGAGGCTTTCTGAAAGCACTAGAGAATCAGATCTCACAAGTTACGGCGCAGGTGTGCCCGAGTCTCCGCCCCCCGCCCCTTCGCGTGTCCGGTCCCCGGGGTCACCCCGCGTACCTTGAGAGCCGCATAGCGACAAGACGGATCTATTTATTGATCTGATCGATTCTTCTATATAGAGATATGAGATACATATCTTCCAATCTGCAAACATATAGTAAGTTGCATGACGATCGCCGGTGACGCACGTCACCGAGCGTATGCGACACCCAGACATTCAAGTGTCTAGATACGGCGTCCCGTCCCGGTTGGGGCGGGAAGATATCTAGGGCGCACGGCGGATGCCTTGGCACATGGAGCCGACGAAGGACGCGGCAAGCTGCGATAATCCGCGGTTAGGGGCACACACCCTTCGACCCGCGGGTCTCCGAATGGGCGAACCCGCCAGGAGAAGTCCTGGCACCCTCCGGATGAACACATAGTCCGGAGGGGGACAACCCGGGGAACTGAAACATCTAAGTACCCGGAGGAAGAGAAATCAACATCGAGATTCCCCGAGTAGCGGCGAGCGAAAGGGGACCTAGGCCAAACCGTGGAGCGGGCGGGCGCCAGCCTATACCGCCCACGGGGTTGCAGGGCCTCCCGCCCGGGAGCTGGCGCTCCCGGCGGGGAACCGTCCAGGGGAGCCGAACGGCATGGGAAGGCCGGCGGCACAGGGTTAGGGCCCCGTAGGCGCACCCTGGGACGGACCCCGAAGGAGGCTCCTGAGTAGGGCCGGGCACGTGAAACCCGGTCCGAACCCGGGGGGACCACCCTCCAAGCCTGAATACTCCCATGTGACCGATAGCGCACCAGTACCGTGAGGGAAAGGTGAAAAGCACCCCGGGAGGGGAGTGAAACAGTACCTGAAACCGTGCGCCCGCAAGGCGTCGGAGCCGGCTCGTTCCGGTGACGGCGTGCCTTTTGTAGAATGAGCCAGCGAGTTGCTGGCACGCGGCAAGGTTAAGCTATGGAAGCGAGCCGGAGCGAAAGCGAGTCCGAAACGGGCGACATGAGTCGCGTGCCGCAGACGCGAAGCCGGGTGAGCTATCCCTGGGCAGGCTGAAGCGGGGGTAAGACCCCGTGGAGGGCCGAACGGACGTACGTTGAAAAGTGCGCCGATGACCTGGGGATAGGGGTGAAAGGCCTATCAAACCCGGAGATATCTCGTTCTCCCCGAAATAGCTTTAGGGCTAGCGTCGCGCGTTAACCGCCGGAGGTAGAGCACCGGATCGATGAGGGGGCTTCGCCGCCTACCGATTCGAACCGAACTCCGAATGCCGGTCGGTCCAGAGCGCGGCAGTCAGAGCATGTGGGCTAAGCTGTGTGCTCGAGAGGGAAACAGCCCAGACCGCCCGCTAAGGCCCCCAATTCTCAGTTAAGTGGCAAAGGATGTGCGTCCGCGCAGACAACCAGGAGGTTGGCTTAGAAGCAGCCACCCCTTCAAAGAGTGCGTAACAGCTCACTGGTCGAGTGGACATGCGCCGACAATACACGGGGCTAAACTGAGAGCCGAAGCGGCGGCAACGATCATTCGTTGGGTAGGGGAGCGTCCCCAGCGGGGCGAAGCCGGAGGGTCACCGACGGTGGACTGCTGGGGAGTGAGAATGCTGGCATGAGTAGCGAGAGACGAGAGAGTAACTCGTCCGCCGTAAACCCGAGGTTTCCTGGGCGAGGCTAATCCTCCCAGGGTCAGTCGGGGGCTAAGCCGAGGGCGGAGGCCGTAGGCGAAGCGCAGCAGGTGGACATTCCTGCACCGGAGATGCACCGTCACGACCGACGGGGCGACGGATTGGGGTGGCTCGGCGGGGTTCTGGACGTCCCCGTGATGGAGCGCGGCCCGGAGACCAGGCAAATCCGGTCTCCACCGAGGGCGAGGCTCCGGACGAAGCGACTGAGCGAAGCGAGTGAGCCCGTGGTCCCCAGAAAAACCCCTAGGCAGGGGCATCTCCGCCCGTACCGCAAACCGACACAGGTGGGTGGGTAGAACATACCGAGGCGATCGGGTCAACCATGGTCAAGGAACTCGGCAAAATGGCCCCGTAACTTCGGGAGAAGGGGCGCCGGCGCGTACGTGGACCCACTCGCTGGGCGAGCGGAGGCCGGCCGCAGTGAAGAGGCCCAATCGACTGTTTACCAAAAACACAGGACTCTGCAGAAGGCGAGAGCCGACGTATAGGGTCTGACGCCTGCCCGGTGCCGGAAGGTCACGCGGAGGGGTTAGCCGCGAGGCGAAGCCCCGAAGCCAAGCCCCGGTAAACGGCGGCCGTAACTATAACGGTCCTAAGGTAGCGAAATTCCTTGTCGGGTAAGTTCCGACCTGCACGAAAGGCGCAACGAATTGGGCGCTGTCTCGACCATGGACCCGGTGAAATTCCACTAGTCGTGAAGATGCGACTTACCCGCGGAAGGACGGAAAGACCCCGTGAACCTTCACTGCAGCTTGGCATTGGCCGCTGGCCCGTCGCGTAGAGGATAGGCGGGAGGCTTCGAAGCCCGGGCGCCAGCCCGGGTGGAGCCGACCTTGGAATACCGCCCTCGGCGCGCCGGCGTCCTAACCCCGGGCCGTGATCCGGCCGGGGGACCGTGCCAGGTGGGTAGTTTGACTGGGGCGGTCGCCTCCCAAAGGGTAACGGAGGCGCGCGAAGGTCCGCTCGGGACGGTCGGCAACCGTCCTCAATGAGTGCAAGAGCGTAAGCGGGCTTGACTGCGAGGCAGACACGCCGAGCAGGTGCGAAAGCAGGCTCTAGTGATCCGGCGGCCCCGCGTGGGTGGGCCGTCGCTCAACGGATAAAAGGTACTCCGGGGATAACAGGCTGATCTTGCCCAAGAGTCCACATCGACGGCAAGGTTTGGCACCTCGATGTCGGCTCATCGCATCCTGGGGCTGGAGCAGGTCCCAAGGGTACGGCTGTTCGCCGTTTAAAGCGGTACGCGAGCTGGGTTCAGAACGTCGTGAGACAGTTCGGTCCCTATCCTCCGCGGGCGCAGGAGAATCGAGGGAGGCTGCCCCTAGTACGAGAGGACCGGGGTGGACGCACCTCTGGTGAACCGGTTGTCGACCAACGGCACGGCCGGGTAGCCACGTGCGGCGCGGATAACCGCTGAAGGCATCTAAGCGGGAAGCCGTTCCCGAGATCAGTTCTCCTTCCGGTAAGGGCCCAGGTAGACTACCTGGTCGATAGGCGGCAGGTGCAAGCGCGGCGACGCGCTCAGCCGAGCCGTACTAATAGCCCGAGCTCTTACCCGCATCCGACCGGCGGGACGCCATACTAACGTATCAAAGGTGTCGCGTCGTCACGGTCAGGTCGATCCCGGATCCGCCGCGGAAGTCGCTGTGCGGCCCTCAGGGCACGCGCGTGTCACCCGGGTGGACGGTACGAGAGCCGCCCACCGGTCAGCGGCCATTGCGTGCGGGGCACGCCCGGTCCCATTCCGAACCCGGAAGCTAAGCCGCACCGCGCCGATGGTACTGCGGGGGAAGCCCGTGGGAGAGCAGGGCGCCGCTGACCGGTGGACGGCTCTCGCCCCCCCCCCGGGGGGGGG
>NZ_QUHV01000009.1:0-94099 GCF_003479805.1 Collinsella sp. AF08-23 | reverse complement strand
CGGGGGCGAGTCGAGGGGGGAGCGCGAGCTCCCCCCTTTTTTCATATGGAGACTTCTTATGTCGTATATCGCCTTTGTTATTGGCAACCTTGCATCTGGTAAGTCAACTGCCTCCCGTTATCTGTCCTCTCGTGGCGCACGACACATCGACCTTGATCGAATGGCAAAAGAGCTTTATGTGCCGGGCTCTGATCTGACACAGGCAATTGCCGATGAATTCGGCTGGGATGTTCTCGACGAATATGGCGACATTCGTACACCTGTTTTGGCTGAACGAGCTTTTGCCACTCCCGAGACAACTCATATCCTTAACGATCTTGTGCACCCTGTTTTGATTGAGCGGCTGAGCACGCTGCTTCTTCCCATCCAGTGTTGTTCAACGCTCGTACCTTCCTTTCCTCTCACTGTCGTTGAGGTTTCCGCACCTGCGGCGTTTTCTGATGCGTTTGGACTTGCAGATGAGGTGATCGCCGTCAGCGCGCCATTGGAAGTCCGTCGCGAGCGCGCGATTGCCCGGGGTATGTCCGTCGTGGATTTTGATGCGCGAGCTTCGGTTCAGCCTTCCGAAGATGAAATCATCGCCATGGCGGATCATTGTATCGACAACACTCGAGGCGATGATTCGTTGTTCGATGCCCTTGATGCATGGGTACGTCTTCGAGGTATTGAGAGCCTTCACGAAGGTGAGCGATAATGATCAAGCGATCCCGTTTTTTTACGTGGTATCGGGTGCTTCCACTCGCTATTGTTCTGGTGTTCGGCGTGATCTCATATGCCTATTCATTTGCCCCCTCGTTGATTTTCAAGTCCCTGTATCCTCTTTCATATGAAGACGAAATCACTTCGTCTGCCGCCGCCCATGGCGTTGATCCGTATCTTGTCGCAGCAATTATTCGCTCGGAATCAAGCTGGGATGCAGAGGCGCAGTCTCATCGCGGGGCCATGGGCTTGATGCAGCTCATGCCCGAGACCGCTTCTGACATGGTGAGCAAGGGTCTGGTCGATGGTTCTCAGTTCTCCGCCGATGACCTTCTTGATCCCCAGACGAATATCGAGTTCGGTTGCGCGTATCTCTCGTATCTCCTTTCGTATTTCAATGGCGCTACGGACAAGGCTATCGCTGCTTACAATGCCGGCATGGGTAATGTCGATATTTGGACACAGGAAGACGATCTGCTGCGAAACGCGATCACGTTCCCCGAAACTCAGGCATATCTCGTCCGCGTTACGATGGCACAAACTCGTTACCGGGAACTGTATCCCCAGGCTTTTTGCTAGCCGTCCGTGGTTCTGCCACGCACTAGCCCTGTCTTGAGATTGACATCCTGGGGTATCAACACATAGAATGCGTGACCCCCGAGAATCGAGCGAGTGGATGGTGCGGTATGGCCGATTTTGAAGTTGAGCGTGTGGGTGGTGAGCTTCGGCGATTCGGAGTCAGCGGTACGTCGGCCTCCTTTGAGGTGGTCTCGCCGTTTGAACCTTCGGGCGATCAACCGGAGGCGATTGCCTCGCTCGTTGAGGGTGTGGAACAAGGTGATCGCTACCAGGTTCTCCTTGGAGTAACAGGATCAGGCAAGACCTTTACGATGGCCAAGACAATCGAGGCTCTTGGAAAGCCGACCTTGGTCATGGCTCCGAACAAAACGCTCGCCGCGCAGCTTGCGAGCGAGCTCAAGGAGTTCTTTCCGCATAATTCGGTCGTGTATTTCGTCTCCTATTACGATTACTACCAGCCCGAGGCGTACGTACCTTCCAGTGACACCTATATCGAGAAGGACTCTTCGATCAATGAAGAGGTCGAGATGCTTCGGCATCAGGCAACGGCAAGCTTGCTGTCACGCCGCGATGTGATCGTGGTCGCCTCCGTCTCGTGTATCTACGGTATCGGTTCGCCTGAGGATTACGCGGGCCTTGCCCCCAATGTGGACAAGAAGGTTCCATTGGAACGCGATGAGTTCATCCATGCTCTCATCGATATTCAGTACGATCGCAATGACTACGACCTGTCGCGCGGAACGTTCCGCGTGCGTGGTGATGTGGTCGATGTGTATCCACCCTATGCCGAGCATCCGTTGCGATTCGAGTTCTTTGGCGATGAGGTCGAGGTGATTGCCGAAATCGACGAGGTGACCGGAGAACTCCTGCGCGAGTACGACGCCATTCCCGTTTGGCCGGCATCGCACTATGTGACCGAGAAGCCCAAGGTGACGGCTGCGCTCAAATCAATCGAAGAGGAGCTTGAAGAGCGCGTGGCAGAGCTTAAAGCCAACGACAAGCTTCTTGAGGCGCAGCGGTTGGAACAGCGGACGAGCTACGATCTCGAAATGCTGGAGACCATGGGTTTCACGACGGGTATTGAAAACTACTCGCGCCATCTTGATGGCCGAAAGCCCGGCGAGCCCCCCTTCACCCTCATCGACTACTTCCCCAAGGACATGCTCTGCATCATAGATGAGAGTCATGTGACTGTGCCTCAAATTCGCGGTATGCACGAGGGCGATCGCTCGCGCAAGGTGACGTTGGTCGAGCACGGTTTCAGGTTGCCCTCCGCTCTGGACAATCGACCGCTGAGGTTCGATGAATTCGAGGCTCGGATTCCACAATTCATTTACGTGAGCGCGACGCCGGGCGATTACGAGCTGCGCGTGAGTCAGAATAATGTTGAGCAAATCATTCGTCCTACCGGCTTACTCGATCCAAAGATCGACGTACGTCCGGTACGTGGGCAAATCGATGACCTTATCGATGAGATCCGCGAGCGCGTCGCTCGGCACGAACGCGTGCTGGTGACGACACTTACCAAGCGCATGGCCGAAGATTTGACGGACCATCTGCTTGATGCGGGTATTCGCGTTAATTACATGCACTCAGATACGGCGACGATGGATCGCGTTGAGATCCTGCGGAGTCTTCGTCAGGGGAAAATCGACGTGCTCGTGGGCATTAACTTGCTGCGAGAGGGTCTTGACCTGCCAGAGGTGTCCCTCGTCGCCATTTTGGACGCCGACAAAGAGGGCTTTCTGCGCAATCGCCGCTCGCTTATCCAAACTATCGGCCGCGCGGCACGCAATGCCGAGGGCGAGGTCATCATGTATGCCGACACGGTGACCGACTCGATGCGCGAGGCAATTGACGAGACGAGCCGACGTCGTGCCATCCAGATGCGTTTCAACGATGAGCATGGAATCAGGCCGCAAACGGTGCGCAAGGCAATCAGCGATATCTCGAGTTTTATCGCCGAAGCTGAGGAAAATGTGGGCAAAAAAGACCGCTCCCGCGGAGACAGCCTTGGTCACGGAGCCTTTTTCTCTCCTGTCGAGTCGACAGCGTCTGGAGCGGATGGTGGTCCCACAACGGGGGAGCGCCTTGCCAACGAGCTCTCGGAGCTGCCTCACGATGAGTTGATGCGCGTGATCGCCACCATGGAGGAGGACATGCGCGCCGCATCCGAGGCTATGGACTTTGAGGAAGCGGCCCGCTTGCGCGATGCCGTGGTGAGCCTCAAGGCGATGGTAGAGGGTACCAGTGAGGACGAGGTTATCGAGGCGCTTCGCAAGAGCGCCCGCAAGGGGTCTGCGTTCGCATCTGGCCGCAAGCGCCAGGGTACCCGATTCAAGAAGTAGGATGGTATACTTATCCTCGGGAAAACGTGCGGCGAAAGCCGTTGGGGAGGGATGGACATGACTAATTTCGATGCGATATTCGACCGCTTGCATGGGCTCTCATGGAGCCATGCGGTAATGGCCGCCGCCTGCTTCGTACTGGGTTGTGCGCTGTTTGTCGCACCGCTTTGGGATTATGCCGACACGATGAGCGCATTGCACCTGCTATCGTGGTTTGGCATTGGCGCGGGTGCACTCTCGGTGATCGGCGCATTTGCCTCCACGGCCCCGTTCACCCTGCGGGGTGCCGAGCCTGCTGTGGGTGCCCTTCTGCTTGTTTCCGGACTGTGGACGTTGAACTTCCCGGTCGCGGCGGGTGCGCTCAAGATCTCCCTCTTCGCCACGTGTGCTTTCATGGCTCTGTATATCCTCGTCACTGCCGTTGCTATGGAGTGCCGCGGCGTCGGTCGCTGGACGGTGCAGGTCGCCGTTGCGGTTGCCGCTCTCTTGGCCGCGTTTGCCGGGCTGTTTGGCTTGTTCGGCGCCGCGGGGATGCTTCCCGCGTTCGCCCTCGCCCTCTACGTGGCGGCATGGGGTTTCGTGTATGCAGCCGTCTCGCTTTCCGTTTCGGGCGGAGTCGAGGGTGCCCGCGGTTAAAGAGTCGACAAAAGGGCCTGTGCGCAGCGGATGCCGTCAGTTGCGGCGCTCATGATGCCACCCGCGTAGCCCGCACCCTCGCCGCAGGGATAGAGACCGGGAGTGCTGACGGAGACGCAGTTCGCACGATCGCGGACAACCGTGACGGGTGAGCTTGAGCGCGTTTCGGGTGCGGTGAGGACGGCGTCTGGATCATCGTAGCCCTTGAGCTTGCGCCCAAGCACCGGAATGCCCTCGCGTAGCGTTTCGGTGACGTGCGCCGGCAAGATGCCCTCAAGGGAGCCCCAGGTAACGCCTCTCGGATAGGTTGGCTCAATGCGTCCGTGGCCCGTGCTAGGCTGACGGGAGAGAAAGTCCCCGACTGTTTGCGCCGGCGCGCGATAGGCTCCGCCTCCGAGCTCGAATGCACACTGTTCACAGGATCGCTGCAGATGCATGCCCGCGAGCGGATTATCGCCGGGAAGATCGTTGGGCTCGATATTGACGAGGAGCGCCGCGTTGGCGTTGCGGCCGTTGCGTGCGCTGAGGCTCGCCCCGTTTGTCACCACGCCGCCCGGCTCTGATGCGGCGGCGACGACTTCGCCGCCGGGGCACATGCAGAAGGAGAAGAGGCTCCTGCCGTTTTTGAGGTGCGCGACGAGGCTGTAGGGAGCCGCGCCGAGCGAGGGATGCCCCGCTGCCGTGCCATAGAGGGCATTGTCAATATCGACTTGCAGATGTTCGATACGGACCCCCATGGCGAAGGTCTTGCGTGCGAGCGAGACATTGCGGCTAAGCAAGAGCTCGAAGACGTCTCGCGCGGAATGACCGCAGGCAAGAATGAGGTGTGAGGCGGGAAGATGCTCTCTTCGCCCGCCATGTTCGACGGTGATTCCGGCTATCTTCCCCTGGTCATCCATCGTGACGTCGACGAGCTTGGTGCGGAAGCGGACCGTGCCGCCGCAGGCGCGAATGCGGTCGATCATATGAGTGACGACGGTGGGAAGAACATCTGAGCCGATGTGCGGTTTGGCGTCCCAGAGAATGTCGCGCGGTGCGCCCGCCTCGACCAAAGTCCTCAGCACGAGACGGTGCAGGGGATTCTTGGTGCCCGTGTTGAGCTTGCCGTCGGAGAACGTTCCAGCGCCGCCGAGGCCGAACTGGATATTGGAGGCGGGGTCGAGTTCGCCCGTGGCGTTGAAGCGCGCGACTGCATCGGTGCGCCGCTCTGCGTCGTCGCCCATCTCAATGAGCAGAGGAGAGAGGCCTGCTTCGGCTAAGGTGAGCGCGGCGAAGAGTCCCGCGCATCCAGCTCCCACCACGATGGGTTGAGGATGGGGTTCGTTGTGCGAGGAACGCGTGAAGCCGTGCTCAAATGTGGGCTCGGAGAAATCAACCACACGTACGCGCCGCGCATCACGGGTGGAGACGCTCTCGATGAGCTCGAGTTCATCGAGGGCCGGGTCGACCTCAAAGCGTGCGCTCAGGGTGAAGTGCACCTGTGCCTTTTTGCGCGCATCAATCGACTTGCGATGAAGCGTGACGCT
This sequence comes from Collinsella sp. AF08-23, assembly GCF_003479805.1. Lineage (GTDB taxonomy): Bacteria > Actinomycetota > Coriobacteriia > Coriobacteriales > Coriobacteriaceae > Collinsella. The sequence continues at coordinate 88,311 of NZ_QUHV01000009.1, read as the reverse complement.
ACGGAACGTCTTTGGGTCGCAGCGGAGTAACCGTGCGGCCTCGCGTTTGCATACGTCGAGGCAGCTCGCCTCCGTTGCGCCCTGCTTAAGCGAGCAAGGGATTTCCGAAATCTCTAGCATGAAGTTCCTTTCGAGGCGCACAGGCCCGCACGCATGCCCGACGCCCATGCCCATGCGAGGTTGTAACCTCCGCAATCGGCATCCATATCCAGCGCCTCTCCACATGCGAAGAGGCCGCTGGGAGATGTTCCGTCGTGAAAGCTCACAATGCCGCACGTCTCGAGGTTTACGGACGAAAGGGGGATGCCGCCGCGGTGTATGTGCGCTTGTGCATGTTCCGTCGTTCCATGGACGCGGAAGCGCAGGTGGTGAAGGAGGGTGGCGGCGTGTGCCATGGGATCGGCGGAGTCGTTGAGCATGGCGCAAAGCAGAGACGCAAGAGGACGGGCGACCAAGCCGTCGAACCACGATGCATCGCCGCAGCACGACCCGATGCTGCTGGCGCGCGAGCGGAGGAGCTCGGTCATGTCGGCTTGGCCCAGGCTGGGAAAGAGGTCGAGTTCGATGATGTCACCGGGCTCGATCCTCCGGGAGAGGTTGAGCGCCGCTATTCCGGAGATGCCATAGGGGCGGAAGAGGACCTCGCCTGCCTCGGACGCAATGACGGCGCCCTCGCGCATGAGCGAAAGCGCGCCTTCGACCCTCAGCCCGTCGAGATGCTCGAGGGCGAGTGCGTGCCGTGTCGCGCCTGGTGCGTTGGAATCGATTTCGCAGGCGATGGGACATAGGACGGGAATTTCATTGAGGTGTGCAAGGCGGAAGACCTCGCACGTGGATGCCGAGCGCCCGCCGACCGCGATGATGACCCGTCGAGCATGGAGCGTCCGTTCGGTGCGCTCTGCAACGGCGAGTGCCTTGCGCGCGTTGCGAACGCGAGCCTTGGCATCGCGCCCCTGCTTGAACGAGAGTGCGGCAGCGGGAACGCTCAATGTGAGGTCCCAATAGCCGGATGGAGACGTGCATGGAGCTGCGTGCGAGACGGTTGCACAGGTGAGAATGTCGACCCCGAGACGACTGCATGCGTTGAGGAGTACATCGCGTACGGATTCGGCCCGACGTGTCACGGGGTAGAGGCGCCCTTCGCCTTCCTCGGCGAGCATGAGCCCCAGACGCTCGAAAAAGTCGGCGATATCCCGCTCTGCGTGCGCACCGAACATGGCTCGTGCCGCATCTTCATGCAAGAAATGCCGGGGTGCCAGCCTGGCATTGGAGATATTGCAGCGGCCGTTGCCGGTGGCGAGGATACCCAAACCCGCCTCGACGTCTGCCTCCACGATGCAGCAGCGGGCGCCGGCGCGCGCTGCGGTGATCGCCGCGGCGAGCCCACTTGCGCCTCCGCCGATGATGGCGACGTCGTAGATGACGTCGCCGTTCTTCGTCCGCTTGTCCACGCCCACGGTTGTTACGCCGAGGCTTCGCCGGAGTCGGCGGGTTCCACGTGCTCCGGCATTTCGCTGACCTTGGCAAGCGCGCGGGGAAGGAGGCCCGATGGCAGATCGGCCTCGATGGAGCCCGCGTCGCAGGCGGCGGCGAGGGCGGGATTGATGGGAAGACGGCCGAGGACCTCGAGGCCGTATTGCTCGGCAACGGCGTCAAGCTTGCTGGGCCCAAAGACCTCGATTTTCTTGCCGCAATCGGGGCACTCCACGTAGCTCATGTTCTCGACCACGCCAAGGACCGGGATGTTCATCTTCTCTGCCATGTTGACGGCCTTGGCAACGATCATGGAGACGAGATCCTGCGGGCTCGTCACGATAACGATGCCGTCGACGGGAAGGGATTGGAAAACGGTGAGGGCGACGTCGGCGGTGCCGGGAGGCATGTCGACGAGCAGATAGTCGAGCGGGCCCCAGGAGGTCTCACTCCAGAATTGGCGGATGGCGCCGGCGATCACGGGGCCGCGCCAAAGAACGGGATCGGTCTCGTTTTTAAGCAGGAGGTTGCTCGACATGACCTTTACGCCGTGCTCGGAAATCTCGGGCAGTAGCAGGTTGCCCAGGCCCATGGCGTGGCGACCGCTCATGCCGAACATCTTGGGGATAGACGGGCCGGTGATATCGGCATCCAAAATGCCGACCTTGTGGCCGCCACGTGCCAGCTCAACGGCGAGAGACCCCGTCACAAGGGACTTTCCAACGCCGCCTTTGCCGGAAAGCACGGCGATAACGCGCTTGACCTCGGACAGGTTGTTCTCCTCAAATTCCTGCGGCGCGGACTGTCCGCCCGCCGCGGTTGCGTGCTCACAGCTCATGTGCGCATCCTTTCCTCATGATGCATAACTTTTTCCATTGTACCCCGAAGCGATTCGCATCCGATTGGCTCCAGGTTTTGCGCCGAGAAGCCGCGAGGATCTGATGTTTCTTCAGGCCGTCATTCCCAATCGGGTGCATGCTCCCCGCGCGACCTGTTTGACCGTCTGCCGAGGGACGGCTTGCCGTAGGGAGACAAAGCGGCGTTCCCTGTACGGGCTATTCGCTATAGTGGAAAAGATGGGCGCCGAGCATAGGGTGCGCCCCGTATTCGAAAGGGGAGCACGCTATGTTGCTCGAAGGCAAGAAGGCAATCATCACCGGCGGCACTCGCGGTATCGGCTACGCCATCGCGGCCCGCTTCATTGAGGAGGGCGCTTCCGTGACCGTGTTCGGTTCTCGTCAGGAGACGGCCAATCACGCGGTCGATCAGCTGCTCGCTACGTATCCCGAAGCCAAGGTCTGGGGCCGCACGTGCGACCTCGCCTCCCTCGACGCCGTGACCGAGGCGTTCCACGCCGCCGCCGAGGACATGGGCGGCGTCGACACGATCGTCAACAACGCCGGCATCTCCCAGTCCACCCCGCTGCTCGATTACACCGCCGACGAATGGCAGAAGGTCATGGACCTCAACGTAACCGCGGTCTTCAACGGTTGCCGCGCCGGCGCCCAGCTCATGATCGAAGCGGGTCACGGCGGCACCATCACCACCACCAGCTCCATGGTCTCCAAGTACGGTCAGCCCTCCGGCTGTGGGTATCCGACCTCCAAGTACGCCGTCAACGGCCTCACGCAGAGCCTGTCTCGCGAGCTTGCCCCCAAGGGCATCCGTGTGAACGCCGTTGCCCCTGGCGTCACTAAGACCGATATGGTTGCCGCACTGCCCGAAGAGGTCATCAAGCCGCTCATCGCCACCATCCCGCTCGGTCGTATCGGCGAGCCCGAGGACGTCGCCAATGCCTTTGTCTACTTGGCGAGCGACATGAGTTCCTACGTGACCGGCGCGGTCATTCCCGTTGATGGTGCTGCTCGCAGCTAAGCGCACCTCGCAGGCACGTCCACACTTAGCGGTTACGTGCGCTAAGAGCGCCCATTTGCAGCGCGCATAACCATACAGGCGACTCAGCGGCCCGGGAACGATCCCGGGCCGTTTTGCTCTTCGTGCCGGGCCCGCGCCGAGGATTGCGGTCTTGGGGCTATCGAGCACCCCGCCAAATCGAACAAAGCGTGCAGGAAACGTGGGCTCTCTCCAAGCGAACAGGCGTGCGCCGCGGTGGCGGTACACTAAAGGGTCGGATACGAATGTGTCCATAGAACATATCCGAATTCACGTCAGATAAGGACCTTCCATGTCTGATTCCTCCATCGTCATCAAAGGCGCCCGCGAGCACAACCTGCAGGATATCGATGTCGAAATCCCGCGCGACAAGCTCGTGGTGATCACGGGCCTTTCCGGTTCGGGTAAGTCGAGCCTCGCCTTCGATACCATCTATGCCGAGGGACAGCGCCGCTATGTCGAATCGCTGTCCAGCTACGCCCGCCAGTTCCTGGGTCAGATGGACAAGCCGGATCTCGACTCCATCGACGGCCTGTCGCCGGCGGTCTCCATCGACCAGAAAACGACCTCGAAGAACCCCCGTTCCACCGTGGGCACCGTCACCGAGATCTACGACTACCTGCGACTTCTGTACGCGCGAATCGGTATTCCGCATTGTCCCGAGTGCGGCCGCGAGATCGAGCGCCAGACAACCGACCAGGTTGCCGACAAGATCCTCGAGGCAGGGCAGGGCCGTCGTGCCCTTGTGCTCGCCCCCGTGGTTCAAGGCCGCAAGGGCGAGTTTGCCAAGCTGCTCGAGGACCTGCGCGCCGAGGGCTTTTCGCGCGTGCGTATCGACGGCGAGGTCCGCGGGTTGGACGAGACCATCGAGCTCGATAAGAAGTTCAAGCACACCATCGAGGTCGTGGTGGACCGCATCGTGATCCGCGACACGAGCTTGGGTCGCATCGCGGAATCTGTGGAGCAAGCGACCAAGCTCGCTCACGGCAACGTGAGCGTTTACCTGCTGCCCGATCGCGACGCGCCGGAAGGCACCGAAGGCGACCTGCTCACCTACTCGCTCGCGCTCGCCTGCCCCGAGCACGGGCATTCCATCGACGACCTGCAGCCGCGCGACTTCTCCTTCAACGCTCCCTATGGCGCCTGCCCCGAGTGCGATGGCCTGGGCTTCAAGAAGGTCGTGGACGCGGAGGCCCTCATCGAGGACCCGAACCTTTCCATCGAGGATGGCGTGTTCGGCAGCTTCTTCGGCAAATCGAACTATTATCCGCAGATCTTCCGTGCGCTGTGCTTGCATCTGAAGGTCGACCCCGCCACGCCTTGGAAGGATCTGCCCGCCCGCGTGCGTAAAGTGTTCCTCGATGGCATGGGTGACAAGAAGATGCGTGTGGACTACCACACGCAGGACGGCCGCGATACGCACTGGTTCACCAAGTATTCCGGCGTGCGCAACATTTTGTACGAGCGTTATGTCGAGACCACCAACGAGAACACCAAGGCGAAGCTCGAGCGGTATATCCGCGAGGAGCCCTGCACCACCTGCAAGGGAGCGCGCCTGCGCCCCGAGATGCTCGCCGTCACGGTGGGCGGCAAGTCCATTTACGAGGTCTGCTGCATGAGCTGCCGCGAGTCGCTTGCGTTCTTCAAGGGCCTCGAGCTCACCGAGCGCGAGGCGTTCATAGGCCGTGCCATCGTCAAGGAAATCATCGAGCGCCTGCGCTTCCTCGTGGACGTCGGCCTTGACTACCTCACCCTCGACCGCGCCTCCGCCACGCTCTCGGGTGGCGAGGCCCAGCGCATCCGCCTGGCCACGCAGATCGGTGCCGGCCTCATGGGCGTGCTCTACATCCTAGACGAGCCCTCGATTGGCCTGCACCAGCGTGACAACGAACGACTCATCGCCACGCTCGAGCGTCTGCGTGACTTAGGGAATACCGTAATCGTGGTCGAGCATGACGAGGACACCATTCGTGCCGCGGATTACGTGGTCGACATGGGGCCCGGTGCGGGCGAACACGGCGGCAAGGTGGTGTGCGCCGGCACGCCGGAAGAGATCATGGCCTGTCCGGATTCTTGCACGGGAGCCTACCTCACGGGCGCGCGCATGGTGCGTCTTCCCGATGAGCGCCGCAATCCTGGGCGCGGCGCGCTCAAGATCACGGGCGCCAAGGCGAACAACCTGAAGAACGTCTCCGCCCAGATCGAGTTCGGCACGCTCACCGTGGTGACGGGCGTCTCGGGTTCGGGCAAGAGTTCGCTGGTCACAGATACGATTGCTCCTGCCCTCACCAACGCGGTGCACCATTCGACGCGCGTGGTGGGGCCGTACAAGACCCTCGAGGGCATCGACCAAATCGACAAGGTCATCGATATCGACCAGAGTCCCATTGGTCGCACGCCGCGCTCCAACCCTGCGACCTATATCGGCCTGTGGGATGATCTGCGCGCGCTGTTCGCCAGCGTGCCGGAGTCCAAGGCGCGCGGTTACTCGCCTGGGCGCTTTTCCTTTAACGTGCCCGGCGGTCGCTGCGAGGCATGCAAGGGCGATGGTCAGATCAAGATCGAGATGCACTTCCTGCCCGATATCTACGTGCCGTGCGAGGTCTGTGGCGGCAAGCGCTACAACCGCGAGACACTCGAGGTGCGCTACCGCAACAAGACCATCGCCGATGTGCTCGACATGAGTGTGACCGAGGCGCTTGCCTTCTTTGGCAACATCCCGCAGATCAAGCGCAAGCTGCAGACCCTCTACGATGTCGGCCTGGGCTACGTGCGCTTGGGCCAGCCCGCCACCACGCTTTCCGGTGGCGAGGCGCAGCGCGTGAAGCTCGCCAAGGAACTGCACCGCAAGCAGACGGGCAAGACGTTCTATATCCTGGACGAGCCCACCACGGGCCTGCACTTCGAGGATGTGCGCCAACTCGTCGACGTGCTCCAGCGCTTGGTGGACGCCGGCAACACGGTGCTCGTCATCGAGCACAACCTCGACGTGATCAAGGTGGCCGACCGCATCATCGACCTCGGCCCCGAGGGCGGCAACGGCGGTGGGCGCATTGTGGTCTCGGGCGCGCCCGAGAAGGTCGCCGCGTGCAAGAAGAGCTACACGGGCACATTCCTCAAGCCCCTCCTCGAGCGCGACCGCATGCGGATGGCGGCAATCCCTGGTGCCTGATCTTGACGTTCAAGCTGCCGCTCGCGTGCTCGCCCGCGGCAGCTCTTACACGGTAATCTCGGGCATCTGAGGCATCCTCGACGAGCGGAGCACCCCTCCTTCTCACGTCGTTTTTGGAACTTGGGAGGTCGTTTATGGCCAAGCCGGCCAAATTGCAGAAGACCAACGCGATGCGCGAACTCGAGCGCGCCGGTATCGCCTTCACGGTTCATACCTATGAGGACGATGGCGAGGAGGCGCGGGGCCTGGGCGAGGCGATAGCCGAGCAGCTGGGCGAGGATCCCGGCCAGGGCTTCAAGACCCTCGTCACGTTGGGCGCGTCGGGCGCGCATGTGGTGTGCTGCGTGCCCGTTGCGGGGGAGCTCGATTTCAAGGCGGCTGCTCGGGCGGCGGGGGAGAAGGCGCTTGCCATGCTCCCCACCAAGCAGCTCACCGATGTCACGGGCTACGTGAGGGGCGGATGCTCCCCTGTGGGTATGAAGAAGCGCCTCCCCGTTGTCATTGACGAGACATGCCAGTTGTATGATGAAATTTTCATTTCGGGCGGTCGACGCGGTGTTCAACTTGCGCTCGCGCCCGATGACCTGATTGCATTCACCGGGGCGATCGTCGCCCCGATCGTGAGGGAGAGGTAGTCGCATGGCTCACGACGACGAAGCGTCACGCCCGGCCGGAGCTCACTTCGCGCAGCGCCCGACAATCGATCCGCGCGCGCCTCAGCGCCCGGATGAGACATCCCAATTCATCATGGCGGCTCAGGCGGGTGCTTCCTCCATGCGAGGAAACCGTCCCGTCTCACCCGATGAGACTGCCGTGTTCCTGCGTGCTGCGGCCTCACGCGATGCCGCTCCTGCCCCCCGGTTCGAGCCTGCGCCTATGGATGCATTTGACGAGACGAACGTATTCGACGAGATTCAGCCCGAGCCTGTCGCCTCAGTCGAGCTTTCCGAGCCGCAAGACACCTCCGTTGAGGAGGACGACCTTAGCCAGTCCGACTATGAGCAGGCTGGACGCTCGGCGGGCATGATGACCGCCCTCATCCTGGTGAGCCGTCTCACCGGCTTCGTGCGCACGTGGGCGATGGGCGCCGCGCTCGGCCTGTCCCTGCTCTCGTCTTCCTATCAGATCGCCTACAACCTGCCAAGCATGCTCTATGAGCTTGTGATCGGCGGCATGCTCATCACGGCGTTCCTGCCGGTCTACCTCGAGGTGCGCCGCGAACGTGGCGTCGCGGCGGGCAACGAGTACGTGGGCAATCTTCTCGGTATTCTGCTGCTCGTGCTGGGCGTCGCATCGGTTGTCGCCACCATCGGCGCGCCTGCGGTGATTTGGACGCAATCGTTCATGAGCGCCGACACCGGGCAGATGGACACGGCGATTTACCTCTTCCGCTTTTTCGCTATCGAGATCCTGTTCTATGGCCTGGGCTCGGTGTTCTCGGGTGTGCTCAATGCGCATCGTGATTACTTCTGGAGCAATTTCGCCCCGGTGTTGAATAACGTCGTGGTCATCGCGAGTTTCGCCGCATTCTTCGTCCTTGACGAGGTCCTCCACGTCGACCAGATCATCAGCGTCACTGTGCTCGCCGTGGGTACGACGCTCGGCGTGTTCATCCAGATGGCGTGCCAGATCCCCGCGTTGAAAAAGCACGGGGTGCATCCGCGCCTGCACGTTGATTTCTCCGACCCCAATCTGCGCAAGACCCTGGCCCTGGGCATCCCCACGCTCGCCGCGACGGTTTGCGCCTTCATAACCGCCAGCGTCCAGAATGCGGCTGCTCTGAACGTCCAACCCGAGACGGGCGCCTCGGTGGTGGCCTATTCGCGCCTGTGGTACACGCTGCCCTACGCCCTGTTCGCCGTCCCCATCACGACCGCCCTCTACACCGAGCTCGCCCGTGACGCGGCGCGCCACGATGACGATGCCGTGCGCGAGGGCGTCGCCCGGGGCATCGCGCAGATGCTCTTCATCCTCATCCCATTCGCGCTGTACCTCATCGTGTTCAGCGAGCCGCTCAATATGGTGTATTGCGTGGGCAAATTCGGGCTCGAAGGTGTGAGTCTGGTGAGCGAATACCTTTGCTGGCTCGCTCCGGCGCTGCCCATTTACGGCGTATGCGTCTTGCTCCAGAAGAGCTGCTCCGCCCTTATGGACATGAAGCCCTATGCCTTCTCGACCGTGCTCGGCGCCCTTGCGCTCGTCGTGGTCGCCTTGGGCGGCGGCGTGGCCTTGGGCGGCGGCATGCCCGTCATCGCATTTGCGACGAGCGCCTTTTACATCGTCGCCATCGTCATCACGTTGGTGTGGATGCGCAGGCGCCTCCACGGGCTGATGCTCGGCACCATGGCTCGGGGCCTGTTCTTCGGGCTCATCTTGGGTGGGATCGGCGCCGTGGCTGGCTGGGGCGCGATGCAGGCCCTCCAGTCGATTTTTGGCCCCATCATCATCCAGTCGGCGACGGGTCCAGTTGCCGCCCCCATTCTCAAGACGGTCGGCTATATCGCCGTCGCGGGTATCGTGTCCCTGATCGTGACGTTTGTGCCCGCGGTTGTCATGAAACTGCCCGAGGCGAGCATGTTCACCTCGATTCTCCGACGCTTTGCGCGTCGTTAGCGGTGGTGCTCGAGGTAATACGAAACGCAGCGGTCGGCGAGGACGTCCATCGAGTCGATGAGGTAATCGGGTTTATGCGTGAGGTCCTGATAGACGACTGATAGCTCGGTGCAGCCCACGATCACCGCATCGCACCCGTTCTCGTGCATTCGCCGTGCGAGGTCGAGGAACGCCGTGGGGTCGTAGGGGAGGTTTCGCTTGACGCGGTCGTAGATAAGCGGCATCACGATGCCGCGCTGGTCCTTCTCGCTCGGCGCCATCACCGAGAGTCCCGCATCGGACAGATAGCTTTGGAACACCCCGGAGGACAACGTGCCATCGGTCGCAAGGAGGCCGATGGTCGCGTGCTCCCCATGCATCTCGACGATTCGGGCGGTCGTTTCCCGCATGATGTTGAGTACGGGGACCGTCGCGCTTTCGGCGATCTGTTCGTAGAAATAGTGGGCGGTGTTGCAGGGAATCGCGATGAAATCGGCACCTGCGCGCTCGAGCCACAGCACGACGCGCGTCATCTCCGGAAGGGGATTGGGATTGCCGCCATCGAGGATATAGGCAGTGCGATCCGGGATCTGAGGGTCGTTGAAGACGATCATGGGGATGTTGTCCTGGTCGCAGCTGGCCGGCGTCTTCTTGATGACGAGCTCCATGAAGTATGCGGTCGCCAGCGGGCCCACGCCCCCAAGCACGCCGAGAACAGGCTTATGCATGTTTTGCTCCCTCGATGGTCTCTTGCTCACGGTAGGTCGAATCGCGCCCCGGGCCTGCCGATAAAGGGTAGAATGCGGGGTCGATGGAACGTTCGCGCCGTACGCGGTCCCACGCGACGGCGTCCATTATAGCGAAGGGATTTGTAGCTTATGAGACCCGCCCGCCCCGCCCAAAGCGACCTGCCGCGCGTGCTCGCTCCCGTCATCTTGGGGTCCGATTTCTGCTGCTATTCATATATCCGCTGCTTCTGGGAGGCGTATGGCGTCAAGCCGATCGTCCTGGCGTCTGCGGACATCAAGTCGGTGCGCAGCCGGTTTTGCGACTACCGCGTCATCCCCGGCATCGACAAGCCAGAGGTCTGCCTGCCTGAGCTCGCGCGCTTGGGCGATGAGCTCATCGCCGCGGGCAAGGTCCCGTTCCTCGTGGGCTGCGGCGACCATTATGCCCGCCTGGTGTCCGAGAACAAGCCCCAGATTGAGGAGCACTGGTACACGCCCTACCTCGACTTCGAGCTTCTCGACGACATCACGCAGAAGGAGCGCTTTTACGAGATCTGCGAGGAGATCGGCGTTCCGTACCCCAAGACGGTCTACCTCGATTGCGGCGACAAGACCGCGACGGTGGACGACGGCGGCTTCATGTATCCAGTGATCGCCAAGCCGTCGAACTCGGCTGCCTGGCACTACGCCGAGTTCGAGGGGCAGCAGAAGGTGTACCTCATCCACAGCCGCGAACAGCTCGAGGCGCTCTATAAGCAGCTCCAGGAGACGACCTACGACAAGCTCCTCATCGTCCAGGAGTTCATCCCGGGCGACGATACGCAGATCCGCATTCTGTCGACGTACCTGGACGCCGCCGGCGATCCCATCTTCATGGTGGGTGGCCGCGTGATGGTGGAGGACCACTCCCCAACTGCCATCGGCAATCCGGCGGTGATCGTGTCCGAGCAGCTCGATGCCGTGAGCAACGACGCCCTGCGCTTCATGCGCCATGTGGGGTATCGCGGCATGGCGAATTTCGACGTCAAGTACGACGAGCGTGACGGCACGTACAAGTTCTTCGAGATCAACGCCCGCCCCGGCCGTAGCTCCGATTTCGTGCGTCAGGCGGGCATCAACTTCGCCCAAGTCCAGGTGGACGATGTCCTCATGGGGGAGAAGCGCGCCCGCATCTCCAACACCAAGCCCTTCATCTACACCACGGTCCCTCCCTATGTGGTCAAGCGCTCCATTGACGACGCCGCGATTCGCAGACAGGTCCTCGATGGCTTCCGCTCCGGGCTCACCCATTACGCCCTCGATTGGGATAAGGACTGTCTGGGTCAGCGCTTCTGGTCGAGGGTGACCTACTACCACCAGATTGACAAGTTCCGCAAGTACTTCTGGGGCGACGGCGCCAAGGACTTGGCGTAACGCCGTCCGTCCAGCGGCCCAACGGCCCGAGCGCCTGAATTCCGAGGACCTATGGCAGATCCGAATACAACGCCGTCAAAGTTGCAGGTAGCGCACCCCGGCGTGCATATGCCCGTAGCGCCCTTCTCCGTGAGGGCGGCAAGCGAGCATGTGCGCGAGCAGGGCGCCGGGCATGCCCCGAGTCTTGTGGATCAGGTGGCGAAGGTGCCCACCGATCCCGGGTGTTACCTGTGGAAAGACGCCGATGGCGCCGTCATATACGTGGGCAAGGCCAAGAACCTGCGCGCGCGTCTTCGCCAGTACGTGACGCTCACCGACGATCGCGCCAAGATCCCGCTCATGATGCAGCTCGTCGCCTCGTTCGACTACATCGTGGTCGAAAGCGAGCACGAGGCGCTTGTGTTGGAGCGCGAGCTCATCGCTCAGTATCATCCGTACTTCAACGTCGATTACAAGGACGATAAATCCTATCCGTATATCGCCATCACGCGCGGGGACCTGTTTCCCGCCATCAAGTACACGCGTGAACGGCATCGCCCGGATACGCGCTATTACGGTCCCTACACCGATAGTCGCGCCGCGCGAGAGACGATCGACACGCTGCGCAAGGTGTGTCCTGTCTGCTCCGCCTCGTGTGCGGAGTGGAAGCGCGTGCGCCGTCTGCTCGACAAACGCCCCGCAGATGCCGACGTTATCGAGCTCATATGCGCACAAAAGGGGCGCCCGTGCTTTGACTACCATGTGGGAAGGGGCCCGGGCGTATGCGCCGGGATGATCTCATCGGACGAGTACGCCAAGAACGTGCGCCGTGTCGAGCGCTTCCTGTCCGGTCAGCGTCGCGAACTCACGAATGAGCTCAAGGTGGACATGGCGGATGCCGCGGCCTCACTTGATTTCGAACGCGCGGGGCGCATCAAGCGTCGGCTCGAGGTCATCGACGGCCTGGACGATCGACAGCAGGTCGTGTTTCCCACGGGCGTCGACCTCGATCTTATAGGCTTTTACCGTGAGGAGACCATTGCCGGTGCCTGCGTTTTCGTGGTGCGAGAGGGACGAGTTCAGCGCACGTGCGAGTTCATCTTGGACAAAGGCTTCGATGTGGATGAGGCTGAGCTCGTCGCGGGCTTTGTAAAACGCTATTACGATGAGACCGCCGACATTCCGGGTGAGGTGGATGTGCCGGTTGAGCTTGCCGACGCCGAGGTGATGGGGGGGTGGCTCGCCGCCAAACGCGGTCGTGCGTGCCGTCTGCATCATCCGCAACGGGGCGAAAAGCGCCGGCTGCTCGATATGGCGGCAAAGAACGCCCGGCATGCCCTCATGCGTTACATGATGCGAACGGGGTATTCCGACGATCGCACGAACCAAGCCCTGCTGCAGCTTGAGAGTGCGTTGGCCCTCGACGCGCCTCCCCTGCGCATCGAGTGCTTCGATATCTCGACCCTGCACGGCGCGTTCACCGTCGCCTCGATGGTCGTGTTCACCAATGGAAAACCCGACAAGTCTCAGTATCGCCGGTTCAAGATCCGGGCAGAGCTCGACGAGGCGAACGACTTCGTATCCATGTCCGAGGTCCTGGGACGGCGTTATGCACCCGATCGGATGGCAGATGAGCGCTTTGGCAGCCGACCCGACCTGCTTGTGGTCGACGGTGGCAAGCCGCAACTTACCGCTGCGATGCGGCAGCTCGCCGAGCTCGGGCTCGACATTCCCGTTTGCGGCCTTGCGAAGGCGGACGAGGAGGTGTTCGTCCCTTGGGATGACACTCCCATTGTGCTGCCGAGCGGCTCGGCGTCGCTGTACCTCATCAAGCAGGTGCGTGACGAGAGCCACCGGTTCGCCATCACGTTCCACCGCGAGCTGCGCGGCAAGGCCATGACGACCTCGATTCTGGATGAGGTCCCCGGCGTGGGTCCTACGCGGAAGAAGGCGATTATGCGCCACTTCGGCTCCATGAAGAAGCTCCGCGCGGCGCGTGTCGAGGAAATCGCGGCGGTGAAGGGCGTTCCCGCGGACGTGGCGCGGGCGATCTATGAGAGCCTGCGCGCACTGGATGCCGATCGTTCCGAGTAGCCCGGAGTATCTCCGGGCTCGGGGAGCACGCTGGTCGTCCCGTGTATGAAACTGGTATGAAATGTGGCAGGTTAAAAGATAGGTTTTCGATGAGTCTTAATACCAGTGAAACAAAGCAATAAGCTGCGCACTTTAGATAAATAAAGCGCTAGAATCCAGAACTGGTATTAGCGCTAGTACCAATACTGGGGAATGTCAAGAATCTCGTGAACGGTTCGATTTGCCGCCTGCGCGGAAGTCGAACCGTTCATCGAAGGGATTCTCAAAAAGCAAGGAGGTGCCGTTAGTCTTAACTTGTCTGTAATATGCGCCGCGGATGCGGCATATGAGCGCTTGATTGGAGTACCCATGCGCGATCTTCTGAACAAGGGTCTGTCCCGCCGCTCCTTCATCGGTCTCGCCGGTGGCACCGCTGCCGTTGCGGGCCTCGGCCTTGCCGGATGCGGCGGCGGTGGCAACGATGAGGGTTCCGCTCCTGCCGAGGGCGGCACCAAGGGTGGCGGCGTGATCACCGCCGGCTCCGCTTATACCACCACCAACTTCGACCCCTCCAGCACCTCCTCCGCTCTCGCTTGCGGCACCAACTGGCATGTCGTCGAGGGCCTCTATGGTCTTGACTTCCATGACTACAGCGTGTTCAACGAGCTTGCAGCCGACGATCCCGAGCAGGTCGACGACACCACCTTCGATATCGCCCTGCGCGAGGATGCCAAGTTCTCCGACGGCAATCCCGTCACCGCAGACGACGTCGTCGAGTCCTTCAAGCGCGCCAACGCCGACGGCAACATCTACGTTCCGATGCTCGCTCCTATCGCCGATATCGTGAAGAAGGATGACACCACCGTCACCGTTACCACCACGGTCCCGAACTTCTCGCTGCTCAAAGAGCGCCTCGCTATCGTCCGCGTGGTTCCCGCCTCCTCCACCAAGGAGGACATGACCGCCAAGCCCGTCGGCTCCGGCCCCTGGATGTATGAGACCATCAGTGACTCCGTTGTCGAGATGGTTCCCAACCCCGAGTACAACGGTGATCACCCGGCTCTCGACGAGAAGCTGCACTACGACATCCTCGTCGACCCGACCGCCCGCGTTCAGGCCCAGCAGGAGGGCACCACGCTCGTTATGGAGATGGTCACCGCTGACGCCGTCGATCAGCTCCAGTCCGCTGGTTGCCAGATGGACACCGTCGACGGCTTCGGCACCCGTTTCATGCTCTTCAACACCCAGAAGGCCCCGTGGGACAACGTCAAGGCCCGTCAGGCCATCATGTACGCCCTCGATTACGACAAGATGATCGAGAACGCGTTCGCCGGCCTCGCCACCGCCCCCACCTGCTACCTGCCCAGCAGCTACACCAACTACCATGAGGCCGGCACGGTCTACACTCACGATGTCGACAAGGCTAAGTCGCTTCTGGAGGAGGCCGGCGTGACCGGTGGCTCCATCAAGCTCCTCACCACCGACAACGAGCAGGTCAAGAGCATGTCCGTCCAGGTTCAGCAAGACCTCAAGGAGCTTGGTTTCGAGGCTGAGATCGTGACCCGCACCTCCGCCGACACCTATGCCGACATCGACGGCGGCGGCGATTTCGACCTCCTCCTCGCCCCTGGTGATCCTTCCTGCTTCGGCGCCGACCCCGACCTTCTCATGAACTGGTGGTATGGCGACAACGCTTGGATGAAGGTCCGTGCCCGCTGGAGCGAGTCCGCTGAGTGGAAGGAGCTCACCGAGCTCATGGCTTCCGCTCTCGGCCAGACAGGCGATGAACAGCAGGAGACCTGGAACAAGTGCTTCGACATGATCGCCGAGCAGGCCGTCCTCTACCCGGTGCTCCAGGTCAAGACGGTCACCGCCTCTTGGCGCGACACCCCGAACGGCGAAGGTGTCCGCATCGACGGCTTCAAGGGTATCGGCACCACCGGTATGTCCTTCATCGACTGCGCCACGGTTTCCGAGTAGACCGTATCATCGCAGTTTGCCCATCCTCTGTGGATGAGATGAGTACATGAACGTGGGGGGCTCGGGAGACGTGGTCTGCCCGGGTCCCCCACAAGTCATTTGCAAGTGAAGAGGGGGAAGTAGTGAATAACCTTTTGCGCCTCATCGGTCGACGTCTCGTCGCGCTGCCCATCATGGCGCTCGGCGTCACGCTGCTGGTGTTCGGCCTTATGTCGTTCACCGATCCGAGTATTCCTGCCCGCAATGCGCTTGGAGAGGGCGCATCGCAAGAGGCAATCGAGCAGTATATGGACGAGCAGGGCCTCAACGACCCGCTTCCCGAGCGGTATGTCAACTACATTGGTGGACTGCTGCAGGGTGATTTGGGCACGTACGGTGCCGGCCGCACGCCCGTTATCGACCGCATCTCGACGGCTTTGCCCGTTACGATGCAGCTCACGTTCATCGGCTTGATCATTGGCGCCGTCGTCTCGTTCGTGCTCGGCGTCATCGCCGCCCTGTATCGCGATAAATGGCCCGATCAACTCATCCGCGTGTTCTCGATCGCCGGCATCGCCACGCCGTCGTTCTGGTTCGCCGTTTTGCTGATTCTGCTGTTCTCGTCTTACATGGGTGTTCTTCCGGCGTCCGGCCCGCTGCCGCACTTCACCGCCAATCCCGGTGGGTACCTGGCCCGTATGCTCATGCCCGCCGTCGCCCTCGCGTTCCCGCTCACGGGCCAGATGACCCGTATTGTGCGTACCGCTATGGTCGAGGAGCTCGATAAGGATTACGTGCGCACGGCCCGCGGCGGCGGCCTTCCCGAGTTCGTCGTCATCGCGCGCAACGTGTTGCGTAACGCCCTCATCACGCCGGTCACCACGCTCGGCCTCAAGATCGGATACCTCATGGGCGGTGCTGTCGTCATCGAGGTCATCTTCAACCTGCCCGGCATGGGCACGGCCATCCTCGCTGGCATCACGGGCGGCGAGACCATGCTCGTCCAGGGCGTCGTCATTGTCGTGGCTCTGGCCTTCGTCATCATCAACATCGTGGTTGACATGTTGTACCTGCTCATCAACCCGCGCATTAGGACGGTGTAGGCCATGGTTAAGATTCGTGAAGAGCAGACCTCCAAACTCGAGGAGGCTGCTTCCAAGGGCATGAAGTTCGGCGGCTTCAAGAACATGAAGATGAGTAGCAAGATTTCGCTCATCCTTCTCGTTCTTGTGGCGCTCACCGCCATCTTGGCTCCGATCATCGCTCCGCATGACCCGCTCGAGATCTTTACGGCGCGTCAGGCTCCGGGCAACGGTTTCTTGTTCGGCACCGATGACAAGGGCCGCGACATCTTGTCCCGCATGCTGTACGGCGGGCGCTACTCGCTCGTCATCGGCTTTGGCGCCACCCTGTTCGCGTTGTTCTTCGGCTCGATCATCGGAGCCATCGCCGCGGTTGCCCGCAAGAGCATCTCCGAGGTCATCATGCGCCTGCTGGACATCATCATGTCCGTGCCCGGCATCGCCCTCGCCGCCGTCCTCGTGTTGATCTTGGGCAACTCCGTTCCCGCGATCATCTTCTCCATCGGTTTTATGTACACGCCGCAAATCGCCCGCATCGTGCGTGCGAACATCGTTTCGGAGTACGGTGAGGACTACGTTCGCGCCGTCATTGTCTCCGGTGCCCAGGCTCCGTGGATCCTTATCAAGCACGTCCTGCGCAACTGCATCGCCCCGATTATGGTCTTCACCGTGACCCTCGTGGCAGACGCCATCATCTTCGAGGCCTCCCTGACCTTCATCGGGGCCGGCATCACCGAGCCCACGGCCACGTGGGGCAACATCTTGGCAGATGCTCGCGGCGGCGTTCTCGCCGGTCGTTGGTGGCAGGCACTCTTCCCGGGCATCGCCATCATGGTCACCTGCCTTGCTCTGAACATCCTATCCGAGGGCCTCACCGACGCCATGGCAGCCAAGCCCGGCGCAATGGTCGCCACCGATGACGAGGACGCGGAGTCCCGCCGTGCCGACGATATTCTCGCCTCCGACCCGGTTCGCGCTTACGCCGAGCAGGCCGAGAGCCTCAATCGCCGCCTGGCTGCCCTGCGCGACGTGGAGCTCAAGCGCACGGATCGCCATGTACCCGACTTGAGCGTCCCGCCGCTGCTGCGGGTCAAGAACCTCTCGATCAACTTCGACCACCACGGCGACGTCAATGTCGTCGACAGCGTGTCCTTTGACGTGCGACCGGGTCAGTGCATGGCTTTGGTGGGTGAGTCCGGATGCGGAAAGTCCATCACCACCAAGGTCATCATGAGCCTGACCGATGCCGATGAGCATATGACTGGCGAGGTCCTCTTCGATGGTCAGGATCTTCTCAAACTGACCAAAGAAGAGCACCGTCAACTTCTCGGGCACGAGATCGCCATGGTGTATCAGGACGCCTTGTCCTCGCTCAATCCCTCCATGCTCATCTCGGCTCAGATGAAGCAGCTCACGAGCCGTGGCGGCACCCGTTCCGCCGAAGAGCTCCTCGAGCTCGTCGGCCTCGATCCCAAACGCACGCTCGAGAGCTATCCCCACGAGCTCTCTGGCGGCCAGCGCCAGCGTGTGCTCATCGCCATGGCCCTCACCCGCGATCCCAAGCTCGTCATCTGCGACGAGCCCACGACCGCCTTGGACGTGACCGTCCAAAAGCAGGTCATCAAGCTTTTGAACGACCTGCAGTCCCAGCTCGGCTTCGCCATGATCTTCGTCTCCCATGACCTCGCGCTCGTCGCCGAGGTGGCAAGCGAGATCACGGTCATGTACGCCGGCCAGGTCATCGAGCAGGCGCCTACCAAGGAGCTCCTCACCAACCCGATCCACGAGTATACGCGCGGCCTGCTCGGCTCAGTGCTCTCCATCGAGGAGGGCGCTAAGGACGGCACGCGCCTGCACCAGGTTCCCGGTTCGGTCCCGTCCCCACAGGACTTCCCCAAGGGCGATCGCTTCGCTCCGCGCTCGAGCCATCCGACGCTCGGCCTAGACGTCCATCCCGTCATGAAGCAGCTGCCCGGCAAGAACCACGTGTTCTCCGAGTTGCCTGACGCGTATCTCAAGGAGAACGGCCTCACGCCGTATCTTGAGAAGATTGCCACCACGACCGCACAGGAGGTGATGTAGATGAGCGCCGCCGCTGAGAAGGAGCCGACCATCTTCCTCGACGACATCTCCGTCACGTTCAAGACGCGCACCGGCTCGCTTTTGCATCCCAATCTGGTGCACGCCGTCAATCACGTCACCATCAAGCTCATGCCCGGCGAGACGATCGGCATTGTGGGCGAGTCCGGTTGTGGCAAGTCCACCACCGCGAACGTCATGTGCGGCCTGCAGTCGCCGACGTCCGGCAAGGTCTATTTCAAGGGCGAGGACGTGACCAAGCGCACTGCCGACCTGCGTCGCAAGATGGGTCGCGTGGTCTCCGTCGTCTTCCAGGACCCCGCCACCGCGCTCAACCCGCGCATGATCGTTCACGACCAGCTACTCGACCCGTTGCTCGTCCATAAGGTCGGCAGCACCGCCGAGCAGGAGAAGCGCATCAAGGAGCTCGTCGAGCTCGTCGGCCTGCCCAAGAGCGCGCTTCGTGCCATGCCCGGCCAGCTTTCCGGCGGTCAGCGCCAGCGCGTCGCCATCGCCCGTGCGATGTCGCTCAACCCGTCCGCTATCATCGCAGACGAGCCGACATCCGCCCTCGACGTATCAGTCCGCGCACAGATTCTGAATCTGCTCACCGATCTTAAGAAGGACCTGGGCCTGTCGATGATGTTCATCTCGCATGATATTCAGACGGTTCGCTATATCTCCGATAAGATCGTCGTCATGAATCACGGCCAGATTATGGAGGAGGGGCCGGCAAAGCAGGTCTTTGAGAACCCGCAAGACCCCTACACAAAGATGCTGCTCGGTGCAGCGCCCTCGCTGCTTCACCCGAACCTCGGGAAATAAGCGGCTGTCAGTCGCGGCGCGTACGGGCCTCGTGCGCGCCGCCTTTCTTCGCGGGCATGCGCGAAGTATGCCTTTTGCGAGCCAGGTATGATAGATGCCCGGCGTGTGCCGGGAATACGGATAAGGAGTACACAACAATGGCTAACAAACTTTATCGTGGCGTCATCCCGCCGGTTGTCGTCCCCGACACCGAGGACCGTCAGCTCGACGTCGCCTCGTTCGAGCGCAATATCAACCGCATGATCGAAGCGGGTGTCGACGGCCTGTTCTTCCTCGGCTCCTCGGGCGAGGTCGTATTTTCGACCGACGAGCGTCGCGACGAGATCATCCGTGAGGCCGTTCGCATCGTCGACCATCGTGTTCCCGTGTTCGTGGGCATTATCGATACCGAGACCGAGCGCGTGCTCGAGCACGGCCGTCGCGCACAGGAGCTTGGTGCCGATGTCCTCGTCGCAACCTGCCCGTTCTATGCCCTTGGTGGCCTTGCCGAGGTGGAGGAGCACTTCCGCATCCTGCATGAGGAGCTCGATCTTCCCATCTTTGCCTACGACATCCCCGTGTGCGTCCACACCAAGCTTCCTTGGAGGCTCCTTGCCAAGCTTGGTGCCGAGGGCGTTCTCGCCGGCGTCAAAGACTCCTCCGGCGACGACATTTCCTTCCGCTATCTCTGCCAGGAGAACGAGAAGCTCGGCCACCCGCTGAGCTTGCTCACCGGTCACGAGATCGTGGTCGATGGCGCATATCTCTCCGGCGCCGATGGTTCCGTGCCCGGTTTGGGTAACGTTGACCCCGATGGCTACGTGCGCATGTGGAAGGCCGCCGAGGCGGGAGACTGGGCGACGGTCAAGCTCGAGCAGGATAAGCTCAACGAGCTCTCCCATATCTTTGATTGTACCGATGGCGTGCAGGGTTACGGCGCGGGTGTGGGTGCTTTCAAGACCGCCCTCATGCTCATGGGTATCTTTGAGTCCAACCAGATGCTTCGCCCGGTCAAGGCACTCGAGGGCAAGAACGTTGAGGCGATCCGCGAGGTCCTCGCTGCCAGCGGCCTGCTGTAAGATTCGGCAAAGTCCGACCGCGTGCACGTTGAAGGGCACGCGGTCGGTACGTGTATTGGGAGGTTGAGCATGTCTCTTGAACCCCGCTACGTGTGTTCCGTCGATATCGGTGGTACCAAGATCGCCAGCGCCATCCTTGAGTATCCCGCTTCGGGCGGCCGCCCCCAGGTGGTGTATAGCGCCGAGGTGCCCACGTGCGCCCAAGAGGGTGGCGAGGCCGTGTACGCGCGCATCGAAGGCGCAATCCGTGCGGCGCTCGAGGAAAAACCTGAGCTCAGGGTGCTCGGCGTAGGCTTAGGTTCGGCTGGCGTGGTCGATCCCAAGACGGGGGCAATCGCCTATGCTAACGCGATCATGCCCGGCTGGAGTGGGATCGAGCTTGGGCCGCGTTTGCGCGAGGCTCTGAATATGCCGGTCGAGGTCATAGGCGATGTGCAGGCACATGCGCTGGGCGAGGCCCATTGGGGCGCGGGCCGCGGCCATTACTCCGTGTTGTGTTTGGGTATCGGCACGGGCATCGGCGGCGGCTACGTTGAGGACGGTCGCGCCATGCGCGGCTTCCACGGTGCCGCCGGCCACATGGGTCACATCGAGTGCACGGCTGCGGCAGGCATCGACTGCGCCTGTGGGCGTTCGGGCCATCTCGAGTCCGTGGCCTCAGGCACTTCGATCGGGCGCATGTTCGATGAGCGCTACGGTCGAGTGGATGGAAGCCGTCCCTCAGTGGGCCGCGACGTCAACGATCTGTGTTGTGCTGCTGACGAGCGCGGCGTCGACGTCATCCACGATGCCGGCTTTTCGCTCGGTGCGAGCCTGGGCTCCCTGGCCAACATTCTCGACCCCGAGGTGATTGTCCTTTCCGGTGGCGTCATCCATGGCAAGGACGGTTGGAGAAGCGTCACTTGGCGCGACTCCATCCGTGAGGGCTTTGCCAGCCAAGCGCTCGACCCACTGCTCGACACGCCGATTCTCATCGGCACCCTCGAGGGCGAGGCCCCTCTTATCGGCGCCGCCGAGAACCTTTTAGCGTCACTTTAGTCGGGCGGCTTTCCACTGCACCCCACCTCGCCCTTCAATCGTCGGGTGCCGCACGCCGGGCGTGCGCCCTCCTCATTCAAGGCGATCTGCAGCACTTGGGAAGGCCTTGGAAACCCCATACATCCGGGTAGATTTAACCTGCAAGGAGTAATCCTATGAACCCCATTATTGAATCGCTTAAGGGCAGGCTCATTGTGAGCGTCCAGGCATACCCCGGCGAACCACTGCGTACGCCCGAGCACATGGCGGCCATGAGCCGCGCCTGCGAGCTCGGCGGGGCGGCCGCCATCCGCTGTCAGGGTCTTTCCGACATCGCGGCCATCAAGGGCCGCGTGGAGATTCCCGTCATCGGCCTGTGGAAGGACGGACACGAGGGCGTCTATATCACCCCGACGCTGCGCCATGCCCGCGCGTGCATCGCCGCCGGTGCCGATATCGTTGCCATTGATGCCACGGACCGCCCGCGCCCCGACGGTAAAACGCTTGAGGACACGGTTCGCCCCCTCAAGGAGGAGGGCATCCTGCTCATGGCCGACTGCATGACCATCGAGGATATCCGCCGTGCCGTCGAGCTTGGATTCGACCTCGTGTCGACCACGTTGTCGCACAACAAACCGGCGATCGAAACCACGCTGGACGAGGGTCCGGACCTACCGCTGCTGCGTCAAGCCACCTCGGAGTTCCCTAACCTGCCCATCATTTGCGAGGGTCATGTCCACACCCCCGCCGAGGGCCGCGCCGCCATCGACGCCGGTGCCTGGGCCGTGGTGGTGGGCACTGCAATCACGCACCCCACAAGCCTCACCAGCTGGTTCAAGGCCGCGCTTGAGGAGTAGGCCCACCTGTCGGCCGGGGATATATTCTCTGCGGGCGCGGTTCCGCTTCGCTCCACAAAACACCCTCCAAGAATATACCCCCGGCTTTAAGGCGATATTGACGATCGAAAATGCCCCGCCTCATGTGAGGTGGGGCTTTTTACTGAGAAGGCTCATGATGCCGTAACGCGAAAGAGTGGGGCATATCATTCCGCACACAGTTTCGCACGAGCCGGGACTGTTTGAGCACGGGGATGATATGCCCGCCCTCTCGAGCAGTCGACCAAGTAGGTATACTGGTGGCAGTTGAACAGGAGGCACCATGTCAGATTCGAACAGCATCACCTCGGCTGAGCTTGCCGATCGCGTACCGGACATCGTCATCATCACGGGCATGTCGGGCTCGGGCCGTACGCAGGCGATGCACGTGTTCGAAGACATGGGTTACTACTGCATCGATAACCTGCCGCCGAGCCTCATCTTGCAACTCGCTGAAATCATCGGCATCAACTCCGGCGTGGGGCGCCACCTATGTGTGACGAGCGACCTGCGCAGCCAAGGCCTGTTTGACGAGTTGCTCGATACCATCGACTCACTGCGAGCTCATGAGATGACCTGCAAGGTCGTGTTCCTCGAGGCCTCCGATGAGGTGCTCATCCGCCGGTACAGTGAGAATCGTCGTCGCCATCCACTCGCGAAGCAGGGCGATACCACGGCAGATGCCATCCAGCGTGAGCGCATCGCCCTTTCGAGCATCCGCGAACGAGCCGACATGGTCATCGATACGAGCCGCATGCGCACGTCCGCCCTGCGCAAGCGTCTCCAGACCGCTTTTTCCGAGCTGACCGACCAACAGCTCATGGATGTCCATGTGTTCTCGTTCGGCTTCAAACACGGCTTGCCCGTCGAGGCCGATCTCATGATTGACGTCCGCTTCCTGCCCAATCCCTTCTACGACCCCGAAATGCGGACACTCACGGGCCTCGATGCAATGGTGGCGGACTTCGTGATCGAGCATCCCAAGACGAAGGAGTTCCTCGATGCGTGGTTCAAGCTTCTCGACGTCGTGATGCCGGGTTACATCGCGGAGGGCAAGCCCCAACTTTCCATTGCCGTGGGCTGTACGGGCGGCCAGCATCGTAGCGTTGCCATTGCGGAGGCGACCGGCCGCTATCTCGAGCGCCAGCACTATCACGTGGGCATCTCGCATCGCGATCTTGCCAAGGCGAACCTCAGGGGGTAGTCCGTGTCGTTTACCGCCGAAGTCCGCGACGAGCTCGCGCGCTGTGCGCCCGAGTGCGCATACTGCGACGTCTCCACACTCTCAGCGCTCGTGCGCGTGTGCGGCACCCTTTCCATCACGGGCAAGGGAGGCTATCAGCTGCAGGTCGCCACCGAGACAGGTGCCGTGGCACGTACGATGATCGAGCTCACGCACAAGATCCTCAAGCTCAAAACCGATCTCACGGTCCGCCGATCGATTTTGCATAAAGTCCGTAACTACCTCATCGTCCTGCCCGACCAGCCCGACCTTGAGAAGGCCCTCGTTTTACTGGGGATTCTCGATCGGTCGGGGAGCCTGGTCCAAGGGGTGCCCCGACATGTCGCCAACCGCGCCTGCTGTCGAAGGGCCTTTGTGCGTGGGAGCCTCATCGCCGGCGGGTTCGTCGCCGATCCCAAGGGCGACTTTCATTTGGAGATCGCTGTGCAGGGGGAGCAGTTTGCCCACGACCTTGCGAGCCTCATCGCGGGCATGGGCGTGAAGGCGCGCGTCAACCCCCGTCGCGGCGCGTATGCGGTCTACATAAAGAGCGCGGAGGACATTAAGCGCTTGCTCTCGCGCTTGGGTGCCGAGCGCGCAGTGTCTGAGATCGAGGACGCCCGTGCGGTCAAGTCGGTCAAGAACGAGGTGAATCGCCGGGTCAATGCCGAGCTTGCAAACCAGACGCGGTCGGCTGGCGCTGCGCAACGGCAACTCGAGCTCATTGAAGCTCTTGAGAAACTGGGCTTGCGGCGCAGCTTGCCCGAGGGACTCGAGACCTTTTGCGCGTTGCGCGAGTCCCATCCAGACTTGTCTCTCAGAGATCTGGGGGAGCTTGCGGATCCGCCGCTTTCGAAATCGGCCTTGTACCATCGCGTCTTGCGCCTCGAGAAGATGGTGGAGGAGGCGCACACGGGCACCGCCGAACCGTGACCCCCTGCTTGAAGGCTCATGGCGGGGGAGAAAGATACGCTCAGACATGATGAAGCGTTTCAACAGGCGAGATTTATCCGAAAGTTCCCAATCCCGCGAATGAGCAAGCGGAAAACGGTTATATTTGGTGAGTGGTTAGTTTTCGGACTTCAACGGCGGGCAGGGAGCCCGCGGGAGGTCCAATGAAAGGAGACACACATGGCAGTTAAGGTTGCTATCAACGGCTTCGGTCGTATCGGTCGTCTGGCCTTCCGTCAGATGTTCGGTCACGAGGGCTCCGAGATCGTCGCCATCAACGACCTCACCTCTCCCGACATGCTCGCGTACCTGCTGAAGTACGACTCCACGCAGGGCAACTACTCCCGCGATCACAAGGTTGAGGCCACCGAGGACTCCATCATCGTCGACGGCAAGGAGATCAAGATCTACGCCGAGGCTGACGCTAACAACCTGCCTTGGGGCGACCTCGACGTCGACGTCGTGCTCGAGTGCACCGGTTTCTACACCTCCAAGGCCAAGGCCCAGGCTCACATCAACGCTGGCGCCAAGAAGGTCGTCATCTCCGCTCCTGCGGGCAACGACCTCCCGACCATCGTCTACAACGTGAACCACGAGGATCTCACGGCTGAGGACAACATCATCTCCGCCGCTTCCTGCACCACCAACTGCCTCGCCCCGATGGCCAAGGGTCTGAACGACTTCGCTCCCATCGTGTCCGGCATCATGACCACCATTCACGCCTGGACCGGCGACCAGATGCCGCTCGACGGCCCGCAGCGCAAGGGCAACAAGCGTCGTGGCCGCGCCTGCGCCGTCAACATCGTCCCCAACAGCACCGGTGCCGCCAAGGCCATCGGCCTCGTTCTCCCCGAGCTCAACGGCAAGCTCATCGGTGCCGCTCAGCGCGTTCCTACGCCGACCGGCTCCCTCACCAACCTCTACGCCGTTGTTGACAAGGAGGTCACCGTCGATGAGGTCAACGCCGCTATGAAGGCTTACGCCGAGACCATCTCCGAGACCTTCGCCTACAACGAGGACGACATCGTCTCCACCGACATCATCGGCGAGACCCACGGCTCCATCTTCGACGCCACCCAGACCATGTGCAACCCGCTGGGCAACGGCCAGACCCTGGTGCAGGTCGTCTCTTGGTACGACAACGAGAACTCCTACACCTCCCAGATGGTCCGCACCATCAAGTACTTCGAGAAGTTCGTCGCCTAAGTTGAGCGGCTTCTCTCGCATCTAGACCAAGCGTCTATAGGAGGGCGCGGCCTCATGGCGTATGCCCGGGGTCGCGCCCTTTTTACCTGCAAGAGGCGATACCGCCCTTGCTCGATACAGAAAGGATTGGACATGGCTTTCACTAAGAAGACCGTCCGCGACATCGACGTCGACGGCAAGCGCGTCCTCGTCCGCGTCGACTTCAACGTGCCGATCAAGGATGGCGTCGTGGGCGACACCACCCGCATCCAGGCCGCTCTCCCGACCATCAAGTACCTGGTCGATCACAACGCTCGCGTCATCCTCATGAGCCACCTCGGCCGTCCGGATGGCACCGGCTTCCAGGCTGAGTTCTCCCTCGAGCCCGTTGCCGCCAAGCTCGCCGAGCTCTCCGGTCTTGACGTGACCTTCGTTGCCGATACCTATGGCGAGAAGGCCGCCGCTGCCGTTGAGGCGCTCGAGGCCGGCAAGGTTCTCGTGCTCGAGAACGTCCGCTTTGACAAGCGCGAGAAGAAGAACGACCCCGAGATCGCCAAGATCCTGGCCTCCTACGGTGACGTCTTCGTGCTCGACGCCTTTGGTACCGCTCACCGCTCTCAGGGATCCGTGGTCGGCCCCGCCGCCTACCTGCCCGCCGTCGCTGGCTTCCTGCTCGAGAAGGAGGTCGACACGCTGACCGGCATCTTCGCCGCTCCCGAGCGTCCCTTCGTCGCTATCGTCGGCGGCTCCAAGGTCTCCTCTAAGATCGGCGTGCTCGATCACCTCATCGATTCTGCCGACACCCTGATCATCGGCGGTGGCATGGCCTACACCTTCTTCCTGGCCAAGGGCTACAAGACCGTCGGTACCTCCCTCAAAGAGGAGGACTGGGTCGAGCGCGCTGCCGAGATGCTCAAGAAGGCCGAGGACAAGGGCGTTCAGATTCTGCTTCCGATCGACAACGTCGTTGCCGACCACTTCGGTGAGGACGCTACCGGCGAGGTCGTCGCTTCCGACTCCATCCCCGAAGACCGCATGGGCATGGACATCGGACCCAAGACCGAGGCGCTGTACGCCGAGGCCATCAAGGGCGCCAAGACCGTGTTCTGGAACGGCCCCATGGGCGTCTTCGAGTTCGATAACTTCGCCCACGGCACTCAGGCTGTCGCCGAGGCTGTTGCCGAGCTCAAGGACAACGGTGGAACGTCCATCATCGGTGGCGGCGATTCCGTCGCGGCCGTCAACAAGTTCGACCTTGCCGACAAGATGAGCTGGATCTCCACCGGTGGTGGCGCTTCCATGGAGCTCGTCGAGGGCAAGGCTCTTCCTGGAGTGGAGGCTCTGAACGATGCCGAGTAACCGTACCACCTTTATTGCGGGCAACTGGAAGATGAACAACGACCGCGAGGAGGCCAAGGCTCTCGCCTCCGCCCTCGTCGAGGCCCTGCCCGAGGTTCCCGCGGGCGTCGAGGTGTGCGTCTGCCCCCCGACGATCGATCTGTGCTGCGTCTCCCACAAGCTTGACGGCTCCGCTGTCAAGCTCGGTGCCCAGAACGTCTACTTTGAGGCCAAGGGTGCCTATACCGGTGAGACCTCCGTTGCCATGCTCAAGTCCGTTCCGGTGCAGTACTGCATCATCGGTCACTCCGAGCGTCGCGACTGCTTCCACGAGACCGACGAAGATCAGAACAAGAAGGCCGCCGCGCTCATCGCCGGTGGCATCGTTCCGATCTTCTGCTGCGGCGAGCCCCTTGAGGTCCGCGAGTCCGGCACCTATGTTGAGCACGTGGTGGCTCAGGTGAAGGCTGGCTTGACCGGTCTCGAGGTCACCGATCCTTCCCAGCTCGTTGTCGCTTACGAGCCCATTTGGGCCATCGGCACCGGCAAGACCGCCACTGCCGATGATGCCCAGGAGGTCTGCGGCGCCGTGCGTGAGGCTCTCGCCGAGATCTTCGGCGCCGAGCTCGCCGAAGGCATCCGCGTTCTGTACGGCGGCTCCGCCAAGCCCGGCAATATCGCCGAGCTCGTGGCCAAGCCCGATGTGGACGGCGCCCTCGTGGGTGGCGCGTCCCTCGTGGCCGAGGACTTTGCTTCGATGGTCGTGAAGGCCGCGGAGTAGCACCCGTTAGGTCCCGGGCCGTGGCGCAGCGCGCTGCGGCCCACTCTTTTGAAAAGGGGATAATTAGCCATGGCTAACCATCATCTTCCCGCACTCCTGTGTATCATGGACGGCTTCGGCCTTGCGCCCGAGGGAGCCAACAACGCCGTGAGCGCTGCCAGCACGCCGTTCATCGACGGTCTGTACGCCAAGTATCCGCATACCACCCTCGGCGCCTCTGGCGAGGACGTCGGCTTGCCCGACGGCCAGATGGGCAACTCCGAGGTCGGCCACCTCAACATTGGTGCCGGCCGCATCGTGTTCCAGGAGCTCTCCCGCATCAACAACGCCATCAAGGATGGCTCGATCAAGGAGAACGAGGTTTTCGTCAAGGCCATGGACGACGTTGCCGCTACTGGTAAGACGCTGCACCTCATGGGCCTTATGAGCCCTGGTGGCGTGCACTCCATGCAGAGCCACTGCGAGGCGCTCGTCTCCATGGCCGCCGAGCGCGGCGTTAAGACCGTGCGCATCCACTGCTTCATGGATGGCCGCGATGTCGACCCGCAGTCCGGCGCCGGTTATGTATCCGAGCTTGTCGCCTTCCTGGGCGAGTTGTCCGAGAAGACCGGTTGCGATGCTCGCGTCGCCACCGTCTCCGGCCGTTACTGGGCCATGGACCGCGACAACCGCTGGGAGCGCATCGAGCGCGCCTATGACGTGCTCGTGAACGCTTGCGACGCCGATGCCGACCCGGTCGAGGGCATCAAGGCCTTCTACGAGAAGGATCCGCGCGGCGACGAGTTCGTCGATCCCTTCGCCTGCCACAACGAGGGCATTCACGCCGGCGATGCTGTCATCTTCTTCAATTTCCGCCCCGACCGTGCCCGTCAGATGACCCGCGCCTTCACCGATGCGGAGTTCGACGGCTTCGAGCGCGAGAAGATCGCCCTTTCTCACTTTGTGACTATGACTGAGTACGACCCCACGTTCGACGTCGAGGTCGCCTTCCCCAAGACGTTCCCCGAGAATGTCCTGGCCGACGTCATTGCCGACAATGGGCTTAAGCAGCTCCACACCGCCGAAACCGAGAAGTACGCCCACGTGACGTTCTTCCTGAACGGCGGTATTGAGGAGCCCAAGGCCGGTGAGGAGCGCGTGCTCGTGGCTTCGCCGAAGGTCGCCACCTACGACCTCAAGCCCGAGATGAGCGCCCCGGAGGTCACCGAGAAGCTCGTCGCTGCCATCAACGAGGATCGCGCCGACTTCTACATCGTGAACTTCGCCAACTGCGACATGGTGGGCCACACCGGCGTGTTCGAGGCTGCCGTTAAGGCTGTCGAGGCCGTGGACCACGCGCTGTCCCAGGTCATTCCGGCCATCCAGGCCAAGGGTGGCTTCGCGCTCATCACCGCCGACCACGGCAACGCCGACCACATGTACGACGTGGTTGACGGCGAGAAGAAGCCCTTCACCGCGCACACCACCAACCGCGTGCCGTTCATCATCGTGAGCGACACCGCTAAGCTCACCGGCATCGAGGATGGTCGCCTGTCCGACATCGCCCCGACCATGCTCACCATGGCCGGCCTCGAGCCCAGTGCCGAGATGACCGGCCGCGTGCTCGCTGTCGAGGAGTAGCCGGACTCGCCAAAAGCCCCCGGCCCTTTTGGTTGGAAAGCTGTCACCTGTTCGAGGTGGCAGCTTTTTTCTTAGGCATTGGGTACAAGGTGGAACACGCGGGCCGATGGGGGAGGGGTTGCTATGGCAAGAGCGTCTCGATTGCTTTCGAGTACGGGCGTCTACCATGTTATGACGCGAGGTGCAGGACGTCAGATTATCTTCAACGATGACCTGGATCGTCGAATGTACCTTGATTTTTTACGGCAGGCTATCAAAAAGTACGATATCTCGTTGCTTGCATGGTGCTTGATGGACAACCACACTCACCTGCTGATTGAAGACGGCGGGGACGGTCTCGTTCGGGCGATTCACTATCTTGACTCGCGATATGCCCAGCATTTCAACATCCGAAACGGGCATATCGGCCCGGTGTTCCAAGGCAGGTTTCTGAGCAAGCCGGTTGAGAGCCAGGCATATATGCTCCAGGCAATTCGGTACATTCACGACAATCCCTGTTCATTGGGAATCGGGCGAGATGAGTATCGATGGAGCAGCTATTCTGAATATGCAAGAGGGGACGGCCTGGTGGATTCTCGATTTCTATTCGAGGCGATTGGCGGACGCGAGCACTTCGAGGAGTTCAGCGCTGCCGGCAAGGCAGACGTGTACTACCCGCGTATGGGTAGCCGGATGGACCAGGCAGAGCTTGCGGAAGCCGCGCGTATTGCGACGGAGGGAAAGGACCCGTCAGCGGTAGCCGCGCTGCCCGTTCCCGAACGCGATCGCATCTTGAGGAGAATGAAGGAGGTTGGCCTTTCATACCGGCAGATCGAGCGTTTGACCGGGCTGGGCCGTTATCTCATCAAGCGCGTTGTTGGATGAGTGAAGTACCAACCAGCCAAAAGGGCCGGGGGCTTTTAGTTGGGGAGGTTTCATGCTCGTATTGAGAAACGAAACGGCCATCCTGCGTGATTTTATCGAAAGCGATATCGCTGACCACATCCGCTGGGAAACGGACGAGACGGAATGGAAGCTGTGGGACGCTCCTTGGGAGCATGAGGGGAAGTCCGACAAAGAGCGTGCAGTCGAGCTCGAAGGGGATATCGAGCGCATGCGCGGATGGGTTGCGCGCAACAAGGCGCTTGCCGACGACGTGCGCCGTACCAAGTTCGAGGTTTGCCTGGCGGACTCTGACAACCCGCTTCGAGCGATCCATGTGGGCAGTTGTGCGACCTATCAGCAACCAAAAGGGCCGGGGGCTTTTGGTTGGGCTCTGAGCAGGCGCGTCCCGATGCCACGGTGCCAATGCGAACGCCGTACGGATATGCCGAGCTCCTCGCGATGAGCCAAGCGAGGGCGCGTGCTGCCAGCAAGATTGCCGTCGCCCACGACCTCGCCTTCCTCGACCGCAACGAGTAAAACGCTTTCGGGTGCCTCATGCGCGCTCGGCCTCAACGGAAGAGGCAACACATTCCGAGCCGAACGTGAGGTTATCGGTCTCTCCGCCCACGGTTTTCAAGCAGGAGAGCAGCGCCTCTGCGTCTTCACCGTGCGCTTCTCAGATAACAAGGTGATAGTCCGCCATGCGTGCTCCCCTCTTGATGTCTTTCTTGCCGCTATGATACTGCTTGAAAAAGGACGGAAACACCATGATGCTCGTTGGCGCGGGGTGTGTATGCACGCCTTGGCATCTGGGCCAACCGGGAGGTTCCATGGATCGGATAGTCTTCTTCGACATCGACGGGACGCTTACAAGGGGAGTGACCTCGGGTGCCTATCTCGCAAATCTGCTCGGCCATGGGCACACCATGGAAGAGGCGGAGGCAGCTTGCGCGCGAGGCGAGATTACAAACGACGACGTCTGCCGGATAGACGCTGCGGGATATGTGGGACGCTCTGCCAGCGAGCTATTCGATATGCTCGAGGACATGCCACTTGTGGACGGCATCACTCAAGCTGTCGATGCGATTCATGCGGCTGGCGGTGAGGCCCATATTGCTTCACTTGCTTGGGGCATTGTGGGGGAGTACTTCTGCAAGCGCTTTCGGTTTGATGGTTATGTTGGTTCGGAGCTGGAAGTCGAGAATGGCGTATACACGGGCGGCGTGGCGCATGCGCTTGAGGGCGAGGGAAAGTGCTCATACGCGCGTGAACTCTGTGAAAAGCGCGGCGTAGCTCTTGCGTCCTGCATGGCTATTGGCGACAGCCGTTCCGACATCCCGCTGTTCGAGCTGGTAGGCACTTCGATTGCCTTCAACGCCACCGAAGAAGCAGAGCGTGCGGCAACGAACGCCTACCGTGGGGGTAATATCGCCGAAGCGCTGGCGTGCGCCTTATAGGCAGCGAGAAAGCGTGGCCAACCAAAAGGGCCGGGGGCTTTTGGTTGCGAGGGCCTCACAAGGCCCGCACGAGGTCCGCTCGCCTACTCTCCATTTGTAGTTTCGTGGAAGAACAGGGGGAGTGTGGTACCATTACCCGCTGTACGTGAATTCAGCTTAGAAGGAGTCCTCGTGGGTCCGTTCCAGATCATCCTCTTTGGCGTGTGGGCGCTGTCCACGCTTCTGCTCATCGCGCTCGTCCTCATGCATTCCGGCAAGGGCACCGGCGTCTCCGATATGATCGCCAGCTCTCTGTACAACGCCAGCACCGCCACGGGTGTCATGGAGAAGAATCTCGACAAGCTCACCGTGATTGTGGCCTGCGTCTTCGCCGCCTGCGTCGTGCTCGCCATGTTCTTCTTCCCACAGGGCATCGTCGGTCTGTAGGCCAAACGCCCACCAACCACATTGCGTGCATCGGCCCGTTCGGAGTGAATCCGGACGGGCTTTGTCATGGGGCGATCGGGAGCCTATGCATGTCTGCATCAAGTGTTACACACTTGAAACAATACGTTGGCGAAAGATATCCATTTGATCGTTCTTTTATGCACTAAAGTACGGTTTATCATGCAAATGCTTCGCCAAACTAAAGAAAATGTGCGCCGATTACCAGAAACCTCATACTCCATTATGCAAAAGTGCGCTAATGTATTGACCATCGCGCGTGACCGATCAGCCTAACGGTCTCGCGAAGAGCAAGCGGGATGCGATACGTGTTCGCACCTCCGGTCGCACCAAAGGGGTGCATATCCGGCTCCGCGTTCCGTGAACCTGCATTATAAGGAGGATGGCATGGCTGATACCAAATTTACCCAGCCCGTGATGGGTCGTCGTACGTTTGTGGGCGGCGCCCTCGCCACGGGTGCCCTTGCTGCTCTCGCCGGTTGCGGCGGCGGTGGCGGCACTGAGGGCAGCGGCACCACCGCGGCTCCCGCCGGCGACAACGTGATGGGCTTCTATCTCTCCGAGCCCGCCTACATCGACCCGTACAACGCTCAGGAGAATCAGGGCACCGCTATCGCGCGCGCCATGTTCGATGGCCTCATGACCTGGGACTGGGACACCAACTCCGCTGTGCCCGTGTGTGCCGCCGAGGCCCCGACCGTCTCCGAGGATGGTCTGGTCTACACCTTCAAGCTCAAGGAGGGCATGAAGTTCCACAACGGTGACGCCGTCGACGCCGAGTCCTTCGTCCGCGGCTGGAAGCGCGTTGCCTCCCCCAAGATGGAGACCCCGTCCGACATCTGCTACCACCTCGCCCCGGTCGCGGGTTACGCCGAGTTCAACGCCGGCGACACCGATGAGTTCACCGGTCTCAAGGTCGTGGACGAGCTCACCTTCGAGGTCACCCTTTCCGCTCCGATGGCCGACTTCCCGGCCGTGTGCTGCCACCCTGGCCTTGTGCCGGTTCCCCAGGCCGCCGTGGACGATCCGAAGTCCTTCCTCGAGCAGCCGATCGGCAACGGCCCCTTCAAGATGGACGAGCCCTGGAAGCACAACCAGTACATCAACCTCGTGAAGTTCGACGAGTATCACGGCGAGGCCCCCAAGATCGACGGCGTG
Source organism: Collinsella sp. AF08-23 (assembly GCF_003479805.1). Classification (GTDB taxonomy): domain Bacteria; phylum Actinomycetota; class Coriobacteriia; order Coriobacteriales; family Coriobacteriaceae; genus Collinsella. Next base: position 55,073 of record NZ_QUHV01000009.1, on the reverse strand, counting down.
TACTGCTCCATCCAGAAGGACCCGGACACCGCTTACAACGAGTTCAAGGCCGGCACCATCGACTTCGCTCAGATCCCGACGGGCCAGATCAAGGACAATGTGGACAAGTACGGCAAGTCCGAGGACGGCTACACCTCCACCCCGGGCAAGCAGTGCCTGTTGGGCGTCGAGCTCTCCACCTACTTCATGATTCCGTGCTCCCAGGATCCGGTGCTCGCCGACGTGAACGTCCGCCGCGCCCTCTCCCTGGCCATCAACCGTCAGAACATCGTGGACACCCTGTACGAGGGTTCCCGCACACCCGCCACCTCCATCATGCCGACCGCCATTGACGACTCGGAGGAGAATGTCTGGCAGTACTGCAAGTACGATCCCGATCAGGCCAAGCAGATTCTCGAGGACGCTGGCTACACCGCAGACGCCGATGGCAAGCGCGGTCTTGAGGTTACGCTGAACTACAACGGTGACGGTGGTCACGAGGATCTCATGTCCACCATCCAGCTCGACCTTGAGGCCGTTGGCTTCACTGTCAAGCAGGACGCCGTCGAGTGGGCTACCTACCTCGACAACCTCTCCAAGGACGAGTTCTCCCTTGGCCGCCTTGGTTGGACTGCCGACTATCCGACCATGGACAACTTCCTGTATCCGAACTTCTACACGGGTGCCGACAACAACTACGAGAAGTACTCCAACCCTGAGGTCGACAAGATGATGGAAGAGGCCCGTCAGATCCAGGACGAGGAGGAGCGTAAGGCAGCTTGCCGCAAGGTCTGCGCTCTCATCGGTGAGGATATGCCGGTTATTCCGATCATGTTCTACGCTCACAACTACGTCGCCTCTGAGCGCATGAAGAACTTCAACTACGACGCTCAGACCATCCCACACTTCGAGACGGCTGAGATCGCCTAGCGACCGGGATCAAAACCCGATAGCGCATGAACAGCAGGACATCGCGCAAGCGGTGTCCTGCCTTTGTTTGGCGGGTAATGCTGCAAAGTGCGGAATCGATCGTGTATATCTACGCATAATCCCCGCAGTATTCCTTAGCGGGTGACGTATAATTGCAATTTACGCTGCGACATACTGCAGCAAAGTGTAGTGTCCAAGAGACTAGGGAGGGTATCGCTGTGCTCAGGTACATCCTCAAGCGAATCCTGCAGTTCATCCCGGTCTTCCTCGGCGTCACGCTCATTCTGTTCATCATGCAGAATGTCGTGCCCGGCGATCCCATCAAGCTGATCGCCGGCGAGAAGAAGCTCGACCCGGTTACCGAGATGAACATCCGCGCCGCTCACGGCTTAATCGTGACGGACGAGAACGGCGACATCGTTTTCGACGAGAACGGTGACACCATCGAAACCCCCATGTGGGATCGTTACTTCACTTATCTGAGCGGCCTGCTCCATGGTGACCTTGGCCGTTCCTACCAGCGTGGCATCGACGTGTCGACCATGATTCTCGATGCCTATCCCTACACGGTGCAGATCGCCGTTGTCGCCATCGTCATCGAGGCAATTGTGGGCATTGGCGCCGGTATCATCTCGGCTATTAAGCGGTACTCCTTCTGGGACATCCTCGTGACCCTCACCACCTCGATGCTCGTGGCGATGCCCGCGTTCTGGCTCGGTCTGCTCCTCCAGTTGATATTTGGCATCTGGCTTAAAGACGCTACCGGCGGTGCCGTTGCGTTGCCCGTCTCGGGCGTCCCCGGTCCGCGCCCGATGTTCCCCGGCTGGATGTACTACATCCTTCCCGCCATCACGTTGGCTGCGGTATCCACCGCCTACACGGCCCGTATCATGCGTTCGCAGCTGATCGAGGTCATGAACCAGGACTACATCCGCACTGCCAAGGCCAAGGGCCTCTCCAAGCGCTCGATCATCTTCCACCACGCGCTCAAGAACGCCCTGATCCCGGTCGTTACCTATGTGGGCATGGACTTCGGTGCGATGCTCGCCGGTGCCATCCTGACCGAGACAGTCTTCAACTGGCCCGGTATCGGCCAGATGACGTACACCGCTATCACTCGCCGCGACTGGCCCATCGTCATGGGCGCCGTCACGGTCATCGTCATCGTGGTCATGATCATCAACCTGATCGTCGACGTGAGCTACGCGTTCCTCGATCCGCGTATCCGCCTTGGTAACAAGAGCGATAAGTAGGAGGCAAGAGACGTGCAGTACCCAATGAATACAATGGGCGAGCAGGTTCGCGCCGCCGCGGCCGAGGCCCATGTCGTTGCCAATGGCTCCGACAAACCCACGCGCACCCTGTGGGGTGACGCCTTCAAGCGCCTGAGGAAGAACAGGCTCGCGATGTTCGCCATCGTGTGGATCCTCATCGTCGTCGTCATCGCGGTCACCGCGGACCTGTGGGTTCCGAGTGTGCTCGGCGATCCGAACGCATCCGACACGGCCACCATGGTTATGAACTCCCGCCTTGCACCGTCCCTCCAGCATCCTTTTGGCACCGACACCCTTGGCCGCGATGTGCTCTCCCGCGTCATCTACGGCGCGCGCATCTCGCTGACCGTCGGTATCGTCGCCACGGGCATCTCCACTGCCATCGGACTGGTCATGGGCGCACTCGCCGCATACTACGGCGGCATCTGGGATACCATCATCATGCGTCTGGCCGACATCTTCCTGGCGTTCCCCTACACGCTGTTCGTCATCGCTATGATCGCGGTCATCGGCAATGGTATTCAGAACGTGTTTATCGCCATCGGCATCCTTGGCTGGCCCTCGATCGCCCGCGTGTTCCGCTCCGCCATCCTCTCCGTCAAGGAGAGCGACTACGTGGATGCCGCCCGATCCATGGGCGCTTCCGACGCGCGCATCATCGCCCGCCATATCTTCCCCAACTCCGTTGCTTCTATCGTGGTCTATGCCACTATGAACATCGGTGGCGCCATCCTGACCGAGTCCGCCCTGTCCTTCTTGGGTCTCGGCGTCGTCCCGCCCGATCCGTCGTGGGGCACCCTCATCCAGGAGGGTCAGAAGTACCTGCAGACCGAGCCGTGGCTTATGATCATGCCCGGCATCGCCATCCTGACCACCGTGCTCGCGTTCACGCTGCTCGGCGACGGCCTGCGTGACGCTCTCGACGTGAAGATGAAGGACGCGTAAAACCATGGCTAAGAACAACGATACTTTCGTGGACCTCAAGACGCAGCCGATCCCCGAGGGCCAGCATCTGCTCGAGGTCGACGACCTGAAGATGTACTTCCACACCGAGGACGGCGTCGTGCATGCCGTTGACGGCGTGAGCTACACGCTCGATCGCGGCGAGACGCTCGGCGTGGTGGGCGAATCCGGCTCCGGCAAGTCCGTGACCGCCATGACCATCATGGGCCTCATCTCCATGCCTCCCGGTAAGATCGAGGGCGGTTCCGTGACCTATCGCGGTCGCGACCTCCTCAATATGTCTGAGGAGGAGATGCAGCACGTCCGCGGCAATGACATTGCGATGATCTTCCAGGACCCCATGACCTCGCTCAACCCGGTTTACAAGATCGGTCGTCAGGTGGGGGAGGGCCTTCGTCTGCACCGCGGCTACTCCAAGCAGGAGGCGCTCAAGCGCGCCACTGAGCTGCTCGACCTCGTGGGCATCCCTGAGCCCGAGAAGCGCGTGAACGAGTATCCGCACCAGTTCTCCGGCGGCATGCGCCAGCGCGTCATGATCGCCATGGCTCTCGCCTGCGATCCCGACATCCTGATTGCCGACGAGCCCACTACGGCCCTCGATGTGACCATCCAGGCGCAGATTATCGAACTTATGCAGGAGATGCAGGAGAAGAACGGTAACGCCATCATCATGATCACCCACGACCTGGGCGTCGTCGCCGACATGGCCGACAAGATCATGGTCATGTACGCAGGTCACCCCGTGGAGTTCGGCACTGCCGACGAGATCTTTTACGAGAGCCGCCACCCCTACACCTGGGGCCTCATTCGCTCCATTCCCGAGCAGGCTACCGACGAGAAGAAGCCGCTTACGCCAATTCACGGCAATCCACCGTCGCTCGTCAACCTGCCGCAGGGTTGCGCGTTCGCGCCTCGTTGCCCGTATGCCACGGAGCTCTGCCACAAGGAACGCCCCAAGAAGTTCGTCATGGACAACGGCCATTACTCCGAGTGTCATTACGCCGATGATGATGCCTTCGTGAAGAAGTTCGCACCCGACACCTCCCGCTCCCGCGGGACCATGCCGACCGCGATTCCCGATAACGTGGATGTCGCAGCTTCGAAGGGAGGCGAGGCCTAAATGGCAGACAACAATACTCCGCTGCTCAAGGTTGAGCACCTCACGAAGGAGTTCCCCACCGGCTCCGGTTTCCTGGGCGGTAGGTTCTCCAAGAAGGTCGTCTCTGCGGTGAATGACGTCTCGTTCGAGATCCGCGCTGGCGAGACCTTCGGTCTAGTGGGCGAATCCGGTTGCGGTAAGTCCACCACCGGCCGCGCCATCATGCACCTCGACCCGCCGACGTCCGGCAAGGTGTACTTTGAGGGCAAAGATATCTCCAAGATGAACAAGGCCGAGCTCAAGGATATGCGCCGCGACATGCAGTTCATCTTCCAGGATCCGTATGCATCGCTCAATCCGCGTATGACGATCGGCGAGATTGTTTCCGAGCCCATGGTCATCCATGGCATCGGTACGCCCGAGGAGCGCATGGATCGCGTTCGCGAGCTGCTCGACGTCGTTGGCCTCAATCCCGAGCACATTAACCGATATCCGCATGAGTTCTCTGGTGGCCAGCGTCAGCGCGTCGGTATCGCCCGCTCGTTCATTCTGCGTCCGAAGCTGATCATCTGTGACGAGCCCGTTTCCGCGCTCGACGTCTCCATTCAGGCCCAGGTTCTGAACTTGCTGAAGGACCTTCAGCAGCAGTACGGTACCGCCTATCTGTTCATTGCCCACGACCTTTCCGTCGTTCAGCACATTTCCGATCGCGTCGCCGTCATGTACCTCGGTAAGATGGTCGAGCTGTCCGACTGGAAGAGTCTGTACGCCGAACCGAACCATCCGTATACGCAGTCGCTGCTCTCCGCCGTGCCGGTCCCCGATCCGGACGTGCAGAAGAGCCGCAAGCGCATCATTCTTGCCGGTGATCCGCCGAGTCCGATCGACCCGCCGAGCGGTTGCCGTTTCCACACGCGTTGCCCGATCGCGCAGGGCAGATGTGCCGAGGAAGTGCCCGAGTTCCGTGAAATCGGCGCGGGCCACTTCTGTGCTTGTCATTATGCGACGCCGTTCCCCATCAAGGAGTCGTACATCGACCTGTAAGGGCCCCTCAGCCCTCATGACGCCAACCGATCAAACGTCCTCGAAAGCCCGCCTTTGGCGGGCTTTCTGCGGAATGTACGCTTGGATGTGAAACGCGAGGGCTGTCCGTACTTAGTCGCGAGCGTGGACGAGAAAAGTCTCATGCATGAGGGGACTTTGCTGGGATGGTCACTGCTCGGTTGGGGTTGCGCGGGTTTTGCTTTAGAGTGGTGGGATGAAAGTGCATCTGTGCAATAGATCCGGGAAGGGGCCGAGATGATCGACAGGCGTGCATTCCTAGGCGCTGCGGCATGCGGTGTGATGGGGCTTGGACTAAGCGGGTGCAGCCAGGTTGAGGGTGGCGATGCGGGCTCAAGTGATGACGTCCCGCCCTCATGGGTGACGTGTCGTATCGGCAAGCCCTCGGCAATCGACCCCCTGCTCGTCTCCGATCGGTTTGGCCTCCAGGTGCTTCATGCGCTTTTTTGCCCCCTCACGCGCATTGTGGACGGCGTGGCGACACCCGCTGCAGCCCGCAGCATTACCGCTTCCGATGACGCGCGCACGTTCACCTTCAGCCTTGTCGAAGGTGCGACGTTCCACAATGGTGAATCCGTCACGGCCTCTTGCTTCAAGCGGGCGTGGGAGCGTTTGGTCAAGCCGATGTCCGACGATACGGATGAGGATCGGACACACAAGGAGAATGGTGGCGAGGGCCCTCGTAGCCGCTGGGGATCCTTGCTTTCCGCCATCGATGGGTATGATGCCCTGTCTGGCGGCCGGGCCTCGGAATTGGTCGGTTTGCGCTGTCCTGACGACCTCACGCTTACCGTGTCGCTTACCGAGCCGCATGCAGCCTTCGCCTCGATTGTCTCGCATCCAGCTCTCGGTCCTGTTCCCGCGAGTGCGGAGGACAATCCCGTTATGTTTTCGGAACAGCCCATGGGCAATGGACCGTTCATGTTAGACCGCCCGTGGAAGGGAAAGGGCGACATTCGGCTCACGCGCTTTGACGAGTGCGCATATGGTGCGAGCTTGGTGGATGGCGTCCTACTCGCCATTCATGACGACACCGTTGCCGCATACAACCATTTCCAGGCGGGTGTCCTCGATATCTGCGATGTGCCCGTTGACCAGTTGAAGGATGCCGAAGATGCGCGCGGCATTTCGTCGAGCGTGGGGATCATGAAACCGGGCGAGCGGTTCGTTCAGGGGCCTGAAGCCGGGTTGACGTACATGGTGTGCAACACGCGTGTGGCCCCGTTCGACAACGCCGTCTTTCGCCGTGCGATTTCCTGCGGTATCGACCGCGAAGCCCTTTGCAAGAAGGTGCTCAATTACAGCGCCGCTTCCGCCATGAGCCCGGTTGCCCCATGCGTGGGCGAGGCGGTGTCGTGGGAGGCGTGCGCGTTTGATGCTGACCGGGCTCTGGAGCTCATAGAGGGGCTGAGCGCGCAGGAGCGGGAGGACGAGGCCCAGCAGACCATGGGTTCTGCCGAAGAGTCAAAAGACGCTCCAGAGATGACGGCGGAGCCGCTGAATCTCGATTTCACCCTAACGTATCGCGAGGGGGGCGTGCAGGGGCGCATCGCCGACCAAATCGCGAGCGATTTGTCCGACTTGGGGCTGACGGTGAAGACCGCTGCGCTGGCAGCGGAAGACCTCGCCGAAAGCCTTGATAAGGGCGATTGTGCGTGCTGCCTCGTCACGTTCGACCCGGCGGCTGCCACAATCGACACGGTGGTGTCCCAGTTGCTTGGCACCACGTCTGAGCGAGGCTCATGGGCGGGATACGAAGATGATGCGCTCACCGCCGCCCTCACCACCATGGCCGAGCAGCGCGACGCGACGGAGCGTACCGAGCGCGCAAGGGAGGCCCTTGTCCTTGCGTCCGAGGCGATGCCGATGATCCCCCTGGTGCATCCGGCGTATGCCAAGGTCGCATCTGATCGCGTGCAGATGGCGAATGTCTTGCCGAACGGGCTCGTCGATCTTGGTTCCGTAGAGCTCGTCTAGCCCTAAATCCCCAGCGGGGAAGGGCGGATCTTTCTTACTGCCAGGCCCCGCCTCTCACCTGCGTTCAGAGGGATCTTTGCAGGTACTTCTTGCAAGGAAGTCTTCTGCAGGCCCTTTCGCAAAACTTTTTTGAAAAAGGGGCTTGCGCGAATGATGGGACTCGGGGTACTATCTTCCTCGTTGCAGACGCGGTAACGCGAAAGCAAACGTCGGAGTGGCGGAATTGGCAGACGCGCTAGCTTGAGGTGCTAGTGACCACATTTCGGTCATGCGGGTTCAAGTCCCGCCTCCGACACCACGCATGTGAAACGCGAGCCCGGTTTGGGTTCGCGTTTTTGCTATATATCGCACGCGGCCGTGCGATTCGCCGGCAGCCCCCTCGCGCGTCCGCGTTATGTTGGTACGGCGGAGGTGGCGCATGGAACATATGCACAACGAGGAATTGAGCGACGTCGCCCGTTTGGTCGAGGTGACGAGTGACGCCGTCGCTATCTGTGATGCCGACGGCGCGGTACGCCATGTCAACCGCCAGTTTCTCGTCCTCCAGAAGATGAGCCGCTCCCAAGTCGTCGGCGCCGACATCAAAGACCTGCTCTACAGTTCGGGATTTGAGCGAGCCGCCGGTCACAAGATGCCTTTTTCGTCCGATGGCGAAGAGAACACGCTGATGCTCAAATTGCCCGACGGCTCCTTCATCCCCGTACGCGTACGTGCGCTTGAGCTCATCGAGACGGAGAAGGGCGACTGCCATGCGCATCGATATGTGGTCGCCATCCGCAGCCTCGAGGAGCAGTACGCCCACGATCGCAAGACGCAGCGCCTGCTTTCTGAGCTCCAAGCCGCCAATAAACGCCTCTCGGGCACGCTGTCGGTCATCATGTCCACGGTGGGCTCCAGCGATATGTCGACGTTGCTGGACACGGTGCTCAACCGCATGGCCGACACGCTCGATGCGGCGGGAACGACCATCTACTTTGCCGAGGGTGGCGGCTTCAAGCTGCGCGGTGTGAGCCGAGGCATTGCGGCCAGGTATGTACCCGATTTCATTCCCTATGGCGCGGGTGTGCCCACCCACGTCCTACGCGAGCAACGAGCCTGCCGACTGTCGCTGGTGCCCGTCGATCCCGCAGACCCTACGGCACCCGGCGCCTTTTATGACCTCGATGCCCGTGTGCGGCACAACGTGCGCCTGCAGGACATGCCTCCATTCAAGACCATGATTGCGGTCCCCGTGTACTTTGGAACGCAGGTTTTGGGCGTTGTTGAGCTCGGCTGGACGCGCCCGTGCAATCCGCGCATCTACGACGTCCGTGTTCTCGAGGTCATATGCGATTATCTGTCCATTGAGTTGATGGGGGTGGTGAGCAGTCTGCGTGCCGCGCGCACCTCGTCCCTCACGCGCTCGCTTAGTCGAATTCGCGAGCTTTTGTACGCGAACGGAAAGGACCCCATTGCGGCATGGACCGAGATGACAAGCGAAGTCACTGAGCAGTTGTCTTGCCACCTTTTGCCCGTGTTACATGATGTGGAGCGCGGTGCCTACGTGATTGACTTTGATGGCGGAAGCCGCATGGACCTTCCCTGCGACGTTGAGGAAATGTTTTTCTCGGTGACGACTCCCGCTGCCCGAGTGGGCGCTCCCGCATCGGCCGACCTGCTTGGTGACGAGGCGGGTGCCCTCGCGGCGCCCGAGCCTCCCAAGCAGATTCGCTTGGCGCGTGTGGACCGCATCACCTGGGTCGGTGAGTGGCTTGAGCGTCACGGCCTTCCGTGCCAGGGCGTTTTCGTGGATATGGGTCGCGAGCAAGACGAGGGCGCATTTGTCGAAGACGACGGCCCGTTCGCCGCCGTCCTCCCGCCCCGTCGATTCTTGTTGCTACGTGATGATTCCCAAGAACCCGTGGACGATATGGAGTTCGATTACCTGACGCATCTCGCGCATGACTTCGAGCTCATCATGGACGGGGCCGTGCAGCAGAAGAGCGAGCGTCGCATTGCCCAGACCTTGCAGGCTGGCATGCGCAACGACCTTGGGGTTGTTCCGGGCATCACCTCGGATTCGCTGTATTCTTCCGCCACGCGCCAAGCGCTCGTGGGGGGCGACTTCTACACCCTCATCCGCCTGCCCGACGATCGCGCCGTGATGATTTTGGGCGATGTGTCGGGAAAGGGCGTGGAGGCTGCGTCGATGTCCGCGCTCGTCAAGACGGCACTCACCGCATATGCCTGGGAGGGGGCGAGCCCGGCGCGTATGGCGCGGTCGCTCAACCGCATGCTCATGAGTTTCTCGCGCGTGGAGACCTTCGTGACCATGTTCATCGCAAAGCTCGATCTGCGCCATGGGCGCGCGACGTATTGTTCGGCCGGCCATCCCCCCACCATGCTCGTGAAGGCCAACGAGGCCGATGGCGTGGAGGCGGAGTTGCTGAGCGTCCAGTCGGGTGTGGTGGGCGCCTTCTCGAGTATGGTGTACGAGAACGGTACCTTCTCGTTTAACCCCGGGGACATTCTCTTTATGTACACCGACGGTGCCATCGAGGCCCGCGATGCTGCAGGCGAGTTCTTTGGCGAGGCTCGTTTGCGTGAGGTGCTGCTTCGTGCCGCTGCTGAGGGCGTTGAAGGCCTGTGCGCACAGGTTCTGGATGAGCTCGATGCATTTACGGGTTCGGCACTCGATGACGATATCGCCCTCGTGGCGTTGAGGTTCGACCGGCGCGGCGTCTGATGCGTTTGCGTGCGAGGGTATCGGTGGACGGTGAACGGGGAACCATAGCAACATGAACGAGTGGAATGACATAGCCGTAATCGCCCCGGCGGGCGATATCGATATCGCTTCGGTACCGCGCCTGCGTGAGCAGGTCGATGCCCTCATCGAAAACGGGGTACGGCGCATTCTGGTGAACTGCCAGAATGTGAGTTTCATCGACTCGACGGGGCTGGCGTTCCTGCTCGTGCGCGCGCGGACGCTATTCGATCGCGAAGGGCTGCTCTCGCTGGTGAACACCTCTCCCCAGGTGGTTCGCTTTCTCCAGATCGCCCGCCTGCTGGACGCCCTGCATGTTTCGGCCGCAGAAAAGCCGCCTATTCCGGTGCTTGCGCCCGATGCGCCGCCCCTGTGGAGCAAAACGCTCGCCATTCGACCCGGCGTCGAGAACCTGGGCATGTACCGGCACCGCATCGCTGAGTTGCTGGGTGGCCTGCCGCTGTCGCGCGATGACTGCTTCGACACCGCTTTGGCGGCGGGCGAAGCGCTGTCGAATGCCTACGATCATGCCTGCGGCGGCAAGGGGAGCACCATGACGGTGATCGCCTACACCGACCGCGTGGTGATCGAGGTGCGTGATTGCGGGTGCGGATTCGAGATCGCGGACGGCGAGGAACCTCCAGAGAGTCGAGAGCGCGGTCGCGGCATCCGACTCATGCGCATGTTGGTCGATAGCGTCGACGTGCGCCGTCGCGTCGACGCGCCTGGCACGCAGGTGCGCCTTATCAAGATGATCGCTTGATGCTCCTGCGGCGGGGCGGGGATCGCATTCGTTGCCACTGGTTTTGTTTTGGCGCCTGGGCAATGACCCCTCTTGACGAGCATGGTCTGGTACGGAAAAGGGCACCCCAAAGGATGCCCTCAATCAAATCATATGGAGGCGGCTCCCGGATTCGAACCGGGGGTAAAGGCTTTGCAGGCCTCTGCCTTACCACTTGGCCAAGCCGCCGAATGAATAGAGCCGATTCTTCAATCGGCTCTTTACAAACGATGGAGCGGACAACGGGGCTCGAACCCGCGACCCCAACCTTGGCAAGGTTGTGCTCTACCAACTGAGCCATGTCCGCTTGCGAGAAAGTACTATACGCAATCAGACGATAATGTGCAAGTCATTTTTCATGATTGTTTACGCTGCTGGGGTGATCCTTGGGGTCGTCCAGACAGCGACCGCCTGTCCTCACGGGCACGCCGCGACAAGTCCGCACCGGTGCCGCGGCGACGAGTTCTTGCCGCAGGGCTCGTTGGCTTGCGTGAGTCGCAGGCATCCTCCTCGAGATCGGTGCGCGGTAATCTGCGTAAAACCCGAGATTAGACTGCTGTTTCAAACAATTTTAAAAAAGATGGAAAAAGTTGTTGACCGAACGCTCGTATCTGGGCTATATTAATCCCCGCGCTGATGCGCACCTGAGTTGGGCGATTAGCTCAGGGGGAGAGCACTACCTTGACACGGTAGGGGTCACAAGTTCAAATCTTGTATCGCCCACCATAAGCGGACATGGCTCAGTTGGTAGAGCACAACCTTGCCAAGGTTGGGGTCGCGGGTTCGAGCCCCGTTGTCCGCTCCATTATATGCGCCAGGGCCGATTTCAATCGGCCCTTTGCATATAAGGCGAAGTGGCCAAGTGGTAAGGCAGAGGCCTGCAAAGCCTTTACCCCCGGTTCGAATCCGGGCTTCGCCTCCATATGGTTTAAGAAGGGCATCCAACGAGGTGCCCTTTTTTCAGCATGAGTCTAATTGCAAGTTCATACGCTCAATCACAACATATAGGCTTCCTGCGGTTATGGTGAGGGTCTCTTGTTCCACTTGTCGGCGACTGGCGGAGAACTTGTGGACACCTCGGTTGCGGCTCCCGCGCGCATTTTGGCATCAATGCAGGTGGGGGAGGGTGAGCCCTCTTCTACTAAGCGTGCGATTTTTGCAACTGTGAATGAGAGGTAAAAAAAGCACATTGCTGTTGACCTGCTAAAACACAACATATAGTGATTCCGTTTACGGATGTCACCAGATATTGATGACAAAATGCCGTATCATACTTGTGAAAGGCAATGATGAGCCTCGACCCCGCTGCCATATGCAAATGCGTGGGGCCGGGGCTTTCCTATCCCGTAACGAAGTCACGAGCAAGCTTGGGTCGCGGAGGAGTCACATGAAGATCATCAAGCGCAGCGGTTCCGAGGTCACGTTTGACCTCCAGAAGATCATCAACGCCATCAACGGCGCCAACAGTGAGGTCAAGAGCAGTGAGCGCCTCACCGATCGTCAGGTTCGCTACGCCGCGGAAAACGTCGCCGACCGCTGCGAAGAGGCCGGCCACACGGTCTCCGTCGAGGAGATCCAGGACATGGTCGAGGATGAGCTTATGGCCCTCGACCGCTTCGAAGTCGCCCGTCGTTACATCATCTACCGTTACGTGCAGGGCCTCAAGCGCCAGAAGAACACCACCGACGACAAGATCCTGTCACTCATCGAGTGCAACAACGAGGAAGTCAAGCAGGAGAACTCCAACAAGAACCCGACCGTCAATTCGGTGCAGCGCGATTACATGGCCGGTGAGGTTTCCAAGGACCTCACGCAGCGCGTCCTGCTTCCCGCCGAGGTCGTTGAGGCCCACAACGAGGGCATCATCCACTTCCACGACTCCGATTACTTCGCCCAGCATATGCATAACTGCGACCTCGTGAACCTTGAGGACATGCTGCAGAACGGCACGGTCATTTCCGGCACGCTCATTGAGCGCCCCCACAGCTTCTCCACCGCCTGCAATATCGCCACGCAGATCATCGCCCAGGTCGCCTCCTGTCAGTATGGCGGCCAGTCCATCTCGCTCACGCACCTCGCACCGTTCGTCGAGGTCAGCCGTCAGAAGATCCGTCGTCAGGTCGAGGCGGAGCTCGTCGAGCTTGGCGTGGATGCCCCCGAGGAGAAGGTGTCCGAGGTCGTGGAGACCCGCCTGCGCGATGAGATCCGCCGTGGCGTGCAGACCATCCAGTATCAGGTCGTCACCCTCATGACCACCAACGGCCAGGCGCCCTTTGTGACGGTGTTCATGTACCTCAATGAGGCCCGCAGCGAGGCCGAGAAGCGCGATCTTGCCATGATCATCGAGGAGACCCTGCGCCAGCGCTACGAGGGCGTGAAGAACGAGGCGGGCGTGTGGGTCACCCCCGCGTTCCCCAAGCTCATCTACGTCCTCGAGGAGGATAACGTCCGCGAGGGCTCCGAGTACTTCTACCTGACCCAGCTCGCGGCCAAGTGCACCGCCAAGCGCATGGTGCCCGATTACATCTCCGAGAAGAAGATGCGCGAGTTCAAGCTCTCAAAGGGTGAGACCGAGGGCAACGGCGATTGCTACACCTGCATGGGCTGCCGCAGCTTCCTCACGCCCGATCGCTCCGGCAACGGGTATGACAACGTGGCCCGCGCCAAGAACTACGAGCCCGGCAAGCCCAAGTACTATGGTCGCTTCAACCAGGGCGTCGTGACCATCAACCTGCCCGACGTCGCGCTCTCCTCGCAGGGCGACATGGACAAGTTTTGGGAAATCTTCGATGAGCGTCTGGAGCTGTGTCATCGCGCCCTGCGCTGCCGCCATGAGCGCCTTCTGGGCACCCTGTCCGACGCCGCGCCCATTTTGTGGCAGTACGGTGCTCTGGCGCGCCTGGACAAGGGCGAGAAGATCGACAAGCTGCTTTTTGGCGGCTACTCGACCATCAGCCTCGGCTATGCCGGCCTGTACGAGTGCGTGAAGTTCATGACGGGCGCCAGCCACACCGATGAGAAGGGCACGCCGTTCGCCATGGCGGTCATGCAGCGCATGAACGACAAGTGCAACGAGTGGAAGGCCGCGGAGGACATCGACTACTCCATCTACGGCACCCCGCTGGAGTCGACCACCTACAAGTTCTCCAAGTGCCTGCAGCGCCGCTTCGGCATCATCCCCGGCGTGACGGACAAGGGCTACATCACCAACAGCTACCACGTCCATGTCTCGGAGGAGATCGACGCCTTCGACAAGCTCAAGTTCGAGAGCCAGTTCCAGCGCCTGTCCCCGGGCGGCGCCATCTCCTACGTCGAGGTGCCCAACATGCAGGACAACCTCAAGGCGGTCATCCGCGTCATGCAGTACATCTACGACAACATCATGTACGCGGAGCTCAACACCAAGAGCGACTACTGCCAGGAGTGCGGCTACGACGGCGAGATCAAGATCGTCGAGGACGACGGCAAGCTGGTGTGGGAGTGCCCGCATTGCGGCAATCGCAACCAGGAGACGCTGAATGTCGCCCGCCGCACCTGCGGCTACATCGGCACGCAGTTCTGGAACCAGGGCCGCACGGAGGAGATCCGCGATCGCGTGCTGCATCTGTAGAGGGCGATCCCGATGGGCCGGAGGGGCGGCGTTATGAACTACGCAGAGATCAAGCATTTCGATATCGCCAACGGCGAGGGGGTTCGTACGACGCTGTTTGTGAGCGGGTGCCGCCGTGGGTGTAAGAATTGCTTTAACGAGGTGGCGTGGAACTTCGCCGCGGGCAAGCCCTTCACGGCCGAGGTGGCCGACGAGATCATCGGGAGCCTGCGCCCCGATTACGTGGACGGGCTGACGCTGTTGGGCGGCGAGCCCATGGAGCCCGAGAACCAAGAGGGCCTGGTCGAGTTCGTGGAGCGCGTTCGCAAGGAGTTCCCGCGCAGCTGCGGCAAGACCATCTGGTGCTTTACAGGCGACACATGGGACCGCGAGCTCGTGGCGGGTGGGCGACACCATACGGAGTTCACCGACCGCTTGCTTGCCTGCATCGACGTGCTGGTGGATGGCCCCTTCGTCCAAGACCTGCACGACATCACGCTGCGTTTTCGCGGTTCGTCCAACCAGCGCATCATCGACATGCCCGCCACGCTCGCCGCGCTCGCTGCGGGGGAGGCCCCCGCGGACGCTGTGCGTCTGTGGAGGGACGCCGAGGTGTACGCAGCGCATTCGATGTAGGCGCGGTCGGCGAGGACGGGATGGGCCGCGCGGTGGTCACGGCATCGCGGCAGTCGGTGGCGTTTGATGTGTGTCACCACGGCATGTGGCGCACGGGAAAGGGGAGACGATGCGAACGTTGGAGACAGATAGGCTCGTGCTGCGTCGCTTTACCGAGGCGGACGCGTCGGCGCTGTTCCCCATGATGAGCGATGCGCAGGTGAATCGTTTCTTGCCGTACGCCGTGCACGGGAGTGTGGCAGATACGGCGAGCTATCTTGAGGAGAATTACCTGCGATGGTATCGCGCGGCCGACGCGGACGAACGCCGCTCGGATGGGCTGCCGCTCGACATGCATTGCGCGATTTGCCGCAAGCGCGGCCGCGTAGAGGCGGGCGAGTTGCTCGGCTTCGTGAGCATCGACGCTGAGGGCGACGCATATGATATGGGGTACGCCCTGGCTCGCGATGCGCAGAGCCAAGGTTTCGCGACCGAGGCGGTGCGAGCGATGCTCGGTGAGGCTCGCCGAGCGGGCTATCCATTCGTCACGGCGACGCACGATGAGCTCAACCCGGCATCTGGTCGCGTGATGGAGCACTGTGGCATGACATATCGCTATTCGTATCGAGAGCACTGGCAGCCCAAGGGCATTGACGTGGTATTCAAACTCTGTCAAATCGACTTCGCGCCCGATGCGTCAACCTACTCGGGCTATTGGGAGCGCTACCCACAGCATTGGGTGTAGAGGCCGCATGGTGCGGCTCGTGTCTTCCGGCGCGTGGTACGATTGTCGATATTATCTGCGGAAAGTGAGTGAAACATGGTCGATCAAGATAAGGTGTGCGAGGCGGTTCGCCTGCTGCTCGAGGGCATTGGCGAGGACCCGACGCGTGAAGGGCTCCTCGAGACGCCCGATCGAGTTGCACGCATGTACGCCGAGCTCGCGGGCGGCATGGATCAAAGCGCGGCCGCGCATCTATCTAAGACCTTTTCCGTTACCGAGAGCGGCCTCGTCATAGAGCGCGATATCCCGTTCTACTCCCTGTGCGAACATCATCTGCTGCCCTTTTACGGCACGGTGACCATCGGGTATATTCCGAATGGGCGCGTGGCGGGGCTTTCCAAACTTGCACGCACGGTCGAAGTGTTCGCCCGCCGACTTCAGCTGCAAGAGCAGCTCACCGGCCAGATTGCCGACGCCCTCATGGACAATCTCGACTGTGCCGGGGCCATCGTGCTCATCGAGGCCGAGCACCTGTGCATGACCATGCGCGGCGTGCAGAAGCCCGGCACCAAGACCACCACGCTTGCCCGTCGTGGCGTATGTGCCGAGTCCGGCGTCGAGGCCGCGCAGTGGGAAGAGCGTTTCTTCCGCATGTTGGGGAGATGACACCGGCTGGCGTGCGGATGGTAGCATAACTAGGAAAAACCCCCCGATTTCGCGAAGTTTTGTCGAGTTGTGCTACCAGTTGGCCGGGCATCCGTGGGAGGTCTACCGGCCGTCAGCGGGGAGGAAGATGGCGGGGCCTTATGGACAGTCTAGAACCGATCGAACTGCGCTCTGAAGTGCCCTCGACGAACGCCGAGATGAAGAGGCGCGGCCGCGTGGGTGCGCCCCATGGTGCCGCGCTCAGGGCACTCGTCCAAACTGCGGGACGCGGGCAGCGCTCGCACGACTGGGCGTCGCCCGAGGGTGGCTTGTACCTATCCGTCCTCATCCGTCCCGAAGTCCCGGGCGAGGCCCTGCCCGCCCTGCCCGTTGCCTGCGCCTTGGGCGCCCTGGGGGCACTTCGCGAGGTGGGATGTCCCCGTGCTCGACTCAAATGGCCAAACGACATCGTGGTAGGTAATCACAAGCTCGCTGGTATCCTGACCGAACTTGTCGCAACGGGCGAGGACGTTTTCGCGGTGTGCGGTATTGGGGTGAACATGGAAGCCCCCGTCGTATCGACGCGATCGGGGAGCATTGCCGCGCTGCATCCGACGGGCTTGTTGGACGAGCTCGCACCGGGCATGACGCCTCCGTCGCTCGAGGACCTGGCAGAGCTCGTTCGAAAGCGCATCTTGGATGCCGCCTCGGATTGGGAGGCCGCTTACGGGAAAACCGCGGCGTACCGCGGGTCGGGGAGGCCTGGTGTGCGCGTTCCGGGATATGACATTGCCCGATGGGCGGAAGACCCCGTTCGCGGCGGCGCCGAAGGTCCTCTGGCACCCCTTCTGGCACCTTATAACGCTTGCCTTGCCTTTGTGGGACAGCGGGTGCGCGTATATGCCATCGACGGCGAGGAGCGAGCGCAGGGGACGTTTTTGGGAGTCGACGGGTATGGCCGCGCGCTCGTCGCGCAGCGGGACGGTTCGGTTGCCGGCTATGATGCGGCGGATGTCTCGATTCGTCCGCTCTCGCTCATGGGCGAGTAGCCCGAGTGCCTTAAGGTCGGAGACGAGGGGCCAGCTCCGTCTCGGCGGTTTACGGCGACGAGGCACGTGTCCAAGCGTGGTCTCCATGAGGGAGTTTGCGGGGTCAGAGACGTCGTTTCCAGTCCGTCGATCCTCGGGCTCACGCCGTCCTTGCCGAACCGATCTCGGCCCGCAAAAAGCGCCCGCGGCGTTGCGTGCCGCGGGCGCTGTGCGTTCATGGTGGCGGCCGAGCAGGATATCGGGCCGGGAGCTTGACGTCGGGCCGGGAGCCGGCCTGACTGTCCGGAGCCCCCTATGCCACGTCGATGGAAACGTTGACCTCCTGCACGGGGACGTCGTAGAACGGGTCCTCGCGGCGGCCGAGGAAGTCGCGTGCCTGCTCGGGGAACAGGGCGTAGGACAACACATCCTCCTCCGAGCGGGCGTACTGCGAGATCTCCTCGCGCAGGCGCGGCATCGCGGGTTCGATCAGGTCGGCCGGGCGGCAGGTGATGACCTCGTCGTCGCCGATGATCTGGCGGCGGATCTTCTCTGAGATGGTCACGGGCGGACGGCCGTATTGACCGCGCACGTAGTCCTTGATCTCGGCGGGAACGACTTTGTAGCGCTCGCCGGAGATGACGTTCATGAGCGCCTGGGAGCCCACCATCTGGGACAGCGGGGTCACGAGCGGCGGGTAGCCCAGGTCGGCGCGGACGCGCGGGACCTCGGCGAGCACCTCGGCGTACTTGTCCTCCACATGCATGTCCTTCAGGTTGGCAAGCAGATTGGAGAGCATGCCGCCGGGGACCTTGTACAGCAGCGCCTTGGGCTCGACGGCCATGACCTTGGGGTTCAGGCCACCCTCGTCCAAAAAGCGGTTGCGGATGGGCAGGAAGTGCGCTGCCACGGCCTCGAGCTTCTCGATGTCCAGGCCGGTCTTGTAGCCGAGGGCCTCCAGCGCGATGGCCATGGACTCGGTGGCGGGCTGGCTCGTGCCCTCCGCGAAGGGGGAGGAGCAGGTGTCGATGATGTCGGCGCCCGCCTCGACGGCCTTGAGGTAGGTCATCTGGGCGATGCCGGCGGTGCCGTGCGTGTGCACCTGCAGCGGCAGGTCGCAGGAGGCCTTGATCTCGCTCACGAGCTCGAAGGCGACGTCGGGCGTGAGGACGCCGGCCATGTCCTTGATGCAAATGGAGTCGGCGCCGGCGCGGGCCATCTCGTTGGCGAGGCTCACGAAGTAGCGCACGGTGTGCACGTCGCTGGTGGTGTAGGAGATGGCGGCCTGGACCTCGCCGCCCGCCTCCTTGGCGGCGCGGATGGAGGTCTGGAGGTTACGGGTGTCGTTCAGCGCGTCGAAGATGCGGATGACGTCGATGCCGTTCTCCACCGACTTCTTGACCAGGGCCTCGACCACGTCGTCGGCGTAGTTGCGGTAGCCGAGCAGGTTTTGGCCGCGCAGCAGCATCTGGAGCTTGGTGTTCTTGACGTGGGCGCGGATGGTGCGCAGGCGCTCCCAGGGATCTTCGTTGAGATAGCGTAGACAGCTGTCGAAGGTGGCACCGCCCCAGACCTCGAGCGACTCGAAGCCGCACTCGTCGAGGGTTTCCAGGATGGGGAGCATGTCCTCGATGGGCATGCGCGTGGCGATCTGACTTTGCTGGCCGTCGCGCAGGACGGTCTCCATGAAGCGGATCTTGCGGGTCATGCTAGGCCTCCTTCGACGGCGGGAAGAGTCGGGCGAGGGCGAGCGAGATCACGTAGATGACGAACATGACGATGAAGATGCCGCCCCAGCCTAAGATGAGGATCTGGATGGCGAGGGACAGGTCGGTGGAAAGTCCGAGCGATGCGATGAGATTGGTCATTACCAGCACCCCTTTCTAGAGCAAAAGGCCGAGGACGAGACCGCCGGCGACGACCGAGGCGATCTGACCGGCGACGTTGGCGGCAGCGGCCTGCATGAGGATGAAGTTGCCGGGATCCTCCTCAGTGGCGAGCTTTTGCACCACGCGCGAGGCCATGGGGAACGCGGAGATGCCCGCGGCGCCCACCATGGGGTTGATCTTCTCCTTGCGGAACAGGTTCAGGAGCTTGGCGAACATGACGCCGCCCACGGAGTCCATGATGAAGCCGATGAGGCCGAGGCCCATGATGATGAGCGTGTCGAATTGCAGGAACTCGCTGTACTCCATCTTCACGGAGACGCACAGGCCCAAAAGGATGGAGATGAGGTTCACGAGCTCGTTTTGGGCGGAGGCGGAAAGCGAGTTGAGCACGCCGCACTCGCGCAGGAGGTTGCCGAACATGAGGAAGCCCACGAGCGGCAGGGACACCGGGGCGATGAGGCCGGCGACCACGCAGATGGTGACGGGGAAGAGGATCTTGGCCGTCTGCGAAACCTGGCCGGGGCGGTAGGTCATGCGGATGGCGCGCTCCTTCTTGGTGGTGCAGGCCTTGATGGCGATGGGCTGGATGATGGGGACGAGCGCCATGTAGGAGTACGCCGCGACCATGATCGCGCCCATGTACTTCGAACCGAGCGAGTTGGCCACGAAGATCGAGGTGGGGCCGTCCGCGGCGGCGATGATGCCCGCGGAGGCGGCGTCGGCGATGTCGAAGCCGAACACGCCCGTGGCCACGATGGTCACGAAGAAGATGCCGAACTGCGCGGCCGCGCCGAATAGCAGCAGGAACGGGTTGGCGAGCAGCGGGCCGAAGTCGATCATGGCGCCGATGCCGATGAACAGCAGCAGCGGGAACAGCTCGGTCTCGATGCCGGCGTCGAACAGGATCTGGAACGGTCCGGGCTCGGTGCCGGTCATGAGGACGCCGGATGCGGGAATGTTCACCAGGATGGTGCCGAGTCCCATGGGCACGAGCAGCGTGGGCTCGTACTCCTTCTTGATGCCCAAGTACATGAGGACGCAGCCGATGAGGATCATCGCGATGCGTCCCGGCTCGGCGATGAGCGCCTGCACGCCGTCGAGTAGGATTTCCATAGTGCCTCTTTCTGGAAGAAAGCGCCGCCTTGGCGGCGGCGCGTCGGGGTGTACTTAGGCGAGGGTGAAGAGCGTGTCGCCCGGGTTCACCATGGCGCCCTTTTCGACGTTGATGGAAGCGATGGTGCCCGCCTGCTCGGCGACGACCTCGTTCTCCATCTTCATGGCCTCGAGGATCATGATGGGCTGGTTGGCGGCGACGGTATCGCCAACGTGCACGTGGATGTCGAGGATGGTGCCAGGCATGGGTGCGGTCTGAGAGAAGGCGCCGGCCGGAGCGGGGGCGGGGGCTACAGGAGCGGGCTCGGGCGTTGGAGCCGGAGCCGGTGCGGGCGCAGGTGCGGGGGCTGCGACGGGAACAGGCGCCGGTGCGGCGTCCGCCGGGGTCGGGGTCGGGGCGCCGACCTCCTCCATCTCCACCAAATACTGGGTCCCATCGATTGAGATCTTGAATTTACGCAGCATGGCTGCCCTCCTCTTTCATCTTGTAGATGTTCTTGACCGTGAACGAGCTTTGCTCGAGCGCACCGGCGGCGAGCGCCGTGGCGATGATCGAGACCGTGCGGTGCTCCGGATTCGCAATCAGCACGCGTTTGACGCGAAATTCGCTCGCGGGGTGGTCCCCCGCGGCAATGGCCGATGCGATAACACATGCGTGTGCGTGTTCGCGGGCATCGACCGGCAGGTATGCGGGAACCGGTTCCCACGCATCCTGCGCCTGCGTGCTCGACGCTGCCTCGGCTGCGGATTGTGGTGCTTCGACGGACGCGGGGGCCTGCTGCGCCCGCGAAGTCTGCGGAGCATCATGGTGCCCGATGTGCCTCTTAATCCAAGAACGTAGTCCCATGGCCCTTCCTTTCCCGTGGGGACGTGCCGTGACGCAATGGGGCAAGACCTCACGAATGCCTATGCTAGCGAGATTTGTAGGAATTGTGGCGCTTGGTTGGGGCTTCTTCGGTGACTGGTAGGAATTGGGCGGTGCGGTGGTGTTTCGTTTTACCAAAGCCGTTCACGCCGCTTTGTGCATGGATTGGGTACAACAGCTAAACAGCTGGCGATTGATGGAGACGAACATGCGACGTGTTCATGCGATAGAAGATAGCTTCGCATTCCGCGGGCACATGAGGCGCATCGAGGATGCCGAGCAAACGCGGGAGTTTTGCAAACATGGTATGACGCACCTGCTGGACGTCGCGCGCATCGCTTGGATTTTCAATCTCGAGCGTGGGCTCGGCTTTGACCGCGAGGTCGTCTACGCCGCCGCCCTCCTGCACGACCTCGGCCGCTCTGAGCAGTACGCGACGGGCGAGGACCACGACGTCGCGGGCGCACGGATAGCCGCCGACATCCTAGACAGCTTGCCCGATGGCCTTCGATTCGACGCCGATGAGCGGGCTGTCATCCTTGCCGCCGTCTCCGGACATCGGGGTGCGTGCGCGGACGGGGAGGTCGTTGTCGCACCGCGGGCTGCAGAGGTCCCTACGGGTGAAGCTGACGACCGGGGGTACATGGGCAGTGCGCGTCATGCGAGCGGGACGCGTCGCGGCGAAGGGGCGGAGTCACTCGCCCATCTCATCAAAGAAGCCGACAACCGTTCGCGCGCCTGCTACGCCTGCCGCGTCCGCGACACCTGCTATTGGCCAGACGAGCGCAAGAACCTTTCGATAGATATATAAGTGCGTGGAAACGTGAGGAGCACACCATGGATATGAAACATCTGCCCGAGAACATCGTCGACGACCGCGGTACGCTTGCCCGACGCGAGGCCGGCCTTCCCGCCACGCGCACGCAGCTCGCGCGCCTGGACCCGGAGCAGCTGCATACACTCGACAAAATCGCCATCGAGGGGCTCGAGGTGTTCGCCAACCACGGCGTCTTTCCCGAGGAGAACAAGCTCGGCCAGAAGTTCGTGGTGAGCGTGACGCTCTATACCGATACGCGTCGTGCGGGGGAGACCGATGACCTTTCCGTGTCGATTCATTACGGCGAGGCGGCTCATGCCATCGACGAGTTCATGCGTGTGCATACCTTCAAACTCATCGAGACGGCGGCCGAAAGCGTTGCCGCCATGTTGCTCGACCGTTACCCGGGCGCGTACGGCGTGCGCGTCAAGCTCGAGAAGCCCTGGGCGCCGGTGGGTTTGCCGCTGCGCACCGTTTCCGTCGAGATCGAGCGCACGCGGGCATAGGGCTCGCGTCGGCGGCGCTAGGGGCGCAGTACGATGCCGAACGTGATGGTGTCGACGCCGTTGGTCGTGCACAGGGCCTTGCCATGGTGCGCCTCGGCGATGGCGCGCTTTGCCAGTTCGGAGAGATCGCAATCCTCCATATCGAGCTCGCCGCCCTCGTCCATTTTCGCCAAAAAGACGAGGCGTTCGGTGAGCTGAGCCATGCGTGCGACCTGCTCGTGGATGCCTTTGGTCCATTCGCTCTCACCGTCGGTCATCTCTATGACCTCGGTGTTGGCGTTTATGACGGAGAGCGGGGTCTTGGGTTCGTGGCTTGCATCGGTGACGAACCGCCGCTGCTTGGCGTAACTTTCCGCTGTGGGCTTGATCGCCATGCCCGAAAGGCACGCTACCAATGCGTACACAAGCGCAAGGCCCACGCCGCTGATGATGCTGCTCGCTGTGCTCGAGGATGGTCGCGAGGGCACGGGCGAGGTTTTGTTCGTCTTCGGCGTTTTGGGCGGCATCGCCGGCGCCGCCGCGATGAGTGCAGCGACATCGTCGGGGATATTGTTGGAGCGCATGGGTAAATCGAGGAGATTGGTGGGTACGTCCCGCCATGGCGATACTGTTCGCCGCCGAGGTGCGCCGATGGCTCACTGCGGTTGGCGTGGGTCTTGGTGTGTTGGCGTGCCTAGCCGGTCCGTTTGCGTGGACGGCGGAGACCATCGCCTCGGGACATCACAGCTCATTGCCGACGGCTGGCCCCTCGGGTGAGGGTGAGCCCGGCGGTCAAAGTGGCGCATCCGGCCAGGACGGAGCGGGAGGTCTGCTCGGTGGCGGCGATACGAGTGACGAGCTTGTGAGCCTGCTGCTTGAGAACGCCTCCGGGTACCGTTGGGCCGCCGCGACGACGGGCTCGCAAAACGCAGCGGGCTATCAGCTCGCGAGCGAGTTGCCCGTGATGGCCATCGGCGGCTTCAACGGCAGCGATCCCGCACCTACGCTCGCGCCGTTCAGCTGCGCGCCAACCGCGCCTAGCGTGCAAGGGGAGAGCGGTCGCAAGCTTCTGAATCGCCCTGTGGTACAGTCATGGGAAACTTGAGCGCACGCGTAAGGAGGGCCTCATGGATTCGTCCCAGAGCAGTTCGGACACCCAGAGTGGCATTGACCCTGCCAAGGGCTGCCTGCCGTCTTGCGACCGTTCGATTGAGGGCGGGCGTCTCGGAGGCCCGACGCCTCCCGCGGGATACGAGCGTGACGTGCGCGTGCGAACGCCGGCGCCATCGTCGGGGGCGCCCGCCGCGCCGGGCACCTCCCGTGCGCTTCATTTCGTCAAGTGGACTCTCGCCATGGTCGGCGTGCTCGCCCTGTATCTCCTGCTGCAAATCGTCGTGTCGCTGATAGGGGGGACGGTCATCGTCTCCATCAGCTTCGCGGTCGGCGGCGCGGGCACCGAAGTCGGCGACGCGTTGTTCGACAACGGCATCCAGGTGGTCATGGCGGTATCGCAGCTCATCGCTGCCGCGATCTTCGGGCTCTGGTGGCGGCGCGTCCGGCTCGGCTCGTTCGCCGGGCGCCGCGGGGCGGGCGCTTCCGCAGGCGCCCCCGTCATGAAGACGATCGCCTCCCTGCTGCTCGTCGGCTTCGCCGCCCAGTTTTTCGTGAGCGGCATCCTCGGTTTTGTCGAGCTGTTCTTCCCCGAGACGATGGCGGAGTACGCCGAGCTCATGGAGGATTCCGCCGTCGGGGTGTTCGCGATTATCCAGGTGATCTCGACGGTCATCCTCGCGCCGCTCAACGAGGAGATCGTGTGCCGCGGCGTCATGCTCGAGTACGCGATGCGCGCCGTGAGCCCCGGTTGGGACCCTCGCCACCGCGCTCGTCGCAGGACCGTCTCCGTGCGCGCGTTTTGGGTCGCCAACGTGTTGCAGGCGCTCGCGTTCGGCGTCCTCCACATGAACATCATCCAGGGGAGCTATGCCTTCGCCCTGGGCATCCTACAGGGCTGGGTCTTCTGGCGAACGGGCAAGCTCGGGTACGCCATGCTGCTGCACTTCGCCCTCAACGCCTCGTCCTATCTCGTCGCGCCGTTGGCTCCCATGGTCAACGTGCTGCCCACGCCCATCGTGTTCGCAGTCTTTGGGGGCTTGCTTGCCGGAGGCATCGCCATGTTCGAGCGCGCCTGGCACGTCTCGGACGCCCTGCCTGAGGTCGAGGTGGCCGAGGACGACGAGGAGGACGGGGCGCCGGCGGATGACGATGCGATTCTGGGTGACGTTCTGCCAACCGACGATGCCGCCGCGCGGGCTTCTGCCGTCAGCACCGGCCCTGGTAAAGGAGGCAGCCCACTATAGAAGCGCAAGCGTCTTGGCGCAGTTCTCGCACACGGCGCCGAGCATGCGCTCGCGCAGTTCGCCGGCGCCCGGAATGCCCTTCGCTTCGGCCTCGTCGAATACCTCTGCCATGCTCACGGGAATCTCCTGGGCAAGATCGGCCATAATCGCCGTGCAAGAGTCTTCCGTAAACTCGGCTTTTTCGAGCATCGCGGCGAGCGCGGGGTCGTTGCCGCCCATGTAGCGGTGGATAGCCCCCGAGCCCACGCGACCGAAGCGGTTCTCCCCGCCGACCGCCATGGCAAGTCGCCCCTTGCGGCGCAGATTCTCGTAGGCCAGCCCGGACGCCACATCGTACATGGGAGCTATGATCCTGTCGTTATCGGGTCCGAGAAGCAGCGAATAGTTCTTGGCGTGGGCATCGGGGGCCCCAATAAGGCAGTTGAAGAACAGGATTTGCGTGAAAACCAAAAGATTGAAGTGAGCGCGATTGGTGCTGCATAGCAGGGCCAGCGCATCGCGTGTGGTCGGACCGCCATCTGAGGTGTACTTCTGGTTTGGCATTATTCCCAAAGCTTGGCAAAAGTCTTCTTGGTGCAGCCGGACGACGTTGCCGTTGGAGCGGCGGGCACGGTCGTAGCGAGTGACGATTAAGGCCGGTTCATCTTCGAAGAGGCGATATTCAACATCGGAAGTTGCGACACCGCAGCGCTTGGAGGTCGCCATGCAAATGTACTCGTTGAGGGCCTGAAACTTAAATCCTATGACGCCGTTTTTGAAAATGTGGGTCGTGCGAGCGGATCCCTGGCACTCGCACCATATGCCGTCATGTAGGCCCAATGCGAACTTGCCCTGATTGCCTCCTAGAGACCAACTTTCTTCGCCTCCCATCCACGAGGAATCGCCATCCTGCCTAATGCTGGCAAGGCGTGCTGCGATTGCCTGGTCGCTCAGCGGGAGGTAAGAGCCTTTGCGTCTGCGTGCCGCGCTGAGGTCCTCTTCCCTGTAAAATTGAACCCCTCCCGGACAGTCGAGACCGATGTGTTCCAAAAGCGCAAGCGGATTATTGGGCCTTACTTCGTATTCGGCTGCAATGGCGCGGCGCTGCTGCTCGCTGTCAGGAAGGAGCCCGAACAGGTAAGGGAGAACGGTTTTTTGGTCATAGCTTCTGTTGCTTATGGGCATGGAGCTCGAGAGGGGTATTCCGGAATAGCCTTCGTCATAACTAAAGCTAATGGCACCATGAGCATTCTGTTCGAGGGTTCCTGCTATGTCGTTGCAGACGATGACCTTGAGAGACCGTGCAGGCATGGCTTACCTCCTTGCAACAAAAGACGTTGCCACATCATCTATACCTTGATGTTTCAAAAAATCGTCAAAGACGGAATCGTAGTCGGCTGGTGATTTCGACGTATCGGTGCGTGGACGGCGTTGTGCGGCCCTGGTTCGATTTCTGGCTTGAATGATTGGGGAGCTGCTAGTGCTGGGATTGATTGCATGATTTTGCTTTTCGCCTGTGGCGATCACGTTGCGCCCGATGTCATCGCCTTGCGCGGCGAGGCCGATGCCGAGCGCGCCGAAGACGGCGAGGAGCTTGTCGAGGCGGATGCCGGTGGCGTCGCCGAGCTCGAGGGATGCCAACAAGCGCTCGGACACGCCCGCCGCCGCAGCGAGCCGGGCGCGCGTAAGACCCTGGCTCTCGCGGGAGCGGCGTACGTAGATTCCGGCTTGGCGCGGCGTGACAATCGGCATCGTGTCCATGGACTCCTCCTCATGCAAAAGTATGCAGATTAGTATATCTGCAAAAGTATGCATACCAAGAATAGTATATCGACAAGGTTTGATTGCATCTGTGCCGTGAATTGCTTCGATAGCCCTCTAGGCAAAGGTTCGGCGGGAAGCAGTTCCATGTTATTTCCGCCTACCGAAGAGCTCTTGCATATAGAACACAACGCTCTATATTAAGAACGAAGTATCCTATGGCATGGAAGGTGATTATGCGACTTGCCTCCCACATCGTTCGCTTTGATATGCGGGGCATTCCCGTAATCGGCAACACGGCTTCCGGCGCCCTTGTGGGCCTCACGCCGGAAGGGGCTGAGCTGTGCGACGCTATGTTGGAGCGTGAAGTCGCCATGGATGAGGTTCCCGCTGGATGCAAGGAGCTCGTGGCTCATCTTGCTGGTCATGGGTTTACGGAAGAGGCTGAAGCGGGTGGGTGCAACCACCTCGCGTCCGCCTATCTCCATGTGTCGAATACCTGCAACCTCTCGTGTGTTGGGTGCTACTCGGCCGACTGCAATCGCAACCGAGCTGTCGACCCGAGTCTTGATGATCTGTGCCACGCGATTGACGTCCTTGCCTGCCTGGGTGTCACGCGCTTGGTGATTTCGGGCGGCGAGCCGTTCTTGCGCGAAGATCTGCCGGAAATCGCGCAGCATGCGCGCGAGCAGGGGATGACGAGCATAACTGTTCTGACCAACGGCACGCATTGCGGTGACGAGATGCTCGCGAAGCTCGTGGGCAACGTCGACGTGGTTTCTGTCTCCTTCGACGGCGCGAGCCCGGATGCCCTTGCGCTCATCAGGGGAGAGCAGCTGTTCGAGGTGCTTGTCGACACCGTTAAACGCATCCAGTCTGCGGGAATCCACGCGCATATGCTGCCCACGCTGCATGCGCGCAACGTTCAGGATGTCCCCGCTTACGTCGAGTTGTCAAAACAATTGGGATGCACGGTTGGCTTTAGCCTGTTGAGCGGCACGCATGCAGACTTGGGCGACCTCATGCCCGACGATTCTTGTCTTGCCGAGCTTGCGGAAATCATGGTCGAGGTGGCGAGCAAGGGCGATGCCGTGTCGATTGACGACGCCTTCAATCCCATGCGGGCACTGTCCGTTCGCACCTGCTGTGGTGCCGGCAAGAACTCGGTGAGCGTTGCTTCGGACGGAACGGTGTATCCCTGCCACATGCTTCATAAACCCGAGTTCGCTCTGGGCAATGCGTTCACCGATGACGCAGCTGCGATTGCGGATAATCTTTCTCAGTTCACCTTGCCTTCGGCGGAGGAAATCGAGGGCTGCTCATCGTGCGAAAACCGATACTTCTGTGGAGGTGGATGCAGGGCTCGGGCATATGATGAGCACGGCTGCATGACCGAGCGCGACCCGTATTGCGCGTACTACCGCAGCGCAATCGAGCGGACGGTCGAGGCGTTCATAAATCATATTCAAGGATAGGAAGGGTAAAATGCTGTTCACTATTGAAGCGCAGGGCGTTACGATGACCGCCTGTAAAGATATTTTCGGTATTCATGTGGGGTATTAAGGATTTGGAAACGTGCAATGAGCCAGTTACCTGTTGGCAAGATGCCGCTTTTGCTTAGACTGATCTGCTTCGTTCTGATCGCAGTCGCGCTCTTCTCCGCCGTCAATATGGTGACGGGTATTGCTGCCTTGTTGGATGCGAAAATGGGCAGTCATCTTTTCGCCTTTGTTCTTAATCAACTTATCACTGTCTCGTTTGTGATTATCCCGCTTTTGGTTTTCGTGAGGTTGGTGCGCGCCGCAATCGTTTCCAAGGAGTTCTTCTCCCGGAAGCAGAGCCAAAGAATGCTGACGATTGCCATCTGCTTTGCACTTCGCGTTGTGCTGGATCTATTCGCTCCTTCCATTGAGGTTCCCGCTTTGCTCGAAGGCGCAGTCGGCCCCATGTCAGTCGGTCCCAGTCTAAACCTCATGACGCTTGCCACATCGATCATGTTCTTCGCACTGGCTGGTGTTTTTGAGTACGGCAGGAAACTGCAGGAGGATTCCGATAACATCCTGTGATATCCATTTAAAAGCGTTCAAAGGGAGGACAGCCGAATGCCCATCGTCATGCGACTCGACCGTGTTATGGCAGATCGGAAGATGTCCTCCCTTGAGCTTGCCGAGAAAGTCGGCATCTCTCCCGTTAACATCTCCCGTATCAAGACCGGTCGCCTCAAAGGTATTCGTTTCTCAACACTTGAGGCGATGTGTGAGGCTCTGCACTGCAAACCAGGCGACATCATCGACTGGATGGATGACGAAGAGTATGTCGAGACGTTTGGCGCGTTGCCCGAGGACTAAGCATATTTTCCATGAGTGGCAATCAGTGCAAAGTCAGAACTAACCGATTGCCGAATGTGGAACAACTGTGGATGTTCCCCATGCTTGACAATGTTATAGGGATTTTCGTCCCGTGCATTTCCCATGTGATAAACCAAGGGGGCTGTCGAGGTTCCTGTCCGTTTGCCGGGGATATACAACCGTCTGCCCGTATAGTATAGACAATATTATATATTAAGAAGATATTAGTAAATATAGGCCGAGAAGGGAGTAAGGAGGTTCCCATGAAGGTATTCAAGAGCCTTAAGGCAAAGGTTGCGCTGCTCGGCGTGTGCGTGGCCTTGGCATGTGGCTTCAGTGGGGCGGCATACGCTTCGTCCCATAATTTCGGCTACACGCTGCCCGGCTTCCAAGAAAATGTTACCGTCCAAGCGGGTACTCGTACCAGTGGATCTGCTTCTGCTAGTGTGAGCGTCAGCAGCGGCGGTACGCGAAAGTGCTGGTTATGGTGTGATGCTCCCAGCGTTGGAACGCGATTGACCGACTCCGTTTTGGTGACGGGTAACAATCAATATACCTTGTCATATTACAACCGCAATTCTGGTAATGTTTATTTGCGTGGTTGCACGGATGGTTGGCAAGATCCCAATTACATCAGTGGTTACGTGAGCTTCTAAGTTCTGTTAACCGATTTGACGAACCGTTTCCTTCTCTGCTTGATCTTCGCGGTCTCCCCCTTCCGTATCATGAGATAGGGGAGACCGCGGCTTTGCGGGAGGTGCAAAATGCCCATGCCGGCTCTGCTTAAGGTGCTATTCCTCCGTATGTTCAGACGGGCTGAATGCAGGATTGCAATTACGGTAACCCTGCTGTGCTGTCTTATCGCCTTTGGCGAAACGTGCTTCAAGTTCTATGGCGCAGACGTGGGTGAATTGCCCTCGGCAGCCTATGCATGGGCGTGGAACATGGACGCAATGCAGGTGAACGCCTCACGTGTGTACCTGTTCTTTGTAATGCCCGTCGCCGCAGCGCTGGTCTTTGCGGATGCCGCCCGACAGGACTTGCGGTCTGGTGCTGCCTGTCTGTTGGCTTCGCGAACATCTGTGACAACCTGCGTACTCGCCTATGGGATAACGAGCTTTATCGGAGCGTTTTTGCTGACGTTTGTGGCACTGGTACTCCTACAGGTGCTTGCGCTCGTTGCCTTTCCTGTGGAGGGGGCGTTTGAGGGCTATTTGGGGATGCCTATGTACCTCGATCTCCGAACGCCGGGAGGGCTGTTCGCTGGGATTTGGAATAGTTCGCCCTATGCATACAACATGATTTTTACCTGTGGCGCTGCGTTTTGGGCGGGGGCATCGGCGCTACTGTCGTGCTCGCTGGGAATGTTCATGCGCCGGAATAAGTTGGCGCTGATCGTGCCTGCCGCCATCTCATTGGCGGCGTTCGTGGTGCTTCCGTTAGTGGTTCCGCGCCTTGGCAATCTTCTGCACTTTTATGTGATGTATCCCAAGCTGAACGATCAGGTAATCAGCGTTTTTCGTTTTATTGCGACACCCTGCCTTTGTTTGATTCCGTCGGTGTGCCTCATGGCCGTGGCGTGTAAGCGTGGGAGGGATGTGTTGCTATGATTTCATGGCTGTACGTTCATGTCAAAAGAAATAGAAGTACATGTGGCACCTTGGCGGCAGCTCTCGTATGTCGTCTTTTGCAGATGACGGTGCTTGGCAGGCCTTCCCATGCTGCAGATTCGCTTTTCGATTCGTATCTCTCGATGAACGCTGTCGATTTTGCCACGTTTCTGTTTATTCCGCTGTTTTGCGTCGGCCAGATGCGCTCGCTCAAGTTGTATTCTTCGCCCCAATGCGCTTTGGCTTTGGGGAGCCGCTCGCGTGTGGCGCTGCGCATATGCGCAGATTGCGTGCTGACCGGTCTGCTCATGAGCGTTTTGCTACAGGTGACTTCCCTCATTGTTCTGTTTTGGCGGTTCGGGACGATTCCCATGTGGGAGGCGCTGCGTCCCGTCGACTTGGTTCTCCAAGGCGTTGTGTTGGCCAATGCCGGCATGGTGAGCTTTCTTGCTATGTTGGCATTCCATTCCTCGGCGTTCTCTTGCCTGACGGGCATTTTGTATGGGATGTGGGATTTCATGGCCATGAATGTTGTGGGCGGAGGGCTCCCGCCGATTGGATGGAGCTTGGCAATTGTCCCGGACGGCGCCGGTTGGGCGGCGATCGTTGTCCAAGCTGGAGTGCTTGTGTCGTTATCGCTGGTTTTGGGCGTCTTGCTTTGGCTGGCTGCGGGTAAGGTTGACTATCTTGACTGCGGCAGGGGCTTAAGCAAGGCCTAACGTTTCGTTTGAGCCGAAAGCGTAATGGAGGTTGCTATGGATACTGGTGTGGAAGGGCGCAAGGCGAGCCGCGTCGGGGTCCGTGTTTCCGCAGTGTCGAAGACCATCAAGGGCAACCGTGTGCTCGATGGTGTGAGCGCGTCGTTCCCCCTCGCGCGCGTGAGTGGAATTCGCGGGCACAACGGGTCGGGCAAGACGATGCTTTTGCGGGCGATTGCAGGACTGATTTCCATCGATGAGGGATCGATCGAGGTGTTTGGCGAGAAGCTGGATGCGCGAGGCGATTTTCCGGTGGGGATTGGATTCATGGTCGAACCCCTTGAGCTTTGGGACGAGTTCACAGGGCTTGAGATGCTCACGCTGCTTTCGTCGTTGCGTGGCAGGCCGAGAGAGAATCATCTCAGGTCCGCTCTCACTCGCATGGGGCTCGACCCCGATGATCTGCGACGAATTAAGAGCTTTAGCTTGGGCATGAAGCAACGATTGAACCTTGCTCAGGCGCTCATGGATGCTCCCCGCTTGTTGTTGCTGGATGAGCCCACCAACGCTCTGGACGAGGATGGGCAAGAGGCGATTCGACAAGTTCTGATTGAGGAACGCGACCGAGGGACTACGATTATCGTGGTGTCTCACGATCGTGAGGAGCTCGATCGCATTGCCGATGTCCAGTTCATCATGGGCGATGGACGGATACGGGAGGTGTAGAGCAATGAGACCGAGGTCTGTGTCCCGATGGGTGTTTGCGTGGGGGCTTATGCTGGTCGCGGCACTTGTGATTGGGGTCGTTACGCGCATAAGCTACGGCGACGTGTCCGCCCATCCCGAGACGATGGATGGGCTGCCGTATGAAGTGGCGCCCTATTCACAGGAACGGTTTGAGCAATACGCGAAAGGGATGGGCGATGCTAGCACGGCGCAAGCGTTAAGCAATGCTGAGCTTGTCGCTCGTGTTCAGAAAAAGGCTTCTTCTATCTATCGTTACAAGGCATTTGCCTCGGAAATGCGAGTTATGGAGGTGTTGCGCGGAGACGATTGCCTTCAAGGAGTATCAATTGATGTGTATGAGCCCGTTTCCCTGAGAGATTGGGGTGGAACGAGGTGTCTGGTTGCAGTCGACGCATACCAGTTCGGCTCTACTCCAATGCGCGAAGACGAGGAGTACGTGCTGTTCCTCAACCGCGCTCCTCATAATCGTGTGGTGGGCGATGCATGGACGCTTGTAGTGTCGCCATTCGCCAAGATTGCTGCCGACGGCAATCCTACTTGTATGGTCCATGAGGGGGTCGGGGAAAGCATGGAATTGCGCGAACTAAAGGATGCTGACATGGTTGCAGAGAGTGACAGGGACATGGAGGCATATCTTGTTGGTTGCGAAGATGTTCTTAGGAGTCTGGACGTCGAGCGGTAGGATTCGGGGGCTTTCGCCTTGGTGGGTACGGGAAATCTTACGTGATGGCAAGCGAACCTTGCCATCAGGTTCGATGGTTTTGCGTTGTCCGTGTTTTATGGGGAGCCGGAATGCGCCTCCAGCGTACATGATGTTTCAGTTGTAGCAAACCACTCAGTGCAGCCCGTGGGCTTTTCTTCGACGCGTCTCTTACGCGTGGGCCGTTTGAATGGAGGGGCAATCATGTTTAATTGGCGGCTTTGGGTATGCAAGCGCAAAGGCGTGTGACTGAAAGGAGAGCACGATGCTCACGTATGGGTCTTTGGGCTTCGGTATCCTGGCTGTGGTGGTCCCGTTGGTCCTGTATCGGGTCAAACGTGCCGAGGTGCCCATCTTTTTGAGTATGGCGTTTGGCATGGTGTCGCTGACGTGCGTGGCAGCGGTCATGGGAACGAGTGCGCTCGAGGGCGACGGCTCGATGTTCTACGACACGGCCCCGGCGTTTATGTACTGCTCCATCACGTTGCTCGTGCTGGTGCTCGCCATCAACGTATGGTTGCTGTGGCGTGCGTTTCACAGACATGTATGATGCCCACTTTGCGTTGGCTCAGCAGGCTGCCCTGACGAAAGGAGAGTGCAATGACAGGTATTGGTACGGCCGAGCTGTCGGTTTCGCTGGTAGTGATTCTGCTGCAGTGGATCGTCCCGATCGCTCTGGTATGCATCGCCGCATACTTCGGAGCACACAAGGGCGCCGAGCGTGCGTTGCGTGGCAAGCGCGAGGACGGCGAGCCGGGTGCCTGATCGCTCGCCCGTGTGGCTGGAGCCGGATTTCGGGCATCGCTGCGAGATGGTTCGCGGCGGCGCCCGATGCCGTTATGGGTCCGCGTTAATGCCGGTTCGCGCCTTGGCGCCCCTGGGCGGCGCGGTTGCGGGCGTGGGCATTGGCTGCCTTGTTGGGCGCGCCTCCGAACTTGGGTGCGCTGAAGGGCTTTCCCTTGGCGGTGGGCTTGCCGCCGAGGGGTGCCGTGCCACGCTGGCCCGTTTTGGGCGTTGCGCCGCGGTGCGAGCTCCTCGACTGGCCGCCTTTGCTTGGCTTGCCGCCTCCGGTGGGCATCTTGCCGGCCTTGTCCGACTTGTTGTCACCTGTCTTGCCGCGCGTCTTTCCGCCGCTCGCGCCCGGCTTGGGCGGCACGGGGCGGATGAGGCACTTGGGCCCGTAGCCGATCAGGTCCTCGCGTCCGGCGCGGCGCAGGGCCTCCTTCACCAGCTTGTGGTTCTCCGGCTTGCGGTACTGGATGAGCGCGCGCTGCATGGCCTTCTCGTGCGGGTCGCGCGCCACGTAGACGGGCTTCATGGTCCGCGGGTCCACGCCCGTATAGAACATGCACGTGCTCATGGTGGAGGGCGTGGGATAGAAGTCCTGCACCTGTTCGGGCATGTAGCCCATGTCGCGCACGGCCTCCGCCAGCTCCACGGCCTCCTTCATGGTAGAGCCCGGGTGACTCGAGATGAGGTAGGGCACCACGTACTGCTTGAGGCCGTATGACGCGGAGAGCCTCTCGAAGCGCTCGACGAACGCGTCGTAGACCTCGCGGCGCGGCTTGCCCATCACGCTGAGCACCGCGTCGCTCACGTGCTCGGGCGCCAGGCGCAGCTGGCCGCTCACGTGGTGTCGCAAAAGCTCGACCAGGAACTTGTCGGAAGCATCGGCCATGGTGTAGTCGAAGCGGATGCCGCTGCGCACAAAGACCTTCTTCACGCCGGGGATTTGGCGCAGGTCGCGCAGCAGCTCGGCATAGGCATCCTCGTTCGTGTCCATATTGCGGCACACGCTTGGCCACAGGCAGCGGCGGTTCTTGCACACGCCGTGCGTGAGTTGCTTTTTGCACGCGGGCTTGAAGAAGTTCGCGGTGGGCCCGCCCACGTCGTTGATGTAGCCCTTGAACTCGGGGTCGCGCGTGAGCGCCTCGGCTTCGCGGATGATGCTCTCGCGGCTGCGGACCTGCAGCATGCGGCCCTGGTGGAAGGTGAGCGCGCAAAACGAGCACTCGCCGAAGCAGCCGCGATTACTGCTGATGGAGAAACGGATTTCGTCGAAGGCGGGGATACCACCGGCCGCGTCGTAGTCGGGGTGCCAGTGGCGGGCGTACGGGAGCTCCGACACCTCGTCCATCTCGGCCGTGGTGAGCGGAGCCGCCGGCGGGTTTTGCACCACGTAAACGCCGTTCGGGTAGGGCTCCACCAAGCGCTTTGCGGTGATGGGGTCCATGTTCTGCTGCTGGATGTTGAAGGAGCGCGCGTAGGTAAGGCGGTCTGCCGTTAGGTCGTCCCAGCTGGGGAGCAGCTCGTAGTCGTATACGTTGTCGAGCGCATCTGGCCCGCTCACACGATACGCCGAGCCGTTCACGAAGGTGATCTGATCCACGGGCAGCCCGCCGTCGAGTGCGTCGGCCACCTCGACGATCGAGTGCTCGCCCATGCCGTAGAGCAGGATGTCGGCGCCGGAGTCGAGCAGCACGGAGCGCTTGAGCTTGTCCTGCCAGTAGTCGTAGTGCGCCAGGCGGCGCAGGCTCGCCTCGATGCCGCCGATGATGATGGGCTTGTCCTTGAACGTGCGGCGGATGAGGTTGCCGTAGACCGTGACGGCGCGGTTGGGCCGTGCGCCCGCGACGCCGCCGGGGGTGTAGGCGTCCTCGTGTCGCGGTTTCTTGTTCACGGTGTAGTGGTTGACCATCGAGTCCATGTTGCCGGCCGAGACGAGGAAGCCTAGGCGCGGCTCGCCGAGGGCGGCGATGCTCGCGGGATCGGTCCAATCGGGCTGGCAGATGATACCCACGCGGTACCCGTGCGCCTCGAGGACGCGGGTGATGATGGCCATGCCGAAGCTCGGGTGATCTACGTACGCGTCGCCGCAGACGTAGACGAAATCGCACCGGTCCCAGCCGCGGGCATCCATGTCTGCGCGCGAGATGGGCAGGAACGCCTCGCGCGGCGGGCGCCCCTTGGTGCCCGGACATCGGGCAGGGGTGCGGGAGCTGTCGGCTGCGCTCCTGCCCCGCTTCTTGTTCGATGTGCGAATGGGATTCTTGGCGGGATGCTTGGGCATGATGCTCGCTTCCATCGGTGTCGGTATCGTCCTAGCATACGCCAAGACCGGGCGCGCTCTGTTTTCGGGGAAGGCTATCGTTGGGAAACGCACAGCCGATCGAGGGACGCGGGCAGTTCGAGCAGGGAG
The DNA here is from genome assembly GCF_003479805.1 of Collinsella sp. AF08-23. Taxonomy (GTDB): domain Bacteria; phylum Actinomycetota; class Coriobacteriia; order Coriobacteriales; family Coriobacteriaceae; genus Collinsella. Next base: position 19,096 of record NZ_QUHV01000009.1, on the reverse strand, counting down.
GGCAACACCTCGGCGCAAAGCGCGCAGATTTCGTCTGTGGGTTCGTTGTAATCGGGGACCATGACCACGCGCATGCCCGCTGCGGCTCCGGAGCGCACGCCGTTGAAGGAATCCTCGACGGCGATGCAGAGCGCGGGATCGATGCTCAGACACCCGGCGGCGGCGAAGTAGACGTCGGGTGCGGGCTTGTGGTGCTCGATGTCCTCATCAAAGACCGCAGCATCGAACAAGTCCATGAGGCCGAAGCGCCTCATGCTGGTGACGGCGCGCTCGCGCACGCTGGAGGTGGCGAGCGCCACGGCAAGCCCCCGCTCGCGCGCTGTCGTCACGGCTTCGGCGGCGCCGGGTTTGAGCGAGAGCTCATCCTCCCAGGTCGCATCGAAGATCTCATGGCGGCGGGTGAAGAGGCGCTCGGTGAACGCGTGATCGCCGAATTCATCGTCGATCATCCTCATGGCGTTGGGGATGCTGCAGCCCACGAAGGCGTGCAAGATGTCCTCGGGGATCGTGATGTCAAAATCCCGCGCCGCGCGCCGCCACGATGCCTGGCTCACGCGCTCGGTGTCGATGAGTGTGCCGTCCATGTCGAAAATGACTGCCTGCATGGGTTCCTTTCGAAGAGATGCCTGAGGCAGTATGGTATCAGCTCGTGGCACGGGCCGCGATTTGCAGCAAAACGGTGCGGTCACGAGGAAGGGGTGCGGGGGAAGTTGAGGTTTTTCGTACTCATATTCGGAAAAGCCAAGTACATCTCAAAAAGACGCAATGCTGAGCAGGCATTTTGTCCTTCAAAAAAAGCGATGTACTTCACGGAATGAGAAAACGATACGAAAAACCTCAACATCCCTGTGGGGCGCGTCGTTCTGGAGCACTTCCATAAGAGATTCCGTCTACAACAACTCGCCGTGCGCGCGGACATACAGGGCTTTGGCGATGCTCGTGAGCAGCAGGTACCCCGCCATCATCGCCGCGAGTACGCCAAAGAACACGCCCGGTAGCGGAACCAGGTCGAGTGCCGAGTTCACGCCCGGGACGTAGGGCATTGCCGTGACGAGGCCCACGCCCAGCATGGTGAGGAGGGTGAGCGAGGCGGCGGGTCTGCTCTGCACAAAGGGCAGACGCTCGGTGCGCAGCAGGTGGATCACGAGGGTCTGCGTCCACATGGACTCGACGAACCAGCCGGTCTGGAACACGAGGGCGAACAGCGCGCGTTGGGCGGGGTCGGTGAGGGCGGCCCAGGGAGCGCCCACCACGAGCGGGCACACGACCCAGAACATCGCCGCGAAGGTCAGGATGTCGAAGATCGAACTCACGGGGCCGAGTCCGAGCATGAAGCTCACGATGCCGCGCGCGTCCCAGGTGCGCGGGCAGGCGAGGAACGATTCGTCCACGTTGTCCCACGGCAGCGCGGCGCAGCTCACCGTGTACGCCATGCCGAGCAGGAGCAGCTGCAGCGCGCTCATGGGCAAAAAGGGCAGGAACGCGGCCGCCGCCAGCACGGAGAGGACGTTGCCGAAGTTGGAGCTCGCGGTGGTCTTGATGTACTTGATGGTGTTGCCGTAGGTGCGGCGCCCCTCGACGATGCCATGGGCGAGCACGGTGAGGTCCTTCTTGAGCAAGATGATGTCGGCGCTCTCCTTGGCGACGTCGACGGCGGTGTCCACGGAGATGCCGCAGTCGCTCGCGCGCATGGCGGCGGCGTCGTTGATGCCGTCGCCCATGAAGCCGACGGTCTTTCCGCCGCGCTCGCGCAGCACGTTCACGATGCGCGCCTTCTGCAGGGGGGAGAGCTTGGCGAACAGCCCCGTGCGCTCGGCGCGCTCGGCGAGCTCGTCGTCGCTGAGCATGTCGATGTCGGCGCCGGTAAGCATGTTCCGGGCGTTGATGCCCACCTGCTCGCACACGGTTGCCGCCACGGCGGCGTTGTCCCCGGTGAGGACCTTGACGGTCACCCCCAGGCCGGAGAGCTCATCGACCGCCGCCTTGGCGCTGGCCTTGGGCGGGTCGAGGAACGCGAGGTAGCCGATGAGCGTCATGTCGCGCTCGTCGTCGGCGGTGAGGTCGCGCGCGGGCACGTCGTTTCTCTGAGCCACGCCCACCACGCGCATGCCGCGCTCGTTCAGGCCGCGCACGCGGTCGAGGATCCGGCCTGCCTGCTCGGGCGTGAGCGGGAGGACGTCGGCGCCCACCTCGACCTCGCTGCAGACGTCGATCATCTCCTCGACGGCGCCCTTGGTGATGAGCTGGCGCTTGCCCGTTCCGTCTGCGACCACCACGCTCATGCGACGGCGGTCGAAGTCGAAGGGGATCTCGTCCACGAGTCGCCACTGCTCGCGCGCGGCGGCGATGGCGTTGGCCTCGGGCGAGGTGCGCCGCGGGGCGGCGGGGGAGGCGCCCGCGCCGGCCTGACCGGGTGTCCCGGGCGAGGTGCGTCCGGCCCGCGCGTCCATGCTCCGCCCGCCCGCCGCCAGCGCCTCGGCACGCTCGATGATGGCCTCGTCCATGAGGTTGCGCAGGCCCGTCTGGAACAGGCTGTTGAGGTAGGCGTGGCGCAGCACGCGGTCGCTGGGCGCGCCGAGCACGTCGAGATGGCGCTCGAGCACGATCTTGTCGCGCGTGAGGGTGCCGGTCTTGTCGCAGCACAGCACGTCCATCGCGCCGAGGTTCTGGATGGAGGAGATCTCCTTGACCACGACGTCCTTCGCGCGCATGGCCTCGGCGCCGCGCGCCAGGCACGTCGTCACGATGACGGGCAGCATCTGCGGGGTGATCCCCACGGCCACGGAGATCGAGAACAGCAGCGCGTCGAGCCAGTCACCTTTGGTGAGGCCGCAAAGCACGAAGACGATGGGGCACATGACGAGCATGAAGCCCACGAGGACGCGGGAGACGGAGGCGACGCCGGCGTCGAAGCTCGTGGTGGTTGGGCGGGAGTCGAGGGCGCTCGCGATGCCGCCGAGGTAGGTGCGGGCACCGGTGGTCACCACCACGCCCGTGCCCGAGCCGCTCTGTACGGTCGTTCCGGCGAAGGCGAAGTTCGTGCAGTCGTCGATGACGAGCGCGCGGCCCGCCGGCTCGGCTATGGCCGCCGGCGTCTTCTCGACGGGGTCGGACTCCCCGGTGAGCGCCGCCTGGGTGAGGAAGAGATCCTTGGCGGTGACGATCCTCAGGTCGGCGGGGATGATATCGCCCGCGGCGAGCTCGATGAGGTCACCCGGGACGACATCTGCCAGCGGGATTTCGGCAGCTCCGGTGTCCTCGCGCACGCAGCGGCAGGTGATGGAGACGAGGCCCTTGAGGGCGTCGGCCGCCGCCGCACCGCGCGTGTCCTGCCAAAACGAGATGCCACCGGAGATGAGTACCATCACTCCGATGATGATGGCGGTGGAGGGGTCCTCGTCACCGGGGGCGGCGAGGTAGACGTTGGTGTAGAGCGAGATCGCCGCCAAGGCGAGCAAGATGAGGGTGAACGGCGTGAGGAACGCGCGGGAGAGGCGCGCGGCGAGTGGGTCGTGGTGCTCGGGCGCGATGATGTTGGCGCCGTGCACGGAGCGGATGCGATGGGCCTGCTGCTCGGTGAGCCCGCGCGGGCCGCAACCGAGCAGGTCCATGACCTCCGCGGCCTCGAGCGCCCCGATGCGGGCGATCTCGGGATCGAGTCCCTCGGTGCGGCGCGCGGCGGCTGCCGAACTCACGCTGTGGCGGACATGCGCACTCACACTGCCGATGATGCGGTGGATGCCGCGGCGCATATGGGTCTTTGTGGGGCGGGCGATCCCGGAGACCGCGAGGGGGTTACGGCCGAGGTTCGCCTGCTCGTTTTGTACGGTGTGCTTCATCCAGGTCATGAGGCACCTCCTTGACGTCGTGCTCAGCGCTGCTGAGCCGGTTGTCCAATTACCGGGGAGGTGCGCCCATGCAGAAACGGCGATGCGACGTTTGCGAGACGTTGCGTTGGAATTCAGGATGGGAAATGCGCCGAAAGGATGCTCTCGAAGCACAAACGAGCCGATTGTGGCAGTTTCAGGCAGCGAGAGTTAACTCTCGCGGAGCTCGTTGCTCGTCAGTTGTCTTCGATGTCCGCGACACGCTCGGTGCCGTCATGGCGCAATCGGGGTTTCGCCGTCTGCGGGGCGCAGCTACTGGCAGGGTGGTCCATGACGCACCTCCTTCAATGTCACGGCCGTGGCCTTCTTTGAGAATCGGACGCTAGTGTAGACCGGCCTACATGGTTGTCAAGCGCGATTCTACTCTAATCCATAAATTAGGTAGGTTTGTAAAGGAAGGGTAAAGCTGCGGAGCTGATAACCTCAATTTGGGGCAGGCATGCAATCGAGGCCGAGGAATCAAGACCCTGAACCGAGGATAAGCTGATGGCTATCGGTTAAATCTTCGCGGTGCTATCGCGCGCTGTGCGCATGGCATATGCTGTACAGGTGCCGGACATCATGACGTGGCCGGCGCGAGAAGAGGGGAGAGGTTCGTGCAGCGCGCGAAACAGGTTTCCGAGTCCATCGAGCTCGGCATCATCTTGGCTTTGGTCGGCGGTTTCATGGATGTGTACTCGTACATGGGGCGCGATGGCGTGTTCGCCAACGCGCAGACGGGCAACATCCTGCTCGTGGGCGTGCATCTCTCGGAAGGCGATTTCGCCGTTGCCATGCGCTATCTACTCCCGGTGCTGTGTTTCTCCGTTGGCATCATGCTGAGCGACCTCGTGCATGAGCGCTTCGCGAGTGTCATGCATTGGCGGCAGCTCACCGTGCTCGTCGAGGCGGTCATCCTGCTCGGCGTCGGCCTGCTCTCGTCTGAGTACAACATACTCGCCAACGGCCTCACGTCGCTCGCCTGCGGCATGCAGGTCGAGAGCTTCCGCAAGATCCACGGGCGTGGCATCGCCACCACCATGTGCATCGGCAACCTGCGCAGTGCCCTGCAGAACGTCGACGACTACATCATCACGCACCAGCGCGGTTTCCTCATGAACGGAGTCCTGTACTTTGGTGTCATCGCCGTGTTCGTGTGCGGCGCCGTGCTGGGCAATTGGTGTCTCGAGCGTTTCGGCCTGTCCGCCATCGGCATCTGCTCACTGCTGCTGCTCGCGGCGTTCTTCTTGATGTTCACCGACCGCGAGGCGGCGGCGGAGTAGGCCCCGGCGTGCCTTGGCCCGCCGCAAATGGCCCGCGTACAATCTACTGCACATGGGTAGAATAGTATCACTACAGTGATATAGCTAGGAGGCCCCATGGAGTTGTGGCACGGATCACCGGAAATCGTGTGGACGCCCCTGCGGGGGCTGTGCCGGCCCTACAACGATTATGGGCCAGGGTTTTACTGCACGCCCTATGCTGAACTGGCGCGCGAATGGGCGTGCCCGCAGCGCGGGAAAGACGGTATCGCCAATCGCTATGAGCTCGATCTAGGCGGGCTGGGCGTCCTCGACCTAGAGGCGGAAGGGTGCTCCGTGCTGACCTGGCTCGCGGTGCTGGTGAGTAATCGCCCCGTGCAGGTTTCGAGTCCGATCGCGCGTGACGGTATGGAATACCTTCGCCGTGTGTTCGGCATCGACCTCGAGCCGTACGACGTTGTTCGCGGTTACCGGGCGGATGACTCGTATTTCTCGTTTGTCCGGGCGTTTTTGAACAACACGCTGTCGGTTGCGCAGGTCGGTCGTGCCATGCGGCTTGGGGGACTGGGGAGTCAGGTGATGGTGCGCAGCGAGCTCGCCTTCGGACGGCTTTGCTTCCGGGGATATGAGACGGTCCCCGCATGTGAGTATTATCCGCTCCGCATGTGCAGGGACGCGTCGGCGAGAAGAGCGTTTCAAGACGAGCGCGCGGCGGCGGACCTGGACGGTCTGTACATCCGCGACATTCTGCGTGAGGAGGTGGGCCCCGATGATCCGCGCATACGATGAGGTGTACCTGTCTGACGCGATGAACACGCTGGGCGAGTTTTTCGACTACGCGGTGAACGACCACGGTGCCGAGGGGGACGAGATCGCCGACCTGTTCTGCATGAGCGAACTGGCACGGTCGTTTGGCCGAGGCGAGCCATGGACCGTCGCCGGCCTGTGCGGATGTGAGCTGTTCATACGTCTGAGCAGGGAGTTCGGATATTCCGTCGAGGGATTGGCCGCTCCTTGCGCGCGCATGGGAAAGACGCGGGAGTACTGGCTCGGCTGGATTGCGGCGTATGTGCAGTGGAGGCTGGACGTGCCCTTCGACAGGCTGTTTTCTGCCGTGCCATACGACGAGCTGCTGGCCATGTACGACCCGTGGCACGAGGCGTCCGAAGAACGGGTGGCAAAGCTTGTTGCAGAGAGAATCGAGCAGGCGAGAGGGGAGACGCGTCTCGCCGCGATGCGCAAGCGCCTGGGACTGAGCCAGCGCGAGTTGGCGCATCGGTCGGGGGTGTCCTTGCGTTCCATCCAAATGTACGAGCAACGAAACAAGGACATCAATCGCGCCCAGGCATGTTCGGTGGCGGCGCTATCCCGCGTCCTACATTGCACCATGGAGGATCTACTTGAGGTCGAACTGGGGGAGTCGGCGATATAGGCGTCCAACGGTTGGCGGCAATTCCAGTTCTATTGCATGTCCACCGCTCTCCCCGTCACGAACGGCCGGAGATCTGGGATGTCGAATTATTTGCAACGAATAGACCCCTGAATCGTATATAGAAGTAGATGGGGAGGTGATGAGATGGAGCTGGGAAGCGTTTTTGGTTTGGACGAGGCGCGCGGGGCAAACGCGGCGGCGCGGCGCGATGCGCGGCTGGTACGGGCGATTGTGCGCACGGGGTCGCGCGCCAAGGCGGACACGCTGGTGCGCGCGTATTACGACGAGATGCTGCGGTTTGCACTGAGGCAGATCACATCCGCGGAGGACGCGCGCGACGTGACGCAGGAGATTTTCGTGGCGGCGCTGCGTGGACTGCCGGGGTTCGACCCACGTCGCGCCTCGTTTCGCACGTGGCTCTATCGCATCGCCTCGAATAAGGTGATCGATTGGCTGCGATCAAACCGCTCGGCGTCCGCAACGGTGTCGCTGGACGAGCTCGACTGCGAGGTTTCCGATGGATGCGACGAGATGGGGGAGCTGTCGGAGTTCGCTGCGAATTCCGCGCGAGTCGCCCGCATCGGCCAGATCCTCTGCACCTATCCGGATGACGTGCAGCGCATCGTGCGGTTGCGTGTGTATGCAGAGCGCACATTCGGCGAGATCGCGGAGGTCGCAACGGCATGGTGCTGCATTGCGTACCTCCGTCAAATGCGTTGCGATCTCAAGACGAGGTGAGCGTCGGGGAGGCAGATGGGCTACTTGACCGCACGCACCACGGTGCCGCCGCCCAAGACGACGTCGCCGGCATAGACCACGACGGCTTGGCCGGGGGCGATGCCGCGTTCTGGTTCGTCGAAGACGAGCTCGAACGCGGCATCGTCGCCGCTCGTCGCCCGGCATAGGCGCGCAGGCTGGGCGGGGTGGCGGTAGCGGATCTTGGCGCGAACGGGGAGACCCTCGGCCCCCGCCTCATCCAGCAGCTCTTCCATGACGTGAGCAGGTGCGCTCCAAATCCAGTCGTCCGCGATGAGTCCGTGCGCCATGAGGTCCTCGACCTCGCCTAGGGTGACGGTATTCGCCACGGCGTCGATGCCCGTCACATAGACGGGGTGCGCGCATGCCACGCCCAGTCCCTTGCGCTGGCCCACGGTGTAGCGGATGGCGCCTTGGTGGCGCCCCAGCACCTCGCCGTCCGTGTTCACGATGTCGCCCTCGGGCAAGGGCACGCCGTTGCGCTGCTCGATGTAGGTGGCGAAGTCGTTGTTGGGCACGAAGCAGATGCCCTGGCTGTCGCGCTTACCGGCGTTCTCGAAGCCCTGCTCGCGAGCGATGCGACGCACGTCGCGCTCCTTGAAGAGGCCGCCGAGCGGCAGCAGCGTATGCGCGAGGCGCTCCTGCGTGAGCGAGTACAGGACATAGCTCTGGTCCTTCGAGGGGTCGAGCGCACAGGAAAGCGAGCGCACGGCCTCCGGCCCGTCGTGTCGATTGACGATGGCGGTGAGCAGGTCCACCTCGGTTGGGGGGATGTTGGCGTACGGGGCATGGTCGAGCGCGCCAATCTGCGCGTAATGCCCCGTGGCGATGTGGTCGCAGCCCCGCTCGCGGGCATACGCCAGGAGCGCGCCGAACTTCATATGCCGATTGCAGTCGATGCAGGGGTTGGGTGTCCGCCCCGCCTCATACGTGCGCACGAACTTCTCCACCACATTGCGCTCGAAGGTCGTGCGCATGTCGATGACCTCGTGGGCAAAGCCCAGGCGGCGGGCGATGGCGGCGGCGTCATCGGCGTCCGACCCGCTTCCGCATGCTCCCGGCGCGGCGTCGCCGTGCAGCAGCATGGTCGCACCGAGGCAATCGTAGCCCTGCTCCTTGAGCAGGAAGGCGGTGACGCTCGAGTCGACGCCGCCGCTCATGGCGACGAGCACGCGCTTGCGGGTCATGGGGCTCCTTGGTGTTCGGATGGTCGGTATGAGTACGGGCGCGGCTGCCTACTCGGCGAAGAGCGCCGTGGAGAGGTAGCGCTCGCCTGTGTCGGGCAGGAGGGCGACAATGGTCTTTCCCGCATTTTCGGGACGCTTTGCGAGCTCGAAGGCTGCCCATACGGCGGCGCCGGAGGAGATGCCCACCAGTACACCCGCTTTGCGCGCGAGCGCACGGCCCGTTGCGAGGGCGTTCTCGTTCTCTACGGGAATGATCTCATCATAGACCGCGGTGTCGAGCACCTTTGGCACGAAGCCCGCGCCGATGCCCTGGATGGCGTGCGGGCCCGCCGCGCCGCCCGAGAGGACCGGCGAGCTCGCGGGCTCGACCGCGACGACGTGGACGTTGGGGTTGCGGGACTTGAGGTAGCGACCCACGCCGGTGATGGTACCGCCGGTGCCCACGCCTGCGACGAAGATGTCGACTGCCCCATCGGTGTCCTCCCAGATCTCGGGGCCGGTCGTGGCCTCATGGGCGGCGGGGTTGGACGGGTTGGTGAACTGGCCGGCGATCCAGCTCTTCGGCGTGGCTGCCGCCAGCTCTTCGGCGCGTGCGATAGCGCCCTTCATGCCCGCGGAGCCCGGGGTGAGGACGAGCTCGGCACCGTAGGCGGCCAAGAGGGCGCGGCGCTCGGCACTCATGGTCTCGGGCATGGCGATGATCAGGCGGTAGCCACGCGCGGCGGCCAGCGCGGCGAGGCCCACGCCGGTATTGCCGCTCGTGGGCTCGATGATGGTGTAGCCGTCGTGCGGTGCGATGAGGCCCGCCGCCTCGGCCTCGTTCAGCATGTTGAGTGCTACGCGGTCCTTGACGGAGCCGGCGGGATTCTGGCGCTCGAGCTTGACGAGGACGCGCGCGTTGACGTTGGCCTCGCGCTCGAGTTGTGTCAGCTCCAGTAAGGGGGTATGTCCGATCAGCTGGTCGATGGATGCGTAGACGGCACTCATGGCGATCTCCTAACGTGAGGCCCCGCCCTCTGAGGGGGTGAGGTGCTTGCCTGTATGATACACGCGGACCATGGTACGCACCCCTTCAATTACATACCAATTATATAGGGAATAGGTAATCAATCTGAAACATGACGTTCATTTCCGCAGGAGTCGGCTGAAAAAACCATCGTTGCCTATAAAGGAAGGGGGGTTGTCTGTTATCCTTCGACATACCGGACCACTGCGAAGGGAGCACGGACATCATGTTGGTCTCCACAAAGGGACGCTATGCCCTGCGCGTCATCGTCGATCTTGCAGAGCACGCTTCGGAGGGCCGTATTCCGCTCAGGCAGATTGCCGACCGTCAGGGAATCTCGGAGAAGTACCTCGAGAACATCTTGTCGACGTTGGTACGTCACGGTATTTTGTCGGGGCTGCGCGGCAAAGGCGGCGGTTACTGTCTCACGCGTGAGCCCGATCAGTTCACGGTGGGGGAGGTCCTGCGTCTGACCGAGGGCTCGCTTTCTCCCGTGTCGTGTCTGAGCGAAGAGCACAACACCTGCGAGCGCGCGGCTACCTGCCGCACGATTCATGTGTGGAGGGAACTCGATCATCTCATCGAGGACTATCTGGAGGGCGTGACCATAGCCGATCTGATGTGCGCTCATCCGGAGGCGGAAGAATAGCCGGCCGCTTGCCTTAATCCTCGGTCACCACGCCGAGAATCGTGCACATGATGCTCACGATGATGCTGCCTATGAGCGCAGATCCGAATCCGGCAATGGAGATACCCGAACCGAGCAGATTCACTGAGAGCCAGCTTGCGAGTTCGAGCATGAAGCTGTTTACCACCAGCTGGAAGAGCCCCACGGTAAGACACGTGAGCGGCAGCGAGATGACGGTGATGAGAGGCTTGACCAACGAGTTGACCAAGCCGAGAAACAGCCCGACGAACGCGAAGCTGAGCCAGGGATCCGCCGCTCCGAACGGAGCGATGCCGGGGACGAGGAACGTGGCGATGGCGATGGCGATGGACGTCAGGAGCCAGTTGAGGAAAAAGCGCATGAGAGGCCTCTCGGTCTGCGTGCGACTCGGATACGCGATGACGGATCCGAGGACGTGGCGCGCACGCTAAGATAATGGTACGCGGCCGTGGCATCGCCATGGCCGTTCTCGGATATTCTACCCAAAGCCCCGTCATTCCGACGGACGGCGAGGAACGCCATGCAGCAGTACACCTATGCGCAGATCGAGACGGCGGAGCCCTATCCCGGCGAGGACGGCTCGCGCGTCATCTCATTTTTCGTCTTCAACACCGATGTGCACTTCCACGTGTATTGCGGGGACGGTCGCGAGAGGTCGGAAGACGAAGGTGCCGGGCGTACCGTCGAGGCACTCGATGACGCCTTGCGGGCATGCCGGGATCGGTGCCTCTTCTTTGAGCGCCATCTATCGCGGACCCGATCGGATTCGGATATCTCCCGCGCCCATGCCGCCTCCCCCCATCCGATCGATGTCGCGCCCGAGACGGCCGAGCTTGTGCGCCTGGCTTGCGGGTACTGCGCGCGAAGCCGGGGCTGCTTTGACATCACCATGGGGACGGTGACGCGCCTGTGGGATTTTCACGAGGGAGTTGTTCCGAGCGCCCTGGAGCTTGCCCGTGCGTTGCCACATGTGGACATCGGCGCGATACGCGTGAGCGCGCCCGACGAGGCGCCCTGGCTTGCCATCGAGGACCCCGCATGCTCTCTCGACGTAGGCGGGGTCGCCAAGGGCTACATTGCCGACGATCTTGCTCGGCTGCTCGTGGCCCACGGCGTCGAGCGCTTTGCGATCAACTTGGGCGGTAACGTGGTCGTGCGCGGCGGACGTCCTGCCGATGGGGCGTCGCGCCCTCCCGTGCATGCCGGTGACCCTTGGAAGATCGGCATCGTGAATCCGCGCGACCCCGCCCACTATCGCGCAATCGTGGACGTGGCGAATGGGTCGGTCGTGACGAGCGGCCTGCACGAGCGCCGCTTTTCGAAAGGCGGACGGACGTATCACCACATACTGAGTCCCGTTGACGGCATGCCCGCGCACACGGACGTCACGAGCGCGACGATCATCGCCGACCGTTCGCTTGACTGCGATGGCTATTCGACGACGGTGCTCATGCTCGGCATGGATGAGGGGCTCGCCTTTGCCGAGAGCATCGATGGCGTCGAGGCGGTGCTCATAAGTGATGCGGATGAGGTGCGCTGGACATCCGGAATTGCCGAGCGTCTCTCACTCGTCCCCACGCTCCCAAGCTGGTGACGCGTGCCGCTCGCGGATGACATCGGTGCTTTAGCACGCTAGTGTGCTAAACTTCGCCTTGGCAGTAGGGTTACTGCCAAGTACATTGATGATGCCTGGTGGTGACCATGAATATAGAAAAGATGTTCGAGCGACCCGATGTCGATCAGCTCGTCGAGGCGTTCCGTCTCGTCGAGGGCCCCGATGAGATTCGCGCATTCCTCACCGACCTGTGCACGCCGCGCGAGATCTGCGACTTCGCGCAGCGCCTGCAGGTCGCCCGTTATCTCGACGAGGGAGAGCCCTATGTTGAGGTGCAGGCGCGCACGGGAGCCTCGTCGACCACGGTGAGCCGCGTTTCCAAGGCACTCAACGGCGAGTACGGCGGCTATCGCGGTATTCTCGTCAAGCTCGGCGATAATTAGCGCGTGCCGACAACTGCCAAAGCCCGCCCCTCGCAGTCACGAGATTGCGGGGGGCGGTTTCTTTTGCGCGGCGGACGGGGACCAACCGCCGCATCGATCGCATGGGGTTTGCCCGCGCCACACGAACGTGTCCGCGCGGGCGTGTAGGATGGAATGACGAGACTTCTATCGAGGATGGGGACATGGGGCTGAAGGTTTACACGACGCAATCCGCATCGGCGCTCACGGGCGCCGAGGTATCGTTGCTTGCAGGAGCGGCGCGCGAGCACGGCCGCGCCACGCTGCTGGTGCCCACGTTCGCCGAGCGGGACCTGTGCCGCCGCGCCCTGGCCGACGCGCATGTCGGCACGGGCGTCGACGTGGCGACGCCCACGACGTGGATCGAGGGGATGTGGGAGCTGTTCGGCGACGGGCGCCGCATCGTGGCTCCGCTCGAGCGCCGCATGCTCGTCGCCGCGCTCATGGCCGGCCGCAGCGCCGCCTTTATCGCGCCCCTGCGGGACAATCCGGGCACGGTGCGGCTCGTTTGCCAGATTGCCGAGGCGCTGCTGCCCGAGATCGCCGCCCCCGCGGCGTCGGGAAAGGAACTGCCCGAGGCCGGCAATGACGCCGAGCGCATCGTGTTCTCATTGGTGCGCGATTACGCCGGCATGCTCGAGGCGCGCGGGCTCGTCGAGGCGTCGGAGGCCGCCCGCCTCTTGGCGCGGCTCGTCGACTCCGAGGCGCCCGCGTGCGCGCGTTTCGTCGCCGTGCGCGACGTCTCCCGCCTGCCCGGACATGTGATGCGCCTGTTGATGGCCGTCGCCGGCGTGGGCGAGGCAGCTGTGCTGCTCAACCCCGACCAGCGATCCCTCGTCGCGGGACTGCCCACCCCCGTCGAGGTGGTCGGGCTCGATGCGCTCGCATCTGCCCCGCGCTTCCAGGGCGACCCCGAGTTCCTCGAGGTCGCGGGCCCGCATGCTCGCGGAGCCGCCTACGCGCGCGCCATCAGCGGGCTCGTGGCGGACGGCCGTGATGTGGTGGTTGCCTCCGCTCGACCGTCAGACGTGTTCGATGAGGTCTCGCCCCGTTTGGCGGCTCGTGGGATCTGCTCGGAGTGCGCTCTCGTGGCACGGTTCGGTGACACCGAGGTCGGCCGTCGCTTCACCTCCCTGTCCGACGTGGTCGCCCGCATGAAGGAGGCGGGGGAGGACCCCGAACGCGCCGCGACGTGGTGGCCCGCGCCGGAACTCACCGATTGGCTCTATTCGCCGCTCTCCGGCATGGACTCCAATTCCGCGCGGAAGTTCGATAAGAAGATCCGCTCCAATCGCTCCCTGACGCCCGAGGTGGTTCTGCGCGCCCTGCAGAGCTACCAGAGCCAGACCGCGACCATGCGCCAGCGCTCCGAGCATTCCGGGCCCTATGCCCAGGTCCCCGCCGTCTGCGCGAGTGTCGTCTCGTATCTGTGGCAGGAGCGCCCCGTTTCGGCGCTCAAGGCCATGTGCGCCGTCGCTGCGGCGCTTCCCCCGAGCGCCTTCGGTTGGAGGGATGGGTCGGTCCGCGCCGGCCTCGAGGCCACCATGGCCGCCAAGGCCATCGAGGCCCTGGCGGATACCGCCCGTGAGATGGACGTCCCCCAGTCCGTGGCCGTGACGGTGTTGGACGGCCTAACCGTATCCGCCCGTCGTCGCGCCGAGTCGAGCGGCTTTGCGCATGCGGGCCCCGATGGGGGCGCGACGGCGCCCTGCGTGCGATTCATGACGCTCGCCGATGCCGCCCTGCTGCCCGCGGGCTCCGTGGACGCCGTCTTCATCGCCGATGTCGACGTCGACAATTTCTCGCTCGCGCACGAGGAGGGGGCCCTCGAGGCCCTTTCCGCCAAGCTCGGCGTCGCTCCCGTCGAGCTCGAGCCGGCTGCCCGCCTGCGCGACCTGTTCGACCGGGCGTTGGCCGCGGCGCGCTTTCGCGCAATCCTCGCCCGCGTCACGCATGACCGCCAGGCGAAGGACCGTTACCCCGCCGCGATGTGGACGGAGCTGGCGGCTGCCGTTCGCGCGTCGGGGCGTGTCGCGGATGTCGTCTCGGCGGGCGAGGGCGATATCGTGGGGGATCTCGACATCGCCGCCGGCGCCGGCCTGGCTTGCGAGCGGGTGGCGTGCCTGCCCCCGCAGGAGCTGGGGAAGGACGCCCTCCGTCATCTGGTGCTGTACCAACGCGACCCCGCCGACCCGTCCCGTCTCGTGCCGCGCCAGCTGTCCGCCTCGCAGATCGAGAGCTATGCGACCTGTCCGCTGTGCTGGTTCATCTCATCGCGCGTCCGCCCCCAGTCGCTTGATGCGGGGTTCGGCAATATGGAGAAGGGCAATTTCGTTCACGACGTCATGCATCGCCTGCACGCCGAGCTCATCGAGGAAGGGATCCCGCGCGTCACGCCCGAGAATCTCGCGGGGTGCCTGGAGAGGCTGCGGAGCGTGTTCGATCGCGTCCGAGCCGAGCATGCGCGCAACAAGACCTCGAGCTCCGGCGCGCTCGTCGCGCACTCGGCCCTCGAGCGCGCGCAGGTGGATGAGATCCTTCCGCAGCTCGAGGCGGTGGTCCGGTACGAGGCCGAGGCGCTCGCGCCCTTTGCGCCGGAATACCTCGAGTACTCTTTCAACGGCCTCGGGGTCGAGTACGCCGGGCGCCCGCTCGGCGGGCGCATCGACCGCGTGGACGTCGATGCCGAGGGACGCGCGATGGTCATCGACTACAAGCACCGCGCCGACGTCAACGCCTTCAAGCTCTCCGACCCCACGGTGGCGAAGCGCGACGGCACCGTCCCGGCGGATGACCCCGACTGGCTGCCCGAGCATACGCAGTCGCTCATCTACGCGCAGGCGTTGCGTCACTCCGAGCTCGCCCTCGACGCCCGCGGAGCCCTCTATTTCTCGACCAAGGGCGGCGCCCCCGCCATGTGTGGCGCCGTTTCCGAGGAATTCGCCGAGGTCGAGCGTGGCGATGGCCGCGTGCCCGGCCTGCGGACGGGCTTCCCCGACACCGAACGCGGCGGCTCCATGAGCTTCGACGAGCTGCTCGACCGCGTCGAGCGGACCATCGCGCGCAAGCTCGACTCCCTCGAGGCGGGAGACGTGGCGGCGGCGGAGAAGCCAGGCGCGCGGTGCGCGTTCAATCACGACCTTGGATTCGAGCGGAGGGACGCTTAAACGATGGATCTTTCCACCCTCATGCCGCAGCAACGCGACATCGTGACTACCCTCGACCGCCCGCTGTTCGTTTCGGCGGGCGCGGGCTCGGGCAAGACCTTCACCCTCACGCGCAGGATCTTGTGGGCGCTCTCGCCCGAGTCTGGACCCTTCATCCGGAGCCTCGACCAGGTGCTCGCCATCACGTTCACCAAGGATGCGGCGGCCGAGATCCGCGAGCGCGTCCGTGGCGCCCTTATCGAGGAGGGGATGGCCGACGTCGCCCTGCAGGTCGACGACGCCTGGATCTCGACCATTCACGGCATGTGCTCGCGCATTCTACGCGCCCATGCGCTCGAACTCGGCCTCGACCCCGAGTTCACGGTGCTGGATGAATCCGTCTCCGGCCCACTCATGGATCGGGCAGTCGATGCCGTGATCGGCCGTGAGCGGGACGGTTTGGGCGCGCTGAGGGAGTGGTTCCCGCTCACCGGCGAGCTCGACCCTTCCGGTTTCGAGGCGGGCACGAGTGCCAGGCGCCTGGTGCGCGTGCTGCTCGAGCGCGCGAGCGCCTCGCGCCACGGCTTCGACGACATCGATTTCGTCCGCGGCACGGCGGACCTCTCCGGCCTCATGGACGCCTATCGCCAGTGCCTCGGCGCGAGTGCCAAGGCGGCAGAGACCGCGCGCATCGCGCTGGACGCCCTCGAGGCGTACGAGAGCGGCCCCCAGACGCGCGGCGACCTCGCTTCCTGCATGCTCGCCTGCGGCATGCCCCGTCCGAGCAAGGCCTTTCCCAAGGAGCAGGTGGCCCTGCTCAAGGCGGAGGCGGCCGACGCCTTCGTCAACGCCTATCTGGGCCTCGGCGGCCCCGCACTCGATGAATTGCTCGCGCTTGCCCGCGCCGTCGGCGACGAGTACGCCGCCCTCAAGGCGGAGCGCTCGGCGCTCGACAACAACGACCTCCTCCGTCTCACCTATGAGGCGCTGCGCGACCATGCCGACATCCGCGAGGCGTACGCCGGCAAGTTCGCGATGGTCATGATCGATGAATTCCAGGACACCGACCAGCAGCAGGTCGACCTCATCAACTTCCTGACGGGCGAGGGCGGTCGCGCCCTGTGCACCGTCGGCGATGCCCAACAGTCCATCTATCGATTCCGCGGCGCCGAAGTCGAGGTCTTCCGTCGCGCGCAGCGCCGTATCGAGGATGAGGCGGCCGCGGGATCCGTAGGATCCGTGGTCGAGCTCGTCAAGAACTTCCGAAGCCACGCCGAGGTGCTCGAGTACGTCGCCCGCATCTTCGACGGCGGGAAGGGCGGCATCATGCCGGGCTTCCTCGATTTGCTCCCGCACGACGGGCGCGTCGACGGTCTGCGGGTCGCGGGCGCCTCGCGTCGTCAGGCCCTGCTTGTCGCGGGCGGCACCACCGAGGAGCGCACGGCGGCCAAGGCCGAGGCCATCGCCCGCCGGTTCCGCTCACTCGCCGATGCCGGTCAGCCCGTGGGGGGCATGGTGCTGCTGCTGGGCGGCATGCCCCGCGCCGGCGTGTACGCGGACGCGATCCGCGCGCAGGGTCTCGACTGCGTGATCAGCGGCGGATCGGTGTTCGCCTCCACGGAGGAGGCCAAGACCGTCCGCGCGCTCGTGCACATGCTCGGCAACCTGGCCGATACCGCGCAAGGCCTCGCCCCCGTGCTCGCCTCGCCGCTGTTCGCCCTGGGCGTCCAGGAATTCCTTGCCCTGGCCACGGCATGGGATACGCAGACCGGCGAGACTCGTCGCCGCAATATCGAGCTCGGCATTCTCGTCGATGACGACGCACCGGGCTTCGGGGAGCTTCCGCTGCTCGCCCGTGCCCGAAGCGTCCTGCGCCGGGCTCTCTCGCGCCTGGGGAAGGACCCGCTTACTTCGATCGTGCGCGATGTGGTCAACGAGTCCGGTTGGATGGTCCGTCTCGCCGAGCGGGGGGCGGAGGGCCGCGCGCAGGCTGCGAATGTCCTGAAGGCCATCGACGCCGTGGCGGAGGCCGAGGCCGAGTTGGGCAACGCGCCGCGCCAGGTGGCGCTCGCCTTCGACCGTTTCCTGGCGGGCAAGCAGGCACCCGGCGCCCTCAACGAGGAGGGGGGCAACGCGGTGCGCATCATGACGGTGCACGCCTCCAAGGGCCTCGAGTTCCCCGTAGTCGCGGTGTCGGAGTGCTTCGGCATCCGATCCAACTCCGATCGCATGCAGTCCGCCCGCCGCGATGACGGCACGATCGGCCTCGTTGCCCTGCCCGGCCGTTTTCCGAGTTGCCGCGATTCGTCCGGCTCCTTCGTCGACGGCGCCGAGGTGGAGAAGCAATTCAAGAAGTATCTGAGCGGATCGGGCGCCACGGGGCCCTGGCTCGATGCGAGCTTGGTCGACGATGTGTGCGCGACTGGATCGGCCGCCGAGGCATGGCTGTCCATGCGCAACGAGGAGGACCGCCTCGCACTCGAGGAGCGGGCCCGTCTGCTGTACGTCGCGATGACGCGCGCCCGCGAGGTCTGCCTGCTCGCGATGGATGTGCCCGTCGGCCGCGGCAAGGACGCGGCTCTCGCCCTCAGGCCCGAGTTGGATCTCACGCAAGCCGTGCTCGAGCGCATCCTGCCCGATGAGGGCGCCTCGCTCGCGTGCGACCGCCTCGTGTTCGACAACGCCCAAGCGGGCGATTTCGAGCTGATCGCCCTCAGGGACTTCTCGTATGGCGGCGCCGCATACGAGGCGAATGCCGAGCCGGCCGATGCGGAGGCCTCGGTTGCGGACGCCCCGGCACCCGAACCGACGGATTCCTTCACGCTCGTCGAGCCGGCGAGTGTGTACATGCGCGTCGTGCCCGCCGAGCGCGCCCCACGTGATTCGTACAGTTATTCATCGATCTCCGCCGAGTTGCACGAGGAGGGGGAGGACCGTGCGGCCGCCGCCGGGGCTCCCGAGGGCGATGACATCGATGAGGCGGTCGCGCCGAGCGAGGTCGACGCCCTGCGCGATGAGCGCGAAGAGAGGGCCGCTCTGTCGCGTGCCGGAGACCCGACCGCCCTGGGTAGCGCCTTCCATGCCGCATGTCAGTGGTTGATCGAACTTGATCGCGTCGATTTGCCCACCGAGCGCGCCGACGCCCTGTGCCGCTACTGGGGCTGCACGCCCGCCCAGCGCGAGCGCTTCGATGCCGCGGTCGCGCGCTGGCTTTCGAGCGATGTGCGCGCCGAGGCACTTGCCTGGCCGTGCCGCCGTGCCGAGGTGCCGTTTTACACGCTGGGCATGGACGGGCTCGTGGGGCGCTTTGGGCCTTATGCCGAGGGCGCCATCGACTTGCTGTGCACCGACCCCGCTCGCCCCGGTCATGCCCTGCTGATCGACTACAAGACCGGTGGGAGCCCGGACGAGACGCCCGGGCGGCTGCATGAGAAACACCGCCTGCAGGCCGAGGTGTACGCCGACGTCCTGCACAAGGCCGGCTTCGAGCGCGTGACGCTCAAGTTCGTGCGCGTCGAGGTACCCGACCCCGTCGACCCCGCGCAGCCCCAGGTCGTCACGTACGAGCTGTGATGCTTCCGATGAAACCCGCAAAATCGAGGTCGGGGGCGATCACTATGGCCGCTTGCCCCCGCGGTCAACTCGCTTGTTCGATGAGGTCTCTGTTCGGATCGCCTTGTGGCGGCAAACGGTAGCACAACTCGACAAAACTTCCGGAAATGGGCGTGCGGCAGAAATCTTGGAGACCGGGCGGAGAG
>NZ_QUHV01000008.1 GCF_003479805.1 Collinsella sp. AF08-23 | reverse complement strand
ACTCTCATCCGACTGTCCAATTTAGTATAGCCACATCAGCCGTGCCGGCGATCCCGCACGCGGTCTTCGCGGAGCGCGATCCCGGCCTCGTGCGCGAGCTCTACCACCTGGCGTGCGAGGAGATATCGGGCATCTGCCCCCAGGGCCTCACGGCTCCTGGAGGACGCCGAGGCCGACGCGCTTGCGTACCTGGACCTCCCGTACGCCCATCACAGGCGGCTGCGGACCAACAACGTGCAGGAGAGGGCTAACCGCGAGCTCAAGAGGCGCTCGCGCGTGGTCCAGGTCTTCCCGTCGAGGCGCCCGCTCATCAGGATGCTGGGGGCCGTCTTCTCGGAGATGGACGAGGACTGGGAGGCGAGGAGGTGGTTCTCCGAGGAGTCGATAGCCCAGGCGCTGGCCTCGGCCGCGCCCGCGGCGCCCTCCCGGGCATACGAGGGCACCGCCGAGGAGCACGCGCGGCGCATCATCGACGTCGTGCTCGCCGACAACCCGATCGGAAGGAGGGCGGCCTAGATGTTGGGCTAGAATACGGTTGTGATTCTAGGCGTCTACACCAACTTTCGGGACACTACCGGACCACTTCTTATTGCACATCAACAGTGCAGGCCGTAAGCCGCAAGCCCGTATGGTGGCGCGGCGAGTGCGGCCACGTCTACCAGATGGCCGTCCGCGACAGGGTGAGGGCCAAGCCGGGCTACTGCCCGTACTGTTCGGGGAGGAAGAGGCCCGAGAGGCCGATAAGGCTCGACTAGCCCTCAGCCCCTCGGCGAGGAAGGAATGGGAGAGGCGGGTCGGTGCCTCCTGCCTATAGGCGTGATCTTGCGAATATTGGACTGGGCGGCTATATGCGTGGCAGCTATGGGGGTCCGCGTCGTTTTCAATGGATGCGTGGGTTGCGGGCGCATGGAGACGTTCGATTTAGGTGCAGGAGGGGCGATGCCGAGCACGCCGGCGCCTCTGCTGAATGCGGCGACAGGAATACGCTGGCAGAGTAGTGGTGCTTTCGTTGTACTTGCTGTTATCCGTGACCTGGAATCGCGGAAACAGCGCGGCATGGCGCTTAAAGATCGGCGCATTCATTTATGTAGTCGGCAAACCATTTGCGGGCCTCATTCTTGAGTACTCGGATATTCCCTTCTTTCGAAACGTCGATCCCCTCCAATGCTACGTTTACTACATCGTCGGGACGGGGAAGCGTGTTGCGAGTGCGTTGGTACTTCGTCGCGACGTTTTCGATATAGCGTCGCACGAATGCGTGCTTGTCCTCTGTGCTCAGAGGGGTCAACCTTGTCTTGAGGCTGAAGCGGGAGAGGAGCTCGGGTGGGAACTTCTCCCGCACCTCTTCTTTTGGAGCGTTGGACGTGAATACGATGATATAGCCGTCGAGGTCGTGCATCGTGCCCTGTGAGTCGGTGAAATGCCCGTTCTCAAGCAGGTCGAGGAAGAAGTTCCAAACCGCTGGGTTGGCCTTCTCGAACTCGTCTATGAGGATGACGCCGGATTCGCTGGCCTCGATTTTCAAGGAGAGCTCGCCCTCTTCGCTGCCGATGTAGCCGCGCGGGCTTCCGATGAGCGAGTTGAGGGAGTCTTTGCTGCTGTAGTTGCCGAAGTTGATCTTCGGGAGGGGCTGGCCAGGGGCGAGCAGGTCGCTGAGGATGCGGGCCGTCTCGGTCTTGCCGACGCCGGACGGGCCGAGCAGGAACATGGACAGTATCGGCTGCTCGCCGATGGAGTTGAACAGCCTGAAGACTCCGACCTGCTTGCGAAGCTCCTTTTTGAACGGACCCTGGCCGATGAGGTTGCTGTCGAAGTCGTCAAGGAGCTTGTCGGTCTTCTCGCTGCTCAGGTCTATGAGGAGCTTTGCTCCGCGTTCGGCCCGCATTGCTTCCTCGGTGGGCTCTCCTTCGATTTCTGATTTCTCGATTTCGTCGAACAACGTGCGCATGTCGTATTCATGACCCGCTGCCGCGTTCTCATCGGCCACGAACAGCGCGTCGTCGGGAAGCTGGTGCATTAGAACTTCAGTGACGGATGCGGTGTCGTTGAGGCAGCTGGTGGGATTGAGGAGCGGCAGCAGCGGCGAGACGTCGACAGCGACGGGGCCTTCGCTGCACAGCGAGGCGAGCTTCTGCGTGCTGCCCAGCTCCATTGCCGACGCGTAGGTGTAACCGTCTTCCTCAAGCTTCGCCTTGAGATTGGGGAATTGGTTGCGTCTGTAAGTCGTCAGTTTGAGCATGGGCTACGCTTCTGGTTTTGCTTTTACGGCCTGGATAATCGAGAGCACGTCGATGTAGGTGGGCTCTCCATCGCCTTCGTCTCGCGGGTCTTCGGGTTCCGTGCCCGCGTCTTCCGCGCACTCGATGAAGTCGTCGTCTTCGCTTGGCTGCTGCTTGTCTTTGGCCTGGAAGTAGTCGAATGAGCTGCGCAGGTCGTCCGTTTTTACCTTGCCCTTGCAGATTCCCACGACGCCGACCTTGCCTATGAGCAGGTCGTCGATTGAGTATCCGCTTTCGAAGAGGCTGCCGCTGTCGATGGGTATTTTCAGGAGGATGGGGCCGCCGCAGCCATGTCCGGCTTCGCCTCTCAGCTTGAACGATGCCCCCGCCTTTACTATCGATTGAAACATGTGCCCGATATCGAGCCCGCCTGACTCGGGAACTGTGAAGCCGTCGAGCGTCCCCGTCATGATCGCGACGAGTGCGCGTACCTCGTCTTCGTTGAGGAGCTCCAGATTGACGTCGTCGATGTAAACGAGGTCGCCTTCGTTGGCCGAGTTCCCCTCAAAGATGTTGCAACGGGCGATGATGTCGGAGAGCATACGGCTTTTTGTGTGGATGTATTCCAGCGTATCGACCATTCTGGTCTGTTTCTCGTGGCCGATCTTTCCTTCGATGCGGCCCTGTAGCTCTGTGAGAAACGGGACTTTTGCGTCGGCTTCGGCGTTGATGTTTGCTTCGCTCGATGTCGTGCCCGTTTTCTCTCCCGTGTGCCCTGTTCGAAGCCGGTTGTCAAGGAGCATGCGCATCTCGAAAACCTTGTCTTGATTCATGTAGTAGACGGTGAAAAGTTCCGGCGTTTGTACCTGTGGCTGCTTCTTCTGCTTCTTCTTTGCCATACGTCTCCAATGCGCTATGCCATTCCATTATCCATTTGAATTATAGCGGCGGTCGAGGCATTCGTCCTTAGCTGCGAGCTAAGCCGGTGTTGCTCGTTGATGCTTTAAAGCCTCGCGATTTGTTCAGATTTGCCGTTTCGCTACATCGCTGGGTTTGTGTATGCGTCGACGTTGATGCGAAGAATCGTCCCATTGGGAATCTGTCCCAATGGGACGATTCTTTATCCGATCTGGAGGCAGTTTTTCGGAGCTGGTTCATCGCCAATGGCGGTCGGCATGAGCTGCAAAGGTCTGGAGGTTCAAGCTCTAGAAAACAGGTAGTTCAGCTATCTAGTCGGAGCATTTCTGCAGGTAATCTTGTTTTTTGTCTTGACAAAAGGGTTGTCAGTAATAGGGCCTCGTCCCGTGACGTTGGAGGAAACGTACGAGCATGGCGACGCCTGCGACGAGGTGCTGGCCTGCAGGCCCGGCATCACGGGCTGGTGGGCGGCTACTGATAGAAACGACTCCGCATAGAAGAGCGGCCAGAGGCAGGCGCGCGAACTGTGACAAGGCGTGTTTCACGCTGTCGGGCATTTTCGAGAGAGGCCTTCTGCAAGCTGTGCATACTGCTGTGGCCCTAGACGCCGAGGGCAGCTATCCCGAGGCGCCCGTGCCCGATTACGCAGATGAAACCGTGAGCACTAAGGTCGTGAGATCATTCAGAGCTATACTGGCGTGGTGGATAAGATGGTGTGGCGCAAGCAAGGATAGCCACGAAACGCATAACAGCGGAGGTGTTTGATGGGAGAACGGGTCAGCACCAAAGAGACAAAGTGGACTCTAGCGAGCGTTCTAACTGCCTATGAGAAGCAAGTTCTCAGAGATGACGTCTTATGTCACTCGCAGTCGCAGGAGCACTTGGAGGGGTATAAGGATGTGCTTGCGTTTCTGGCCGACAGGGGCGGAATGCATCGAGAGTACAAGCATTACGCGACCCGCGCCCGCATAGCTGGCATCTTGAGGGACAGCGCGCTGTACCTGACCGACGGCGCGAGCTGGAACGATAAATACGACCGCGAGCATTTCAACCCCTTCTTCATGTCGACCAAGCGTTTTGGGGCGTGCTTCTCGGCTTCCTCCACCGAAAGTGTCGCGATGTGGATGCTCTATGGGGGCATGGATGGCAATGGGGCGATGATCAACTTCGATCGCCGAACGTTGCAGGGGGCGATGGGCCGCGAATCGTACGAATGCGGCTGGTTCGGTACAGACGGGAGGTTTCAATGCCTCATGGAGCTGCCGGCTGACAGGCTGAGGCTCCGCCTTGTTGACATCCTTTACTTCCAGAATCATGCTGACGGCAACGTCACCGTTGGCAGGTCGTCGCTAGAAGGGGGCCGTCATGTTATGAGCGGCCGGGCCTTTAACGGCATAGGGCAGATAGCGAAGCACCGGTCTTGGTCCTACGAGAACGAGGTGCGGCTCGTCGCTACGATTAGCAGGCTCGACCTGGCGGGCAAGGAATCCCGCGTTAAGTGCGTCAAGATTCCGATTGATTTCGATGGCTCCTTTGTGGCTGACAGGGTGTTCGACTCGCCCGTTTCCGATGACGAGGGCAATTACCGTGACAGTGAGCTTCGCGGAACCGTCGACTGGAACTTCTGCTCTGGCTGTGCGAAAGCCGATGCCTGATGCGGCTGCAGAATCGGAAGCTCTGGGTTGACCGAGCTTTCGCCTTGCGCTTGTTCAGTGAACGTCAAAACAAGCGTGTAGAACGATAAGCCTCTCGGAGTTTTCCCGTTTCGGTCGAGAAAGCTCCGAGAGGTTTTCGCTATGGCGCGAGAAGGCGAGCATGCGCTCCACGCGTGTCGACGACAGCTGCCCGTACTGCAAGGACCGCAAGCTGCTGCGCGGCTACAACGACCTGGCCACCGCGTATCCCGAGCTCGTAGCTGAATGGGATTTCGAGCGCAACGGCGACCTAAAGCCGACCGACGTGATCGCCAGCTCCAACAAGCGCGTCTGGAGGAAGTGCAAGGAGGGCCACGAGTGGTCCGGCCTCATAGCGAACCGAGGCGCAAGGGCAAGGCGGACCCGGGCTGCCCGTACTGCTCGGGGCGCAAGGTGCTCGCCGGCTACAACGACCTGGCCGCCAGCATCCCGTCATAGCGGCGATGTGGCACCCGCGCATGAACAAGCGCTTGAAGCCCACCGGCGTGCAGGCCGTAAGCCGCAAGCCCGTATGGTGGCGCGGCGAGTGCGGCCACGTCTACCAGATGTGTATTTGGTAACGTCTGATTTACGAAAAGGGACTGCGGTGGGAATCTTGGACCGAATTCATCCTATGCTGCTAGGCCCAAATCCCTGCGGTACTGCATGGGGCTCCTGTAATCCAGGTCGCCCTTTATCCTGACATCCCCGTACCATCTGAGGTGGGCGTCGAGCATGTCCATGAACTCCTCGAGTGTAACCCCGGCCCAGTCGCAGCCGTGGAAGAACTCTATCTTCAGCCTCCCGAAGAAGCCCTCGCACCTCGCGCTGCCGGGGCTGCATCCCTTCCCCGGCATCGATCTGACCAGGCCGTTCTCATCGCATATCCCTATCCATCCCGGCCGGCGGCAATGGCGGCCGCGGTCCGAGTGGATCTTGGGATGGTCTCCCCCGCCGAGCCGCTTGCACGCGCCGAGCGGCGACGAGTTGGCCATCTCGGCGTCGGGCGAGGTCGATACCGGCCAGCTCGGCGGCATGCCGTCGAAGCAGTCCACGATGGGCGACAGGCACGCCTTGCCGGCGGGGATGCGGAACTCGGCCGCGTCGGTTATCCAGAGCTCGTTCGGCTTGTTCGAGCGGAAGTGATGCTTGCCCCGCTCGTCGCGCAGCAGGTTCTCGGGCGCCTCCGAGATCTCGCCCTCGTAGGAGCTGTACCGGCGCTTCTTCCTGGCGGCCCTCGCGACCAGGTTCTCCTCCTCCATGATGCTGCGCACGGTCCGCCCGCCGATCGCCGCGCCGTCCCCCGCATCGGCGTTGACCTGGGCGTGCACGCGCCTGTAGCCGTATGTGCCGCCGCTGGCCCCGGACGCCTCGATGACCGCCTTCCGCGCTGCGGCGCGCTCTTCGGCCTCGCCTCCGGCCTGGGCGTTCCTGGCGTATTCGTAGCTGCTCTTGGCCATGCCCGCCACGGGCAGGATCTCGCAGAGCTTGTATTCAGCCCTCAGCGCCTCCACCATCGCCGCCTTCTCCTCGTTCGTCAGCGGCTCTGGGTCGGCGCCCTGGTCTTTTTTTACCATCTCGAGGGTCGCCTGGCGCACGTCGAGCCCGAGCTGCACCCGCCTGAGCTGCTCGCCTCTCGCAACATGTCCTGCAGGACCTCGATGTCGTCTGGCAGGCCGTCGTATTCCTTGCTCACGGGGACGCCTTTCTCTTCGGTGTCCCCGACATTATCGCCCATCATCTCCCTTCGCCAGGCGTGGGGCGCCGTCCTCGACACGCCGTGCTTCTCGGCGACCTCCGCAGCGGTTCCGCCGCGGGACCCGGGCTCGGCCACCGCCTGTATCTTCTCCGCGAGCGGGACAGGACCCGCCTTCGGGCTCGGCCCCCTGTATCTCCCCTGCCCGGGGGCAAGCTCGTCGATCCGGTCGCAGAGGCACTCCCCGCTGGCGGGATAGCCCATCCTGCGCATGATCCTGGCGAGGCTCTTTCCGTGCGCGAGGTAATAGTCCACGGCGGCCTGCCTCATCTCCAAGGTGAACTTGGGCTCCCGCCGCCGCTTCGGGGGCCTGACCTCCCCATGCCCCAGATAGTCCTTGTGCCAGGCCCTGAGCGAATGCCTCGTCGGGTACCCCGGCTCCGCAATCGCGTCTGCATGGCTATGATCGAATCTGATGAAGGTCTCGATTGAGATCCTTCGCTGTTCGGTGCTGAACATGCGGCTTCCTTCCTGTCCCGTTTTGGTCCAGGATCACCACCGCAGTCCCTTTCGGAAACTTTTACTTGACCAAATACACAGATGGCCGTCCGCGACAGGGTGAGGGCCAAGCCGGGCTACTGCCCGTACTGTTTGGGGAGGAAGAGGCCCGAGAGGCCGATTAGGCTCGACTAACCCTCGGCCCCTCGGCGAGGAGGGAATGGACGGCGTCGGCGCCTCCTGCCTATAGGCGTGGTTTTGCAACTAATGGACTGGTCAGCCTTGCTTGAGGAGCTAACGTATGTGCAGTATAATATATCTGCACATACGTCGATAGGAGTATCATGTCTAGCTCTACTTTGACCATACGCGTTGACGACGACTTGAAGCGCGGTGCTTCCGAGGTGGCCGATTACTACGGCCTTGATCTCTCATCGGTCACGCGCGCGTTTTACAAGCAGATGGTGAACACGCGCCGCATCCCCCTGACCTTCGCTCCCGACGAGCCCAGCATCGAGAGCCTAGAGGCTATCCGCGAGGGCGACGCCTTTCTGTCCTCTGGCGAGAAAGGCCGCTTTGACAACGCAGCCGATCTCATCGCGGCAGCGATGGCCTAATGGGCAGGCTCACGGCAGATTTCTCCGCTGCATTCTCTCGCGACCTCAAAAAGAAGGCGAAGCGGCGCAATTGGGATTTAGCTGAGCTGCAGAAGCTCATCGACCTGGTGCTGGAGAACACCCCCGAGTCGCTGGAGACTCTCAAACGCCGCCACAACATGCACCGCCTGAGCGGTAGTTGGGCCGGGAGGAACGAGTGCCACGTGGCGAACGCCGGCGATTGGCTGGTGATATGGTCGGCCAACGACGAGGTCGCCTTCTTCGAGCGCACTGGTGGTCACGACGAGCTGTTCAGGTAGGAGGGATTGGCAAGTTGTGATAATGACGGACTTTCTCGTTAGAGGGATTGGCCCAACGGTTGGGGGCATCCCGGTTCCCGGGGGCGCTGATCATCCAGCAGCTACCTATTCCCAGCAGGACTTCGTGAACGGCTAATCGCAAAGCCTTGCTACTTCGGCTTCGCATTCCGTGCAGCAACCCTCAACGAGCACGCGCTCGTGACGCATGCGCAGCGTGTAGCCGGGCGCGAACTCCGTCGTGCCGCAGTTATGGCAGAACGCGTTGGCGAGCAGCAGCTTGCGGATATGCTCGGGGATCTTCTTCCATTCCCGCAACGCCTCGATCTCGGTGACGCCCTTGCTGCGGCGGAACTCGTCTTCCTCTACCTCCTCCGCGACGAACCTGGCTATCATCTCCTCGCTTACGCCGTCGGCCCTCATCCGCCGGGCCATCTCCTCGTATTTTGACTCCATGAATTGTCCTCGTTTCTCGCATGGCTACCGGTTGGGGGCGGTCAGCTTGCGGTTGGCTACGGTCGGTTCGCGGTCACCTGAAACATACTTGGTCGTTATCGGGCGGCGGGTGCGCTGGTGAGGGTATCTGTGCCCTTCGTCGCCCGTCCTCAGAGGTTTAATTCGCCGGCCTTGTATCTGCACCCTTCGGCAATCTTGCTGGTTTGCGGGCGGTGCTTTATGTCTCCAGCCCATCAGGATCAAACGTCACCGTTCGCACGGCCTGGCTCGTCGCCAGTTTTCGCGCAGAGCCTGTCTATGGCGAGGTCCAGGTTCCTTCTGCTGTTGGGCGTTATAGGCCGCGTCATGCCAGCTCCCTTTCCAATCCTTCGTACTCACCGGCGGTGACCAGGCCCTCGCCGCACGCCTGCTTGGTGGTCTCGAGGAGCCGGGCGGGCATCTCCGATCCGCCGCAGGACTTTATGGCGTCGGCCACGCGCTGGGAGGGGATGTCCTCGTAGGACGTGGTGCGCTCGCCCTTGGGCGCGCCCGCTTCGGCGTCGCGACCTCGATTGCGCGCGGGTCGACCAGCGCCAGGCCGTGCATGGCGAACACGGGCTCGCCATGCAGGTAGGTCCCGCCGCCCCCGAGCGCCACGGCTTCGGCGTAGGCGTTGTAGGACGTGGGCGCCTAGCGCGCGAGCTTGTACACGCCGTGGCCGCGCCGCAGGAGCCTGCGCGGCGGTGATTATCCCGTACCCGTCGGCTGCGATGTCGTATATGTCGTTGAAGAGTGCCATGTTAAAACCTTAACGCATTCGTAAAGCTTTTGACAGCGTTTGTGGCATTGCCGGGATAGGGGCTTGGCTGCGCGTTGGCTTTCTTTTGCGTTGCTTCCTTTTCGGCTGAATATCTGCCTGCTCCGCGGAAATGCGGACCAGCAATATA
Organism: Collinsella sp. AF08-23; assembly: GCF_003479805.1. GTDB lineage: Bacteria > Actinomycetota > Coriobacteriia > Coriobacteriales > Coriobacteriaceae > Collinsella. The sequence continues at coordinate 99,066 of NZ_QUHV01000008.1, read as the reverse complement.
TTTCTACAGAGCAGGCATGCGGGTGGCCATACGGGCTTCCAACGTTTCAAAGAGTCGGTCAAGGGCGTTCCAAACAGCGAAGAGCAGATGGTTGCCGAGAAGATGCGGGCTCTGCTGCGCTTCGGCGCCGGATCGATGCACGAAGAGGGTTGGGCTGACGTGTGCGCTCGTCTTGAAAAGGTCTTCTCGGACAGGCGTTGCGTCCACCAGCTTTCCAGGGCGAAGGACAATTGGCTGGAGCTTCCTGTTGGAAAGGTGACGGCCGGCATCCTTTCCGAGGTGAAGTAATTTATGACGAAGCGCTAGGACCCCCTGGTTGAGCGGCACCATTTGGCTTGATCTGGTTAGGGTTTGTGTAGCTGCAAGCTGTTTGCAAAGAATCGTCCCATTGGGAAATGCCCCAATGGGACGATTTGCTATCCGAGTCAGAGGCAGCTTTTCGGAGCCGGTTCATCGCCAATGACGGTCGGCATGAGCTGTAAAAGCCTGGAGGTCAAAACTCCAGAAGGCAGATAATTCAACTATCCAGTCGGAGCATTTCTGCAGGTAATCCTGTTTTTTCGTCTTGACAAAAGGGATGTCCGTGGTGGGCCCGCGCCCGCCGCTGCCGCGCGAGGTCGCGCAGTACGACGAGTGGGCCATGCAGCGCCTGGCCGTGAAGCCGGGCCTCACCGGCCCCTGGCAGGTGGGCGGCCGCTCGGACGTGGACTTCGACGACATGGTGCGGCTGGACCTGTAGCAAGATGATCCGGATGCTCGAACGCTTTCTTACGGAAGAAGAGTTCTATGGCTTCTCGCGCGATGTAACGGATTTTGTAAGGAATTATTTAGAGGTAAACGCTGCGGGGGCCCACTTGCTGGATGATCTGGGATTTCCCGAGATGCTTTCCAAAATGCAGCAGAGAATCGATGCGCATTAGGACGTTTGCCCCGGGACGGGATTGGCTGTCTTATGAGACGGCGCCGAGCCCCTTCATGTCGATATGAGGGATGATTTTGCATGCGCCAGCCTGCCTGCGGGTCACGAAGATACGGGGCGTCCTGTGATTATGCTGCGGACCGGGGTGATAATCATATCGATAGTACGAGCGCGGACCGGGAGGATCCCATGGCCAACACCTTCGAGCCCGAGAACATCGTCGTCACCGGCGGGTGCGGCTTCATCGGGAGCAACTTTGTCCACCACGTCGTCCGCGAGCACCCCGGCGTGCGCGTGACCGTGCTGGACAAGCTCACCTACGCCGGCAACCCCGAGAACATCGCGGGCCTGCCCTCGAGCCGCGTTGAGCTCGTCGTGGGCGACATCTGCGACGCCGCGCTGGTCGACCGTCTCGTGTCGGAGACCGACGCCGTGGTGCACTACGCCGCCGAGTCCCACAACGACAACTCCATCGCCGACCCAAGCCCGTTTTTGCGCACCAACGTCGAGGGCACCTACACCCTCATCGAGGCGTGCCGCAGGCACGGCGTCCGCTACCACCACGTCTCCACCGACGAGGTCTACGGCGACCTGGCGCTGGACGACCCCGCGCGCTTCACCGAGGAGACCCCGTACAGGCCTTCAAGCCCGTACAGCTCCACCAAGGCAGCCTCCGACATGCTCGTGCGCGCCTGGGTGAGGACGTTCGGCCTGCGCGCCACCATCTCCAACTGCTCCAACAACTACGGGCCCTACCAGCACGTGGAGAAGTTCATCCCGCGCCAGGTGACCAACCTCATCGACGGCGTGCGCCCCAGGCTCTACGGAGACGGCCGCAACGTCCGCGACTGGATCCACACAGAGGACCACAGCTCGGCCGTGTGGACCATCCTGACGAAGGGCCGCGTGGGCGAGACCTACCTGATCGGCGCCGACGGCGAGCGCGACAACCTCACGGTGCTCCGCGAGATCCTCAAGGCCTTCGGCCGGGACGCCGACGACTTCGACTGGGTGCGGGACCGCCCCGGCCACGACCGGCGCTACGCCATCGACTCGACGAAGCTCCGCCGCGAGCTGGGCTGGGAGCCCTCCCACACCGACTTTGCCGCCGGCCTGGCGCAGACGATCGCCTGGTACCGAGACAACGAGGCCTGGTGGCGCCCGGCCAAGGAGGCCACCGAGGCGAGGTACAAAGCGCAGGGGCAGTAGGGGAGGTGAGTCCGGCTGCGCGCCCGAGCAGGTGGACCGCTACGGCGTCATCGCCGGCGGCTTCGTGGGCACGCTCGAGGGCTGTGAGGGAGCGGGGGAGACCGAGCCCGGCTCCGTGTGGCGCATCGGCGGCCTGGTGGAGAAGCCGAGCCCCGAGGCGGCGCCCTCGAACCTCTACATCGTGGGCCGCTACCTGCTCTCCCCGCTCGTGATGGAGCTCCTCGCCAACCAGCAGCCCGGCAAGGGCGGCGAGATCCAGCTGACCGACGCCATGGCGTGCAGCCTGGACCGCGAGGCCATGTACGCCGTCGTCATCGACCCTCTGTCCGGCTACGACACCGGCACCCCCTCCGGCTGGATCGCCACCAACGCCTTCATGGCCGCGTCCGACCCCCGCTTCGCCGGCGAGTTCTGGGCGGCCGCCGACGAGCGCGGCGGCTTGGAGCGCTAACGTTTATTCTTGCTTTTGGTACCCATCGTCAAGCTTCGCATGGTGGACGGGAGACTCTCCGGTCAATAATATTTCGCATTTGGAGGAGGGGATTGAAGCAAGCTCACGCACAAGACTAAGTTTTGGATCTCGGTTGTCTTGGCGATCGGAGCATTTGCTAGCATATTCGTTCTTGACTACTGCGCGGCGGTCGCCCCGGTATCGCTTGCCAAGATGACTCTCAAGCACACTCCGTTCATGGGGGGTATGCAGCCTAGCCGGGTGTCTCGCGTCATCGGTGCAGGTCGATTCGCCGGTTTCGTATCGGTGTTGTTGATGTTCACTGAGAACTGGTCCGAATGGTCGCTGCTTTTTGAGCATCGTGGTCACTGAGAATCGAGCAGAAAGAGCACAAGATATCCTATTTTCCGCTTGTGATCTATGGGCTCGAGGCCGGTTCCGCTCTGCGGCTTGCGGAACCGGCCTCAGCGGGATGCGTTGCGCTATTTGAGCGTGTTGCGCACTGGAAGCCTAGCGCGTTTGCTTCTTACTGCTGCGGGGGCGCTTCCTGTTCTTGCGATGAGGGTGGGGTCTTTTCCTCATGCTTCGCACTGACGAAGGCTTGGGCTTGGGCCTCTCGGTAGGGTCGGTCTTGTCATGGCGGGGGCTCATATTGAGGGAGGGGGCCTCATCGGGCTCTGGACACGCAGTATCCATGCGGTGCCTCCAGGTCCTCAGCGTCCTCACTGCAGCGCGGATAAGATCGGTCAGGCCATCGAAAATGTCGACGAAATGTCTGACAATCTTAGCCCCGCATTTTGCAAGCAGCAGGGCTGCTGCGGTGTAAGCAATGACGGGAACGAGCACGTCGTTGATGACGGTGTTGGCATCTCCTGATGCAAAGGTTACGATAGAAACAGCAATGATTGCCTCCGAGCTTACGGCACGGAGGCAAGTTCGTTTCCACAGCATGGCATGTCCTTTCGAGGGAGAGGAGGGGTGTTGCACAATGCAAGTCGTACGCTAAAAACAACGGGCCTCCTTCCAGTCGACGACATGTTCGGCGATGATCGGCGGGGCTCGTTGGGCCCATCCGAATAACAGGAAGCGTTGCGACCGCCCGCGTCCATCGAGTTGACCGCCCGTACTTCCTGTGCCGCTCAATAACGTTCATAACCCCATTGCTTACATCGCGTACCGGTCAGTCTTAACGAGTCGATAAGTGGCGTTCCTGCCGCTCAGACGGTGGAGGTGCCATTTGCGGGTTATGTGGCATTGGGTTGTTAAAGGGGTGTTAAAAAGGTAACTCAGCGGTATATTTCGCATTTGGAATTGTTGCCGTTGGTGTGCTTCATTATGGGTCGTTTTGGGAAAGTAATGCAACGTTGTCGCAGGCGGTATCGTTTTACTCGATCCAAGCAGAGCGAGGGTGACTTTTCCGTAGCGGGGTCGCTCCCTCGCTGGCGTGGCGTTGTTGTAAGGTGCCCACTGCTATTGTTGCCCTTCAAACAGCTCTCTCATGGTTGATATTAATTCTGGGATGTTGCCGAATCTTCATCGTTTTTACTTGTGCCATCATTCTGAAACAGTCGGATTGGTTTCGAGCGCGGACACATCGACTGGATGCGCATATTTGTTGGACGAGATCTCGGCTTTCGAATCCTCGCCTATACCGGATTTGAGGGAATTCGTGTTTGGAGGAATGTCTTGAACAGTGAACAGTTCAAACAGGAAGCTGAGAATATAGAAATAGCTCTGAGGAGTTTGAGAGTCGAAGAGAGAGATGCGGTGATCCCATTCATGGGCTGCGTTTTTACCCAATGGGATCTATACCTTGCTTCCAGTTCTGAGTATGTGATGAGACTGATAGACGGGTTCATCCCAATGCTTAAGACGAGGAATTTCGTTTGCGTCGCACAACTCCTCAGGGCACAGGTTGGCGTTTGCCTTCGGACGCTAGCGCTATTCGTCGCGAAAGACCAAGTGGATTTTCTCAAGCAGGTGTTTCGTGGAGTGCCCGTGAACAGACTTAAAGATCGCTCTGGTAAAAATATGACCGACGGAAGACTTCAATACTTGCTAAGTGAGTTCGATCCAGAGGTGGAAGACGTGTACAAGGCAACATCTGGATTCGTCCACTTCTCAACTGATATCCTGCCGGGTATGGGTGTGCCTGGGGAGGGATGTGAAGTCGAGTTTAATTTTGGAGCGGTTCCCATCGAGAGGAACAATGCGTCTCTTGTGGGGTGCGGCAAAGCATTCTGCCACTATGTCGAACTCCACCTTCAAATGCTCCATAAGGTAATTGTCTCAGACGAATGGTACGCTGATCGTTGCCATATTGATTGCGACAGCCCTGCGGATAAAGGCATGGCAAGTGGAGGTGCGCAGGATCGGGCTTCCTCGCCGAGGCGCAGTTAGCCCGCGACTCCACGGCGGCCGTCCCTTTATCGACCTCGCTTACGCCAACTTTTCCGACGTGATCCGACGGCTCCATGGAGATGCGGATAATTAGGCCAATAAAGTCGGTCAGTTTTAAGATTCGAAAGATGCAGGGTTGCAGTGCAGAGTGGGAGAACAGGCAACGTCTTTATGCCGATTCGTATCTGAGGCGGTCTTGCTATGCGACCTTGGATGTGAGACCATAAAGCCACCGAAGGAGCGTTAGTTCCGTAGGTGTCAGATTGGCGAGGTTCGTACCTCGCCATTTTCTTTACACAGGGGGTCCATGGCCGAACGTTTAAATCTGCACATCGACGAGACCGGCAACCAGGACCTATCTGAGGGGCGCTACCTCGTCGCCGTCGTCCTTCACGACCATAGCGCCGACATCGAGGACGCCATTGCTCGATACAGGGCTCGCTTGTCGGAGGCGGGCCTGCCCGACGTACCTTTTCACGGCAAGGACCTCCTTCACGGCAACGAGGGGTATGCCAATGTCTCACCTGGTGATAGGAAGCGCCTGCTGACCCAATTATCCCGCTTTGTTCGAGAGCTTCCGATCTCGTTTTTCGCGCTGCGGTACGACGGCGCGACCGTCCATAACAGAAACGAGCTCGAGGCGAGGTTGAGGCGGGACCTCGCTCTGCTCATCTTCGATAGCCTGTCGTATTTCCAGGCCTTCGATGCCATCGCCGTGTATTACGACAATGGTCAGGGCGCTGTGAGCGCGGCGCTGCATGATGCGTTGGATTTTGTGCTCGCTAAGAACGTCGCGGACTATCGGCACGCCGATCCTAATGCCCGCAGGCTTCTCCAAGTGGCGGACTACGTATGCACGGTTCTGCGCGTTTCCGAGGACTATGATGCTGGCAGGCAATCGAGGACCCATGAGCGGTTTTTCGGCAATCGCCGGAATTTCACTCAGTCGTTTAAAAAGCAGCTCGATCGAAAGGCGTTTGCGTAGGTCTCCTGTCGATACTGTGGCTGCAGACCGCTTGGAGATACCTAGAAGATGCTGGCGAGCTAACGAAACGGATCGCGTAGCGAATAGTGGTGCAAGAGCGCTTTGAAAAAGCGCGGCCTCCGTCCTGGAATCTGATTCGACCAAGAAAAGGATTTGGCGGTAGTGGAGATTGCAATGGACGCTATTCGGCGATTCGAGGGCACGATGGTCAACGGCGGCCTGGGCGCGCTCGACCACATCGTCGTTACCGGCGGCTATTTGTTTTGGGGATGTTATGCGTGAATCGTGCTTAGATGCATTCAATACTTATGTCGCTCGTTACGACGTTTCGGATGAACGTATCGCGCTCAAGGTCGAGCACACCTATGAGGTTGCCAAGCTGTGCGCCGAGATCGCGCGAGGGGAGGGCCTGCCCCCGGCCGACGTCGACCTCGCATGGTTGTGCGGCCTGCTGCACGACATCGGTCGGTTCGAGCAGCTGTGCCAATGGGGGACGTTCAGCGACGCGGACTCATGCAGCCATGCGGCGCTTGGGATCCAGGTGCTCAAGGACGAGATGGGAAGCTTCACTCGCGATCCGGAATGGGCGCACATCATCGAGCGCGCCGTCGCCCTGCACAGCGACTTTAGGCTCCCATCGGACCTGGGCGCTCGCGAGCGCCTCTTTTGCACCATCACGCGGGACGCCGACAAGGTGGATATCCTGCGTGTGTTCAACCAATCGAGCTGCGGGGCGGTGTTGGGTATCGATCCCGCCGAGTTCTCGCGCGGGGAGATCTCCGACACGGCGTTCGGAGCGTTCGGCGAGCGCCGGTGCCTTGCGCGCGATGAGCGCCCCGGGTCGCTCGACGGCCTCGTGGGCGCCGTCTGCCTGGCCTTCGAGCTCGAGTTGCCCGCGTCCCGCACGGCCCTGGGGGATAGGGGATACCTGGAGGCACTCCTGCGCGAGCCCTTCGGCCTGAGCCCGCATTTCGACTCCGAGCTTACCCAGCGCCGCTGGGACGCCATCTGCGATGTGATGCAGTGCCTTCCGTCTAATTCCCGCTCTGATGTCGAACGTGAGGCTCCCCATGAGCGCCTCATGAACCGCCTGGGTCGTTCGGAGGCCGAGTTCGATTCCGGAGGATATGTCGACGGCAATGCCTTCTTGGACGCATTGTTGGAGCGGTTTGACGCTTAACCCGTCCATAACATGGGCAAGTTGTGCGATTGCGGCGTTGTGCTGCTGGTCTGTGGTAACATACCGACCTGTTGGTACCCTCCACTTGGATATCCGCTCCACCGGCGGCTTCCCAGTTGAGGGCGAATCGAGGCCATGGGGAGCGCATCCCGCGGCCGTTACAAGAAAGGTGAAATCATGACGATTTCCAAGGAGCGCAAGGCGGAGCTCACCGCCAAGTTCGGCAAGAACGCCCAGGACACCGGCAACTCCAAGGTTCAGGTCGCCATCCTGTCCGAGCGCATCAAGGAGCTGACCGAGCACATGAAGTCCCACCAGAAGGACTTCCACACCCGCCGCGGCCTGCTCATGCTCGTCGGTAAGCGTCGTCGTCTTCTCTCCTACATCAAGAAGAACGACATCAACGAGTACCGTGAGCTCATCGCCGAGCTTGGTATCCGCGACAACATCCAGTAAGTCGTGCATGCAGGGGCGTCCGCTGGGCGCCCCTTTTCATGTTGGGCTACTATCCCGGCGATAGGGGTCCGGGCCGGCGCCGATGCGCCGTCCAAAAGGGGAGAGGGCCTACTGCGCCCGCCCCGCAACCGGTCGGCGGGAGGGTCCCGCCGACCCTGAGAAGCCCGCGCGCAAGGGGCGCGTGGGGATAGGAGTAAGAATGACACTCGTAAGCAAGACCTTCGACCTGTTCGGCAAGACGTACGTGCTTGAGGCCGGCGAGCTCGCCAAGCAGGCCACCGGCGCCGCGCTGGTCAAGCAGGGCGACTCCACCGTGCTCACCACGGTCGTCGTCTCCAAGGAGCGCAAGAACTACGACTTCTTCCCGTTGACCGTCGACTTCAACGAGAAGATGTACGCAGCCGGTCGCATCCCGGGCGGCTACCTCAAGCGCGAGGGACGTCCCTCCGAGAAGGCCACCCTCACCGCCCGCATGATCGACCGCCCGATCCGCCCGTCCTTCCCGGACGGCTTCCGCAACGAGGTCCAGGTCGTCGCCACCTCCCTCGTGGCCGACCAGAAGAACCCCGTCGACGTGATCTGCGTCATGGGCGCCTCGCTTGCCATGACGCTCGGCGGTGTGTCGTTCGAGGGCCCGCTGGCTTGCGTGCGCATCGGCCGCGACAAGGAGACCGGCGAGTTCATCGTCAACCCCACTTATGAGGAGCGCGAGAACTCCGACCTCGACCTCGAGCTCGCGGGCACCCGCGACTTCATCTCCATGGTCGAGGCCGGGGCCGAGGAGGTCTCCGAGGAGGACATGCTCGCCGCCATGCAGTTTGGCCAGGAGGCCATCGGCGCCTTCTGCGACGCCCAGCTCGAGTTCGTGGCCGAGTGGGAGCAGGTTAACGGGGCGATTGTGAAGCGCGAGTACCCGCTGGACCAGCCGGTCGAGGAGGTCCACGACCGCATCTTCGCCCACTACGACGAGATGGCCGCCGCCCTGCGCGATGCCGACAAGCTCGCCCGTCAGGATAAGGTCGCCGAGCTCAAGGAGGCCATCAAGGCCGAGTTCACCGAGGAGGAGCAGGTCGCTTGGGAGCGCGAGATTCCGGTGAACCTCAAGAAACTCGAGAAGACCGCCATGCGCCGCATGGTCGTCGAGACCGGTGAGCGCGTCGACGGCCGCACCGCCGCCGAGATCCGCCCCATCATGGTCAAGGGCGACTATCTGCCCCTGGTTCACGGTTCCGGCCTGTTCCAGCGCGGCCAGACCCAGGTGCTCTCCGTACTCTCGCTCGGCATGCTCAACGAGGGTCAGCGCCTCGACACCATCGAGCCCGTCGATGGCAAGCGCTACATGCACCACTACAACTTCCCGCCCTACTGCACCGGCGAGACCGGCCGCATGGGCACGCCTAAGCGCCGCGAGATCGGCCACGGCAACCTGGCCGAGCGAGCCCTGATCCCGGTCCTGCCCGATGAGAACGAGTTCCCCTACGCCATCCGCGTGGTGTCCGAGGTCATGGAGTCCAACGGCTCCTCTTCGATGGCTTCCACCTGCGGCAGCTGCCTGGCCCTCATGGACGGCGGCGTGCCGATCAAGCGCCCCGTCTCCGGTATTGCCATGGGCCTCATCCAGGAGGAGGGCAAGACCGTCGTCCTGTCCGATATCCAGGGCCTCGAGGACTTCCTGGGCGACATGGACTTCAAGGTCACCGGCACTGAGAAGGGCATCACCGCGCTGCAGATGGACAATAAGGCCACCGGCCTGACGTTCGATATCCTGCGTACCGCCCTCGAGCAGGCCAAAGAGGGCCGCGCCTACATCCTCGACAAGATGCTCGAGGTTGTGCCCTGCCCGCGCGAGGATACCCGTTCTTCTGCGCCTAAGATCCAGACCATCACGATCCCCACCGACAACATCCGCGACGTCATCGGCAAGGGTGGCGAGACCATCCGCGGCATTCAGGATGAGACCGGCGCTTCTATCGACATCCACGAGGATGGTACCGTGTACGTCGGTGGCGTTGGCGAGTCTGTTGCCGCTGCCATCGAGCGCATCGAGCTCATCGTCAAGGTTCCCGAGGTGGGCGAGGAGTACACGGGTCGCGTTGTCTCCATCCAGCCTTTCGGCGCCTTCGTGAACCTGCTGCCCGGTAAGGATGGCTTGCTGCACATCTCCCGGGTTGCCCAGGGCCGTGTTGAGAAGGTCGAGGACGTCCTGAACGTCGGAGACGAGGTCAAGGTCAAGGTTATCGAGATCGACGACCGCGGCAAGATCTCCCTGGATCGCCTTGAGAAGCCCGAGGCCCCGGCTGGATCCGGCCGCGGTGAGGGCGAAGGCCGCGCCGAGCGCCGCGAGCGCGGTGACCGTCCGGGCCGCGGTGCCCGCGACACCGGTGCTCGTGGATTCGACCGTCCCGCCCGTCGCGAGCGTGGCGACCGTCCGCGTCGTCCCGGTGACAACGGTGGCCGTGCCCCGCGTCGTCACCACGAGGCTGAGTAGCGACTCGTTCGATTTCGTCGAATTTGCATAGTGCGACTATGGGCCCGGGGATAAACCCCCGGGCCCATATTGTGTGTGGTGTGGTTCAGTATGTAGACGGCCGTAACTGAATAAGCAGGGACTCTCTTCAGGTTTCGCGCAATGCCTCAACAAGAACGGATCAAAATTTGCGATTCGTCACGCCTGTGCTTACAAAAATCGACTATGTGTACCTTGCGGGGTTCCATGGTTCGCTTTTTGTTCTTGATTGCTCCAAAGTTGGAAGAAAATAATGAACATCTGTTAGAGAAAACCGCAAATTGAAGGGTCGTTTTGACTCCGTCGATGGGAAAGTCGTACGACTTGAATGGATCTATCCGGCCTTCTCTCTCTGAACCGTGTCGAAATGGTACACATTGTCGATTTTTGTAAGTGAAACAATCGAAGCAACATCTCTCCTTGGTCCCAAAATGAATTCGGGGCTTAGATACTGGCCTGTTTTTCCTTCAGATGACTGGCCAGGATCTCAAGAGCGTGCGCATAGCCGGAAAGGCCTTCACCTGTGACGCGCGCGAAGCACGCCATTCCGGCATAGGATACTTGCCGAAAGTCCTCACGCTCCTCAACGGCGGAGATGTGAACCTCAACCGAGGGGATGGCGACTGCTTTGAGGGCGTCGAGGATCGCTACGCTCGTGTGCGTGTATGCAGCGGGATTGATGACGATGCCGTCGATGCTTCCGTATGCCTCTTGGATACGGTCAACGATTGCCCCCTCATGGTTGGACTGGAATACTTCGATTCCGTTAAAACCAAGCTCATCGGCCGCGTCCTGGCATATCTGCACGAGCGTTTCGTGGTTGTCCGACCCATAGATGCCAGGTTCGCGGATGCCGAGCATGTTGAGGTTCGGTCCATTGATCACGAGTGCCTTCATGGGTACATTCCCTTCTTGGACGGATGGCGGAACGTGCCATTGGGGACGTGCCCTTTTGGCACACGCTGCTTGCGGATGCGTGCCAAAAGGGGCATGACCCCAATGGTACGGCGAAGCAGCGTTCATGCCGCATGCTAGAGCATCCGTGGGAGGGCGGACATGAGTGCAGCGGCGGTGTTTGCGGCGCAGTCGGTAGAACTAACGGTGAGATCGGCCCATGCGCGGTATATGGGCATGCGCTGCTGGGCGAGCTCCTCGATGCCGTGTTTGGCGGTGAGGGGACGTCCCTTGGTCGCAAGTTCTTCGAGCGGACGGTCAAGCATGACAATAAGGCTGTTCTGATGAAGCAGAGGGTAGTTCTCATCACGCGTGACAATGCCACCGCCACAGGAGATGACGAGTCCGGACTGCCCGGCAATGCGAGCAAGTACCTCGGTCTCACGGATGCGGAAGGCTGTTTCTCCCTTGCGCTCGATAAATTCAGCACAGCTCATGCCGAGCTCATTGGCGAGGGCTTGGTCGATGTCGACGTGCTCGCGCTTGAGCAGCTTCGCGAGATGCTCGCCTACGCGTGTCTTGCCGCATCCCGGCATGCCAATGAGGGAGATGTTCTGCTCGGTAGCGGAGAGTCGGCGCGTCACGTCGACTGTCCTCTCCATGTCGATGACCTCGCCCGTGTAGCGCTCGACTGCCTGCGCTGCCTGGGCAACCAGCATGAGAAGTCCTCCGGCGTACGGGATTCCCCTGCGTTCGGCCTCCATCATGAGGGCCGTGCGTGCGGGGTTGTACACGATGTCGACGAGACCCTCAAGCTTTGGAAACACGTCGAGGGAGCAGGGCGCGGCGGGGCATGTGGGGAACATGCCCACGGGCGTGCAGTTGACGGCGAGGGCGGCATCGGAATGGAGGTCCAGATTCGCATAACTGTTCTCGCCCGTGCGATCGATGGACACGGGGTTCATCTTCAAGTCGGCAAGGACCATCATCGCGGTGGAGCCGGCTCCGCCCGATCCGCCGAACACCACGGCTTTTTTGCCAGCCAGATCGAGGCCGAGGGACTCTACGAGCACCTTGAATCCGTAGTAATCGGTGTTGTCGCCGCGAAGACGCCCGTCCGCGAGGCGCGTTACCGTATTGATGTTACCCATGCGCCGCGCAATGTCCGAAAGCTCATCCATATAGGAGACGAGCTCTTTCTTGTAGGGAATGGTGACGTTGAAGCCCTCCCACACATCGGAGCGTACGAACACTTCCAGCTGATCGGGCTCGCGCTCGAATTTACGGTAGTCAAGTCCAGCGAGCTCGCGGTATATGACAGGGGTGTAGCTGTGTCCGAGTACGCGGCCCAAAACGCCGTACGGTCGTTTGATGACATTCATGGCTGCTCCTTCGTGGACGCACGTGGTTGATTATGAGTCGAGCGTGTCAAACGGGGACACCCCCCTTGGCACGCGGCGGGATCAGAGTACTTCGAGATAACTGCCGAAATAGTGGAAACTGCTACAGACGTCGTCGAGGCCGTCGAGCAGTGCACTGAATTCAGGGCTCGTAGCGGGGCATGCGAGGTCGAAGTAGAACGTGAACTCGAAGTCACTTCCGGGGACGGGGCGGCTCTCAAGTTTCACGAGGTCGATATTCAGGGCGTAGATGCGTTCCAGCACGCGATACAGGGCGCCAGGTTCGCTTTTGAGCGTGAGCTGGATGGACGTCTTGTTGGCACCTGGGTACACGGCGGGCTCCCGCGCGATGACGACGAACCTGGTGTAGTTGGCATCGGAGTCTTGGACGTTGCGCTCAATGGCGTTCAGGCCGTACAGCTCGGCGCATGGCAACGACGAAAGTGCGGCAAGGTCGCGCCTGCCCGAAGAGGCGACGAACTCGGCAGCGCGGGCGGTGTTCTCGCATACGGTGGTCCGCACACCGAGGTTCTCGAGGTAGCCAGCGCATTGGTTAAGTGCCTGATTGTGGGAGATGACCTCTTTGATCTCATCGCGCTCAACGCCGGGGAGGGCGAGCAGGTTGTGGTCGATTTTCAGCCGCAGCGCCCGCACGATCGAACATCCGTAGGAGCCAAGCAAATCGTACACGGCGTTGACGGAGCCCGCTGTGGAGTTCTCGATGGGCAGCACGCCGAATTCGCATGCACCCGAGACAACGGCGCGAAACACTCCGTCGAAGGTGGGGGAGAAGCTGATGTCGGGAATCGAGAACAGCCTGCTGGCGGCGATTTGGCTGTAGGCCCCTTCGACCCCTTGACAGCACACGGAGACGCGAGAGGGAAATGCGCTCTCGAGCGGCAGGAAGGATGCGCGGACTCGTTTTGAGACCGCGTCTGGTCGCGAGGCATGCATGATGTTCAACTGTGCGGCCTTGTTCATGCTCATGAGCAGGGAGAATAGGGCGACGGCCTGGTTTTCGAGGCCTTCGGGCGCCTGTGCGGCTATATGGGCGAGTTTGGCGCGCTCGCGCGCGGGGTCGAAGACGGCCTTGCCCGTCTGGATCTTGCTTTGCGCGACATCGCGGGCGAGAGCCATGCGCTGGCAGAACAGGTCGAGCATTTGCGCGTCGATGGCGTCTATCTGTGTGCGAACTTCGGCGAGATCCATGTGTTTCCTTTGGCAATCGGGGGTTGCGGGGTGTCATTGGGCGTGCCAAAGGGCGCGTTGCAGGTGGCACGCCCAATGGTATGTAACACCAGCGTTATTCAGCTCGAGGTGCTTGGTGTGTGAATGCAGACGTGCCTTCGGCCTCGAGGAGCGCGTCGAACAGGGCAAGGGCGCAGGCGGCCTCAGCCACCGGGACGGCGCGCGGGACGATGCAAGGATCGTGGCGCCCGCGCACCACAAGGTCGGCATTCTCCATACGGTCGAGGTCGACGCTGGGTTGGTGTCGCCCGATGGACGGCGTGGGCTTGAGGGCCATGCGCCACACCACGGGCAGGCCGGTGGTGATGCCGCCGAGGATGCCCCCCGCGCTATTGGACTGCGGGCAAACGCGCCCGTCCTCCACCCGATACGCATCGTTGTTCTCGCTGCCGCGTAGTTCGGCGGCTCCAAAGCCGACGCCGAACTCGACCCCCTTGACGGCGGGGATGCCAAACACGATACGCGCGATGCGGTTCTCCACGCCGTCGAGCATGGGGTCACCGAGCCCCGCGGGAACGCCGTACGCCACACATTCGATCACGCCGCCCACGCTGTCGAGGTCGTTTTTCGCCTCCATGATGCAGGCGCGCATGTTTGTCGCGGCGGCCGCGCTTACGCAGGGAAGGGGATTGGCGAGGATGGCGGCGAGCTGTACCTCGTTGGGCTTCATAGGATCGAGCGGAGTGTCCTGAATCGCCTCGGGCCCCAGGCTCGCGATGTGCGCGGCTATGCGCACCCCGCGTGCCTCGAGCGCTTGCAGTGCGATCCCGCCAGCGATGCACAGCGGCGCGGTCAGGCGCCCCGAGAAGTGGCCTCCGCCAGCGACGTCCTGGAACCCGCCGTATTTGACCTGGGCGGGCCAATCGGCATGGCCAGGGCGGGGCTTGCGGCGTAGCTCGTCGTAGTCCTGGCTGCGCGTGTTGCCATTGCGGATGATCGCCGCGATGGGTGCCCCGTTCGTAAAGCCGTTCGTGATGCCGGCGATGAATTCGGGTGCGTCCGACTCGCGACGCATGGTCGAGGTCTCATCGCGACCAGGGGCGCGCCTGTTCAGGAACTCCTGCAGTCGCTCAAAGTCAACCTCGATACCAGCTGGTATGCCGTCGAGTGCGCAGCCGATGGCGGGGGAGTGGGATTGCCCGAAGATGGACAGCTTCAATATGTTGCCGTAGACGGAAGCCATGGGCACCTCCTAGAAATAGCGCGTTTTGGTGCAATTGGGGTACGTCTCCAATTGCACCAAACGTTACTCGTCGAAGAGCTCGACGTCGCCGCCGAGCAGGCGGTAGTGGTCGAAGAACGCGGGATAGCTCTTGTTCACGGCCTCGGCGTCCTCAATTTCGACGGGGCCGTCGCAGCGCACGGCGGCGATGGCGGCCATCATGGCGATGCGATGGTCGTTATGACTGTTCACGCGTCCGCCCGCGAGGCGCTCCCTGCCCTCGATGACCAGGCCATCTCCCTCTACGCGAACGTCCGCGCCCAGCTTGCAGAGCTCCTCAGCGGTGGTGACGAGGCGATTGGACTCTTTGAGTACCAGGCGGGCGCAGCCGGTGAGGCGCGTGGTGCCCTCGGCGCAGGCGGCTACCGCCGAGAGAACAGGGACGAGGTCGGGAATGTCGTGCGCGTCGAGCTCGATGCCGCGCAGACGGTCCGGACGGATGGTCGCCGTCCGCGCGTTGCGCTGGCCCTTTGCCCCAAAGAGCATGAGGGCGGCGTTAATGGCGCGATCGCCCTGGATGGAGTTGGACGAGACGCCGCGCACCGTGACGGAATGCTTGCCAAGCGCGCCCGCGCACAGCCAGAATGCGGCGTTCGACCAATCTCCCTCGACCGCGATGACGCCGGGCGTACGGTAGCCCTGGCGTGCCACGCTGAATACCGTGAGGGGAAGGCCGCCGGGCGTGGCGCCCTCTTCGATGCTCACGTTGACGCCAAAGGAAGAGAGGACATCGATGGTGAGGTCGACGTAGGGACGGCTCTCGAGCGTACCGGTTACGGCGACCTGGGTGTCACCGTCAAGAAGGGGTGCGGCGAGCAGCAGACCCGAGATGTACTGGGAGCTCACGTTGCCGGGTAACTCGAAGCGACCCGGGCGCATGCGACCCGTCTCGCGTAGGGGGAAGCCCCCCATGCCTTCAAGGGTGCAGCCTGCCGCCATGAGCTCGTCGGAGAGCGGAGCCAACGGGCGCTGTCCCAGGCGTCCTGCGCCCACGAACGTGGCGTCGGCTCCCAGCGCGCAGGCCACGGGCAACATGAAGCGCAGGGTGGAGCCGGATTCGCCGCAATCGAGCGTGCCGCCGGCGAGTGCGCGCAACAGCCCGTGTTCGAGGCTCTTGGGCATGGGGTGGATCTCGTAGCCTCCCTCGATGAGGGTGATGCGGGCGCCGAGCGCGGTGAGGCACCGAATGGTCGCGTCGATGTCCGCGCACGTGGTGTCGCAGGCAACGCGCGTGACGCCGTTGGCGAGGGCGGCGGCGATGATGATCCGGTGCGCCATCGACTTCGAGGCGATGGCGGGGACGGTGCCGGAGAGCGGTTTGGGGTTGATTCGGGCGAGCATCCATCCTCCTTAGTTTTGAGATTGCGGGTCGTATGAGCGGGCGTCGATGTGATCGGCGTTCGCGGTGTTGAGCTCCGTCTCCCGTTCCCGGGCGGGAGGCTCTTCATCGAGCTGTTTCTTGAGCGCATGCGTGCAGGCGAGCCCCACCTCGAGGATGCGGCGGAACTCATCGAGGGGCGTGGGCGCCAGGGACGCGGCACCGACGCCGCGTGGCACCACAAGGTCAATCGAGGAGCCGGCGCGCTTCTTGTCGTGGAGTGCCTCCGCATACACCTCGTCGGCGCTAGCGTCGAACGCAAGTGAGAGCCCATGGCGTACCAGGAGGGAAGCCAGGCGCTCGGGGACGTCTTCGGGGCAAATCTCCGCGGTCACACTTGCGCTGGCGATGGCGACCATGCCGATGCCCACGCAGGTTCCGTGGCCCATGCGGTACTGCTCGGCGGCCTCGACACCGTGGCCGATGCTATGACCAAAGTTCAGCAGTTTGCGCAAACCGCTCTCGCGCTCATCTTCCACGACTACGGCACGCTTGATGTCGATGTTGCGGGCGATGAGCCAGGCCACGCGCGACAAGTCTTGTTTGAGCAATGCGGGCGTGAGCGGGGTGAGTTCAAGCTCCTCGAAGAGCTCGGCATCGGCGATCATGGCGTGCTTGATCACCTCGCCGCATCCGTCGGCAAACTGGCCATCGCAGAGCGTGCCCAGGCATCCCACGTCGGCGATGACGGCGCGCGGCTGCCAGAACGCGCCGGCGAGGTTCTTGCCGTGTGCAAGGTCAATGGCGGTCTTGCCGCCCACGGACGAGTCGACCATGGCGAGCAACGTAGTGGGTACCTGCACGAACGCGATACCGCGCATGTAGGTAGCTGCGGCGAAGCCCGCCATGTCGCCCACAACGCCGCCGCCGAGGGCGATGATGACGTCACGCCGTGAGAGCTGTTCCTCAGCCGCCCGTTCGAGCAGCGTCGACAGCGTCTCCATGCGCTTGTGCTCTTCGCCTGCCTCGAAGGTCTCGAGAGAGGTGGCGAATCCCGCCGCCTCGAGGCCGTCGATCACGGGAGCGGCGTAGAGGGGGCCCACGTTGGAGTCGGTGATGACGAGTGCGCGCTCGGCGGCC
The DNA here is from genome assembly GCF_003479805.1 of Collinsella sp. AF08-23. Taxonomy (GTDB): domain Bacteria; phylum Actinomycetota; class Coriobacteriia; order Coriobacteriales; family Coriobacteriaceae; genus Collinsella. The sequence goes on along the minus strand of NZ_QUHV01000008.1, from coordinate 81,738 downwards.
TCCACCACGGAGCGCGTGATCTGCCCAACTTGCTCGAGCAGGAAGGTACCCACATGCACTTGGTAGGGTTGAGGAGTGTCGATATCGAGCGTGTAGGCGGGAATCGCCATGTTGTTCTCCTTACGTGCCGGGGCCCGGGCCCTCAGGGGCTTGGGGCCGGTGGATGAAAGCCGGAAGCGGGGCGGGTTACATCCGCTCCCCTTCGTCGTCGAGCGCGCGTTTGATGCGGTCACCATCGGCGAGCAGGGCCTCGAGTGCATATCGGTCGCGATCGACGAGCGCGCGACGCACGTCTTCGAGGTTACGCTGGAGCGTCGCGATCTCATACGCGAGGCTATCGGCATCCTCAATCATGAGCTCGGACCACATATGCGGATTGAGGTGCGCCACGCGCGTGAGATCCCGGTAGCTGCCGGCCGAGAACCCGTGGTGCTCCTGCGCCGTGGGGCTCTTGACGTAGGCGTTGCTCACCACATGGGCGAGCTGGCTCGTGAAGGCGATCACCCGGTCGTGCGCGGCCGGCGTGGTTACGGAGAACCTCCCGAATCCGCAGGGAGCGAGCAGGTCGTGGATGCGGTCGAGCATGTCGAGCCGATCGATGTCGCTCAGCTCGGGTGGTGTGAGCACCACGGGCGCACCGTTGAACAGGTCGGCATGCGCATAGGCGAATCCGGAGAACTCGGTTCCCGCCATGGGATGCGCGCCACAAAACGAAAAACCGTGCTTGGCGGCGATGTCGAACGCCTCGGAGCATACATGGCCCTTTACACCAGCGGCGTCGATAACCATAGGGGCCTTGCCACAGCGTGCAAGTTCGCCGAGCTCCTCAGCGTGGCTGCGCAGCCAATCCAGGCAGGCGTCGGGGTATGCCGCGAGGATGATCAAGTCGCACGCCGCTAGGTCGTCGTGGGTGCGGAGGAATCCGGCGAGGACATCGATACGCGCGATGGCGAGCGTGTCGGCGTCCACGTCCCATGCGCGGACGGGCCAGCCCGCCGCAGCATAGGCTCGGGCGAAGCTGCCGCCGATGAGGCCGAGGCCCACAATGCCTATGGTCGGATTCGCGACGGTGTCACGTACGTCTTCGTCAACGTTCAGTTCGGTTTGGTTCATGGGGAGCCTACGCCTCCTCGCGAGCCATGTCGGCCACGACTGAGCGCACGGCGTGGATGCGCTCCATGGCACGGTCGAATTGATCGGGGGTGAGGGCCTGCGCTCCGTCTGACCATGCATTGGCAGGATCATCGTGCACCTCGATTTCGAGCGCGTCCGCTCCCGCCGCGGTCGCAGCGAGCGCCATGGGCTCCACGTAGCGGGTGTAGCCGGTGGCGTGGCTGGGATCTGCCACCACGGGCAGATGCGTGAGTTCGTGCAGCGCGGGCACGGCGTTAAGGTCGAAGGTGTTGCGCGTCCGTGTCTCGAACGTGCGAATTCCGCGTTCGCAAAGCATGACATTGTCATTGCCCTCGCTCATGATGTACTCGGCCGCCATGAGCAATTCGTCAATAGTGCCGGCAATACCGCGTTTAAGCAAGACGGGCGTAGTGGTTCGACCTACTTCCTTGAGCAGGCTGAAGTTCTGCGCGTTGCGGGCGCCGATCTGCATGACATCGATACCGCGATCGACGAACAGCTCGACGTCGCGCACGTCCATGACCTCGGTCACGATGGGCATGCCCGTTTCCGCCTTGGCCTCGAGCAAAAGATCAAGTCCGTGCTCTCCCATGCCCTGGTACGCGTACGGGGAGGTGCGGGGCTTATACGCGCCGCCGCGGAGCATGGTGGCACCTGCGGCCTTGCAACGGCGGGCGATACGAATGAGGTTCGGCCCTTCGACGGAGCACGGACCGGCGATGACCTGGAAGTTGCCTCCGCCGACCATGGCACCACCGCAGTTCACGACCGTGTCGGTAGGGTGAAATTTGCGGTTTGCCTTTTTGAAGGGTTCCGACACGCGTTGAACGCGTTGAACGACGTCCATGGACTCGAGCAGAAACGGGTCGATCTTGGTGGTGTCGCCCACGAGCCCGATGATGGTCTCGTTTTGGCCGCGGCTTACGTGCGCCGTGAGACCCTTGCCCTCGATCCAGGAGACGATACGGGTTACGGCGTCTTCCGAGGCGTTTTTGCGCAGGATTGCAATCACGTGCTGGTCCTTTCGGTTTCAAGCAGCCGGAGGTGCCGGCAGAGTATATGGAAGTTTACATTTGAGTGTACCTGACTTGACCGCGTGCGATTCGAGGGCGTGCGCGGTGAACCAAATGGTTACATGGGCGACAAATCTCGTGCTGTCCGCTAACCTCGGCGGCCTTGGGGCTCATGCGCGTGACGAAGGGCGGTGAAGGGCGGCGAATCTTAAAGATTCTCTATTCCGGGCACCGCCATGTGCTGCCTTGGGTATAATGCTTGCCGTTGCGCGCCATTAGCTCAGTGGATTAGAGCGTCTGCCTCCGGAGCAGAAGGCCGTAGGTTCGAACCCTATATGGCGCACCATTCTAATTTTCCTCGAACCCGTGTGGGTTCGAATCCCGGGGGTCGCGAGCGCTAGGCGCTCGTGGCCTTCGTCATATGAGTCGCCTCCGCGACGAACGAAGCGATGGGAGCGTATGAACACCATGGACGCCCAAAACCCCTTTGGCGAGCGCGGGCTCACCGCGTCCGAAGTCGAGGAGCGCATCGCAGCGGGAAAGGTGAACGTCAACACGGAGCTCAAGACCAAATCCGTCAAAGAGCTTCTCATCGAGAACATCTGCACCCTGTTCAACCTCATCAACGTCATCCTGGCGGCACTCGTCATCATCACGGGCGCGTGGAAGAACCTGACGTTTTTGGGCATCGTCTTCCTTAACACGGGAATCGGCGTGGTGCAGGCGCTCCGATCCAAGCGCATGGTCGACAAGCTCACGTTGCTTGCCTCAAAAAAAGCCACGGCCCTGCGTGACGGTGCACTCGTCGAACTCGACTTGGACCAGATTGTTCTCGACGACGTCATTCGCCTCGGGCGCGGCGACCAGATTCCCGCCGACGCCGTAGTGGTCGAGGGGGAGTGTCACGTCAACGAGAGCCTTCTCACCGGTGAGAGCAATCCCATCCATAAACGCTCGGGTGACGAGCTCATGAGTGGAAGCTTCATCGATGCGGGCCTGGTGGTGGCGCGTGTGATCCACGTCGGTGCCGACAACTACGTGGCGCGCATCAACAATGAGGCGAAGTACGTGAAGAAGGTCAACTCCGAGATCATGAACGCGCTCAACGCCATCGTTCGGTTCGCGAGTGTGTTCATGGTCCCAATTGGCATCGCGTTGTTCTGTGCGAGTGCGAATAGTGCATATCGTGCCTGGTGCGCCCTTGACCCGAATTCCTTCTCGACCATTATGGGCTGGCTTACGTCTGGTGAGTCCTGGAGCGCCATCTCGGCGGCGATCCTCTCCACGGTCGGCGCCTTGCTCGGCATGATTCCGCAGGGGCTCGTGCTGCTCACCTCGTCTGTCCTCGCCATTGCCACCATTCGACTGGCCAGGCGCAAGGTGCTTGCCCAACAGCTCTACTGCATCGAGACGCTGGCGCGCGTGGACGTGCTTTGCCTGGACAAGACGGGTACCATCACTTCCGGCCGAATGGAGGTCGAGGGTACGTACCTCGCCGAGTCCGATGGATCGGTCGTCGCCTGCTCGCGCGAAGATGGCGCCAAGCTCCCGGCAGGGGCGTCGCCCGATGCCGAGCGTATCGCCGCCCTCGATTGCGCGCTGTCCGGTATCGCTCGTGCGACCTCGGCAGATGCGAACGAGACCTGCACGGCGATCCTTGCGCGCTACGCCGATGAGACCGCGGTGCCGCGGGCCGTTCGCACTGTGGCGTTCTCCTCTGCCAAAAAGTGGAGTGGAGCCACGTTGGTGGTGGGGGACCAGGAGCTTTCGTACGTGATGGGCGCTGCTCAGTTCGTTTTGGCGTCCGGGGACTTTTCGCGTTTTGAGCCTGCCGTCAGCCGGCTTGCCTCGAGCTGTCGCGTGCTTGTGGTGGCGCGCGTGGACGGCTTCACCGACGAAGGCGACATGATCGGAGAGGCCCGTTCTTTGGGCTTCGTCACCATTCGCGATGAGATCCGTTCCTCCGCAGCCGAGACCATACGGTACTTCTGCGAGCAGGGCGTGACCTTGAATGTCATCTCCGGCGACGATCCGCGCACCGTTTCGTCCATTGCACGCGTGGTCGGCATCCCTGGCGCCGAGGCGTTTGTGGATGCAACGACGCTCGACACGTCCGCCAAGCTCGATGCCGCCGTCGACCGCTATCACGTCTTCGGCCGCGTGACCCCGCAGCAAAAGCGCGAGCTCGTGGTCGCCCTGCAGCGGCGTGGTCACACCGTCGCCATGACGGGCGATGGCGTGAACGACGTGCTGGCCCTCAAGGAGGCCGATTGCTCGGTGGCGATGGCCGCTGGATCCGACGCTGCTCGCAACGTCGCCGAGATCGTGCTCGTTGACAACGACTTCGCTGCCATGCCCGCCGTGGTTGCGGAAGGGCGTCGCTCCATTAATAACCTGCAGCGCTCCGCGGCGCTCTTCCTTACGAAGACGCTCTTCTCCATGGGTCTTGCGGCCATGTGCGTCATCGCTCCGCCGTATCCGTTCCAGCCCATCACCATGACGCTCATCAACTTCTTCTGCATCGGGTTCCCCAGCTTCGTGCTTGCGCTCGAGCCCAATCGGTCGCGCGTGCGCGGAAGCTTCCTCGTCAATGTGCTCAAGAAGGCCCTTCCCGCGGCTGTGGGTGTACTCGTCACCTCGTTGCTTTGCATCTTGTCTTCCCGAACGTTCGGCTTTGAACAGGGTTTGCTCTCCACCATGTGCGTCATCACCACCTGCTCGGTGGGTCTTTGCCTTATCTGGCGCATATCGGTGCCGTTCACTCTGCTGCGCCGTCTATTGTTCACGTTCGTCTCCGCCGGGATCGCCGTGGGCGTGGTCGTGTTTCCCAACTTTTTCTCCATCGCGCGGCTCACGGTGTGGAGCGCCGTTCTCACCGTGGTCTTCTCCATCCTTGGCTGCGGTATCTTCTACCGTCTGGCCGATCTCATGGAGCGCTCGCCAGAGCGCACCACGCGGCTCGCGACTGGTTTTGGTCGCGGTGTGCGCGTGAGCGTACGGCGTGGGGGCGCATCCCGATCCAGGCACGTGAGCTCGACGGGGAGCTCGCTGCGTCGCGTTGCGGCGGAGGTGCGGTCTCGGGCGCAGAAGCGCGCGGCGATGCGTGAGCTCGTCCGTGCCGAGGAACATGCCGAGGAGGGCGTCGAGCCCGCATCTCGAGCGCGGCATACGGGGAGCCCTGCTCGTCGTGACCGCGTGAGGGTGTCCGGTGGCAGTCCTTCTGTCCGGAAAAAGCGGTATCGTGTAGAACAGGCAAACGGCGGCATCCGCGTGAAGATGCCCAAGACCACCCGGAAGAAGGACCAGTGATCTGCCCCATCTGCAACGCCACCGTCAAGGACGGGTCGAACATGTGCCCTGCGTGCGGCGCCGACCTTTCGGTACCCGCTTCCTCTTCCGTCTCCGAGTTCATTTTTTGCGAGGGCTGTGGCGCCCGGTTGAATCCTCAGGACCGCACATGCCCTAAATGCGGGCGACCGGCACCGGGCATCCTCTCGCAGAATTCAGCCGCCTCCGACCTCGCCGCGGGTAAAACCGCGAGTTTTCCGCGTGTGACGTCCGAGATGATCGCGGAGGCCGTTCCAGCTCCTACGGGTGCGGGCATTCCCGATGTGCTCGCGCAGCCGTTCGACTCTGAGGCGACGAGCGTGATGAGTCTCGATGACATCGCGGGCGCGCAGGCCGCCTCTGGTGCGTCGGCACCTCGTGCCGCCGTGCGCAAGGCTTTACCGCTCGATGAGGTGGAGGCTGTGGAGGGGGACGACCCGTATGGCAGACCTCGGCGTGGGCGCTGGATCGCTCTCGTGGCCATGCTCGTGCTCGTCGCCGGTGGCGCGTGGTTCGTCGCGACCGATCCCATGGGCGTCATGCCTGGGTTCTATGAGTCCTTCGACCGCGCCGCGAGCGACATGTTCCCGAGCCGTCAGGTATCCCAGGACGAGGACGCAGAAGCTGCGGATGCCCAGGAGTCGGATGAGGGCGACGAGGACGGTCAGGAGCAGGTCAGCGATTCCACGGTCTCGGAGGCAGAGGCCTTTCAGCGGCTGAGTGCCATATATGCCCAGATCATCGCGTTCCAAGATGAGATCGGGCCCGTTGTCGACACGTATAACGGGCAATACCTCGCAAAGGATCTTGCCACGAGGCAGACTGCGGCGCAGGGTGCATATGATTTGCGCGACTCCATTCAGGCGATCCTTGATGAGCTCGATGGGCTCGAGCTGGCCGAGGACACCGCGTATAGTGAGGACGTCGATCATCTCAAGCAGCTCGCAACCTGGACGTATAACCGCGTGGACGTCCTGTGCCGTTCTTGGGATATCAATCTGGCACTACCCGATGGCGAGCGTCCCGCCGACCACCAGGATGAGATCTTGGCTCCGCTGCGCGGTGTCGAGAAAGTTAACGGCAAGGCGGTCGACGTCGTGCAGTTCGAGGAAAACGTGAACGCCTGGAAGCCGGTAGAGAAATAAAGCACCCAGCTCGTCAGGTGCGGTGCGTGGTATGATATTCCCTGTATGCAACGATGACAGGGGAGGACACCCATGTTCCATAGGAAGACCCGTACCCCCGAGTATCAGATCGCAGGCGATGAGGTCGCCGTGATCGAGACTGGCAAGGGTACCATCCGCGTAAAGCTCGACAGTGATGGAGCCCCTATTCATGTGGCCAATTTTTGCGAGCTCGCCACCATGGGATTCTATGATGGTCTCAAGTTTCACCGCTACGTTCCGGGCTTCGTGATCCAGGGCGGCTGTCCCAACACGCGTGACATGACCTGTGAGCAGGTTGCCGCCGGTCAAGCTGGTCCCGATGGCCAGCCTGGCACGGGCGGTCCCGGCTGGTGCATCCAGGAGGAGTTCTCCACCAATCCGCGCAACAGCCATGAAGACGGCGCGCTCGCCATGGCTCGATCCATGGATCCCAACTCCGCTGGTTCCCAGTTCTATTTCTGCCTTGGTCCGCAGCACAACCTCGATTCCGGGTACACGGTTTTCGGTGCCACCGTCGAAGGCAAGGACGTTATCGGCGCACTTCGCGCAGGCGATGAGATCGTGAAGGTCGATATCGTCCACGGGGCATAGCGTCCAATTGCCCGCATTCGGGCCGTCCGACACCATCCGCTCGTCAAAGAGGAGCATTCGTGAACATCCAAGCTCTTGAACAGGCGCGCAACGCATATCGTACGGGGGATTTCGCCTCCGCTGCGCAGTTGTTCGCCGCCGCAAAAGACCCCTCTGAGCTCGCAGGCGAGGCAGATCACCTGCGCGGCAACTCGCTCATGCGCCTTGGCCGTTATGCCGAAGCTGTCGAGGCGTACGGCGCGGCCCTGCAGGACGGTGCCTACGGCAAGCGGGGCGCTCTGCTTACCAACCAGGGCAAGGCGCTCGTCGCCTCGGGCGATATTCGCTCCGCCGTGTCTGCCTTCTCCGCCGCGACGCAAGATGCCAGCTACGCCACACCTTACAAGGCGTATCTCGGACTCGGTGACGCCCTGAAGAAGCTCGGCAACCTCACCGAGGCGGGCGTTGCCTATCGTCAGGCCGCCATTGACGGAGCCAACCCCGCTCCCGCCGGTGCCCTTGCGAACCTTGGGGACTGCTTCGTCGCGCTTCAGCGTCCGGAAGACGCCATCGAGTCGTATCGTACCGCCCTTGATTTCGCCGGTCCACGTGACGACACCCGTGCCATCAGCGCCGGTCTCGGTCAGGCGTATGTGGCCGCCAACCGCTTCAGCGACGCTGTGGATGCTTTTGGCACCGCCACCGTCGACGGCATCTATCAGCTCACGCCCGAGCAGGCAGATGCCTACGAGCGCGCTCGTGACACGCTATCCGCCTCTTCTGCCATGGTCGCGACCACGAATGCGTACAGCACCGACATCGACCCGCTCGACCCGCTCGGCCAGTCCGGCAGCTTCATGCCCGATCCATCCGATACCGGTTTCTTCACGCTCTCCGAGCAGGAGATGGTCCAGCAGGACCGCGTCGAGACCAAGGTGCGCCGCAAGCGCCGTCACACGGGCCTCAAGGTCTTCATCGCATTGCTCGTCGTTCTCCTTATCGCTGGCGGCGGCGCTGCTTTCGCGTACACGCGCGGTTTCGGTTTCCCCTCGCAACAAGATGTGCTGACCGGCCTGTTCCAGGCCGCGACCGACGGATCCGATGCCAGCGAGTATCTTGCCTCCGGACTTGACGAGAGCCAGAAGTCCATCATCACCGCTTCCATTCCGCTGGATGCCACGCCCACCATCGAGGGCATGGACGCTGGCATGAGTGAGGCCACCGCCACGGTCAAGGTCGCACTCAAGAACGGCGGGGATATGACGTACGAGGTCGGATTCGTTCGTGAGGGCCTGGGCTGGGCCGTTTCGAGCGTCTCCACCGACTTCAACACGGAGACCTCCACCGACTAGAAGTGTGTAAGCCGTGCGTTCCTCATGCACGTCTCGTGGCGGATGGGGACGCACGGTACACTTTTGCCATACGTGCACGCAAGGGTTTGACGTAGGAGCAGACTTGTTTTCTTTGATGGACATGTTTTTCGGTCAGTACGACGGGGATCTGGCGATCGACCTCGGTACGGCCAACACGCTCGTCTCGGTGCGTGGCAAGGGCATCGTCATCCGCGAGCCTTCCGTGGTTGCCATCGATAAGAACGATGAGCGTATTCTCGCCGTCGGTATCGAGGCGAAGCGCATGCTCGGTCGTACCCCCGGTAACATCGTGGCAGTCCGTCCGCTCAAGGATGGTGTCATTGCCGACTTCGATGTGACCGAGGCCATGCTGCGCTACTTCATCGACAAGGCGAGTGAAAAGCGCTACCCCTGGACTCCGCGCCCCCGCGTGGTCGTGTGCGTCCCCTCGGGCGTCACCTCTGTCGAGAAGCGCGCTGTCTTTGAGGCGACCATCCAGGCCGGTGCCCGTCAGGCGTATCTTATCGAAGAGCCTATGGCTGCCGCCATCGGCGCCGATTTGCCCGTCGAGGAGCCTACGGGTTCCATGGTCATCGATATCGGCGGTGGTACCACCGAGGTCGCCGTCATCGCCATGGGCGGCATCGTTGTCTCCCAATCTATCCGCATCGCCGGTGACGAGTTCGACCAGGCTATCTTGCAACACGTCCGCGACGCCTATAATCTCGCTATCGGCGAGCGTACCGCAGAGGACATCAAGATCAAGGTCGGTTCCGCCGTCCCGCTTAAAGACGAGCTCGATGTCGAGGTCAATGGCCGCGATGTCATCAGCGGTCTTCCCAAGACGGTCCGTATTGAGAGCGAAGAGATCCGCCGCGCGCTCAACAAGCCGCTCGACGAGATGACTAAGGCCGTTAAGGACGCGCTTGACGCCACGCCGCCTGATCTCGCCTCGGACCTTATGTACTACGGCATCCTGCTCACGGGTGGCGGTGCCATGCTCCGCGGTCTCGACGTGCGTCTGCGTGACGAGACCGGCGTCGCGGTTAACGTGAGCCCCACAGCCCTCGACAACGTCGTGAACGGCTGTGCCCGCGTCCTCGAGGCCAACGCATTTGATGGCGGTTTTGTTCAAAGCAACGCCTAGTTGCAAGGAAAGGGTGGCTTGTGGCACATAAACCCAAGTACTCCTCAAATGTACATAGCTCACGACAATCAACGGGTGGTCGCCCGTTGATTGTTTTATGCGTCATCTCGCTCCTCTTGCTTACGTTTTACCTGCGTGAGGGCAGCGAGGGCCCCATCCATGCGCTTCGTGGCGCCGCGATGACGGTCACTTCTCCCGTGCGCATGCTCGGCAGCGCCATCGCCTCTCCCTTCAACGCCCTTGGCAATATCACGCAAAACGCGACTGCTTCCTCCGACACGCTCTCTGAACTCAAGAAGCAAAATGAGGAGCTCACTGCAAGAATCGCTGAACTTTCCGAGGCTCAAGAGACGGCAGAGCGTCTGGAAAAGCTCGTCGGCCTCCAGTCCACGTACAGCCTTGAGTCTACGGCGGCTCGTATCATCGGGTCCACCGGCGACGCATGGAGCAATGCGGTCGTGATCGACAAAGGTTCTAACTCAGGCTTTGAAGTGGGAATGCCCGTCTGCAGCTCCGGCGGGGTGATCGGTCAGATCATCGAGGTCTCCGCAAACACCTCCACAGTCCGGCTCATTACCGATGAGCAGTCGGGGATCTCTGCCATGATCCAAAGCTCTCGTGCCCAGGGTATGTTGCAGGGCCAGGCCGATGGTACGCTTCGGCTGCAGTATGTGGTCGCCGACGCCGAGGTGTCCACCGGTGACATCATCATCACGTCGGGCATTGGCGGCACGTTCCCCAAAGGGCTGCCTCTCGGCACCGTTGCGTCCATCGATCGCGATGCCAATGCGGTGTACTACACCATCGTGGTACGTGCGCTTTCTTCGGCGGAAAACAACGAGGAGGTCTTGGTCATCACGTCGGTTGGCGAGGACCAGATCGCGTCGGAGGACGACGTCGCCACTGCGAACGCTTCACCCCAAGGCGGCTCGGACTCCTCCGATGGCCAGGACTCTGGAGATTCCGAATCCGAATCTTCGAATACGACGGAATAGGGGAGGGATATGGCACTCGAACTCAACAACTCGGGTCGCACGCGCTCGGCCCTCATCGCCACGATCGCCGCCTGCGCCGTGCTTCACCTCGCCATCGCCCCGCAGGTCTCCCTGTTTGGGGGACGGTTCAATTTCATGCTCGCGCTCACGGTCTCACTGGCGATTTCGGGAGATTCCCGTTCGCTTGTGTACATAGGTTTCTTTTCCGGTCTCTTCTATGACCTGACAACCTCGTCTCCCATCGGTTTCATGGCGCTGCTCTTGGCAATCACGGGATACGCTGTTGCTCTCATGTCGCGCGGTTTGTCTTCGGGCTTTGGCATGGAGACGATCCGCGCCGTCGTCCTGGCCGTCGTCGTGGTGAACGTCGTGTACGCGCTCGGCCTGTTCCTCATGGGCGTCGAGACCAATCTACTCCTCTCCATTGGCGTGGAGGGTATGGTCTCCAGCGTGCTTGATCTCCTCGCGTGCGTGCCCTTCCTTATGCTCGGGGGCCGGTCGTCCGGCGGCCACGGCAAAGGCGGACGTGGTGCACGCGGCCTGTCGTACGCCGGCAAGCGCTATAAGAGCTTGAGGTAGATGAGTATGGACGCGCAGCTCATCGTTATCATCGCCGGCGTTATCCTCGTCGTCGCCATCATTGGATCGCTGCTCTTCCTCAAGGGCTATTCCGGTAAGTTCACCTTTGATACCGCCAACGGTACCCGACCGCGCGCCACCGAGGGTGAGGGCAGTACGTCCGGCACGAAGTCGAATGGACGCTTCAAACTGCTCACCGCGGGTGTCGGTGCGGTTTTCGCCGCTATCATCGCCAAGCTGTGGAGCATGCAGATGGTCTCCGCCGACCATTATGACAAGCTCGCGGAGCAAAATCAGACGCGCACGGTTACCACGCCCGCTCCGCGCGGACGCATCCTCGATCGCAACGGTGAGGCCATTGTGGACAATCGCGCTTCGCTTGCGCTTGTGGCGTATCGCGATCTTGCCGAGAACACGGTGGTCGTTCGTCATCTTGCCAACGTGCTGGGCATGCCCTATATGGCCGTACTCCGCAACATCCAGGACAACACCGAGGGTGCCCAGAGCCCCCACACCATCGCGAGCGACGTTCGTCGTTCCACTATTGCCTACGTCGTTGAGCACATCGATCAGTTTCCCGGTGTGAGCGTGGCGGAGCGCACCGAGCGTTCGTATCCCAACGGTACGCTCGCATGTCACGTGGTGGGCTACACCGGAACAGTCACGCAAGAGCAGCTCGATGCGCAGGAGAACCTTTCGGATGAGGTGCGAGCCGGCTCCATCGATTACCAGTCGGGCGACATCGTGGGGCAGGCGGGTGTTGAGTATTATTACGAGAGCCTGCTGCAGGGCATTCGCGGCGAACAGACGGTCAAGGTCGATGCCGATGGCAACGTTACCGGGCAGGCGGGCGCCGTGCCGGCAAAGGCAGGCAGCGACATCAAGCTCACCATCGATCTTAAGATCCAGCGTGCGTGTGAGGAGGGCCTCAAGCTCGGTATGGAAGTCGCCGAGCAGACCGGCTATGAGCCCACGTGTGGGGCGTGCGTGTGCATGGATTGCACGAACGGCGAGATCTTGGGGCTCGCGAGTGCCCCTACCTTCGATCCCTCGGTGTTCGTCGGTGGCGTGTCATCAGATACATGGAATGAGCTGAATGACGACGAGGGCGATCATCCGCTGCTCAACCGTGTAATTGGCGGTTTGTATATGTCAGCCTCCACCATCAAGCCCTTTACCTCGCTTGCGGGCATGGAGTACGGCGTGTACACGGCCGACATGTCTTCCAATTGCACCGGCTGGTGGACCGGCTTGGGCGAGGCATGGGGCAAGAAGTGCTGGCTCGAGACAGGCCATGGCACGCGCAACCTTGAGACGGGAATCCGCGATTCGTGTGACGTGGTCTTTTACGATCTGGGCAAGAACTTCTTCTACAGTGAGAAAAATCCAGAGGGCCTGCAGGAAATGTACCGCCGCTGGGGTCTTGGTGCCAAGACGGGTATCGACCTCCCCTCCGAAGCCGAGGGGCGTGTGCCCGATTCTGCTTGGAAAGAGGAGTACCGCAAGGATTGGAGTGCCGACCAGCGTGCATGGAACGCCGGTGATATGACCAACATCGCCATTGGCCAGGGCGATATCCTCGTCACTCCGCTGCAGATGGCCACCGCGTACTGTGGTCTCGCCATGGGTGGCGTGGAGTGGACCCCCCATGTCCTGCTCTCCGCCGTCGCGCGCGACGGCGAGGGCGATGCGTACACGTATGAGCCAAAGAAGCGGCTGACGGCCGAGATCTCGACGGCCGGGGCGCTGGATGTGGCGTACCGCGGCGTCCATTCGATGATTTATGAGGAATCCGCGGTGACCGCCGCCCACTTCACCAACCTTCCCGTCCAGGTCGCCGGCAAGTCCGGCACGGGCGAGAAGGACGGCGAGGATCCATACGGCTGGTTCATCGCGTATGCCCCCTTCGACGATCCCAAGTACGTGGTGTGCGCGATGCTTGAGCGTGGTGGATTTGGCTCGACGTGTGCCATGCCGGCCGTTCGCACAGTCTTGGGAGCCCTGTACGATTCCCCCGACGACGCCGCCTACACGGCCGGCGACAGCACGAGGTAGGTGATTCTTTTGGCCCTCGATTCCCTTTCGCGTGTTAATAAGCACATGAGCTCCGATAGGGGCGGCTTTCGTCAAAAGGTCAATGTCCCCGTACTGGTTGCATGGCTTTGCCTGCTGGCGTATGGCTCACTCGTGATTTGGACCGCATCGCTCACCATCGCCGAAGCGTCGTTTACGCGCCAATTGGTGGGCATCGGCTTGGGTGCCATCCTCGCGTTCCTCTGCTGGCGTTCGGACTTTTCCGGCCTGGCGGGCATGACCACCATCTTGCTCGTGGTCGACCTCATCGTGCTGTTCAGCCCCTATATCCCCGGCTTGTCGTACAACGCCAAAGGCATGACGGGTTGGATCAAGATTCCGCTCATTGGGTTGACCTTCCAGCCGGTCGAGCTCGCCAAGATCATCACGATCTTTTTCATGGCGTCCCTCGGTGCGCAGTACAACGGGCGTATCGACAGCGTGCGCGAGTACGCTAAGCTCTGCGGCATGCTCGCCATACCCTTTGGGGCCGCCGTCGTCGCCGGCGACTTGGGCAGTGGTTTGGTCGTGTTCTTCTCCGGGGCGTGCATCATCATGATGAGTGGACCGAAGAAAGAGTGGGGGCTTTGCACGATTGCTCTATTGGTCGGAGCCGTTTCGCTTTTGCTCGCGCTCGACTCGGTTCTCGATAGCATGCTCGGCAAGGACGTGCTGCTCAAGCAGTATCAGATGAATCGCCTGCTGGTGTTCATCAATCCGGAATCCGATACGAGCCAGTCTGGGTATAACCTCTTGCAATCGATGATCGCCGTGGGTTCGGGGGGCTTCTTTGGCAAGGGCATCGGCAACGCCTCGCAATCCGGCGCGGGTTTTTTGCCCGAGGCGCATACCGATTTCATCTTCGCCCTGCTCTCCGAGGTGTTCGGCTTCGCGGGGGCGCTCGTCCTGCTTGCGTTCTTCGCCTTGCTCATCTTCGGCACCATTCGCATCGCCCATCAGTCGGATTCATTGTTCTTGCAACTTGCCTGCATCGGCATCGTGGGCATGTGGACGTTTCAGCTCTTGGAGGAGGTGGGGATGTGCATTGGGCTCATGCCCATCACCGGCATTCCCTTGCCCTTCATCAGCTTCGGCTCATCGTCCATGCTGATGCAGTGCGCCGCGTTCGGCATCGTCCAGTCCATCTGGCGCTCACGCGGCAAGGCCCGTTAGCTTCGGACTTTTGCCGCTGAAAGAAAGTAGGTTTCTATGGGTATTCCCATCGATTCGATCTTGAATACGGTCAAGCTCGGTGCCTCCGTTCGCGGAGAGGCAGATGTTTCTGTGCGCGTCGCGGTGTTCGTTGATGCAACCGCGACTCCGTTCCTGATTGACGCGATCCGGGAGGCGTTTGTTCCACAGACCACCTCCGCGCTCGTGCGCGTGGAGCGCCTGGGTGAGGCGCCTGCGTCGGCCAAAGATGACACCGACGTGTCGATTGTTCTTTCGTGCGGCAGCGTGCGTCTTCAGGAGCATGTGCAGGAGCTTGTGGTCTGTGGTGCGCCGGTCGTGGTGCTTTCGGAATCAAGCGTCGAAGTTCCGTTCATTCGCCATGACACACGCATGCTCGGCCTGATCGCCGCCACCGATAAGACGTATCTGCTCGATACGCTCGCGCGTTGGATCCTCGAGCGTACCGAGAAGCAGAGTGCGTTCGCCGCGAACTTCCCGTTCATGCGTATCGCGGCGGCGAATCGCGTTATCGCGTCCGCTTCGCTCGGCAACCTTGCCACGGGCGCCTTGTTCTTCATGCCCGGGGCCGATTTTCCCGTCATGACGGTCGCGCAGATGGGCATGATGCTGCAACTTGCCGCGATTTTCGGTAAGCCGATGCGATTTGAGCGGGCGTATGAAGCCGCCGGTATCCTGATGGCGGCTTTGGCGATGCGTGCCGGCACACGCGTGCTGGTCAGACAGGCAGGGCATGCGAGCTTTTTGGTCAAGGCGATGGTGGGCGGCCTGGGTACCTACGGCATCGGCCGTGCGCTTTGCATCCTGTACGAGCGCGATGTGGACTATTCGCGCTTGAACGACGCCGTATCTGGAGCCGTGGGGCGTATGAAGGGCCTTGTCGTCGCCCGCCAGGACCCCGTGCGGGCGTAAGCCCCTGCGACCGGAGATGTGGTCGGGCGTGCCCAAATGGCACCCACGCCCGATACACACCGGAACCCGTGTATCCGTTTCGACCTGTTAGGAGACATCGCCGTGCGCGTTGCCTACGAAAACCGCTTCTCGGAGCTCGAGCCGCTTTTGGCACGCGTCGAGAAGCCCACGCGCTACATCAACCACGAATGGGGTGCTCTGTATAAGCCTGAGGCCGAGCACCGCTGTGCGCTCATCTACCCGGATGTCTATGAAGTTGGTCTGCCCAACCAGGGCATTGCCATCCTGTACCGTAACCTCAACGAGGCAGAGGGCCTTTCCTGCGAGCGCGGTTACATCCCTTGGGTCGACATGGCCGATGAGATGCGGGCCGCCGGCATCCCGTTGCTCTCACTTGAGGGCGCGGCGCCCATCGCATCCTTCGACGTGGTGGGCTTCCACGTCCCGCACGAGATGGCCTGCACCAACTACCTCGAGGGCCTCGACCTCGCCGGCATTCCGCTGCATGCGGCTGACCGCGGCGAGGACGACCCCATCGTCATCTGCGGCGGACCGTCCGTTTACAACCCCGAGCCCCTCGCGCCGTTTTTCGACTGCATGATGATCGGCGAGGGCGAGGAGCAGATCGTCGAGTTCTGTCAGCGTCATCGCGAGCTGCGCGACGCTGGTGCCTCCCGTCACGAGATGCTCCGCGAGCTCTCGAAGATCGGCGGCGTCTACGTCCCCTCCCTCTACGAGGTGCGCCACGACGAGCCCTGCTCGCCTCACGGCTACACGGTCCCGCGAGAGGGCGAGGACGTGCAGCCCGTGGTCTACAAGCGCGTGGTCAAGGACTTCGGCGCCACCAACCCCGTGCCCCAGGCCGTCGTCCCCTACATGCAGATCGTCCAGGACCGCCTGTGCGTCGAGGTGCTGCGCGGCTGCGCCCGCGGGTGCCGCTTCTGCCAGGCCGGCATGACGTACCGCCCGGTGCGCGAGCGCTCCGCCGACCAGGTGGTCTCCGCCGTGACGGGCGGGCTCGCCCATATGGGTTACGACGAGGTCTCCCTCAACTCCCTCTCCACTACCGACCATTCCAAGTGCGCCGAGATCTTGAACCGCCTAAACAGGCGACTAGGCGATACCGGCATCTCCATCTCCGTGCCGTCGCAGCGCCTCGACTCCTTCGGTGTCGACATGGCCGCCGCCGTGGCGGGGGAGAAGAAGGGCGGTCTCACCTTCGCTCCGGAGGCGGGCAGTCAGCGCATGCGCGACATCATCAACAAGAACGTGACCGAGGAGGACCTCGAGCGCGCCACCCGCGCGGCCTTCGAGGCCGGCTGGCGTCGCATCAAGCTGTACTTCATGATGGGGCTGCCGGGGGAGACCGACGAGGATATCGTCGCCATCGCCGAGCTCGCCGACCACACGCTCGAGATCGCGCGCGAGGTCGTCCCCAAGGAGCAGCGTGGCGGCATCTCCGTCTCCATCTCGGTGTCGGTGTTCATCCCCAAGGCCCACACCCCGTTCCAGTGGTGCCCGCAGCTCGACGACGCAGAGGTGAAGCGCCGCCAGCAATTGTTGTTCCACTCGGTCAAGAACCGTGCCGTGCGCATCCACTGCCATGACGCCGCTACCTCGCTCGTCGAGGCGGTCATGAGCCGCGGCGGGCGTGATATCGCCCCCCTCATCGAAGGCGCCTGGAGGCGCGGCCAGCGCTTCGACGCGTGGACCGAACAGTTCGAGCTCGAGCGCTGGGAGGAGGCGGCTGCCGAACTCGGCATGGACTTGAGGGCGCTCGCCAAAGAGTCTTTCGAGCTCGATTGGCACCTTCCCTGGGAGCATGTGAGCCCCGGCGTGTCCCGCGGGTTCCTCCTGCGCGAATATCGCCGCTCCCTCGAGGGCGTCACCACGCCCGACTGCACGCGCGAGTCCTGCACGGGCTGCGGTGTGTGCCCGACCCTGAAAGCCGATAACGTCTTGGTTGGTGAGCGCGCATGACGAACGCATCCGAGCCCACGCTTTTCCGCCTCCGCGTGGCCTATCCCAAGTTGGGGCGCCTCAAGTATCTGGGGCATCTCGAGTTGATCCACACCGTCGAGCAGATCGTGCGCCGCGCCAAGCTTCCCTATGCGGTTACCCAGGGCTTTTCGCCGCATATGCGCATCGCCTACACCTCCGCGCTGCCCGTGGGCACGTCCTCCACGGCCGAGTATTTCGACGTGTATCTGACGGAGCTTGTTCCCGCCGAGTTCGCGCTGAAGCTCCTGCAGGGCGCTGCCCCCGTCGACCTGCGTCCCCTTGGCGCGGCGTACGTGGAGCTTCGTCGCCCGGCGCTCACAGCGGAGATCAACGAAGTCCACTACCTACTTGAGGTTTTCGTCAACCCCGGGTTTTCCGTGACGGACGAGGCGGTCTCGCAGGTCCTCTCTGGGTGGTATGACCAAAGCGCCGAGATCCCGTATCGTCGAGGCAAGAAGACCAAATCCCTGGACGTTCGCCATCTGCTCAAGGGCTGCAGCCACCGCGTTATGCCCGATGGTCGCATCTGGCTCGAACTCAACACACGCTGCGACAACGAGGGCTCGCTTCGCCCCGAGATTATCGTGGCCGCCCTCGATCAAGCGCTACGTGGGCTTGAGCCGGGCGTCGACGAGGAGATCGTCTCCACCGGTATTCAGAAGCTCGTGACTATTTCGTCGTATAATGTCGAGCGCTGCTCACAGCGTATCCGCATAGACGACGCGAGTGAGGTCCACCCGCTAGGCCATGAGCTTGAGGCACCACAGGGGAGCCTTACGGCGCGTAGTGCAGCGGAGGCTTTGTCGAACCTGTGAATATGCAGGGAAAACGTTGTATTAATCCGTTGACGTGCCACAAACCACCTGATACCATATCCGACTGTTGCACAACTGATGCATGAAGGGCAAGAATATGTACGCAATCGTTTCTACTGGCGGCAAGCAGTATAAAGTCGCCACCGATGACGTCATCACCGTCGAGAAGATCGAGGGCGAGACCGGTTCCAAGGTCGAGCTCGAGGTTATCTTCCTCAACGACGGCAAGAAGATCGTCACGGATCCTGCCAAGCTCGCCAAGGCTAAGGTCACTGCTGAGATCCTGGAGCAGTTCAAGGGCGAGAAGCAGCTCGTCTACAAGTTCCACAAGCGTAAGCGCTATCACCGTCTCAAGGGCCATCGTCAGCAGCTCACCAAGCTGAAGATCACCAAGGTCCAGGCCACCTCCCGTGCCGCCAAGAAGACCACCAAGGTCGAGGAGCCCGAGGCTCCCGTCGCCGAGTAGACGCACCATTTGTAAGTAGTTAGAGAGCAGGTACCTGACATGGCACACAAAAAAGGTCTCGGTTCCTCCCGCAATGGTCGCGACTCCCGCGGCCAGCGTCTGGGCACCAAGCGTTTTGACGGTCAGACCGTGAAGGCCGGCGAGGTTCTCGTCCGCCAGAACGGCACCCACATCCACCCCGGCGAGAACGTCGGCCGTGGTAAGGACGACACCCTCTTCGCGCTTGTCGAGGGCAAGGTTAAGTTCACCAAGGGTCTTAAGCATCGCGTGAACGTGTACCCTGCCGTCGAGGCGTAATTCACCCTTTTTGCATTTGCATCTTGAGCAAGGCTCTCGCTTGGTGCGGGAGCCTTGTTTTTATGTGTACCCGCGAGTTCTGCCATTGGGGACGCACGCCTTTGTGGCGCAGTCTTTTACTATGGAATGCATTGATGCGCTGCGTGCCAAAGGGGTATGTCCCCATTGGCACGCGCGTGGCTATATTCGATTGATCTTACAAGGAAGGGGCATCATGTCCCAGTTCACCGACATTTGCCGCATCAACGTCAAGGGCGGCGACGGCGGCGCGGGCTGCATGTCGTTCCGCCGCGAGGCGTTTGTGCCCAAGGGCGGCCCGGACGGCGGCGACGGCGGTCACGGCGGAGACGTCGTCATCCAGGCCGATGCCCAGCTTTCCTCGCTTATCGATTATCGGTTCAAGCACCACTTCCGCGCCGAGGCGGGCACGCACGGCAAGGGCTCCAAAAAGGACGGTGCCGATGGTCGCGACCTCGTGCTGAAGGTCCCCATGGGTACGGTTATCCGTGAGCTCGATCCCAGCACGATGGAAGCGAGCTATGAGATAGCCGACCTCACGCATGATAGAGAGCGCGTCATCGTGGCCCCGGGTGGCACGGGTGGCTTGGGTAACCCGCATTTCGTCACCTCCACGCGCCGTGCCCCCGCGTTCGCCCAGAAGGGCGAGCCTGCCATCGAGCACTGGATCGAACTTGAGATGAAGCTCATGGCCGATGCCGCACTCGTGGGTTTCCCGAGTGTTGGTAAGTCCTCCCTCATCGCCCGCATGAGCGCCGCCCGCCCTAAGATCGCCGACTATCCGTTCACCACGCTCGTGCCGAACCTCGGCATGGTCCGCGCGGGCGAGTATTCCTACGTGGTTGCCGACGTCCCCGGTCTCATCGAGGGCGCTGCCGAGGGCAAGGGTCTGGGTCACCAGTTCCTTCGTCATGTTGAACGTACGGCGCTCATCTTGCATGTGGTCGACATCACGGGCAGCTACGAGGGACGCGACCCGCTCGAGGACTATCGCATTATCAACGATGAGCTGCGCCGGTACGCCTCTGAGCTTGCGGATCGCCCGCAGATCGTCGTGGCCAATAAGTGCGATGCGAGCGGTATGCAAGATCGCGTCCAGGCCCTCAAGCAGGCAGCGCTCGCCGACGGGCACGAGTTCTTCGCGGTCTCCGCCCTCACCGGCGCTGGCCTTCAAACGCTCATGCTCGCTTGCGGTGAGCGCGTGAGTGAGCTGCGTCGCGCCCTCGCCGAGGAGCAGGCAGCTGCTCCTGCGTTTGATGATGAGAAGTGGGAGCGTGCTCGTAAGGCCCGCGACAAGCGGTTCCACGTTGAGCAGGAGGAGCTGGGTGCCTGGCGCGTCACCGGCACCAACGTTGAGCGCATGGTTGTGCAGACCGATTGGGAGAACGAGGAGGCCATCATCTATCTCCAGCACCGTATGGCGCGTATGGGTGTGGACGATGCGCTTATCAAGGCGGGATGCAAGAACGGCGACGAGGTACGCATC
Organism: Collinsella sp. AF08-23; assembly: GCF_003479805.1. Classification (GTDB taxonomy): domain Bacteria; phylum Actinomycetota; class Coriobacteriia; order Coriobacteriales; family Coriobacteriaceae; genus Collinsella. The sequence goes on along the minus strand of NZ_QUHV01000008.1, from coordinate 61,196 downwards.
CTGGGTTACGCCTTTGACTTCGAGGGCATTGAGGATGACGATGCCGAGGATGAGTTCAACGACCTCGAAGGCCTTGTCGAGGTTGTGGATCTTGATGATGCGCCTCTCGGCGGCGATACCGAGGATGCTGAGTAGGATGGAGACTCCCAGCCGCTTGCTGCCCTCGCTTGGCTCAGATTCCAAACGAATCTATCGCCTCGGCATCATGGGCGGCACGTTCGACCCCATACACTACGGGCACCTGGTGACCGCCGAGCAGGCTCGCGAGGCGCTTGACTTGGACCTTGTCCTGTTTATGCCTGCTGGTTCGCCGGCGTTCAAGCAGGACAAGCGTGTGAGTGACCCCGAGGACCGTTACGCCATGACGGTCCTGGCGACGGCGGCCAACGCCGCGTTCTACGCGAGCCGCTTCGAGATCGACCGTCCGGGCGTCACGTACACCGTCGACACCTTGAGTGAGCTTCGCCGGCACTATCCAGATAACGTCGAGCTGTATTTTATTACCGGAGCCGACGCCATCATCGACATTCTGGCATGGCACGATGCCGACCGTCTCGCCTCACTCGCGACTTTGATCGCTGCGACCCGCCCGGGGTACGACATCGAGACCGCTAAGTCGCGCATCGCCGCCTCGGGCATCGATTTCGACGTTCGTTACATCGAGATTCCCGCGCTCGCCATCAGCTCCTCGAACATTCGCGAGCTCGTGGCCTCGGGAAAGAGCGTCCGCTATCTGACGAGTGAGTCCGTGATGGGGTATATTCGCAAGAACGATCTGTACGTACAGGAGGGGAGCGGCAATGGCCATGGTGCATGATCAGACCGCCGAGCTCGAGCGCGTTCGCAACATACTCGAGGTTCGAATGAAGGAAAAGCCTCGGCGTTATCAGCATTCGCTCGGCGTTGCCCGTACGGCCGTGGACCTCGCTCGTGCCTACGAAGTGGACGAATACCATGCCGCATTTGCCGGGCTTACGCATGATTGGGACAAGGTGCTGGATGATCATGAGCTGCTTGCCCGGGCCGCCCAATACGGCGTCAAGGTGACCGGATCTCCCACGCGCGCGGTCGGCCTGTTGCATGGGCCCGTCGCCGCCCACGAGCTGCCGCATATCTTTGAAGGCATCGCTCCCGAGGTGTGCCAGGCGGTCGCCCGTCATACGGTAGGGGCGATCGACATGACCCCGCTCGATATGGTCGTGTTCATTGCCGATGCGATCGAACCGGGTAGACGTGGCGATTATGCCGAGCGTCTGCGCGCTATGGTGGGGTCAGCGCCACTGGAAGAACTGTTCTTCCAAACGTTCGCCCAGGGGCTTGTGTATGTTATCTCCACAGGTCGCTATCTGTACCCAACCGCAATTGACATCTATAATGCGTACGCAGTGAAACGTTCGAGATAGCGCCCGTGTGTCATGTGGGGACGTATCCCTTGGCACGCTTTAAACATGAAAGGTATTCAATGTCTGATATGACCGATGCCCAGCTTCTTGAGTATGCCGCCGGCTTGAACGCCAAGCCCGTTGAGGATGGGGAGGGTCCTGCCTCCGTTGATCGCTCCTCCGCCTCGCTTTCCTCTTCTGGCGTGCCCGCGATCGAGGTCGCTCGCGCTGCGGCTGACGCCGCCTCCTTCAAGGGTGCCGAGGACATCTGCATCATCGATCTTACCGAGCTGTCCGACGTGTGCGATTACTTCGTGATTGCCACCGGCAGTAATACGCGTATGGTCGATGCGATCGTCGATGAGGTCGAGGAGCAAGTTGCCAAAGCTTGCGGCGAGCATCCGTTCTCCATTGAGGGGCGCGAGGAGCGCAATTGGATCCTCATGGACTACGGCTCGGTTATCGTGCATTCCTTTACGCCTGAGGCACGCGAGTACTATCGCTTGGAAAAGCTCTGGGGCGATGCTCCCGTCGTCGAGCTGTAGAGCCCTCCGGCCGTGCGGTGCAATTGGGGACGTACCCCACTTGCACCATGCCGGCTAGTCGGTCGGTTTGTTTTGGTTGAGGAACTTGGCAGGGTCGACGAGGTCGCCGTTGAAGCGGGTGGCGCGGCCGAAGCTGACAGCATCGGTACCGAATTTCTCACGCACAGCGTCGAGCGTCACAGCCAGATCGCGCTTGTCGCTCGCCATGGCGCCCCGCTCGTCAACCTCGCAAAACAAATCGGTCTGGATACCGGCACCGTCGATGCCGAAGTCACTCACGCCTACACCGGCTAGGCGCACGTGCGTGCCCACGCTCCAGATACTCTCAAGCAGTTCGCAGGCAACGGCTCCGAACACGTTCTCGTCGTCGGTCGCATGGGTGAGCTTGCGCTGAATCGTCCGCCCCTCGCCGAAGGAGTACTTGAGCTTGAGTGTGACGGTTCGGCCCGCGAGGTTCTTACGGCGCAACCTTCGCCCTACGGATTCGGAGAGCAGGTGGATCGCCGCCTTCACGTCTGTTACATCCGTGAGGTCCCGAGAGAACGTCCGCTCGTTGCTCACCGACTTCACGTCCTCGGGCGCATCGATAGCGGAGACTTCGCTCACTTCCCGTCCAGCAGCGCGTAGACGCACCAGCTCGGCATTGACGCCGAAGATGGGGGAGAGAAGCGTATTCGAGGCTCCAGCGAGCTGCCCGAGTGTACGGATGCTCACTTTATGAAGGGCACTTTCCGCAGCCTTGCCGATGCCGCTCATGGCTCGGACGGGCAGTGGTGCCAAGAAGCCTTCCTCGGTGCCGGGAAGCACCACGGTGAGACCGCGTGGCTTTTCGCGCTCGCTGGCGATTTTTGCCACTGTCTTATTACGGCCCAGGCCAATTGAGCAGGTGATTCCCAGCTCCGCCACACGGTCAGAAATCCGACGGGCGATGGCTATTGGGCTTTCGCGGGTAAAACGTCCAGGCGAGATGTCGAAAAATGCCTCGTCGATGGACACTTGTTCCACGTAGGGAGTCTCGTCTGCCAAAATCGCCATGACCTGCGTACTCATCTCGCGATAACGCGCGAAATGCCCTGGCGTCCAAATGGCATCGGGGCAGAGGCGCGTTGCCTGCGCCGAGGACATGGCGGAATGGACGCCGTACGTACGTGCCTCATACGAGCAGGTGGAGACCACGCCGCGTTTCTCGGGGCTGCCACCCACGATAACCGGCTTGCCGCGCCATTCGGGATGATCGAGCTGCTCCACGCTCGCGAAGAACGCATCGAGGTCCAAAAGCCCGATGGCGGGGCCACTCCACGTGCCAAAGAGCACATCAGAAAACGCCGCAGAATCGAGGGCTTCGTCGTTGCCATGCCAAAGGGGCGCGTTTCCAAAGGACACGTCGTTTTCAAAAGAACCGTATGTATGTTCGATATTGCTCATACGATGAGTATAGCCAAAACACGGGATGTACGCTGCGTGAAAGCAAGATTCCACCCTTGCATTCCCGCAAATCTTAGATAAGATACTGGATTGCTTGCGACTTATCTGCACGAAGCCGGTCTCAAATGCTTCCCGTCAAGTCGTTGGGCGAAAGTATTTGTCCTGGTAAGGAATGCAGCGAGAAGCTGCGCAGAAGAAGGAGTTTGCATGGCTGTCAAGATCCGCCTCGCTCGTCATGGTTCCAAGAAGCGTCCGTACTACCGCGTCGTCGTCGCCGATTCCCGCACCCGTCGCGATGGTCGCCCCATCGAGGAGGTTGGCCGTTACAACCCCATGACCACCCCCAAGACCATCTCCCTCGACCTTGAGAAGATCGCCGACTGGCAGTCCAAGGGCGCTCAGCTCACCGACGCCGTCGCCGCTCTGGTGAAGGCCGCCAACGAGGGTGAGAAGGCCGCTGCAGCCCCCAAGAAGTCCAAGAAGCAGCTTGCCAAGGAGGCCGAGGAGGCTGCTCGTAAGGCCGAGGAAGAGGCTGCTGCCGCCGCTGAGGCCACCGAGGAGTAACGGTGTCCGAGGATCTGATCTCCGAGACCTTCGATGACGAGACCGTCGAGTTCGATGAGGGCGAGGAGCTCGTCTCCGATCGCATCGCCGATCTGGTCGAGTATCTGGTCGTCAACATCGTCGATGATGCTGACGGTGTGAGTCTCGAGGTCATCGACGGTGCAAGTTCCTCCACCATTGAGGTGACCGTCGCCGAGGGCGATGTCGCCAAGGTGATTGGACGTCACGGTCGCACCATCAAGGCCATCCGCACGCTCGCGCGTGCCCTCGCCGCTCGACTCGACACTTCTGTCGAGGTCGAGGTCATGGGCTAACGTCGTGCCGGCCTCGTATAAGAACATAGCCCGTGTGGTTCGTCCACATGGCACCAAGGGGGAGGTTCTCGTGGCTCCGCTGCGAGGCCTTCCCTTTTTACTCAGCGAAGGGATGCGCGTCCATCTGACGCCCCCCGCCCTCAAGCGGGAGCGAATCTCGACCGTGGAAGCGGTGTCCGAGACGGCAGATGGCGGCCGCGTGCTCTTTTCTTGCGCGCATGACCTGGATGCCGCCGAGGGTATTGCCGGTTGCTACGTCCTCGCCAGCTGTTCCGATTTCGAACTCGGTCCGCTTGACGCCGCATTCGAAGATCTCGTTGGCCGATTGGTCGTTGACGAGCGCCATGGTTCGCTCGGGCATATCGCCGAAGTCATGGAGACGCCCGCGAATGACGTCTGGGTCGTTGAGGGCCCCGATCATGGCGAGGTCCTGATTCCCGTCATCGATGATGTGGTCAGCACGATTCCGGTGGAGGGCCCCATTTCTGTTCGCGTTATGGACGGTTTGCTCGACCTGTAAATCACGAGGGGAGTGCTCATGCTCATCGAGACCCTCTCGGTCTTTCCCGAGCTTTTCGAACCCTATATGTCCACCTCGATTATGGGACGCGCTCGTGCTCGTGGCCTTTTCGACTTCAAGAGCTACGACCTGCGCGATTGGACGCACGATCGTCACCGCACTGTTGACGATGCGCCCTTTGGCGGAGGTGCTGGCATGCTCATGAAGGTCGAGCCGCTTCACGACGCCATCACCGACATCTCTTCTCGCGGTGATGTCCGTCCGTGCGTGGTATTTTTCACGCCCTGCGGCGTGCCGTTCACCCAGCATGTCGCAGAGCGTCTCTCAAGCGTCGAGCGCATCTTGTTCGTATGCGGTCGCTATGAGGGCATGGACGAGCGTGCTTACGCCCTGGCCGATGAGCGTCTTTCGATTGGCGATTACGTCCTTACGGGCGGCGAGCTTCCCGCGCTTGTGGTGAGTGACGCCATCATCCGTCTTTTGCCGGGCGCCCTCGGCAATGACATGGGAAGCGTCGATGAATCATTTTCCACCTGCGAAGATGGCGGCCTTCTCGAGTATGCCCAGTACACGCGTCCCGCCGACTTCAACGGTAACGCCGTGCCCGAGGTGCTGCTTTCAGGCGACCATGCCAAGGTTGATGCCTGGCGCCGCGCAAGCGCCCTCGAGCGCACGTGCCGGTGGCGTCCCGACCTGATCGAATCCGCACGCCTTACAAATGGCGAGCGCGTGCTCGCCACTGAGCTCATCACACGTTTCCATGGCTCCAAGGCAGGGGAGGCTTAATGTCTGAACGTCGCGGCATATTCTCGACCATCGCCGAATGGGTTGGCGTCTTTCTCATCGCCTTCGCGGTGTTCGCCCTCATTCGCACCTTCGTTTTGTCCCCGTTTACCGTTCCAACTGGGTCGATGGAGCCCACCATACAGGTGGGCGATACCATCTTCGCGCAAAAGGTCACGCTGAACATGGGGCACGACGTCGAGGACGGCCAGATCGTCGTATTCGAGAATCCGGTTGCCGGCACCGAGCACGATATTCTCGTTAAGCGCGTGATTGCGCAGAGTGGACAGACCGTCGACCTGATCGATGGCGTCGTCTACATCGATGGATCTCCGCTTGATGAGCCCTATGCCCAGGGGTCGAGTTATGAGCTCGTGACCCAGGCGCCTGGCGTCGAGGTGAGTTTTCCCTATACCGTTCCGGATGGCTACATTTGGGTCATGGGTGATAACCGGGAGAATTCCGCCGATTCGCGCTACTTCGGTCCCGTGCCTAAGGAGAACCTCATTGGCATCGCCTTCTTCCGCTATTGGCCGATTGACCGAATTGGAACCTTGTAGCACGTATCGGGGATGCGTCGCAGGTGGCACGCCATATCCGGTAATCCTGCTAAAATAATCACTTGTTTGACCGTACGATTGAAGGGGAGCAACGCCAAGATGAATCCGAATGCGTTGACGTTCCAGGACATGATCCTCAAGCTCGAGGCCTATTGGGCCGGCCACGGCTGCACCGTCATGCAGCCCTATGACTCCGAGGTCGGTGCCGGTACCTTCCATACCGCAACCCTCCTGCGCAGCTTGGGTAAGCAGCCCTGGCGTGCCTGCTATCCGCAGCCCTGCCGCCGCCCCGCCGATGGCCGTTACGGCGAGAATCCCAACCGTATGCAGCACTATTACCAGTTCCAGGTGCTCATCAAGCCGAGCCCCGAGAACTCCCAGGAGCTGTATCTCGATTCCCTCACCGCCATCGGTCTCGACCCTGCCGAGCATGACGTGCGCTTCGTCGAGGATGACTGGGAGAGCCCGACGCTCGGTGCCTGGGGTCTGGGCTGGGAGGTCTGGCTCGATGGCATGGAGGTCACGCAGTTCACGTACTTCCAGCAGGTTGGCGGCATTGAGTGCGATCCGGTGCCCGTCGAGATCACCTACGGTCTCGAGCGTATCGCCATGTACGCGCAGGGCGTCACAAGCGTGTACGACCTTGTGTGGAGCTACCTGCCCGATGGTACGCCCATGACCTACGGTGACGTTTTCCTCGAGAACGAGCGCGAGTTCTCCGCGTACAACTTTGAGATTGCAAACATCGAGATGATGCGTCAGAAGTTCGATGATTTCGAGGCCGAGTGCCACAGCTGCCTCGATGCCAAGCTTCCGCTGCCTGCGTACGACTGCGTCATGAAATGCTCGCACAGCTTCAACATCCTCGATGCACGCGGTGCGCTTTCGGCAACTGAGCGCGCAGCCTATATCCTGCGTGTGCGTACGCTTGCCAAGGCGTGTTGTGAGTCGTATCTCGTCGAGGTCGCCGGTGATGCCGCCGTCGAGGCTTCCAATCAGAAGGGGGAGGTGGCGTAAATGGCCGGTACCCGTGATTTCCTGTTCGAGCTTGGCGTCGAAGAGATGCCCTCCGCTCCGCTCAACAACGCCGTCAAGCAACTCAAAACCCTGATTTCCAAGGGTCTGGACGATGCTGGACTGGCCCATGGTGACGTTCGCATCATTTCTTCGCCGCGTCGTCTCGCTGCATTGGTGTTAGACGTCGCCGAGGCGACGGAGGAGATTCACTCCGTTCTCCGCGGGCCTTCCGCAAAGATCGCATTCGACGCCGAGGGAAATCCCACCAAGGCGGCCGAGGGTTTTGCCCGCAAGAATGGCATGACCGCCGCGGAGCTCGTCCGCCGCGAGGACGCAGACGGCACCGAGTACGTCTTCGCTGAGCAGAACACGCCTTCCGAGCCCGCTGTTCCGATTCTTACCCGCGTGTGCGAGGATCTCATCCCTGCCATTCAGTGGCCTAACTACCGTAGCCAGCGGTGGGGGAGCGAGCATGCCACGTTCGTGCGTCCGGTGCGTTGGATCTGCTGCCTGTTCGGAGAGGAGGTCGTGCCCGTCTCCTTTGCCGACGTGAAGAGCGGCTCCACCACGCGCGGTCATCGCGTTTTGTCGCCTGGTGAGCACGTTGTTTCCAGCGCCGCGTCCTACGAGCAGGTTCTCGAGGCGGCGCATGTGCTCTCGGCCGAGCGCCGTGAGGAGGTCATCCGCGCTGGTATCGCTCGTGTCGAGGACGAGCTCGGCGTGCGTGTGGACACGCCCACGAAAATCTTCGATGAGGTTGTGAACTTCTGCGAGTGGCCCACGGTTCTGGTTGGCCATTTCGACGAGGAGTTCCTCGCCGTGCCCTCCGAGATCATCTGCGAGTCTATGCTCTCCAACCAGCGTTATTTCCCCACCTACGATGCGGAGGGTAAGCTCACCCGCGCTTTTGTGGTCGTCTCGAATGCCGATCCGGCCGTGAGTGAAACGGTTGTCGACGGCAACGAGCGTGTGGTGCGCGCCCGTCTGTACGATGCAAAGTTCTTCTACGACGAGGACCTCAAAATCGATCTTGAGGAGTTCCGTGCTCGCCTGGCAAACGTTGGTTTCCAAAAGAAGCTCGGTACGGTCCTGCAAAAGTCCGACCGTATGGAGGACCTGGCGCTCGCCATCGCCAACGAGGCGCATTTGGGCGCGCATGCCGCCTCCGATGCCCAGCGTGCCGCTCATCTCGCTAAAGCCGACCTGGTCTCCTCGGCTGTTGTCGAGTTCACGAGCCAGCAGGGCGTGATGGGCGGGTACTACGCCACCGCCGCGGGTGAGGAGCCTGCTGTCGCCGCTGCGATTCGCGATCATTACCGTCCGCGTTTTGCCGGAGACGAGCTGCCCGAAGGTATCGCCGGATGCGTTGTCGCCGTGGCCGACAAGCTCGACACCATCGCGGGCATGTTCGCCATTGGCGAGCCGCCCACCGGCTCCAAGGACCCCTTCGCGCTTCGTCGTTCCGCAATCGGCGTGCTGAACATCCTTCGTGATCGTTTGGGCTGTGGCTACGAGGCGATTGTCGATGCTGCGCTCGATGGGTACTTGGAGCAGGGACTTGCATTCGACAAGGACGAGGTGGAAGCTTCCGTGTGCGCCTTCATTAAGGGTCGCATGGAGCAGATGGTCCGCGATGAGAAGATCTCCGCCGATACCGTCGCCGCCGTTTCCGCTGGCAGCGTCACTGTGCCTGCGCAGTACTTCCAGCTCGCCCACGCCCTTGAGGACGCCCGTGCCAACGATCGCGAGGCGTTTGACAACCTCGCCACCGCCTATGCCCGCGCCGCCCATCTTGCCGATGCCGTGCTTGGCAGCGAGGTCGATTCCGCGCTGATGGGCGATGCTGAGAGAGTCTTGCTCGAGGCCACGGATGCCGCCCAGGCCAACGTCGATGTGGCACGGTCCGCCAAGGACTTCACTGCGGTAATCGCCGCTCTTGCGGCCCTGCGCGAGCCTATCGATGCGTTCTTCGACGAAGTTATGGTCATGGATGAGGATGAGGCCTTGCGTGCAAACCGCCTGCGCCTCCTCAACCGCTTTGAATCGGTCTTTGCCGGCATCGCCAACATCGGCGAGATGGCCCGCAAGTAGCGATTAGCTGGGTCTGATCCCGTCGCTCCGCCCTCGTACCTATCATTCCGTGCTCAAACAGCGCTTGCGCGAACTGCGCGCGGAACGATAGGTGCGAGGGCGGAGCTCTGGCAATTCACTCTCAATCAATTGCGATTTGATGTGATGATTGAGGTGAAGCCTTTTCGATATCCCTCCCGGTCCGGGGCTTACCATCCCGCGCGCAGTTCCGCACGAGCCGAAGGGTCCTGTGGACCCTTCGTGCGAGCCAGGACTGTTCGAGCACGGGATGATTTGCCCCGGACCGGGAGGGGCGTAGTTCTTTTGGTGGACTTTTGTCCTGCCGTTGCAAGCCCGTTACAATAAAACGGAATGCGCCGGACCTCTCGAACCGACGTTGGTTATTTCGACCAGTACGATGGGTGCGCCCCATCGTTTTTGTATGAAGCTCAAACGAAAGGAAACAATTCGCTTATGGCAAACAACAAGAAGACCTCTTCTGCCGCGCTCAAGGTCATTCCCCTGGGCGGCCTTGACGGTATTGGCAAGAACATGACCGCCTTCGAGTGCGGTGAGGACATGGTTCTTATCGACGCGGGCCTCATGTTCCCCGACGACAATCAGCCCGGTATCGACCTGGTCCTGCCCGACTACACCTATGTACTCGAGAACGAGCACAAGCTGCGTGGCATCATCGTCACGCACGGCCACGAGGACCATACCGGTGCCCTGCCGTATCTTCTCCAGGACCTCAACACCAAGGTCCCCATCTTCTCGAGCAAGCTCACGCTCGGCTTCATCGAGGGAAAGCTCTCCGAGTTTCGCATCCGCGCGCCCAAGTTCCGTGAGGTCAAGGGCGGCAGCCATGTCAACCTCGGCTGTTTCTCGATCGAGTTCTTCTCAACGACGCACTCCATTCCCGGCGCGCTCGGCGTGTTTCTCAAGACGCCGGCGGGCACCGTGGTGCATACGGGAGACTTCAAGCTCGACCAGACGCCCATCGACGGTGTGACGCCCGACTATGGCGCCATCGCCCGCTTTGGTAAGCAGGGCGTCGATCTGTTGCTGTCCGACTCCACCAACGCCACGGTCCCTGGTTTCACCAAATCCGAGGCGGAGGTCGGTCCCTCGCTGCTGCATATCATCAAGAACGCCAAGGGACGTGTGTTTGTCGCGTCCTTCTCGAGCCATATCCATCGTCTGCAGCAGATTTGCAACGCCGCCAAGAAGTGCAACCGCAAGATCGTGGTCACGGGTCGCTCCATGCTCACGAACACGCGTGTCGCCCGTGAGCTCGGGTACCTAAACGTTGACGAGCACGACCTTGTCGATGCTTTCGACATCAATGGTCTGCCCGAGGATAAGATCGTGGTCATGTGCACCGGCTCCCAGGGCGAGCCGCTCTCGGCGCTTTCCCGCATGGCCAACGGCGAGCACAAGACGCTCTCCATCCATGAGGGCGATACGGTGATCATCTCCGCAACGCCTGTCCCCGGCAATGAGAAGGCCGTTCAACAGGTCGTCAACAGCCTCGCAAAGCTCGGTTGCGACGTGTACGACAAGAGCCGTGCGCTGGTGCACGTCTCGGGCCATGCGAGCCAGGAGGAGCTTAAGCTCATGCTGGCCCTCACCAAGCCCACCTTCTTCATGCCCGTGCACGGTGAGGCCGTGCACCTGCGCGCGCATGCCGCCCTCGGAGAGAAGATGGGCATTCCGTCCAAGAACATCTTCGTCGTCGATAACGGCGACACGCTCGAGATGCGCGACGGCCGTGTCAAGCGCGGGCGCGCCGTCGAGTCCGGCGTCGTGTACGTCGATGGACTCCGCATCGGCGACACCGACCCCATCGTCCTGCGCGATCGCCAGAAGCTGGCAAGCGATGGTATGGTCACGGTCGTCGCCATGGTCGACATGAAGCGCAAGAAGATCGGCGATCTCGAGTTCTCTGGACGCGGTGTCTCGTTCCCCATCGATGACCAGTTCTCCGCCGACGCCTCCGCCGCCATCCAGCGCGCGATCGAGAAGGGTTCGTTCAACTTCTCCAGTTCGGGCACGGATGCCATCCGCAAGGCTGTCCGCGACGCGTTATCCAATTTCATCTGGAACAACAATCGCACGCGGCCGATGATCATTCCGGTCGTCATGGAGGTGTAGGTTGCCTCGCGCAAACGCAGCCACGAACAAAAAGGGAGGTGCCGCGGGCAAGCGCGCCGGTGCCAAGCAACCGTCGCGCAATCTTCGCGCGAATGGTTCGAAGGCGGCCGTGCAAGAGCCCGCCTTCGAGCCGTTGATGGATTCATCCGTCGGTCGCGATATCACGGGGATCGTGCTCGCGGTCGTCGCCGTCGTATCCTTCATCGCCGTCGTCTCGCCCTCTTCGGCACCCGTCTCGCATGCAATAGCCAGTTTTTACCACCTCGGCTTCGGCCTTGGTGCCTATGTGCTGCCGTTTGTACTCCTCATGTTCGCCGGCGGTCTATTCTTGCGTGAGAAGACCCCGCTGAATGTGCGAACGCTCGCCGGCGGCGGGCTTATGTTCGTCTGTGTGCTTTCCATGCTTTCGCTTATGGTTCCTGGAACCGATTACGCAACCGCCGGCATGTTCGAGACCGCCGCGCTTATTACGTCCGGTGGCTATCTAGGTGCATTCATCGCCAGCGCGCTTCAAGCCGCGCTCGGCAAGACGATTTCGATGGTGGTCCTGGTCGGCCTCGTCATCGTCGGCCTTGTGATAATTGGGTTCTCCGTGAGTTCCTTTTTCGAGATGGCCGCAGACCGTGCGCGGAGACTCGCCGAGCGCCGTCGTGTGGATGTGAATGACATGCCGTGGGGCGAGGACGCCGAGCACGCCCAGGCCCAGCGTCGCATGCCTTCCTCCCGCGGTGGTGCTGCAGCCGATCAACAAACGCTTTTCGATGATCTCGATACTGCCGAGACCACGTTCTTGGGCGCGCGCGAGACGAGTGTGCTTCGCCCGCCCGTCGATGACGAGGTTGATGAAGACCCCTTCGTCGATGTGAGTGAGCAGGTCGCCGCAGAGCAGGCCAAAACGACGCTCATTCCCGTTCGTGACACGCTCATCGATGAGAAGCGGGACTGCGAACCGGACGCCGCAGCCGATGATGCCTCCGACGCCGTCGATCCCGAAATCCCGCCGTTCGATGCGGCGGATACTCCGAAGGGGCCGGCAATTCCCGAGTTCCTCAGGAACGCCAACGCTTCTGCTGACAGCCCAAAGCAGGCCGCCATGTCTACCGTGCGTGACGCCTCGGACGATACCGCCACGGCAGAGGGAGAGTTGCAGCTGCCTCCGCTCAGCATGCTGCGCCATAATCCTCATTCCGCATCTTCCGCTTCGTCTGAGGGGGAACTTGAGCAGACTGCCAACTCCTTGCAGTCCACCCTCAACGAGTTCGGCCTTCATTCCCGCGTTGTCGGTTGGATATCGGGCCCTACTGTCACCACCTTCAAGGTGCAGCCCGGTGAGGGAGAACGCGTGAGCCGTATCTCCAATCTCGAGGACGATATCGCGCTGTCGCTCGCCGCCCAATCGGTCCGCATCTTCGCCCCGATTCCCGGCACCTCGCTCGTGGGCATCGAAATTCCCAACGCGAAACGGCAAAACGTCAACCTCGGCGACGTACTGCCTTACGTCCAGGGTGGTCCGCTCGAGCTCGCGATCGGTAGAGATGCCGAGGGCCAGCCCATCGTGGCCGACCTCGCCAAGATGCCCCATCTGCTCATCGCGGGTACCACGGGCTCTGGTAAGTCCGTGATGATCAACTCCATTATCATGGCCCTGCTCATGCGTAGCTTGCCCGAGGATGTGCGCCTGATCATGGTCGATCCTAAGCGCGTGGAGCTATCCGGCTACAATGGGTTGCCGCACCTGTATGTTCCCGTCGTGACGGAGCCCAAGCAGGCGGCGAGCGCCCTGCAGTGGGCGGTGTCCGAAATGGAGCGGCGCCTCAAGGTGTTTGAGCGCCTGGGGGTCCGCAAGATCTCGACGTTCAATGAGAAGCAAGCGGCGGGAGCATTCGAGCATTACGACAATCCGCCTGCCAAGATGCCTTATCTCGTCATCATCATCGACGAGCTCTCCGATCTCATGATGGTGGCTGGCAAGGACGTCGAGGCTTCGATTGTCCGCATCGCCCAGCTCGGACGCGCGGCGGGTATCCACCTCATCGTCGCCACGCAGCGCCCCAGCTCCAACGTCGTGACGGGCCTCATCAAGGCGAACATCACGAATCGCATCGCGTTCAATGTCGCGACGGGAATCGACAGTCGCGTCATCATCGACCAGATGGGTGCCGAAAAGCTCACCGGTTACGGCGATATGTTGTTCTCCAAGGTTGATTGGGGCAAGCCCAAGCGTATCCAAGGCTGCTTCGTATCGGACGATGAGATCAACAGTGTCGTCGAATTCGTCAAGGAGCAGGGCGCGCCCGACTATCACGAGGAGATCCTCTCTGCAGTCGCCCCGGCGACGATGTCCGGCGGCGGGGGAGGATTTTATAACGAGGCCCCGAGCGAAGATGACCCCCTGCTATGGGATGCGGCACAGATCGTCGTCGAGACCCAGCTCGGCTCGACCTCCGGTCTGCAGCGTCGTCTCAAAGTAGGATATGCCCGTGCTGGGCGCATCATGGATATGCTTGAAGAGAAGGGCATCGTCGGACCACCCGATGGGTCTAAGCCGCGCGAGGTCCTTTACGACGAGGAGGGGCTTGCGGCTCTTCGCGCCGTCGAGGAACCCTTGAGCGAAGATGAGATTTTTGGAGGGATGTAAATGAGCCGTCATTTCGGCGACATGCTTCTAGAGCGCCGTCGTCAGATGGGCGCCTCAATCCAGCAGGTCTCCAATATCGTAAAAATTCGTCCGCAGATCATAGAGTACTTCGAAACGGAGAATTTCGCCGCCATGCCCCCGCGCGGGTATGCCCAGGGGATGATCTCGAGCTATGCCCGTTATCTCGGTCTCAACCCGCGTGACGTCATCGAGGCGTATTTCGATGCGCTTCATGAGTATGAGCACGGTGGTGGGAGCGTGGGACGTTTCCAGGATGCCGCCGCAGATGCCAGCCCGCGTAGCTCGAACGCATCGGGCAGGTATATGATGGTCAACTCGACGACGACATCGCGTTTTGCACAGCGACCGCCGCAAGCGGGGTATGTGTCCGAGGCCAATTCATCGCATGAACCCCTGTCCTCTTCACGGTTGCGACCGGCCACCAGCCGCCGTCCCTCACCGGATAGGGGATATGACCCCTCGCTTCGTTCTCGCACGAATGGAAGGGAGGGTGCCTACGGGCCCGGAGTCCGTTCGTCCGATGAGATGGAACCGCGTGGCGGTCGCCGCCCGCGATATGCCGGCGACCCGCGCGATCCGCGCAGGGCGGCATATGGTCAGCAACGCAATCGTTCCGATTCGTATGGCGATCCCCGTCGAGGGAATGGGGCGCGTGGGGGCGGAAGGCCTCCGCGTTCCGGTGGCGCTCCGCACCGCGCCCCCCAGCCTTCATTCGATCCACGCATCCTCTTGGCTGCTGGTACCATCCTGCTGGTCTTGATCGTTCTTTGCGTGACTCTTCTCCTACGTGGGTGCACGCCCAAGGAAGATGCGAAGGCGGGTTCGAGTGCGCCGAGCACCTCCCAGGTCGATACGGGTCAAGACGACGGCACTGAGGACACGTCCTCTTCTGATTCCAAGGCGGGCGCCTCTCAGGACTCAGAAGGCGGCGACATGACAGATGGCAAAGATTCCGCGAGTAGCGAGCCCACGGAGACGGTCGTGAAGGTCGCGCTCAAGGAAAAGGGCACGGTTGCCTGGGTCGAAGTCAAGCTCGATGGCAAGATCGTCCTCGGCAAGCAGGTCGTTGGCCCCTTTGAGCAGGAGTTCACCGTATCCAGCCAGATCGACATCACCACGGATTCCCCGAGCGACGTTGCCGTTTACAAGAACGGGGAGAAAGTCCGCTACGATACCAAGGTGTCCGGTGTCGGGAAGGTGTCCATCACCGCTCCCCAAACGGATGAATCCGACGAGAAGGTCATCGACAGCGATGGAGACGGCACGCCAGACATGACCGCAGCGGAGGCTAAAGAGGCGGGCATCACCGTTTCCGATGGCAGTTCTTCCAGCGAGTCGCAGTAACCCCGCCCGAACGGGCGCATGAGATAAGGAGCCGCACCATGGCAAAAGATTCCAGCTTCGACGTCGTTTCCGAAGTTAATATGCAGGAGGTCGACAACGCCTTCCAGCAAACCTCACGCGAACTTGCACAGCGCTACGATCTGAAGGATTCGGGTGCCACGATCGAGCTTTCCAAGGCCGACAAGCTCTTTACGCTCAACGCACCTGCGGATTTCGTCGCTCGACAGATCATCGATGTGCTTTCGGGCAAGCTCATTAAGCGCGGCGTCGACGTCAAGGCGGTCAAGTGGGATGATCCCCAGGCGGCTTCCGGTGGCTCCGTCCGTCTCCTCGGCCATATCGTCGAGGGAATCGACCAGGCGACTGCCAAGAAGATCAACAAAGACATCAAGGACCAGAAGCTCAAGGTCAAGGTCACCATTGAGGCCGATAAACTTCGCGTCTCGAGCGCCTCGAAGGATGCCCTCCAGCAGGTCATCGGCTTTTTGCGCAATCAGGACTATGGTCAGCCGCTTCAGTTCACCAACTATCGTTAGGATCATGTGATGGCTCACGCCTCTCTTCTTTACATCACGCTCGGCTGCGCCAAGAACGAAGTCGACACCGACCGTATGCGTTCGCTTTTAAACGGTGCGGGCTACGAGGAGGTGTTCGAGGCCGCAGACGCCGATGCGGTCATCATCAACACGTGCTCGTTCCTCGCTTCGGCCACGTCTGAGAGCATTGAGACCACGTTGGCGCTCGCCGAGGATGTCGCCGATGGCGTCCGCGACACGAGGATCGTCATGTGCGGCTGCGTTCCCTCTCGATACGGCGACGAGCTTCCCGAAGAGCTGCCGGAGGTTGCCGCGTTCGTCCGCACCGATGAGGAGGACGGAATCGTCGCTGTCATGGACGAAGTCCTTGGCATCGAGCGCGATTCGCTTCCGTTCATTCCTACGGTCAAGCGCACGGTGGAGAGCGCCGTCGCCTACGTCAAGATCTCCGATGGCTGCGATCGCTTCTGCAGCTTCTGCGCGATTCCCTATATCCGCGGTCGGTACAACTCTCGTACGGCTGAGAGCATTCTCGCCGAAGTTCGCGACCTCGTTGCGGGCGGTGTGCGCGAGATCGTACTGATTGGCCAGGATACGGGCATCTGGGGGAGCGATTTTACGGGAGAGGTCGAAGGGCCTGCCAACTTGGCCCAGCTCATGGTCGCCGTCGCAGAGGCTGTTCGTCCCCATCATGTTTGGGTGCGCGTGCTCTATCTGCAGCCCGAGGGGATGACGGATGAGCTCGTTGCCGCCATTCGCGATACGCCCGAGATCTTGCCGTACATCGATATTCCCGTGCAGCACTGCAATGCGCGCATTCTGAAGGCGATGCACCGGAGCGGCTCGACGGAAGAGCTTTCCAAGTTGTTCGCAACGTTGCGCTCCCAGATTCCCGGCATGGTCATCCGCACCACAAGCTTGGTCGGCTTCCCTGGTGAGACCGACGAGGAGGCTGAGGAGATGCTCGCCTTCATGGACCGAGAGGGCTTTGATTACACGAGCGTTTTTCCGTATTCGCCCGAGGAAGGTACGCGCGCTGCGAAGATGGAAGGCCAGGTTCCCGAAGACATTAAGCTCGAGCGCACGCAGGCTGCCATGGACCTTGCCGAGTCTCTCGGCTTTGCCGCGACCGCTGCGCGTGTGGGCGAGGTCGCCGAGGTCATCGTCGATGGTATCGAGGAGACCGATGAAGGCCCCGAGCTCATCGGCCACGCGTGGTTCCAGGCCCCCGACTCCGATGGCGCGGTCCATCTCGAGGTGTCCGAGGCTGCCGTGGGCGATATTCTAAAGGTAAGGTTTACCGACAGTTTCTGCTATGAGCTCGTCGGAGAGGTCGTTGAGGAGTAGCGCATGGCCGTAAACGCCAAGGGCAAGGAGATCACGAGCATCTGGACGCCCGCCAATGTCATCACCTGCGTGCGCATCGTGTTCATACCGCTGTTCATGATCGCGAGCGAGGCTTCGTTCAGCGCCATGCAGGGGTCTAACGGTTCCGCTTCGACCGCTGCTGCCACCTGGGCATTTTTCGCGTTCGCTCTATACCTGATTTTGAGTGCCACCGACAAGGTCGACGGCGATTTGGCTCGCAAGCGCGGCGAGGTTACCGATTTCGGTAAGTTCCTCGATCCCATCGCGGACAAGCTCCTCGTGTTCTCCGCGCTTCTTATCTTGCTGGAGCACGGCTTCGTGAATGTGTGGTTCGTCTTCATCATCTTGCTGCGTGAATTCTTGGTCAGCGCCCTTCGTATGGTGGCGAGCGCCAACGGCGAGGTCATCGCCGCGGATAAGCTCGGTAAATGGAAGACCGCCGTTACCATGGTGTCACTGTGCGCCTACCTGCTTGCCATCGCTCTGACGTTCTGGACCTCTCCGGCTGGTGTTTCGCAGGTCTCCCTCATAGTCCAGATTGTTGCCAGGGCCACAATGGTAGCTGCCGTGGTACTCACGGTCGTTTCGGGTGCCCAGTACTTCTGGAACGCCCGCCACGTGATTTTCCGCGTGTAGGACTGCTGTCTAAGATTTGATGTGATTCGCCCTGTGCCCTCTTGTGGGCGCGGGGCGAATCGCATGGGCGATCCTTCGTCATCGAAAGGAAGGGTCATGGATAGACTCACGCTGGATCGAGAAATCGTCGACCGTGCTCAAGAATTGGTTGAGAAGGCGACCGTGCGGGGTGTGACGGTCGCGACGGCCGAGTCGTGCACGGCGGGCATGGTCGCCTCGAGCATCGCGGGGATACCCGGTGCCAGCACCGTGCTTCGCGGTGGCGCGGTCACGTATTGCGATGAGGTCAAGCATCGCGTGTTGGGCGTTCCCTGCGAGGTGCTCAAGGAGTTCACGGCCGTGAGCGAACCGTGCGCCCGCGCGATGGCGGAAGGTGCCCGGTCCCTTTTCGATGCGGATATTGCTGTCAGCCTTACGGGGTATGCCGGCCCCGGTGGGGGAACCGAGGACGACCCCGCCGGTACCGTATATATCGGAGTATACGATCGCGGGGCGACACGCTGTGTGCGCTGTTCGTTCGAGGGCGACCGCAATGAGGTACGCGCACGTGCCGCGCTTTTTGCGCTGGATGAGTTGATTAACTGCTGCTCGTATATGTGAATTACGAGGTCTTTTGACTGCCCATAGCCTCGAGTTGACGTCTGGTCGCACTGCCCTACCTGCCGTTGTGAGAAGTCACGCCATTTCGTGTCAGGCCGCAGTCGGAACATGCCCTGCGATCTGTCGGATGCACCGCATATGATTTCCTCAGATGGTATTGACCACGAACATCCGTTCGCGTACTATCAAACCATACAACATCAAGGAGGATCAATGGCCAAGAACTCAGGGCCGGCGCGCGTGATCCACGAGCGCACCACGGGCAAAGAGCGTGAGAAGATGATCGAGGTCACCAAGGCTGAGATCGTGAAAAAATTTGGAGATGGCTCCATTATGCGGTATGGGGACGGGGGTCCCGAACTCGAGGTGGAGGCGATCCCGACGGGTGCCCTCGCGCTCGATGCCGCTTTGGGCATCGGAGGCGTTCCGCGCGGACGCATCGTGGAGATATACGGTCCCGAATCTTCCGGTAAGACCACGCTATCCCTTGAGATTCTCGCCGAAGCGCAGGCGATGGGCGGCGTTGCCGCGTTCATCGACGCCGAGCACGCTCTCGATCCCACGTACGCCGCGCGCATCGGCGTCGATATCGACGAGGTTCTGATATCTCAGCCCGATACGGGCGAGCAGGCACTTGAAATCTGCGACATGCTCGTTCGCTCGGGTGCGATCGACGTCGTGGTCATCGACTCCGTCGCCGCGCTCGTGCCGCGTGCCGAGATCGAGGGCGAGATCGGTGAGACCACGGTTGGCTTGCAAGCGCGTCTGATGAGCCAGGCTCTGCGTAAGCTCGCAGGCTCCCTTGCGAAGTCGAACACGACGTGCATCTTCATCAATCAGTTGCGCGAGAAAATCGGCGTCATGTTTGGTAATCCTGAGACGACGACGGGTGGTCGCGCGCTCAAGTTCTTCTCGAGTGTTCGCATCGATATCCGTCGTATCGAGAGTATCAAGGTCAAAGATGAGATCGTGGGCAACCGTGTGCGTGCCAAGGTCGTGAAGAACAAGGTCGCCGCGCCGTTCCGCACCGCCGAGTTCGACATCATGTATGGAACCGGCATCTCCAAAGAGGGCTCCGTTTTGGATATGGCGGTCCAATATGAGATCGTCAGCAAGTCAGGTGCCTGGTATACCTATGATGGCGATCGTCTGGGTCAAGGCCGCGAAGCCGCAAAAGATAAGCTCCGCAAGAACCCTGAGCTCATGAATGAGCTCGATCATAAGGTTCGCGTTATGTGTGGACTTGAGTTCGAGGATGAGCCCGTGGGAACAATTGTTGAGCAAGACGGGGATGTCCATGACGCCCCCGAGGCCATGTAGCGCCCCCACATGTCATTGCTTATGACCGATATCGAGGTGCGCCTTCCCGATCGAAAGCGCGCCTCGAGTTCGTTTTCACCAAGAAAGCCCATGGCGGAAGTGCATTGCCATATGGAGAATGGGAGCACGCGTGAGATTGTCGTCCCCGTTCGCGTGGGTCGGATTCTCATGGGTGATCCCATTGCGCTTCCCCTTGAGGAAGACCAAGCCTTCGATGCCATCCACGATCTTGGGCGGCGCGTCTGCTTTACGCTCATGACCGAAATGCTCTCTCGTCGCGATTACGCAACGGGCGAGCTGCGTGACAAGTTGAAGCTCTACGGGTATCGCGATGAGGAGATCGATGCATGCATCGAGCGTGCGTCACAGCTCAGATACGTCAATGATGCCCGCTTCGCCATGTATTTCATCGAGGAACGCAAACGGCGCGGGTGGGGGAGGTCCAAGATAGAACGAGAGCTTTCGCTCCGTGGTGTTTCGCGCGATGATATCCCTGGCTACCCCGACGAGTTCTTTTCCGAAGAGGACGATGTCGAGCGCGCCCTCGGGCTTTTGGAACGCAAAACCATACCCGAAGCGCGTGCCTTCGAAAAGCTCGTTCGGCACCTCATGGGTAAGGGCTTCTCCTACTCCGTCGCCGCCTGCGCCGCTCGTCTGCGAATGGATGCCGAAGACTGAGCACGCTTTTGACAATTCCCCTGCTTCAACGTAGGATAGATACGTCATTTGTTTGCTATGCGCTCATCCTCGGTGATGAGATTGACGATATCTTCTATCGGAACGATTTCATATCCCCTTTGGTGGACCATATCCTGCAAATGTCCCGCGTCGTGCTTTTGCCGGCGTTGGTTTTCGCACTTGAATCACTTTAAGGAGTCGTCATGCCCGTTGAGTCCATACTCGTCGGCGCCGTCTGCCTTATTCTTGGTGTCGTTGTGGCCGTCATGGTCATGCGCAACTCCAAGAACGGCAGCGTTCGCGAGGCAGAGTCAAAGATCCAGAGCGCGCACAGCGAGGCCGAGCAGGTCGTCGCCGATGCCAAGCGCACCGCCGAGACCCTCAAGAAAGAGGCCCTGCTCGAAGCCAAGGAGGAGATCCTCCAGAGCAAGCAGGCCGCCGAGGCAGAGGACGCCCAGCGCAAAAAGGAGATTCGCGTTCTGGAAAACCGCGTAATGCAGCGTGAGGAGTCCCTTGATCGGCGCAACGACGCCCTCGACAAGCGCGAGCATCAGCTTTCCAGCCAGCAGGGCCAAATCGACAAGCGCTCCCGTGAGCTTGAGGAACTCTTCGCTCGCCAGACAAGTGAGCTTGAGCGTATCTCGGAGCTCACGCGCGATGACGCGCATGCCGAGCTGCTCGACAAGGTCCGCGGCGAGGTCACGCATGAGGCCGCTACGATCATTCGCGAGTCCGAGCAGAAGGTCAAGGCCGAGTGCCATAAGACCGCTCAGGAAATCATTTCTCTCGCCATCCAGCGTTGCGCTTCCGACCACACCGCAGAGGTGACGGTCACGTCTGTGCACATTCCCTCTGATGACCTCAAGGGCCGCATCATTGGCCGCGAGGGCCGCAATATCCGTACGTTCGAGCAGGTGTCCGGCGTCAATCTCGTCATTGACGATACGCCTGAAACCGTCGTACTCTCCAGCTTCGATCCCGTTCGTCGTGAGACGGCACGCGTGGCACTGGAGAATCTCATCGCCGATGGCCGCATTCATCCGGCCCGTATCGAGGAGATGTACCAGAAAGCCGCAGACCTCGTTCAGCAGCGTGTGCGCGAGGCAGGCGAGCAGGCTGCCTTCGACATGGGCATTCACGACCTGCATCCCGAGATCGTCAAGACGCTCGGTGCCCTTCGCTACCGCACGTCCTTTGGACAAAACGTGCTGCGCCATTCGCTCGAGGTCGCCGATCTGTGCGCCATCATGGCCGCAGAACTCGGCGTCGATGTCCTGACCGCTAAGCGTGCCGGTCTGTTGCACGACCTGGGCAAAGCCATCGACCACGAGGTTGAGGGCCCGCACGCGGTTATCGGCGCCGAGCTCGCGCGCCGTTACGGCGAGAAGCCCGCGATCGTCCACGCCATCGAGGCACATCATGGCGATACCGATCCCAATACGGTCCTCGACGTCCTCGTTCAGGCAGGTGACGCCATTTCGGCGTCTCGCCCTGGGGCACGCCGTGAATCCGCTGAGAACTACATCAAGCGTCTTGAGAAGCTGGAGGAGATCGCCAACTCTCATGACGGCGTCGAGCGCACTTACGCCATGCAGGCGGGCCGCGAGATCCACGTTATGGTCCAGCCCGACAAGGTCTCCGACGCCGAATCGACTGTCTTGGCTCACGACATCGCCCAGCAGATCGAAGAGGAGATGGAGTATCCCGGCCAGGTTCGCGTTGTCGTGATCCGCGAGAGCCGCGCCATTGATATCGCCAAGTAGGCTGAACCTTATGGCAGACGGTAACGACCTCATCTCATTTATCGCCTCCATGTCGGGAGAGGGCAATCTTCGTGTTGAGGAGAATCTCGGTGATGGCTTCGTGCGCCTGCGGGTTTCCGAAGCGGAGCGTCGCCAGGCGAAGCACGATATCCAGCATGTTGAGGACATCGTCGTCGAGATGCTTCGCAATGCCCGTGATGCAGGTGCCAAGTCGATTTACGTCGCTACTATGAAGGAGGAGGGTGCTCGCACCCTCCTTTTCCTCGACGATGGTTCCGGTGTCCCCACTGAGATGCGGGAACGAATCTTCGACGCTCGCGTCACGTCAAAGCTCGAGTCCATGAAAATGGACCGATGGGGCGTTCATGGTCGCGGTATGGCCCTCTTCTCCATTCGCCAGAACACCCGGTCTTCCCGCGTGGTTGCTTCCGGAGTGAACCTCGGATCCTCCTTCTGCATTGTCGCCGATACCAACACGCTTCCCGAGCGCGCCGATCAGTCGACATGGCCCCAGACCGCAAAAGACGAGCAAGGTGTCCTTGCATGTGTGCGTGGCCCCCACAACATCGCCCGCGCGGTTTGCGAGTTCGCCTGTGAAGAGTTACACGACTGCGATGTCTATCTTGGCTCTCCGACTGAGATCGCCGCGACGCTGTACGCCCACGCACTTTCGCGCGTGGATACTACGCGACTTCTCTTCATCGATTCCGAGGATCGTCTCCCGGTCGTTGACCGGTTGGCCTGTGCCGCCGACGCGTCAGATTTCATACGTATCGCAGCATCTGTTGGCATCGAGATCTCCGAGCGAACTGCTCATCGCATTCTCGGCGGCTCGATCCCCTCTCTTCGTAGCGTCGCTTCGCGCCTATTACGTGAGAAGACGGACTCCGCTCACACTCCGGCACCGGTCGATCTTGCTCGCGACAGGCGAGGCCTTAAAATCGCCCAGGATGACCTTGCCTCATTCTCGCGCAGCATGGAGAGGGAGTTCTCGGAACTCGCGTCTCGCTATTACCTCACGCTCGTACACGATCCCAAGATCCGGGTTACGCGCGATCGCATTACCGTCACCTTCGATATCGGCAAGGATGAGACCTGACGGTCCACCTGCTTGCCCTTCGTCCTGCCCTGCGGTATCTTTGCAATCAATCTGACTAAATGCACTTTATACGCTGGAGAAACGCACATGGAATTCCTCAAGGTCTCGAGTAAGTCGTCACCCGCCTCGGTTGCGGGTGCCATTGCGGGCATGGTTAAAGATGGCGTTCCCGTCAATATGCAATGCGTCGGAGCGGGCGCCGTCAACCAGGCTATCAAGGCCATGGCAATCGCGCGGGGCTTTTTGATACCTACGGGTTTTGACATCTCCTGTGCCCCCGTTTTCTCCGACATCCTCATCAACGGTGAATCCCGCACGGCCATCAGGCTCTCCGTGTATGTGCATCACATCTCGATCTCCAACGCCGACGCGTTCGATTTCTCCGACGATTGTAAGCAGGTTTGCTCATGACTGACCTCTCCATCCTCTCCGGTAAGACGTATTTCATCCGCACCTTCGGCTGTCAGATGAACCTCCATGACTCCGAGCGCGTGGGCGGGTTGCTCGACTCGCTCGGCTGCCTTCAGGCGAGCGGACCCGAGGATGCCGATATCGTCATTTTCATGACGTGTTGCGTGCGCGAGGCGGCGGATACGCGTCTGTACGGCCAGTGCTCCTCTTGCAAGAGCCTTCCTAAGTCGCCGAGCGGGCATCGTGTGGTCGCGGTGGGCGGCTGCATCGCCCAGCGTGATGGCGAGGGTCTTCTCACCAATCTCGATAACGTCGACGTCATCTTCGGAACCCATTCAATCGCTCATGTGGGCGAACTTCTCGCTGACGCTTTTATTGACGGTTCCCGCCATGTCCGCGTTGAGGAAATCGACACGGGCTCTGCCACCGATATGCCCTGGCATCGCGAGACTGCCTATCATGCGTGGGTTCCCATCATGACGGGATGTAACAATTTCTGCAGTTATTGCATCGTTCCTTATGTGCGCGGGCGCGAGAAGAGCCGTCCGATGGACGAAGTCGTCGATGAAGTCACCGGTCTGGTGCGTCAAGGGGTGCGTTCGGTGACCCTGCTGGGGCAAAACGTTAACTCCTATGGACGCGACCAAGGTTCCGCGCCGCGCTTTGCCGAACTTCTCCGTCGTGTGGGTGACACGGGCATTGAGCGTATCTATTTCACCTCATCGCATCCCAAGGATTTGCTGCCCGAGACCATCGATGCGATGGCGGAGGTTCCCGCCGTCATGCCGCAGCTGCACCTTGCCGTGCAGTCCGGTTCCTCGCGCATACTCAAGCTCATGAATAGGAAGTACACGCGTGAGCAATATCTCGACCTCGTGCATCGCGTGCGCGATCGTATTCCCCATATCGCGCTTACAACCGATATCATCGTCGGATTCCCCGGTGAGACTGATGAAGATTTCGAGCAAACGGTAACGCTCGTGGATGAGGCCCGGTTTGCGCAAGCCTTCACCTTCATCTACTCCAAACGCGATGGCACGCCCGCCGCCAAGATCGTTGACCCCACGCCGAGGTCCGTTATCCAGAAGCGTTTCGATCGTCTGGTCAAGCATGTCGAGCGTACCGCGTTCGAGTATAACCAGCATGCACTCGACACCACGGTTCCCATGTTGATAGAGGGAACTTCGAAGAAGAACGATCGCGTTTTGCAGGGCAAGAGTCCCTGGAACCAAACGGTTCACTGCCCCGTTCCAGATGGCGTCGATCCGCGTGAACTCGTCGGTAAAGTGCTCGACGTTCACATCGATGTGGCACGCACCTGGTATCTTTCCGGGTTGTCCACGAGCGAGCCACGATGAGCCCCATCATTGCCATCACCGGGCCCACGGCGGTGGGGAAGAGCGCCGTTGCCGACCGCGTTGCTCGTGCCCTGCACACCGAGGTCCTTTCTGCCGATGCCATGCAGGTGTATCGCAACATGGATATCGGTACGGCCAAGACGCCCGTATCGGAGCGATTGGTTCCCCTCCGCCTCATCGACCTCGTTGGCGCGAGTGAATCATATTCCGCTGCGCTGTATCAACGCGACGCTCGCGCAGAGATAGCACGGCTTCAGGAGGACGGACGCACTCCGGTTTTTTGCGGAGGCACCGGGCTGTATTTGAGGGCGGCTCTCGACGTCATGGAGTTTCCCAAAGGAAAGATCGACGATGACCGCCGCGCCTCCTACCTTGCCCTTCATGAGGAGCTGGGAGACGAGGGCCTCCACGCTCTTTTGTTTCGCCGTGACCCAAAGAGCGCCGCGGTGATTCATCCGCACAACGTCAAGCGCGTGATTCGCGCACTTGAAATGGCGGACGAGGGAGTTTCCTATGCTGAGAAGGCATCTGGCTTTTCGCACCCCCGTGAAGCATTTCCCCACGTCACATATGCACTCTCCATGGATCGCGAGCGCTTATACGAACGCATCGATCGCCGCGTCGATCTTATGATGGAACAAGGCCTTCTTGCTGAGGTTGAGCGGCTTTTGGAGGAGGGGGCGCGCGAATCCCTTACGTCGCGTCAAGCGATCGGTTATAAGGAAATCATCGATTACATCGATGGCGCGTGCACTCTGGATGAGGCAATTGATCTTATCAAACGTCGTTCACGCAGGTACGCCAAGCGTCAACTCGCTTGGTGTCGCCGTGATGTGCGCATGCGTTGGATCGACATGGACGAGCGGGGACTTGCGGGTGCCGTTGAATTCATTCTCTCGGAGGCAATGCACGGATGAGCCGTTTTGATCCTGTCTCCACGGCTCCTGTTCCTGAGCGTGCGATCCTCATGGGAGTCGATTGGCGTGATAACGCCTGGCCCATCGATAGGTCGCTCGACGAACTGGAGCGTCTTGCGGATACCGCGGGCGCCACGGTCGTAGCGCGCTTGACCCAAAAGCTCGATCGGCCGATTCCCAAATCGTATATCGGATCTGGGAAAGTGGAGGAGCTTCGCGGATTCGTCAACCGCCTCGATGCCGATGTCGTCATCTTCGACGATGACTTGAGTCCATCTCAGCAATCATATCTGGAACGTGCCCTTGGTGAACCCGTCAAGATCATCGACCGCACGGCCTTGATCCTCGACATCTTCGGCCTCCATGCCAGAACGCGTGAGGGACGCTTGCAAGTGCAACTTGCCCAGCTCCAGTATCTGCTCCCACGTCTTCGCGGCATGTGGAGCCATCTTGCCAAGGAGCAGACCCGTGGCGGCATCGGTAGCCGCTTTGGTCAAGGCGAGACCCAACTCGAGGTCGATCGTCGCATGATTCGCAATCGCATCTCCGCGCTTCGCCATGAGCTCAAGGAGCTTGAAAAACGCCGAGCGGTTCAATCAAAGTGGCGAGCGAACTCTCCTGCTTTCCGGGTGGCTCTTGCCGGATACACGAATGCCGGAAAGTCGACCGTGCTGAATCGTCTGACGGGCTCTGATGTGCTTGCCCAGGATAAGCTGTTCGCGACGCTCGATCCAACGACGCGTTCATATGAACTTCCCGGTGGGCGCGCCATTACGATCACCGACACCGTGGGATTTATCCAAAAACTCCCACATGGACTCGTTGAGGCTTTCAAATCGACTTTATCGGAGGTTCGCGACTCCGATCTCATCCTTAAAGTCGTTGACATCTCAGATGATGACCGCCACCGGCAAATCGATGCGGTCGAGCATGTTCTTAGAGAGGTTGGAGCGGGAGCATGTTCCGCGGTAACGGTGTTCAACAAGATCGATCTGCTCGATTCCGATCATATCGAAGCGTTGAAGAGGCGTTTCCCCGATGCGGTGTTCTTCTCCGCGCTCACGGGCGAAGGTTTGCAGGACCTGCAAACGAGAATCGCACGTGAGGCCGCTGCATCTGATGCTCTCGTCTCATGTGAGATTCCATATCGCGAGGGCGCCTTAATTGCCGCGATCCGCAAGCAGGGGCAGGTGCTTTCGGAGGCTTTTTTCGATGATCATGTCAGCATGGTCTGCCGTGTTCCTGCACGTATCGCGGCGCGTCTACAGCCATTTCGAACGGAATAGCATCGTGTTGTCGTCGGACGGTCGACCTCACTGAAACACAGTCTCGAACACCATCAGCAGCAGTATTTGGTGCGTTGCATAGATGATTAACGAATGCCTTCCCATCCACGCCAATATCGGGATATGTTCACGGTGCATCCAATTTGGGTACGTACGGCCTTTTGTTGCCAAGACCGTGCCAACGTAGCACTCGCCGTGTAGAGCAGGCTAAACGGTATGAGGGGATAAAAATGATGACGGCACCGAGAAGCTCGTCGAAGCACGCGTTCACCAACGCTTGCACTACGATTATTCTCATGATGCGACGGCTCGTTCTGCATCATGGCGCATGCGATGTCTAGAATCGACGCATGAGCGCGACGACTTTACCCAAGATGGTGGGGTTGTCGGCGTAGATGGGTTCCATGGAATCGTTTTCCGGCTGTAGACGTACGCGCCCACGTTCCTTGTAGAACGTCTTGACGGTCGCTTCCCCGTCGATCATGGCGACGACTATTTCCCCGTTCATGGCGCTTTTTTGCTCACGCACCACGATGTAGTCCCCGTTGTAGATGCCAACGTTGATCATAGAATCACCGTGGACCTCAAGGATGAAGGAGCACGAATCGGTCGCGATCTCCGTGGGAAGGGTGAAGGTATCCTCGACGTTTTGCTCGGCCAGAATGGGCAGCCCAGCGGCGACGCGACCCACGAGCGGCAGTGAAACCGTACCGCGCGTGGTGACTTCCTTGACCTCATCGAGCTTGACCGACGACCCGTCCGAGTTGAACACCTCGAGGGCGCGCGGCTTTGTCGCGTCGCGCTTGATGAGCCCGAGATCTTCAAGCGCGCTCAAATGGGCATGAACGGTGGAAGGGGAGGAGAGGCCGACGGCGGCGGCCATCTCTCGAACGCTCGGGGGATAGCCCTTCTCCTTTTGATATGAACGGATGAAGTCGTAGATCTGCTGCTGACGCTTCGTGATCTTGCGGGCCATAACCGCTCCTCTCAATACAAACATCTGTTCGCATTTCTCTTGACAAGAACAACTGTTCGAAGATAATAATACACGAACACTCGTTCTTGTGCCAGAAGTTTTGTCCGCACGGCTCGATATAACCAAAGGCGACAAGATGCAGAGCGGGAGGAGCGAATATGACTTCCACATCGTTTACCTACGGATCCCTGGCCCTCACGTTGGACCGACCCTCCACACCAGCCTTAAGCGTCGTCTCTGGCGGCGTGTCGACTGTTTCACACATCCAGCCCGGTCACTTCCAGGTTGCCGCACCCGATGTCTATGCGCGGGATCGTCCGGCACCTTCATCGCGGTCTCGCTTTATCCTCTTCGGCGTCGCGTCATTGGTCTTGATCGTAGCGTGTGCTTCCATCCTGTCCACAGTTTTCCAGGCTCGGAATGCGAGTCATGCGGCCTTCGTCGACACGCTGACGTCTAAAAATGTAACGGTCTCTGCCGGAGAGTCATTGTGGAGCATCGCGGAGGACAACCCCGTGGATGGGCTCGCAATCGAAGAAGCCGTCGAGGTCATGAGGGACTGGAACGGACTTACCAGCGCTTCGCTTCACCCTGGCATGGAGTTGGTCGTTCCCTCTGCGGGCTAGACTATTACATCTCACCATATCTTGTGTTTCTAGCATTACGGCCCTCAACGCGTGGTATCCTAGCGAAGTTGTCGGATGTGAGGGGAGACGATGCCATGCGGTGTCCGAAGTGCGGCCATGATGACACGCGTGTGATAGATTCGCGTATGCAGGATTCCTCGAACGCCATCAAACGTCGTCGTGAATGCCGATCGTGCGGATACCGGTTCACCACATTCGAACGATGCGAGGACCCCATCGAGGTGCTGAAGAGCGATGGAACCACGCAGCCTTTCGACCGCAATAAGCTGCTCGTGGGACTTATGCGTGCAACTTCCAAACGCGACATCGATCTCACGCAGCTCAACGCGCTCATTGATGACATCGAACTGGAACTGAGGGGCGGGGCGCGTTCGGCTGTCAGCTCCCATGATATTGGCGATATGGTCCTCAAGCGCCTCGAGAAGATCGATAAGGTCGCCTACATCCGATTCGCGTCCGTGTATCGTGACTTCCAAGACATCGATGAGTTCCTATCCGAACTCGATAAGCTGAGGTGATTACATGTCCATGTTGAACGTGAACGTCAAGCGCCTGGATCCAACCGTCGAGTTACCCGCTTATGCATATGAGGGTGATGCGGGCTTGGACCTGCGTGCCAATGAGAGCGTCGACATCGCGCCCTTCGAGCGCGTCCTCATCCCCACTGGCCTTGCCATCTCAATTCCGGATGGGTACGCCGGGTTTGTTCAGCCCAGGAGCGGTATGGCTCTCAAGCGCGGTCTCACTATCGCCAACACCCCGGGGCTCATTGATGCCCACTATCGCGGTGAACTTAAGGTCATCGCCGTGAACCTTGATTCCCAGCAGACCATTCACATCGAGCGGGGAGAGCGTATCGCCCAGCTCGTCATCCAGCAGGTGCCCGTCGTGCACCTTACAGAGGTCGACGAACTCGACGAGACCGATCGCGGTAGCGGCGGTTTCGGGTCGAGCGGTTCGAAATAGTCGGTCCAGTCGTATAGGGGGAATTATCTATGGACCAGTTTTTCAAGTTGGGGGAGCGCAAGTCCGACGTGGCCACTGAGCTGCGTGCGGGACTGACCACGTTCCTGGCGATGTCTTACATCATCGTCGTGAACCCGCTCATCCTCTCCGCCGGTGGCGTTCCCGTCGCCGCCGCGGTGACCGCCACGTGCATCGGTGCCGCGGTCATGACGATCGCGATGGGCCTCATCGCGAACCGTCCGCTCGCCTGCGCCTCGGGCATGGGCATCAACTCCATCGTCGCGTACACGCTCTGCGGAGCCATGGGACTCGGTTGGCAGACTGCCATGGCTATCATCTTCATCGAGGGTATCGCCATCTTGCTGCTCGTGCTGTGCGGTCTCCGCGAGGCCATCATGGATGCCATTCCCGGGTCCCTGCGTCACGGCATCTCTATCGGCCTCGGCCTCTTCATCGCGATGATCGGCCTTAAGGATGGCGGCATCATCGTCGCCAACGAGGCCACCATGGTCGCCCTCGGCAAGGTGACCGACCCGGTCTTCCTCGTCGGCCTCATCTCCATCGTCGCCACCGTCGTCCTCTCTTCCATGAACGTGAAGGGCGCCTTGCTGTGGGGCATCGTCATCGCTTCTGTCCTCGGCATTCCGCTCGGCGTGACCGCTGCTCCCTCGAGCATCGTCGCTCCGCTCGATTTCTCCACCTTCGGCGCCCCGTTCATGGCGGACGCCGATGGCGTCATGGGCGTCGTCAAGGCCCTCACCACTCCCGCCTTGCTCCTCTTTGCCTTCTCGCTCATGATGAGCGACTTCTTCGACACCATGGGCACCGCCATGGCCGTTGCCAAGCAGGGCGAGTTCCTCACCGAGGATGGCAAGGTTGAGGACATCAAGCCCATCCTCATCGTCGACTCCGTGGCTGCAGCTGCGGGTGGCGTGTTCGGCGCATCTTCCATCACCACGTTCGTTGAGTCTGCCTCCGGCGCTGCCGACGGCGGTCGCTCCGGACTTACTTCCGTGACGGCAGGCGTTCTCTTCCTGCTCGCCGCATTCTTCTCCCCGGTTATCAGCTGCATCAGCTCCGCCGCCACCTGTGGCGCCCTCGTGTACGTCGGCTTTTTGATGATGAGCGAGGTCACCGAGGTCGACTGGTCGGACATCCTCGAGGGCTTCCCGACCTTCATGATCATCGTCGGTATCCCGTTCACCTATTCGATTTCCAACGGCATCGGTCTTGGCTTCATCGCCTACGTGGTCGTTGCCGCCGTGACGGGCAACCTCAAGAAGATTCGTCCGCTCATGTGGGTCGCCGCCGCCGCGTTCCTTGCGTACTTCCTGCTCGTGTAGAAATGCGGTAAGCACGTAGAAGGCTTTATGCGTCAATACAAGATGCCCTCGCGGTCATTTGTCCGCGAGGGCATCTTTCTACCGTATATGCGCGGGTTTTCCACCCCAGTAGAATTCAGCGAAATGTTGCTCGCGATCACACGGCACGCCGACCAGCCGCATCGTGCTGCAAACGATGTCCTGTGCGGCATTGGGACGGCGGAGTGCGCCAGCGTTGACGAGGAGACCGTGGAGCGCCTCTGAATTATCATGGAGATGCCTCAACTGCATGATGAGCTCGCGTGAGGTGGTAGCATGCATGCTCGCGCCGAAAGACGTGAGCATCGTCGTGTTCGCCTTCTCCTGCCCATACGATTTTCCAAGCAAGATCATCGGCAGCTCGGCGCACAGACACTCCGTCACGGTAAGTCCGCCGGACTTGAGAATCGCCAGATCGCAGGTCCGCATGAGGGCCGCCATGTCGTCCACGTAATCGAGTACGGTGACGTTGGGAAGCTTCATGCCCTCGAACACAGAGCGCAGGTGCTTCGCGTAGGCAATGTCCTTACCCGGCAGGAACACGAAGTGCATACTCTCGAAGCTGCGCAGGTAGGGAAGCGTCTCCTCCATGGCCGCCCGGAATCGCACATACGGCTGGGGTAGGGCGGCACCTGCCATGACCAGCACCAAGGTCTTGTCGCTTGGCACCCCGAACGTCTCGCAATCGTGCTCACGATCGCGTAGATCGTTGAATCCCGGTCTGATGGGTATACCCGTGACCTCAATGCAGCGCTCGGGCACCTTTCGTGGGCGGAGCGTCTCCGCCATGAACTCGGTCGCGACGCAAAAGAGGTCGGTTTCCTTGTGTGGCCACCAACCCTCTATCTCGTAATCGGTGGGGACGCAGACGACGGGAAACTCCACACCTGTCATCATGCGGGCTCCAACGGCGGTATTTGCGGCGGTGATGTGTGTGCAAATGACGGCAAGGGGTCGCTTCTCAGTCACATAGTCGTTAAATGAGTGGAACATGATTCTGGACCACGCCGATCCACCGCCCCAGAGCAATCTGCCCGTGAGCGTATAGCGCCACGTAACATCGTAGATGGGCCTCGTGGCGCCCGTGAACGCCGCCGCAGTTTTGTTACCGTCGAATTTGATGCGCCCAAAATCGAGTACGTCGAGGACATCAACTTCAACATCATCGGGTACGCCATGTGCACCCCGCATGTTTTCCACCGCCTGTGCGATTGCCATGGCTGCCGCGCGATGTCCGGAACCTACCGAGGCATGCATAATGGTAATAACGGGCCGTGGGGCTTCGCTTGCCGGTGATACCGTCCCCCGGGAATTGAGCGGCACGTTATCGCCAAGATTGTCGAGGCGTTCAGTTGTCATGTGGGCGTCTCCCTGGTTGCTTGCTAACAGCATTGTACGTCCCGCCCTGCAAGAGCTCGGCGCAATCGGGTAAGAGCAAAGAAACGACGTACCGAAAGGATGTACCGGCTATGGATTCCACGAAAGACCTCATCATCGTCGGTGGAGGTCCCGCAGGCTATTCCGCTGCCCTCTACGCCGCACGAGCCAGCCTAGACGTTCTGGTTGTCGAGCATGGGATGGCTGGCGGACAGATTGCCACCTCAGATATCATTGACAACTACCCCGGATTAGGCAGTTGCTCGGGGGCCGAACTTGGCCAGAAGATGCAGGAGCACGCCGAGCATGCAGGCGCTCAGTCCACGTACGGATCGGTCTCGTCGATCGACCGCAAAGATGACATGTTCATCGTCAACACCGATATGGAGCAGCTCGAAGCCCCTGCGCTTATCGTGGCGACCGGAGCTACGCCCCGACTTGGAGGCTTCGTAGGTGAGGATGAGTTCCGCGGAAGGGGAGTATCGTATTGCGCCACCTGTGATGGAATGTTCTATCGCGGAAAGCACGTCTTTATCATCGGTGGCGGCAATTCCGCTGTTGAGGAGGCAATGTATCTCTCCAATATCGCCGAGCACGTTGAACTTGTCGTGAGACGCGATGTATTCCGGGCTCCACGGGGCATGGTAGAGCGACTTCTCACGCGTGACAACATTACCATTAGGTACCAAACTAGTATTATCGAAGTGAGCGGTTCGACGTTTATCAACCGCATCGTATTGAGAGACAATGCCACGGGAGAGACGCACGCCGAGATGTTCGACGAAGGCTCGGTTGGCATATTTGTCGCCGTCGGCCATGATCCGGCTACCCAAATCGTAGCTCCCTATGTTGACCTTGGTTCAGACGGTGGCGTCGTTACCGATGAATCAATGGCAACGAAGACTCCCGGATTATTCTGCGCTGGCGATATGCGTTCCAAGTCCTTGCGACAGGTCATCACCGCGGCGGCTGACGGTGCCATTGCGGCCATGTCCGCCTATGCTTACCTCGAGGAGTCTGGCAGGATCTAATCGGGTTTGGTCGTAATGGTGTGTCTCTCGGTCTGAGTATGTGATACATTATTCAGAATTACGATAATATATATTATGTAAAGTAGATGACGATCTAAATAAAGAACCCCCGCGCGTTGCGGGGGTTCTCGCTTTCGTCTGTTGATGATGTCAAAGACGGTGCGCCCATTCGTACCCAATGATCAGGCCGGTCTTTTCGGCGTAGTACGAACATAGGCCGCCACAGGGTAAGACGAACACCTCGGCATGAGGCCACTCGGTAACAATCGCATCCTTGAGTGCCGAGGCACCGTCCTCATTGAAAACATGGTCGATATAGACCATGCCGCCACGATACCCATCAGCACGCATGGTTTCGATGATCTTGCGGTACGTTTTCTTGTCACCACGCGTTGGTGCTACGACCTTGATCGTCCCCTGAGCACTCGCAGTACCGAGCATGCGGATGGAAAGACCGCTGGCGAGGGCTCCGACGACTTTGGGCATGCGTCCATTTTTCGTGAGATTCTCGTAACTGCTCAGCGAAAAGAGCACCTGAGAGCTTGCCTGTAGCTGTTCAGCATACGATACTGCCTGGTCAAATGTAGCATCAGGATTATTCGTTAGGTACCTATCTAGAAGTTGAACGATAAGCTCGAGCTTTCCTCCGGCAGCCTTTGAGTCGAGAACGAAGATGTTCTTCCCAGCGATTTGACCATCATGGTCGCGGGCATATTCATCCATCACGAGATTGCGACCCATTTGAGCGGCCTCGAAACTGCCGGAAAGGTTCGCCGAGATGGTGATGGCAATAACATTGTCCGCCAAGCGGAACAATTCCGCCCACTCCCCTGCACTCGGACATGAACTACCCGATGCGGAGGGCTCGGCGGCCACCCGATGGTTGAGCGTGGCAACATCGAGGAAGGCATCGTCAGCGTATTCCTCGCCTGCAACTACGATTTTGAGCGGAGCCAACGCAAAGGCGCAATCCGCCGTTGCGGGTTGGTATGCGCGTAGATTACAGCTGGAGTCCGCTATGAGAGCCCATGACATGTATGAATCCTTTCGCGTTGTATGACGAATGTCCGGTATAGAGAGACGGCGGAAGGAGCACTCCCCCTCCGCCGTCCACGTGCATTGTTCGAGATGTTAGTAGCGAACGTAGATCATACCAGCCTGGACAGGGCCGACGACGACGCCGACGCCATAGGTGGCCGCGTGGATCATCTGTCCGTTACCGATATAAATGCCGGTGTGACCCCAATTGACGCACACATCTCCCGGCTGGGGATTGCTCACCTGCGGCCAGCCCATGAACGTATTGGTGGTACCAAGACGACGGTATTGACCAGTGAGGCAGTAGCTCACAAAGCCGGAGCAGTCGAACTGGCCGGGAGCGCACCCTCCCCATACATATTCAGCCTTGCCAACCCAACTCCATGCACGATCGACGATGGCGTTACCGGTGCTCGGAACATAGTTGGGCTCGGGATCGGGCTCCGGTGTCGGCGCAGGCGAAGGTGTGGGAGCGGGCGTATTGTTGGAGTTGTTGGTGTTGGTTCCGCCACCCTGGTCCGTATTGTTGTTGGAGGGCGTATCGACGTTCTGGACGTCATCGATCTGGTCGCCCTGGCTCGCGTTAAGCCCCTGTTGGAGGGCAGCGTTTGCGGCCGCCTCGGCGGCAAGCTCTTCCTGGAGTTTTGCGTCGAGCGAGCTCACGACCGACGCGGCCTCAGCGCGCTGCGCGTTGAGCTCATCGACCTTCGCCTGAGTTTCCTTGACGTTCTCCTCTTGCTCGGCTTGCTTGGTATCAAGCTCCTCCTTGAGGGTCTTAACCTCTGCTATGGTCTCGGCCTGCGTGTTCGCCACCTTGTTCATGTACGTCACACTCGAGACGAACTGATCAAAGGACGTCGAGGAAAGCACAATCTCGATCAGTCCGGCAAGACCGCCTTTGTATTCAGAGGAGACGAACGTGGAAAGCAGCTGCTGGCGCTCCGCAATCTCATTGTTCGTCTCATCGATCTGACCGCGAGTCTCCTCAAGGGAGTACGTGAGCTCAGAAAGACGATTGGTGATCTCTTCTGTCTGACGTCCAATCTCCTCGAGCTGTTCGCGGGCCGCTGCAAGATCAGACTCAGTGTCGGCGAAGGCGAACGTGGGAACGCCGGACATAAGAACGATGCCGGAAAGACCGGCGACGATGGCACGACGTGCGGTAAGGCTGCGTTTAGAGTGCGTCATATGAAAACTCCTCGATACGAGCGGCAAGGCGCGCGTTCGTTACGATACCTGAATGAGGCTGTACAGCTCTTGATCTCCCGCAGTCGCAAGCGTCTTGCGAGGATCGAGGAACGATAGCTCCAAGATACAAGCATACCCTATTAGCTCGGCCGCCACATCTTGCACAAGTTTTCCGGCCGCCGCCGCGGTACCGCCGGTCGCAATCAAATCGTCTACGATAAGCACGCGGTCACCGGGCTGAATGGCGTCTTTATGAATCTCAAGGGTATCGGTTCCGTACTCGAGCTCATAGCTCACCGAGTAGGTCTCGCGGGGCAGCTTGCCCGGTTTGCGTGCGGGAATGAACCCGGCTCCAAGCTCGAGGGCAACGGGTACGCCAATCATGAAGCCA
Organism: Collinsella sp. AF08-23; assembly: GCF_003479805.1. Classification (GTDB taxonomy): domain Bacteria; phylum Actinomycetota; class Coriobacteriia; order Coriobacteriales; family Coriobacteriaceae; genus Collinsella. The sequence continues at coordinate 24,912 of NZ_QUHV01000008.1, read as the reverse complement.
CGCGCCTCGGGTCCGACCACTTTAGTGACGCCCGCGTCTTTGAAATGATTGGCAATGTCCTCGACGGTATGGCGCATGGCCACGGGGTCGGCAAAGAGCGGCGTGATGTCTTTGAATACGACGCCGGGCTCAGGGTAATCCGGGATATCGGCGATGTAAGCGGCGTAATCGAACGGTTCCATAATCCTGTGCTTTCTACTCGGCTGTAATGGGCGTCACGCGAATGGGCTGGGCGGCAAGTTCGGTTGCATCGAGTGGAGCCACGCCCGTGGTCGACTCGGGGGTGGCATATGGAAGGACGGCGGAGTTGCTGTGGGCTGCCATCTCCGCGCGCGTGATCTCATCGTCGATGGCATCGACATCGGCATCCTCGACCACGGCGTTAAGCGACTCGAAGACGCGGTTACGCAACAGCGCGGTACGAACTCCGTCCGTGAGGTCATGAAGCGTTTTGAACGCGCGATCGAGCTTCGCCTCTCGATTGTCATCAGAATCGTCGGTACCGAGCATACCGATGAGAACCTGTTCGAATAGGGCGGATTCACGGTTGGCTGCATTGACGTACTGCCGCAGATTGCGAGGCTCGATGTGAAAGCGCGACAGCTCTGCACAATGACGGATGATTTCGAAGTCCCGACCGTCGATGAGTTCCCGGTTTTGGGGGCTGCGAACAATCCGGATAAGATCGTTATCGGAAAGCTGCCGCAAGAACGCAATGTCGACGCCGAGGATATCTGGGACGTCCTCGATGGGATGGAGCTTCTGACGAGTCTCCTTTGAGGCAACCTTCATGGGCGCATCCGTAAGCAGGCCGACCTCGAATGCGAGGGTCGAAAGGTCAGATGCACTGTCCAACTTCTGCTTGATGGCGGAAAGTGGCATATACCTGGTTTTCTGCAGATGCAAAATAACCTCGAGACGGTCGACGTCCGCCTTCGAGTACTGACGATAGCCCTTAGGAGTGCGGTGCGGCGTGATGAGCCCCTCGTCTTCCAGGAAGCGAATCTTCGAGTTTGAAAGGTCGGGGTATGTACCGCGGAGCAGGTTCACGACCTGCCCAATGCTGAGGTAGCTGCGCTCAGCCAAGCTACTCACCGGTTTCGATGCGCTCCACGGTGCTCTCGTGGTACATCAGCGTGAAGGTGCCGATCTGCACGGAAGAGCCATCATGCAGAGGGGCGGAATTGACGATCGCGCCATCAACCCAGGTGCCGTTAAGGGAGCCGAGATCCTCAATGAGGACACCCGCCTCGTTGCGCAGGATCTTCGCATGGCTGCGCGACACCGTCATGTCGTTGAGAAAGATTGTGTTCGCGGGATCGCGACCGATGGTGATCTCGGGCGCATCGAGCTCGAAGACGTTGCCGGTCTGGGGCCCCTTGATGATTGAGAGGACCGGAACGACCAGCGAGGCGCTCTTCATGAGGTCGGGCGCCGTGGCATCGCTGCTCGGCATGCGAAAGACGCGCGTGGTCTCGTTCTGCTCGATGTTTGCCATGGGAACCCCCTACTGGAAAATCGGAATACATCCGAAGTATCGTCAACTATCGTTTCATTCTAGCGCAAGCGGCACGCGTTCAGTGGGAATACGCAGACTATTCCTCTGCCGACTCCTCGTCCTCGTCGATCTCGGGGTTGAGGAAATCCTCGTCCTCGTCCTCAGGATGCGCGATGGCCGAGCGAATGGCCGCGATTCCCTTGGTCGTATAGACCACGCCGGTTAGAAGCGAGCAGCATACGCCTGCATATACGAAGTACATGCCAAGGGGCACCGCCTCACCATTGAGGCCGGGCAACCAGGTGATGGAGCTGGAAACGATGCCCATGCCATCGAGGACGGGAAGGCCCAGGAGCATAAGCGTGAAGCCGCTCATGAGCAACGCGGTCGCGAGCTTGCCGATGAAGACGACGTCGATGGGACGACGATGATAGCGCTTGACCACGAAATTGCCGAGGAACAGATAGATGTCGCGCCCAACGATGGCAAGGCAGATCCATAAGGGCAGCTCATGGCGAGCCACGAGGCCAACCACGCCGCAAAACAGCAGGGCACGGTCGACAATGGGATCGAGCATTTTCCCAAGCCAGCTGACCGTCTTGGTCATGCGAGCGATTTGACCGTCGAGCCAGTCGGTCGAGGCGGCGACGGCGTAGATGACGAGTGCGACATAGCGGTTGTAATCGGTAACGAAGAGGAAGAGGAAGACACCGGTGAGGATAAGGCGCGTGAACGTAATGAAGTTGGAGATGGTGAAGATCTTGTTAGAAGGGTAATCGGAGGTGCCGATGAGCTCCTTCTTGATCTTTTTCCGAATCTTGCCAGCAGCCACGCGCGACTCCTTGTAACGATATAGACACTGGGAGGATGATACCCGCTTTACGACCGGATAAGCCTTCCGCAAATGAAAAAGGGCGACCATAAGGCCGCCCTCTCATGCTCCGTGGTCGGGACGACTGGATTTGAACCAGCGACCCCTTGCGCCCCATGCAAGTGCGCTACCAAGCTGCGCTACGTCCCGAAGCAAGGAAGTACTTTACCCAAAGCTCGGCATAGATGCAAGGATAAATTTGCAACTTCCTAAGATTTTAGTGCCTGTGCGCGCTTGAGCAGTTCGAATGCGAGGGCCTGTTTGCCCATGCATGGCAGGGGGTCCGCCATGTCGGGCGTAACCCAGAGCACCTCGTTCGTATCTGAACCGAACGTCGAGTCGGCACGGGAGACGTCGTTGGCGACGATGGCGTCGCAACCTTTGCGAGCGAGCTTAGCGTGCGCACGCTCGGCGAGGTGGTTGGTTTCAGCGGCGAAGCCGACAACGATGCGGTTCCCCTTACGAGCTGACATATCGGCGAGAATGTCCTGGGTCTTGATGAGCTCGATATGCTTGAGCTCGCCATCAGCCTTGCTGAGCTTTTGATCGGCAGGATGCGCCGGGGTGTAATCGGCGACGGCGGCGGCGCAGATGAGCATCGAGCATGCATCAAAGCGCTCGCTCACCGCGGTGTGCATCTGTGCCGCGCTCTCCACATGAACGCCCTCTACGCCGAAGGGAATCGATAGGCCTGCAGCTGCCGTCACCAGGGTCACATGGGCTCCCATTGCATGAGCCGCCCGCGCGAGGGCGTGTCCCATTTTGCCGCTCGAGCGATTCCCGATATATCGCACGGGATCGATGGCCTCGCGGGTCCCTCCGGCGGTGATGAGGACCCGCTCCCCCTCGAGCGCCTCGGATGTTTCAAGGGCGAGCAAGGCTCGAGCGACGATATCCTCGACATCGGCAAGCTTTCCCTCGCCCGAGTCTCCACAGGCGAGGTATCCGGAGATCGGGCGGACGATGTCGTATCCGCGCTCCTCGAGCGCGGCGATATTGCGCTGTGTGACGTCCGCCTGCCACATGCCTACGTTCATGGCAGGCGCCACGACAACCGGCGCGTTGCAGGCCAAGACGGTCGTGGTGAGCAGATCGTCGGCCTCTCCATGCGCGATCTTCGCGATCACGTTCGCCGTGGCCGGAGCGATGAGGACGGCATCGGGCTCTTTGGCGAGAGAGATATGGTGGATGGGGTCGGACGGATTGTCGAACAAATCGACGGCGACCTCTTCATGCGTGAGCGCGCGAAACGTCGTCGGCCCCACAAAAGAGGTCGCATGCTCCGTCATACACACCTTGACGCGAACACCCGCCTTCTGGAGTCCACGCACGATTTCACAGGACTTGTATGCGGCGATGCATCCGGTGACGCAGACCAAGACCGTTTTCGCCATGGGCTACTCCTCGCAATCAAGCACGATGATGCGATGACAGTAGGGGCATTCGGCAATGTCGCGGGCATGGCGCAGGGCATCCATGGACGCGGGCTGAAGCGCGGTGCGGCAGACGGTGGGGACATTGCCCTCGATGCGCTCGACGGCAAGCCCTTTGAACCTGCTGAGCCCGCGCTCGTACAGATCGCGAACGTCCTCGGGCAAGCGACCCAGCAAATGCTCACGCCGGCGTATCAGCTCGTCGATTGAGGATTGCAAATCGGCCGCTTGAGAACGGGCGGCCTTGGTGTCCTCGATGATCGAAGCCTCGAACCGCGCAATGTAATCAGAGAGCTTTTGCTCACGCTCCCGTGCAAGGGCAAGGGCTTGACGTGCAGAGGGTCGATCGAACTCGATCTTATCGAGACGCTTGGCGATAAGCGAGAGCTCCTCCTCAAGATCGAGGAGCGCACGGTGGTCGCTGGCGTCGATGGGACGTGTCTGGGCTGCCTCCACCGCCTCGTGACATGCACGCTCGGCCTCATTAAGATCGTCCAAGGCGATTTGGGCGTCCTTGCGCGCGGCGAGCAGGCGCGTGGCCTCTGCCTTGAGTTTTGCGTGGGCCGAACGCTTCTTCGCGAGCTCCGCGATGAGCGGCAGATTATTGAGCGCGATGCGCTCACGTTCGAGCTCGAGATCGGTCTCCTGAAGTTTGAGAAGGTCGGAACCCATGCTCATGCGCATCCTCCTTGTGTAGGCACCCACCACTGGTGTGGGAGCGGAATGATATCTATACGGTCTTGGGCGACACCTGCGTTCGCGGTCGCATCGGCAAGTATGCGGCAAAACGGTTGCTCGGATCGGTCGTGACCGAGTAGGACAACAGAAAGCCCACGGAGCGCAAGGTCTTGCGCCCGGTGGTAACCGAGTTCACCGGTGACAACGACATCGCAGTTGCACGCGAGTGCCTGCTCACCGAAATCACCAAGCGAACCTCCCATGAAAGCAACGCGACAGACCGAAGAGGCGGCATCGCCCCAAACATGGGCACTCGTATCGAAGACGCTTTGAGCGGTAGACGCGAAATCACCCAAAAAGGTTTGTTCGATTTCGCAAACGGCTCCAAGGCCAGGCACATCGGGTTCGGTGACATGTTCGAGTGAGGAAAAGGCACTCAGGCCCATAAGGGCGGGAAGGGCCTGGCGTGCTTCCTTGGAACGATCGAGATTAGTGTGGAGGGAAATAACGCTCACGCCATGACGCGCCGCCTCGTACACCGCGGCGGACGAGCTTGGGCGCACGGACGAGGCGGGCGCGAAGCAATCGGGAGCGGAAATGTACACAGGGTGATGCGTGAGTAAGACATTAGCTCCCAACTCAGCGGTACGAAAAATCGCGTCGACCGTGGCATCGAGCGCGCAGGCGACCCCCTTGACCTCAGCATCGGGATCTCCGACGGAAAGACCAACGTGATCCCAAGCTTCGGCGTCCTCACGTGGGAACCTATCGAGTAGGTACGAAAGAAGTTCACTGACGAGCATCTATCCCACCACTTCCCACACGGCACGGGCAAAGCGATCGAGATCGCGCTCGTCGACGCGATCGTCAAACGAGATCCTAAGCGAGCCGAGGGCATCTTCGCGGGGAACCCCCATGGCGAGCAGGACGTGACTGGCATCAAGGCTCCCGCTCGAACATGCGCTGCCGGCGGAGACCTCAAAGCCGCGACCATCAAGCTGGAGGATGAGCTCTTCGGAGTCCATGCCCTCAACGTAGATGCTCACGATGCCGGGAAGTCGATCGATGGTGCTCCAATCCCCCATCGTCGCGTGAATACGGGGGTGCTCGCAAAGTGCCGCGTAGAGCTTATTCGCCATCATGCCCACGCGAACGGCATCGGTACGAACATTGGGAAGCAGCGCAGAAGTGGCTGCAGAGAGCGCTATGATGGCGCGCAGATCCTGCGTGCCGGGCCTGAGCCCCACCTCCTGGCCTCCGCCAAAGGAACGGGCCCGAATGGGCGTCCTGGTTTTGAGGTACAACGCACCGATTCCGACGGGTCCGCCGATCTTGTGGCCCGCAAGGGAAAGCGCGTCGACCCCGAGCTCGTTGACATCGAATGGCGTGTGGAGCCAGCCTTGGATTGCGTCGACGTGGATGCGTGCGCCATGTGCGTGTGCAACGCGGGCGAGTTCGCCTATGGGCTGCACGACGCCCGTCTCATTATTGGCCATCATCACTGACACGAGGGCGACATCGTCTCCCATCACCGCCGCAAGTGCATCGGGAAGAATTCGACCGGCTCGATCGGGCTTGACAAGATCGACTTCAAAGCCGGAAGCCCGAAGCGAAGCGATGTTGTCCAGGATGGAATCATGCTCGATTGCCGAGACGATGACACGCGTGCGCGTGCGCCAACGTTGTCGCACGGCATCCGGAATGCCGAGCAGTGCGAGGACGTTTGCCTCCGTTCCTCCCCCGGTGAAGATGATCTCGCTGGATCGCACCCGTGCGCCAAGGCTGTGGGCGATCGTGCGGCGACAGTCCTCGAGCTTAATCGCCGCTTGTCGCCCAAGCGAATGGAGGGAGTTGGGATTGACGCCCGCGAGCGGCGAGGAATCATATGCCTGTTGGGCCTTGATCGCCTCGGGTCGCATGGGAGTCGAGGCGGCGTAATCGAGGTTGACGTACTTCTGAGGCGGCATCTTCTAGGCACCAATCTTCGCGTATCCGAGTTCGCCGGCATGGCGAATGGCCTCGACGGCCGCCGCGGGATCGGAAGCGCCGAATACGGCGGAGCCGGCGACGAGCACGGTTGCGCCTGCGGCGGCGACCTCCTCGGCATTCCCCGACCCGATGCCTCCGTCCACCTCGATGAGGGGATTAACGCCATGCTCGCGGCACATCGCGGACAGGCGGCGGAGCTTGTCGAGCGTGCGGGGGATGAACTTCTGGCCTCCGAACCCGGGGTTCACACTCATGAGGAGCACCATGTCGAGGTCGTCGAGGATGTCTTCAAGAACAGAGACGGGCGTGGCGGGATTGAGCACGACGCCCGCCTTGCAGCCACGATCCTTAATGTGACAGATGGTGCGATGAAGATGGGTTGATGCCTCATAGTGCACGGTGATGAGGTCCGCCCCAGCGTCGATGTACCAGTCGACCGTGTCATCGGGATTCGAGATCATGAGATGGACGTCGAGTGGAATGTCGGTTGTGGACTTGCAGGCCTTGACGATGGCCGTGCCATAGCTGAGGTTGGGGACGAAGTGCCCATCCATAACGTCGACGTGGATATAGTCAGCGCACGAGATGCGGTCCAAGTCGCGCGCGAGGTTGGCCATATCGGCGGAGAGGATTGAGGGCGAGATCTTGATGGCTGACATGGTGATTCCTTTCGAGATCCTGGGGGGGGGGTGGTGCAAAAGGGGCCCGTTCCCAACTGCACCACCCAAGAGCCGTTATTTAGTCCTCAAGGCCGTAAAACTCTTCGTTGGGGATGCGACTTACGAGGGCCGCAAGGGCGCTTTCGATCGTTTCTCCCCCATACAGGAGCTTTTCGAGTGCGAAGGTGAGGGGAACATCGACGCCCTTGCTACGGGCGAGCTCGCTGACGCTGCGCGCTGCGGCAGCGCCCTCCACCACCATGCGGCGGCGGTCCTGGTACTCCTTGAGTGTCTCGCCGTGGGCGAACGCTTCACCGAACGTGCGGTTGCGGGAGTGCTGGGACGTGCAGGTCACGATGAGGTCCCCCATACCCGCCAAGCCCATGCAGGTCATCGCCTCACCGCCGCAGGCGTGTACCAAGCGGCTGATCTCGGCCAGCCCGCGCGTCATGATGAGCGCGAGCGCGTTGTCGCCCATGCCGGATCCAGCGGCGATACCGCAGATGATGGCCATGACGTTCTTCATGGCACCGCACAACTCCACGCCCACCATGTCCGAGGAGAGGTACACACGAAAAGACGGGCTTAAAGTGAGTTCCTTGAAGAATTCCCCTATCTCGGTGCTCTCGCAGGCAATCGTCGAGGCGGAAAGGGCACCGCGGCAGATCTCCTCCGCATGGTTAGGGCCGGAAAGGGCCGCGATTCGCTCGGGATGGCCGATCTCACTGGCGATGACGTCGCTCATGAGCAGTCCGCTGCCCAGCTCGATACCCTTAGCGAGACAGAGCACGGGAAGCGCATCGGATATGAAGGGCGCGCAGTCGCGGGCAACGCCGCGCAGGAACGCAGACGGCACGGCGAAGATGGCCGCATCCGCACCTGCAAGTGCCTCATCATGTGAGTTCGTGGCCGTGACCGTCTCGGGCAGCTTGAAGTCCTTGAGGAAGCACTCATTCGTATGGCGCTCGTTGATCTCGGTCACGGGGTCCAGGTCGTAGGACCACATGGTGACGGAGTTGCCATTCGAGGCAACGAGCCCCGCCATGGCAGTGCCCCATGAGCCTGTTCCAATTAGTGCAATGTGCATGTCACTCATCCATCTTGTCGACGCGTTTGCTTAGTGAGAGCTTCGATTCCCTACCACTCATGAGCTTCTTGATATTGCCGCGGTGGGCCCATACGACGAGAAGCCCGAGGAATCCCATAATGAGTTTGAAGGTAAGGGAGGCCTGGGGGAAGAGCATGCACGCCGTGACGCCGACGAGAGCGGCCGTGGCAATCGAGCCGACACTCACGAATTTAGTGATGGCGACGAGGACGATGAAAATGCCTAAGTGAAGCAGCGCCCAAGGCACGTTGATCGCAAACAGCACACCGACCCCCGTGGCGATTGACTTGCCGCCCTTGAAGTGCAAGTAGAAGCTGAACATGTGGCCGATGACGCACGAGAGGGCGAGCACGGCAATAACGTAGTCATGCGAGCCGCCCGGGTAGAACGCCGCGCGCTCGACGCCGAATGGCCCGAGCACTCCCGAAAGCGGGATGAGCGACAGGTTGACACAGATGACGCCCTTCAAGACATCACACAAAAGGGTGAGCACGGCAACCTTGGGACCGCCCGCGCGGAGGGCATTCGTCGTACCGATGTTGCCCGAACCAACCTTCTGCAGGTCAACGTGGGCAAGACTCTTTGCGAAAATCTTACCGAAGGGGATGCCGCAGAGAGCGTAGTTAAGCAGACAGCAGAACCCGAGGAATAGCCACGGGTGAATGGGGACGCCTGCCATCTGCTACTCCTTGTCCTTGTCGCTCTTCTTGGCGCGGAATCGCAGGCGGATCGGCGTGCCCTTGAAATCAAAGGTCGCGCGCATGCGGTTCTCGATGTAGCGCTTGTAGTTGTCGCTCACGAGATCCGTATGGTTGACAAAGAAGGTGAACGCCGGGGGCTTCTCGCCGGTCTGCGTGACGTAATGCATCTTGAGGCGGCGTTTGCCGTCGGAGACGGTGTGGCCAAACTCACGCATATCGGTGAGCAGACGATTGAGTTGCGAGGTGGTGATATGAGAGGCACGGCGCTCGGCGGCGGCGTCGACCATGTCCCAGATCTTGTGGACGGAGCGACCCGTGAGGGCGGAGATGCGCAGGTACTCGGCCCACGGTGCCATGGTGAGACGACGATTGACCGTCTCCATGACGGCCTCGCGCTCATAGTCGTCCTTGAGCAGATCCCACTTGTTCAGAAGCACCACGAGGGCGCACCCGCGTTCGATGGCAAGATTAGCGACCTTCTGGTCCTGCTCGGTGACGCCCGTGGAGGCGTCGACGACGAGCAGCGCGACGTCGGCGCGATCGATGGCACGCAGACCGCGCACCATGGAGTAGTACTCGATGTTCTCGTAAACGGTGCTCTTCTTGCGGATGCCGGCGGTATCGACCATGCGATAGCGCTTGCCATCGCGTTCGACCACCGTGTCGATGGCGTCACGCGTGGTGCCTGCGACGTTGCTCACGATGGAGCGGTCGTTGCCGATCATCTTGTTGAACAGCGAGGACTTGCCGGCGTTCGGGCGGCCTATGATGGCGACGCGCAGGGTGTCGGGCTCCGTGTCCTCATCACCCGTGTCCTCGGGCAGTAGGGCGACGACCTCGTCGAGCAGGTCACCCGTGCCATGGCCATGCAGGGCGGACACGGTGACCGGGTCGCCCACGCCCAAAGAGTAGAACTCCCACAGATTGTCGTTCTCTCGAGCGGGATTGTCGAGTTTGTTTACGAGCAGGAACGTGGGCTTCTTGAGCTTGCGCACCATGCGCGCGACGCTCTCATCCTCTTCAGTGACGCCAATGGAGCCATCAACGACGAACAGGATGACGGCAGCCTCCTCGGCGGCGGCGAGGGCCTGGTCACGGATGGAGGTGGCAAAGACGTCGTCGCTCTTCATGGGTTCGATACCGCCGGTATCGACGAGCATGAACTCGCGGCCATTCCAATCGGCCACGTGATAGCTGCGATCACGAGTCACGCCACGGCTTTGGTGGACGATGGCGTCGGAGGTCTGGGCGATACGGTTGACGAGCGTCGACTTGCCCACGTTCGGGCGGCCGACGATCGCGACGATAGGTCGGGACATACGTACTCCTTGAGTAGTCAGAACTGCAAGAATCTTACCATGCGCTCGGTACGGGCACGCACGCCAGCGGCCTGGACATAATCTCTTCGGGTGTGGCTCCGCTTCGCTCCACAAAACACCCTACGAGAATATGTCCAGGCCTCAGGGCTTTGAGCCCCTACTTTCGCTCGCGTTGAATACAAGTCTTGGTGAACCGTAGACGTATCGAAGCTGACATTCCATCCCACCCCCCGCGCTCGCACTCATATCATCCCGTGCTCAAACAGCGCTTCGCGAACTGCGCGCGGGACGATATGGGTGCGAGCGCGGGCTACGACAAACGATACGCAGTTCCGCTGCCGGCGGGCATATCGTCCCGCGCGCAGTTCCGCACGAGCCGAAGGGTCCTGTGGACCCTTCGTGCGAGCCAGGATTGTCCGAGCACGGGATGATATGCCAGCCGGCAGCGGAACGGTGGTTTAGAGCAGCGTATCGAGCATGAGGTTCGGCGCGGGGGTGGCGTAGCGGACGATGGCTCCGCGTGCGATGAGCTCTTCGGTGACGCTCTCGCGGCTTTGTCCGTCGAGGGTGAGTCCGTCGTAGTTGAACATCACGTTGGGGATGAGGACCTCGATGTTGGAGAGGTCCCTCGGTAGCTGTCCGAGTAGGTCGCACGCACAGATGAGACCCGTCACGTTGACGTTGCCGCCGAAGTATTCGTTCTTGATGGCGTGCGTACTCATCAGGCCGGCGGGAGTAAAGAGTCGGCAGAACTCGTCGAAGGTGCTTTGAGCCGCCTCTCCGCAGGTGATGAGGACGCGTTTGTCCGCTGAAATCAGTCTCTCCCCCGCCCTCGCTATGTCTTCAGGTCGGCTTCTCCTCAGCTGTTCGACCTCATCGAGGAAGCTCCTCAGCATGCCGATGCCATCGTAGAACTGCGGGAACCCGTCGTAGGTCTCTGCGGGCGGCACGGGAAGTTCGGCGTCGATGTAGAACTCATCGGCGAGTTGGAACACCGTGCTGCCCCGCGTTGCGCGGGCGCGCTCCTGAAACGGCTCAAGCATGTGGACCACGGCGCGCGACGTCTCGACGTCATCGGAGTAGGAAGCGGTAAAGCGATGCTGATGTTTGGTAAATCCCAGGGGCACGATTGCCAGACTCGTGATGCCGGGGTGCGCCTCAACGTACTCGAGGGTGGCCAAGAGCTCTTCGCCATCGTTGATGCCGGGACACAGGACGATCTGGGCGTGGATCTCGATACCCGCATCGAGAAAACGCTCGAGCACCTCGATGCCGCGCGCGGCGTTGCGACCTATGAGCTTACGGCGGCAATCGGGGTTGATTGCGTGGAGGCTCACGTTCATGGGGGACAGCATCTTGTCGATGGCGTCGTCAACCTCATGGTCGGACATGTTGGTGAGCGTGACGAAGTTGCCTTGTAGAAAACTCAGACGGTAGTCGTCGTCGCGTATGGTGAGGGTTGAGCGGCTTTCCTTGGGGAGCATGTTCATAAAACAGAAGATGCATGCGTTCACGCAGGTGCGCATCCCGTCAAAGACCACACCATCGAAATCGGCACCCCACTCCTCTCCGGGGAATCGCTCGATGACGGCAGTGGCCACGGTACCGTCGCGTGGGTCGAAGACCTCGATTTCCGCCTCGACATCTTCGGTCTCCCACAACCAGACAATCATATCGGTCAGTGGCTGGTCATTGACGCTGAGCACGCGCATGCCAGGCTCGAGGCCGATATCGTATGCCGGGGAATCGGAGGCGACGGAAAGCACGAGCGCTCCGTCAGAAGAAGGTTCTCTTGATAGGGCGTACGGAGCGACGGTACCCGCATATGAGGGCACCGTGGGACCCGTGACCATGGGCTTGTCCATTAGGGCTCCAAAAGGCGGTTTATGCAGGCGAGCGCAGCATCGATATGGGCACCGGGAGTCGATGCGCCAGCGGTGATGCCTACAAGCGCGACTCCTTCGAACCATGTGCGCTGAATTTCGGAGGAGTCCTCGATATGGTGCGTGCGAGGGCAGCAAGCCATGCAGATTTCGGCGAGCCGACGCGTATTTCCCGAGTTCTTGCCGCCTATGACGATCATGACATCGGCGCGAGATGCGAGCTCGGCGGCGCTATCCTGGCGCTCTTGCGTAGCTGAGCAGATCGTGTTGACCACGCGTAGATCCATGGTGCGCAGCGCGAGGGCACTCACGATTGCGGCGAGATTGGCGGGAGTTTGAGTCGTCTGCACGACGACGCCAACCTTGCGCGCGAGATCGACCCCATCGAGGTCATGGGGTGTCGAAACGACATGTGCGGCATCTCCCGCGTGCCCCAAAATCCCCTCGACCTCAGGATGGCCGCTCTCCCCCACCACGATGAGTTGGTACCCCTCGCGAACGAGTTTCTCGGCAGCCATGTGGACTTTCTTGACATACGGGCAGGTGGCGTCGAGGACCTCGAGCCCTTTGGCTCGAGCTTGGTCGATGACCTGGGGAACCACGCCATGGGCACGGATGATGAGCGTGCCCGACTCCACCTCATCAACCGTCTGAGCGCCTTTCACGCCGGCGGACTCAAGATCGCGCACGACAATGGGGTTATGGATGAGGGGGCCGAGCGTCGTGACGGATCCGCGGGCGCTTTCGGCGGCATGTGCGGCAAGTTTGAGGGCCCGCTCGACGCCGTAACAAACGCCGGCGTGGGAAGCGACCTCGATACTAAGATCGGCCATTAGTACCTCCCAGGATGCTCGCGGCGAAGCTCGTCGCGGATGGCGTACATCCTGCGAACAGCTTCGTCCTCGACCCACTGGGTGCGCTCACGGCGCTTAAGACCCTCGGGCGCGTCGGCAAAAGACACCTTGTCGCCTGCACGGAGCCAGCATTTCTTGGGTCGCATGAGTTTCTTGCCCGCAGGGGTGATGTCGCGGAAACCGCAGACGGCCATAGGCGCGACGGGCGCCTTGCCCATCTGGGCGATCAAGGCAAAGCCGCCATGCACCTCGACGGGCTGGTCGTCCGTGCGAATCCTCGTCCCCTCAGGGAAAATCAACACGTCTTCTCCGCGCTGCAAGGCATGTTGCGCGGCGCGAAGGGCACTCATATCGGCTTCCCCGCGGTCGACCGGAATGCCGCCCGCCAGTGCGAACGCCCAGCGGACGATGCCCGCCTTGTTGAATTCCGATTTGAAAATGGGACGGACCCTGCGATGCGCCGCCCATTCATGCGTGATGATGGGCAGCACTTCGGCCATGGAGGTATGGTTGCAAATGATGACGGCACTCGATCCATCAGATCCGTGGAGCTTCTCGGCATCCTCGACTCGCCAACGCCACATGAGTTTGGAAAAGACCCAGAGGACAGCCATGACGAATGTATAGATCATGCGTTCATGCAGGGGAAACTCAGCCATGGGGGCGTCATAGTGCCAAGCGCCCGAACGCTCTTCCTTCTTAGCCTCGCCTGCCACGCCTATCTCCGTTCCGCAATGAGCTGCTCGATCTTGTCCACGATCTGCTCGATGGTGTAGCTGGTGGAATCGATGCGTACCGCATCGTCGGCGCAGACCAGAGGAGCGGTTTCGCGCTGGGAGTCGAGTGCGTCGCGGCGTTCGATGTCCGCGAGCGTCTGCTCGACTTCCGCCTGGATCTGGGCCTCGTCAACGTGCTCGCCCTCATGACGCTGCAGCACACGGCGACGCGCGCGCTCACGGGGGTCGGCGGTGAGAAACACCTTGAGCTCAGCCGCGGGAAACACGACCGTTCCGATGTCGCGACCTTCCGCCACGACGTCGCGATCGAGGGCGAAGCGGCGCTGGGGATCGAGCATGGCGCTGCGGACGCCGGGGTTCGCAGCGGCAGCGGATACGTTGCGATCGACCTCGGGCGTGCGAATGGCCTCGCTCACGTCCTCGCCATCGACGAAGACCGATACGTTTCCGTGCGACTCGCCACCGAACGTGATGTGTATGTCGCGTGCGAGCTGGGCGACCGCATCGACATCGGCGAGGTCGATGCCGCGACGAAGCGCGGCCAAGGCCACGGAGCGATACATGGCTCCCGTATCGAGCTTGGAGAAGCCGAACCGCGATGCGACCTCTCGGGCAATCGTCGATTTACCAGATCCGGCTGGTCCGTCGATGGCGATGATCATTTGTTCTCCTTCTGCTTGAGTCCATTGGTGAGGAGCGAAACTTCGTACTCGGTCAATTCGCGCCAAGACCCCGAGGGCAAATCGCCGAGGTCGAGATCACCAAAACGCGCGCGGTGGAGCCTGAGAACCGGATGTCCGACTTTGGAAAGCATGCGCTTGACTTGGTTCTTACGACCCTCGCGTATGGCGATCTCGACCGCCGAAGTACCGTGCGGTATTCCCCGAGGCGCGACCTCGTGAGCCTCACGCTTGCCTATGAGACGGCAACGGGCGGGTTGACAGGGTCCGTCATCGAGCGTGATGCCGTGCCTCAGCATCTCCAGGTCGCCGTCATCCAGCTCGCCGTCCACCAGGGCCACGTAGGTCTTCCACACGTGATGGGATGGATGCAAAAGCATTTGGCCCAGATCGCCATCAGTGGTGAACAGAAGCAGCCCCGTGGTGTCCATATCGAGTCTCCCAACGGGAAAGAGACCCGGGTATGCGTGGCGCGGAACGAGATTCGCGACGGTGGGGCGACCGTGGGGATCGCTCATGGTGGTCAATACCCCTGCCGGTTTGTTGAGCATGATATATGCCGCGCCGAGACCCAGAACCACGGGGACGTCGTCGACGGTGACGGCGTCACGAGCGGGATCGACTTTGGTGCCGAGCTCGGTCTTGACCTCGCCGTTAACGCGAACACGGCCGGCTGTCATGAGCGCTTCCGATCCTCGCCTACTCGCCACGCCGGCGCGCGCGAGAAAACGCTGCAAGCGCATGGGTACGAGGCGCTCGTCATCGGGGTGGACCTTCGCGGTATTTCGGTTCGGCCCCTGCTCGCTACACATCGAAATCCTCGTCGACGTCCCCATCGATGAGCTCACGCTCCTCCTCGAGGTCCTCATCGACCTCATCGAGCGTCGATTGGATGGAGCGGCCCGAGAGTCGCTCGCGGATAAATTGACGCGCCTGTTCATCGGGGGCGAACTGCTCAAGATCGGGCAGATCGCGCGTGCTGCGCAGGCCGAACTTCTCCAAAAACGCATTGGTCGTTCCATAGATGATGGCCTGGCCCCGCTGGGGGTCGCGTCCCATCTCGCGAATTAGACCCTTGTCGACGAGTGACGAGATGACGCCGTCGGAGTTGACGCCGCGAATGCCCTTGACCATTTCGCGTGTGACGGGTTGGTGGTACGCGATGACCGCGAGCGTTTCCAGCGCGGCCTGAGATAGCTTTTGGGTGTCCCAAGACAACACGAACGCTTCAACCTGCTCATGGAAGGCGGGGTGCGTGAACAAGCGCCATCCGCCGGCGACCTCACGGAGCTGAAAGCCGCGGTTCGCCTCCTCATACTCGACTTTGAGCTCGGCCAGCAGAGAGGCGACCTCGCCGGGCGCAACGTCGAGCACCGCGGAGAGTTGGCTTGCGCTCACCGGGTCGCTCGAGACGAGCAAGAGCGCCTCGAGAGCGCCTTTCAGTGAGTTCTCGGCGAGTGATTCCAAGTTGTCCATTTAGTCCTCCTCGTCAAAGAGGGAGCCGTCATCGGGGTGGTACGCGGGCGCGCCCTCAACACGGTCGATGCGAATGGTGCCGAAGTTCTCATCCTGCTCAAGCAGGAGCGATCCGCGCTTGGCGAGCTCGAGAATGGCGAGAAACGTGGCGACGATCTGCTCGGTGGTGGCATCGCCGTCGAGCAGATCCCTGAACGTCATATGGGGACGCGCCGTGGTAACCCGATCGACCGAGGCGACGGTGAGCTCGATGGGAATGCGGTGCGGAGCGACGTGTTCGGCTTCGAGCAGGAAGGTCTCGCGCTTACCGTCCAAGTCCGCGCAGATGACCGCCAAGCCCCTCAACGTGATGCCGGCGAGGTAGTCGGGCATGAGGTTCAAGAACTCTGGATCGGGACCGGCAACGCGGGGATGCATGCGGTTCTCGGACTCCATACGCGCGCCAAGGGCCGCAGCAGCGCCCTTGAACTGCTTGTAGGCGATGAGACGCTGGATGAGCACTTCGCGTAGCGCGTCGCCGTCGAGCCCCTCGAATTCATCATCGAGTTCTGCGTCGTCGCGGGAATTCGGGTGCTCGTCATCGGGAACGAGAGAAGACGCCTTGATATCGAGCAAGGTCGCGGCAACGAGCAGAAAGTCGCTCGCGACATCGAGGTCAAGTGCCTCGATCCGCTCGACCTCGGCCAAGTACTGCTCGGCGACCTCTGCGATGGAAATAGATCCAATATCGACCTTTTGCCTGGTCACCAATTGCAGCAGCAAGTCGAAGGGGCCCGAGTAGCCCTGCGTGGAAACGCGATAGGACACCAAACTCCCCCTTCTCATCGCGCATGCACATACAGAAATTAGTTTAGCGCACTACATCCCGAGCGCGAAGCGGACGAGCAAGAGGTACAGGGGATCGACCGTCAAAGAGAAATACCAATCCAAGATATCGATATGCACAAGGCTGGGAAGGATGTAGAGCACCACGATGAGGATGGGCATCGAGTAGCGCTGGATCTCATAGTACGTCTGCAGCGCGCGTCCTTTGAGAAACGGAACGAGGATCGACGAACCGTCGAGCGGGGGCAGCGGGATGAGGTTGAAAAACGCAAGGGAGAGGTTGACGGAAATGCTCGTAAAGGCAAAGCCAAGAACCGCATTGACAACCGCACCGCTGTAGGGATCCATGAGCGTGGCACCGGGGATGCCGCGCAAGATGAGCGCCGCGATTCCGGCAAGCAGGATATTGGACGCTGGGCCAGCAAGCGATATGAGGACCTCATCGCGGCGCGGATGCTTGAGGTTGTTCAGATAGACCGGAACGGGTTTGGCGAACGCGAAGACAGGACCTCCGGCGAGAATCATGATCAATGGAAGTAAGACCGTTCCAAAGGGATCGATATGCTTGAGCGGGTTGAGGGAGAGCCTTCCCTGGGACCGGGCGGTCCTGTCTCCGAGCACATAGGCCGCGAGGGCGTGGGCACTCTCGTGGACGACGATGCCGACGATCAGCGCAAGCGCGCTGGTGAGAAGGCTCAGCAAATACGGGACATTCATGAGGTCTCCTAGCGCAGCGCCCGAGAGATGCGGACGCAGAGGTAATCGATGACGAAGAACGCGACGGCCATGCAGGCGAAGTCGAAGCGGAACACGCCGCCAAAGGGGGTGGCGATGAGCCCATAGCCCGAAATCATCGCGGGAAGCGCCTGGGTGAGCTCGACCACGAAGGTCACGATGTTGAGTTTTGCGGCAACGCCGTTAAAGCAGAGCGCAACGGTCAGTGCGCACAGGGCGCATGCGATGACGCGACAGGCGAACCCGATGACGGAAAGGGCGATGGCACCAGCCTTACGCGCATCCACGAGCAGTCTCTTCCTCGATGATGGTCGAAAGCTCGAGCCATTCGTCCTCCAAGTCGGGCAATTCCTGCTTGAGGGCGTTGTATTCCCCGAGCGCCGCGCTGAACTTTTCTTGGTCGGCGTACAACTCCTCGCTCGCCATCAGCTCCATGAGCTCATCGTAGCGGGCACGTTTGACCTCGAGCGCAGCCTCGACGTTCTTGAGCTTGTCCTTGGTTCCCTTGAGTCGGCGATTAAGCTCGGCGCGTGCCGCCGCCTCTGCCCGACGCTGTTCCTTGGTCTTTTTGCCCTCGCGTACGGGCTCGGCTGTTGATTCAACATTGGTTAAAGGAGCTTTGCTTGGTAACGGCGTGACGGGCAGGTGACCCTCCGCTGCGCGCTGCGCCAAGTCCTCTCGCTTGTAGAGGTAATACTCGTAATCACCGTCGATGACGGTCATCTTGCCGTCCCTGATATCGACAACACGATTGGCGACCGATCGGACGAGGTGCTCGTCGTGCGAGATGAGCACAATAGTGCCGGGGAAGCTCTTGAGGGCGTTTTCGAGCATGTCGACCGAGTCGATGTCGAGGTGGTTTGTGGGCTCGTCCAGGCACAGGAGTGCCTCGGGAGCGACCAGCATCTTGGCGAGCGCAAGACGCGCGCGCTCGCCGCCGGAGAGGACTCCGACGCGTTTGTCGACATCGTCGCCGGCGAAGAGGAAGGCGCCAAGCAGGCTGCGTTGTTGCGGAACGGTCCAGGTGGGGGCGACCGAGTCGATCTCCTGAAGGACGGTGTTGCCCTCTTTGAGCCCCTCGAGCTGATGCTGGGCGTAATACGCCACGCCCACATGGGTGCCGAGCGTACGCGTGCCAGTGGTTGGGGCCTCCTGCCCTATGAGCATCTTGAGAAGCGTCGACTTGCCCGCTCCGTTTGGGCCCACCAGGGCCACACGGTCACCGCGGTACAGCGTGAGGTTTGCATCCTCATAAAGGACCTTGTCGCCGTAGCGCTTGGAGAAGTCCTCAAGCTTGATAACCATATCGCCGGAGCGAGGAGGATCGGGGAACTTGAAGTTCACGTGCTTGTGGCCCTCGGGAAGGATGACGAGCTCGCTCTTGATCTGCTCGATGCGGCGCATGCGTTCTTGCGCTTGCGCGGCCTTGGTGGGCTTGTAGCGGAACTTATCGACGAACACCTGCATGTGGGCGATCTCGCGCTCCTGCGCGGCGCGCTTGGCGCGCATCTGCTCGAGGTTGTCCTCTCGCTGCTTGAGATAGGAGCTGTAATTGCCGGTGTAGGTGGTGATGCGGCGGTTCTCAAGTGCCGCAACGTGATCCACACAGGCATCCATGAAGGCGCGGTCATGGGAGACGATGAGCACGGCGCCCTCGTAGGCCGATATGAAACCACGCAACCACTGGACGCTTTCGAGGTCCAAGTGGTTGGTGGGCTCGTCGAGCAGCAGGACATCGGGGTGGCGCAAGAACAATTTTGCCAGCGCGATGCGCATCTGCCAGCCGCCGGAGAACTCCGAGCAGGGCTGCTCGAAATCGGTCGGCTTGAAACCCAGTCCAGCGAGAATTTGACGCGCATTGCTCTCGAGCTCGTAGCCACCCAAACGCTCGAAGCGGTCCTGCACATGACCATACTCGTCAAGCATGGCCTGAGGGACCTCGCCAGACTCTCCGGCCTCGGCAATCTTGAGCTGAAGCTCCTCGGCGCGCTCCCCCATCGTCTTGATTTCGATCGCAGCGTCCATAACCTCCCGGATGATGGAGGTGGCACCGGCGAGCTTGGTCTCCTGCTCCAGATAGCCGACATTTGTGTCCTTTGCGAAGGTCACGGATCCGGCATCGGGGTTGTCGAGGCCCATGATGATCTTGAGGAGGGTCGTTTTGCCTGCACCGTTGGGGCCGACCAGCGCGTAGCGCTCACCAGCGTTCACCTGTAGCGTAGCCCCGGTGAAGAGGGTGCGGGAACCGAACGATTTCTCGATCTTGTCGACCAGGAGAATCATGTCAACCTCACTTTGCACATGCGCGTGATAGCAAAAAGGCTCCAGTTCCCTGGAGCCTTAAATGTTTGATGGTGGGCGATACAAGATTCGAACTTGTGACCCCATCCGTGTGAAGGATATGCTCTACCCCTGAGCCAATCGCCCGTGCTTTTCAGCAAGGAGAATACTAGCATGGATGCGAGCCTTAGTGCAAGAGGTAATTTGAAAAGCCCGGAGAGAGTCGCGCTGAAGGCCCCAGCCGTAACCAGACGCCGATCGACACCAGTAGATACGAAGCTGAATTCCACACGTAAACCAAAAAGGCCAGGCACGCGGCCTGACCTTAGGTTTCATGGTGGGCCCTCCGGGATTCGAACCCAGAACCCAGGGATTATGAGTCCCCTGCGCTAACCGTTGCGCCAAGAGCCCGTATGCAGTGCCACGACGGCTTCGATGAGAAAAAGGATCGCTCCCAAATGCCGTGACCCGTCGATAGATACTATCATGCGCCGCCGTCGCATTCAACGCGCGATTATGGCCTCGAGACCCGCACACCCCTCTTCCTGGGGACTATGACGTCAATTGAGTGGCAATGCAGAAGATTGGAAATAGCATGGTTCCGTCAGAACTGGCCCCGTTACCTGGCTTGCTCTTTGCGCTCTTACCCATTGCGATGCTGTTCGCAGTGGGTTATTTCCTCAGTAAGGCCGCAGTAAAGAACGGTATCAAAGAAGCACTTCGCGACATCGGTGGCATCAATAGTCTTACCAATTCCAACTCCAAAGACGCCTAGACCCTGCGACCGCATCCTCAAGCAAAGACAGCGGATCGAAGGTTTACAGCAAATCCCCAAGGGCGTCCGCATCCTTCTGGGGTATCTCGAAATCGAGGGTGAGTTCGAGTGGCTTGCGCAGCTCGTCTGCCGGTGCTCTCACGCCACCTGGTGACGACACCATGCTCGCCACGCAACGGGCACGCCCACCACAACCAGCGCGCAGTACACCAGGGCCGCCGTGCCGATGAGGTCGAGCACGACCGGTCCGAGCGGGTATGAGAACAGCGACGCGAACAGGTCGAACGCGGACTGCAGGCCCATGGGGAACAGCGTGAATACGTGGCGCAGGAGGCCGCTGCCGGCAGAGGGCAGCAGGCCGCTCACGAACAGGACCACCACGTCGGTCACGATGATTGCGAGCGTGGAGGGGGTTAGCGCGGAGAGCGCAAGCGTAAGGGCGAGCATGCCGAGCATGACGAGGTAGAAGACGCCCACATACATCGCCGCCGCCTGCCACATCGTGAGCGCGTACGGCGAGGCGAGGGCGTAATTCTGGATGGGCAGACTCGCGCCCTCGGCACCATAGAACACCAGCGACACGCCGCAGATGATCGCCACGCCCAGCGCGAACAGCACCGTGGCGTACAGGATGGCCGCCAAAAGCTTGGCGCTCACGAGCCTGCCGCGCCCATATCGCGCCGAGAGCAGGACAGCATCGGTTCCGTCGCGGTATTCGGAGGCGAACAGGGGCGTCACCGTCACGCACATCGCGAAGACAATGAACACGAGGAACGCGGCGCAATCGAGGATGTTGTCCCAGCCTCCCGCCCAGCCGTACGTCAGGGGCTCGGGGACGCCGTCTTCCATCTGGGTCCAGTACGCGCGCTCCGCGGGCGAGTACACCCACTCCCCTCCCATGCCCTCGTCGAGCGTGACCTGCAGGCTGTCTGCAAGAGCTCCATAGAAGTCGAGCGCCATCTCGGGCGTCACGCGGGAGGCGTACTGGTACGGCTCCAGCCCTTTGACTGCCCAGGGCTTGAGGATCGTGATGTAATACGGATCGTATAACTCAAGGCGCGTGGCATCGTCGTAGGTCTCGGCCACAACCTCGTATGCCGTGGCGTTGGACATCTCCGCAAGCTCCTCGGGATCGAGTTTCTCATAGGCGATGTCCTGGTAATGCGCGATGTCGGCGGCTACGCGTTCAGGCGTAAGCTCGCCTGCGCGCGCCTCGGTGACATCGCGGCGATGCGCGATGGCTGTGGGCCCGGAGAGAATCTCCCCGATGTTGCCCTCGGTCTTGGTCTGGACCACGTTGAGTCCCATGACGACGGTCAGCATGAGCAGCATGCCCACGTTCGCCACAATCGCTACGCGACGGGTGAGCATCTTCTTGAGCTCGAACTTGATAAGGCTACGCATGGCGCCCACCTCCAAAATGAACCCCGCGGCGACGGG
Source organism: Collinsella sp. AF08-23 (assembly GCF_003479805.1). Taxonomy (GTDB): domain Bacteria; phylum Actinomycetota; class Coriobacteriia; order Coriobacteriales; family Coriobacteriaceae; genus Collinsella. The sequence goes on along the minus strand of NZ_QUHV01000008.1, from coordinate 2,971 downwards.
AGCAGCGCTGCCCCTCGACCGCTGTCACGGGCACGGCGGCGCCGGTGTGCTCGGCACCGCTCTCGTCGAATACGTGCAGGTACAGGTCCTCGAGCGTCGGCGCGACGGGGACGGCAGAGAGTTCGGCGACGTGTGGTTCTGACGAGAGGAACCGTACCGTTGCCATGCCGTCGCCGTCGTGGTGCACGTTCACCACGGGCACCCGCGAAGCCAACTCATCGGCTTTGCGGACAGGGACACGCGCCTCCCAGACCATGCCCTTCACGCCGCGTACGACCTCCGCAGGGCTCCCCTGCATGATGAACGACCCGGCGCGCATCATGAGGATGCTGTCAGCGATGTATTCCACGTCCGACACGATGTGCGTGGAGAGCAAGACGATCTTATCCGTGGCGAAGCCGGCGATGAGGTTGCGGAAGCGCACGCGCTCCTTGGGGTCAAGCCCGGCCGTGGGCTCGTCGAGGACGAGGACGTCCGGGTCGTTGAGGACCGCCTGCGCGATGCCGAGTCGCTGCTTCATGCCTCCAGAGAACGTGCGGATGCGGCGGTGCTCCTCGCCCGCAAGGCCGACCCGGTCGAGAAGCTCAAGCGACCGGGCGCGAGCGGCGCGGGCGTCGACGCCCTTGAGTGCCGCCATGTACTCCATGAAGTCCAGGGCGGTGAACTCCGGGTAGTAGCCGAAGTCCTGCGGTAGGTACCCCAGCCGCGCGCGGTACTCCCCGCCCAGCTCGGCGATCGAGCGGCCGTCCAGGCTGATCTCACCGGAGGATGGGCGCAAAATCCCGCAGATCATGCGCATGATGGTCGTCTTTCCTGCGCCATTGGCGCCGAGCAGGCCGTAAACCCCGGGGCGCAGGCGCGCGCTCACCCGGTCGACGGCGATCTTGGGACCGTACTGCTTGGTCAGCCGGTCGAGTACGAGCTCCATCGTGGGCTCCTTTCGATTCGTATCGATATACAGCAGGTATTCGTGGGCGGATGCTTGGGCGGCGATTACGCCAGGCGGGCGCCTGTGCAGCGACACCGTAAGGCGAACGGTCGGGCGGCGTTACCGCCAGGCGGGCGTCCGCCGCGTCTCGGGAATGAATCCGGACGCGCTGGCACCGACCCAGGCGCGGACCTCACGGGTGCACCACACGCCCGCGACGGCGCACACAAGGATCCACATCCAGGCGCTCGTCTGAGCATATGCCGAGGGTGCGGCGTAGAAGAGCATCGCGCCGGTCGCTGTGACGGCAGAGGCCCATGCGATGGCCGCGCCGCGCGCATCCGGGCTTGAAACGCGTCGTGCACACATAAGACCGCCCGCGCAGGCGATGAGGTACGGCGCACCCATGAGCAGCAACGCCCGCGCGACACCAACGCCTTCAATCCCCGACGCAACGGCTCCAACCGCGAGGACGAGGGCACTCGCAAGACCCATCAGCAGCAGCCGCGCAACGACCACGGACACCGCGTTGAACGGGCAGGCGGCTTCTAGCTCGCCCATGCCGAAGGGCTTTGAGCGCGTGACGCTCGCAAGGCAGACGAGCGCCGTCAGGCCACCCGCGGCAGAGAGCACCTGGGAGCCCAGCGGCCCCTCCGTCTCGACATGGGGAGCCACGGCCGTCAGCAAGGCAACGAACGCAAATGCGGTCCAGACCACGGAGCGCGTGAAGCGCACTTGGGCAAAAAGGAATCCTCCCAACTGCATATGCGGGGACGTCGCGCTCGCCTCTAGTGTCAACTCGCGCTCACAGGCGCTTGCGCACTCCTCGATGAGCTCGGAGCGACCGTTCGACCCCTGTTCACTTAAGAACAGCTCGCGATCCGAGCGATACAGCGCCGAAAGATCCCGCTCGAGCGCATCCTCTCGGTTTCCCTTCATTTCACGTCCTCCTCTCCCGATTTCAACAGTTCTCGCAAGGCGGCGAGCGCGCCGTCGAGTCTGCGCCGAGCAGCGAATCTGCTGATGCCCATCACGCGCCCAATCTCGGCGAAGGTGAGCTCCTGGTCGAACCGCAGCTCGAGGACTTCGCGATCCTCGGCAGTCAGTAAGGCGATCGCATGGCGCAGGCCATCCATTCCGGCTGGCGAGAAGTTCTCGGTGTCCGAGGGCGCCGGATCTGCCAGAACCTCGTCGGTGGGCAGTTCGTCGGTCGCCCGCACTCGGGCCCGAGCCGCGTCCACGCAAACGTTTCGGGCAATCGTGAGCAGGTACGCCAGCGGTTTGCCCGCGTCACGATAGCTCTTTGCCGTTCGCACGAACCGTAGGAAGACCTCCTGGGCGGCGTCCTGTGCCTCGTCCGCGCTTTCGGTGTGCCGACGACAGTACGCGAGCACGTCATCGTAGTGGTCCTCGATGAGGGCCCGAACTTCCGCGGCGTTCAATCCGCGCTGCGGATACGCCACGCGCATCACCTCCTCTCACCCTAGATAACGAAGCGGGCGCCCCACATGAGCGCCCGCACACAGGTTCTACATAGAATAGAGCAAGGAAAAGGATCGGATTACACTGGACGGAACGGCTCTTCGAATGCGGGAATCCCACGTGACCGCGCGGCCGTTTCAGCCGGTTTGTGCGACCTACCCGCGGAAGCGCCCGCGAACGAGCGCAATGGCATCGAGACCGTACGTCAGCACAACTAGAACGATCGCACAGAACACGTAGGCGTCGATCGTGTCGTAAAAAGATGATGCCTCGAGGGCGTGCGCGTATGTTTGCAGCCCCACGAGAACCCCAACCAAGGAGAGCGCGGCGCTCAGACCGCTGGCGAACACGAGCGTGGGCATCGCCTTCGTCCGTGCGGCGAGGGCCGCCACCAAGGCAAGGCCAACGGCGATCATACCCGGAACAAGCTGAGTGACGAGGGTGACGATCCCTGACGTCCAATCAATGGCCACCATGGAAACTCCCTTCACAGGCAGTACTGGTAATTCACGTATACCCTTACCCATTACAGTCTGAAATAGGCCATCGATAAATTTCGAT
>NZ_QUHV01000007.1:990-118960 GCF_003479805.1 Collinsella sp. AF08-23 | reverse complement strand
AGCATTTCCCAGTTGACAAAACTATAGGAACACCCCCCTCAATACGCAGCGAGAAGAATGCGCGAGAACCACAGAATCGGCGGCCAATAAGATGGCGTCGTTTGTATGCGGGAATAGAGGGCTGCGCAATAGGTATGCGGACTCTTGATGCTTCGCGGCCGCGACCGAGCATGGATGCGGAGCGCACTGCGACGGGAGGCTTAGATTTGATAAGAAGCGGGACCGTTTAGTTTTGGCCCGTTTTCGGTGATTTGGATATCCTAAGTGCAAAGGTTCGCTACGGGCGATAGTTTTGGATGGTTTGGACTCCCCTGCGGCGGCCCCAACATGCGACGGTGAACAAAAACCCAGGAAACGATTGCCAGAGACCCTGGAAAGCGGCTTAATACCTTCAAAACTATCGCCAGAGGCGACCCTTTTGCTTTGAAACGCATTATCAACCCTAGCTATGAAAAAGACCGGAGATGAAAACCCCGGCCTTAAATCTCATGGGTGGAGACGAGGGGGATCGAACCCCTGACCTCTTGACTGCCAGTCAAGCGCTCTCCCAGCTGAGCTACGCCCCCATGAACAGAGAAGAAAGATGCAAGTGGTGGAGACGAGGGGGATCGAACCCCTGACCTCTTGACTGCCAGTCAAGCGCTCTCCCAGCTGAGCTACGCCCCCTTGCAACGAAGAAGTACTATACGGGAACCATCGAGGATGTGCAAGCACAAATCAGAACTTTTTTCTGAGCCTCATATACAGTAGAGGGAACGGCATGCCCTGCTCGTCTACATCCGAGCGGTCGTAGACCTCAAAGCCCATATGTTCGTAGAATCCACGAGCAAGCGGGTTTTGCTCATTGACCGTCAGCTTGCGCACACCCAACCTTTCGATTCCATATTCAAGAAGACGCTTGCCGACTCCCACTCCCCTGGAGGAATCTGAAACGAACAGCATCTCGAGCGTGCAGTCGTTCACCCCCATGAACCCGATCGGCTCACCCAGCGAACCACGGGCGACGACGAGGTCGGGAACACCTTTGAGCGCAGTCGGAACATACCGCTCAATCTGCAATATGTCCTCGCCCGTTAGAAAGTCATGTGTTGCGCGCACGGAGCTGTTCCACACGACGCATAAATCCGAAATCAGCGTTAAGTCGCGACTCTCTACAACCTCGATTTGCACGGCCTCCCCTTACAAGAAAATGGGGCGCGAGGAACTCAGCCTCACACCCCACGCGTGTTTGATACGATCTCGAAGCAGTACTAGCGGCGCTGAGAGATCACGAGTTCAGAAACTTTGCCGGCGACCTCGTCGATGGCGACGTCCTCACGCTCGCCGGTGGCGCGGTCCTTGAGCTCGACCGTCCCGTTCTTGAGGCCGCGCTTGCCCAGGACGATCTGGTACGGGAAGCCCATGAGGTCGTTGTCGGCGAACTTGACGCCCGGACGAATGTCGCGGTCGTCCACAATGACCTCGATGCCAGCAGCACAGAGCTCCGTGGTCAAGCGATCGCAGACCTCGGCGCACTCCGGAATCGTGGGGTCGAGCGGCATGATGGAAACCTCGTACGGGGCAATAGGGACGGGCCAGATGATACCGTGCTCGTCGTGGTGCTGCTCGACGGAGGCGGCAAGGGTGCGGGACACGCCCACGCCGTAGCAACCCATCAGGAATGGCTTCTCAACGCCATCCTCGTCGGCGAACGTCGCTCCCATGGCCTCGGAATACTTGGTGCCGAGCTGGAAGACCTGAGACACCTCGATGCCGCGCGCGCCGGAGAGGGGCGCGCCGCAGTGAGGGCAGGGGTCGCCGGCGACGACCGTGATGAGGTCCTCCCATGCGTCCGCCTCGAAATCGCGACCCGGGCAGGCACCGGTGAAGTGGTAATCGACCTCGTTGGCACCGCAGGCCCACTGCTTGGAATCACGCAGGGTGACATCGCACACGAGGCGGATGCCCTCGGGCAGATTCACCGGCCCGATGAAGCCCTTGTGCAGGCCATAGCCCTCAAGCTCCTCGTCGGTCATCATGCGGTAACCCTCGCCAAAGACATGTTCGGCCTTGCAGTCGTTGAGCTCGTGGTCGCCGGGGACGATGGCCACAACCGGGTGCCCGTCCGCATCGATAAGGGCGAGCGCCTTACGCGTGCCGTTCTCGGGGAAGCCGAAGAACTCGGCCACCGCGGCGATCGTGCCCATGCCGGGCGTGTGGACCTTCTGCAGCGTGCCGTCGCCGGGGCCCTCAGTCACCGCAACCGTGGTGGAAGCGGCCTCATCGTCGGCGGCATAGCCGCAATCATCGCAGTACACGAGCGCAGCCTCGCCCGCGTCGGCGAGTGCCATGAACTCGACGGAGGTATCGCCACCGATCTGACCGGAATCGGCCACCACGGGCAGGGCCTTGAGGCCACAGCGCTCGCAGATGTTCGCGTACGCCTGCTTCATGGCGTCGTAGGTCTCCTGCAGGGACTCCTGCGTAGCGTTGAAGGAGTAGCCGTCCTTCATGATGAACTCGCGGCCGCGCATGAGGCCAAAGCGCGGGCGCATCTCGTCGCGGAACTTGTCCTGGATCTGGTACAGGTTCACCGGCAACTGCTTATAGCTCTTGAGCTCGTTCTTGATGAGGTCGGTGACGGTCTCCTCATGCGTGGGACCGAGCACGAACTCGCGGTCATGACGGTCGGAGATGCGCATGAGCTCGGGGCCGTACGCGTTGTAGCGGCCGGACTCGTGCCACACCTGGGCATCGACCATGATGGGCATGAGCAGTTCCTGGGCACCCGCGGCGTCCATCTCGTCGCGGACGATGTCCTCGATCTTGCGCAGCGAGCGCCACGCGAGCGGCAGATAGCTGTAGAGGCCCGCGGCCTGCTTGCGGATCATGCCGGCACGCAGCATCAGGCGATGACTGGCGAGTTCAGCCTCTGCCGGGTCCTCCTTGAGCGTGGGGGCATACAGATGAGACATCTTCATGGCGCGAGTCTTAGACACGACGACCTCCTTGAGTAAACAAATGCAACTTGAACATGATAGCAGGTAACGAATCTACACGCCCCTCCGGCGCGGGCCCATCACATCCGGCGCTCGAACAGTCCTGCTCGCACGGAGGGCCCAGTGGGCCCTCCGGCTCGTGCGGAACTCGCGGCGGACGTGATGGGCCCGCGCCGGAGGGGCGAACGTAAAGATCACGCAATCAACAATACGGTCTGACTCACGGAGCCAAATCTACTACATTGACAAGCTCCGCCCCTTGCGTATATCGTCCCGCGCGCAGTTCGCGCAGCGCTGTTTGAGCACGGGATGATATACGCAAGGGGCGGAGCGGTAGGATACGTTAGAGTTTCTCGATCTCCTCCATGAGGGCGTCGACGATTTGGGCCTCGGGCACCTTGCGGATGATCTCACCGCGGCGGAACACCATGCCCACACCGCGTCCGCAGGCAACACCCACATCGGCATCGCTCGCCTCGCCCGGGCCGTTCACCACACACCCCATGACGGCGACGGAAATGGGCTTCGTGCAGGACTTGAGCCGCTCCCCCACTTCCTCGGCAAGACCGATCAGGTCGACCTGCGTGCGTCCGCACGTCGGGCAGCTCACGAGCTCGGGGCCACGCCGCCGCAGACCGAGGGCCGAAAGGATACCCCAGCATACCGGCGGCTCTTCGACGGGATCGGCGGTCAAAGACACGCGCATGGTGTCGCCAATGCCTTCGGCCAGCAACACGCCGAGGCCGACCGCGCTCTTGATGGTGCCCTGCTGCACCGTGCCCGCCTCCGTGACACCAAGATGCAGCGGCACCTGGGGCAGTTCGCGCGAGAGGGCACGGTACGTCTCAATCGTGGTGGGCACGCTGTGGGCCTTGGCAGATAGGACGATGTTCTCGAACCCACGCTTCTCGAAGTGCTCGACGAACTCAAGCGAAGACGCAACGAGCTTTTCGGGCTGCGTGAGGTCCTCGCGCTCGGCAATGCGACGATCAAGCGATCCGGCGTTGACACCGATGCGGATCGCGGCTCCCGCCTCACCCGCGGCATCGATTACGGCGTCCACGCGGTCCCAATCACCGATGTTTCCGGGGTTGATGCGCAGTTTGGCAGCGCCGGAGCGGACAGCCCCGATAGCGAGTCGATAGTCAAAGTGAATGTCGGCGACGATCGGCACGGGAGACTCGGCGCAGATCCGCCCGAAGGACTCGAGCGCATCGGCAGAAGGGACCGTGACGCGCACAAGGTCGCACCCGGCGTCCACGAGCGCGCGCACCTGAGCCAGGGTCGCATCGGCATCGATGGTGGGCGTGCACGTCATGGACTGCACGACAACGGGGGCGCCACCGCCAATAGGCACGGAACCCACCATCACCTGGCGTGTGCGCTCTCGAGCAAGCCCCTGCATGGCACTCCCCTTTCGTGATGTCCGCTAGAAGAAGCGGACGATGTCGGAACCCAGCATATAGATGAACAACAGTCCAAACAGACCGATGCCAACCATGGAGATGGCGGTCTGAACCTTGATTGGCACTTTGCGGCGTGTAACTGCTTGGATAGCCTCGATCACGAGCTTGCCGCCGTCGAGCGGCGGGATGGGCAGTAGATTCATGAAGCCTAGCGAGAACGAGATAAGCGCCGCGAGGTTGAGGAACGTTGCGGGGCCCTCAGCAGCCGCCTGAGCCGACATCACGGAAATTCCCACGACGGAGGTTGAGTTGTCGAGCACCTCCATGGTGTGGCGGGGGTTAAGCAGGCTGCCAACGGATTGGGCGGTCGCGACGATGTTATCGATAGCGATCTGGCAGGACTGCAGCGGGTTGAGGCGGACAACCTGGGTGGGGGCGCTGATTCCGAGCAAACCGTCATCGTCGAAGGACACGCCTACCGTGAGGAAGGTCCCGTTCTCGTGTGCCCATGACCCGGAATCGAAGGAGTCGTCGATGGGCAAGTGGTCGAACGCCATGTCAACGTTATTGGGGCGCCACAGATCGAGCTCGACCTCGCCCTCATGGTCAGCCGCGTCAAAGGCATCGAGCAGTTCAAGCCAGGAATCGACGCGCTCACCGTTCACGGCGATGACGCAATCGCCCTGCTTGAGGCCGGCAGCCTCGGCAGGCGAATCGGCGACGATCTCGCCAAGTACATTGGCATCGATGGGCATCAAAACCCCCAGCACCGAGTACACGGCGATCACGAGCAGGAAACCCGTGAGGATATTCACTGCAATGCCCGCGACGAGCATGAACGCGCGCTTCCAAAAGCCCTTCCCCACATACGTGTGAGAACGCTCGAGCTCAAAGAACGCGCGGTCGTCCATAGGGGGATCCCAAGGTTCGCCCACCTTGGTTGCGGAGCTGCGGTCAAACGAACGACCGTCGTAGATCGTATTGCCCTGCGCATCGCGAGCCGCAGCGGCAAAGGCGAGGGGAAAATCGCGAGAGGAGACCTCGTCGTCGGCATCATGATCGGACGCCTCGTCAGACGGGACGATGGAACCCCATCCGTAGAGCAAAGAACACGCCTCTTCGACGTCGCTCACCTTAAGATCGAGCTCTTGAGCGAGCAAGTCAACGCGCACCGTTCCATGGCGGTGAATAGCGGCGAGCACCTGGGGCGCGCAGTCGACCTCGGTGGGATCCATGCCGCAGATCTCGGCATATCCTCCAAGGAGGAGAGGCGTGACGCCGAACTTGGTGCCGATTCGCTTGGAGACATGATGGACATTGAAGCGGCAAGGCATGCCCAAGAAGAACTCAAGGACGCGGACCCCGCAGGCGCGCGCCGCGAGAAAATGACCGCCTTCGTGGACGAACACGAGTGCAGACAAGAGAAGAAGGCCCCAAAAGATGGGGCCGATAATACCAAACAACGTATCCATGGAATCCAAATCTACGTTATGCCATTAAGCAAATCGCACGCTCCGCGCGTTCCCGCGCCCATGCATCGACATCGCGAAGCTGTTCAAGCGAAACCACATCGCAACGATCGTGAGCGTCCATGCACGTTTGGACAACGGCGGCAATGCCGTTGAAACCGAGACGGTCATGGAGGAAGGCGTCGACGGCGACCTCATTGGCGGCGTTCAAGACACAAGGCATCGTACCCCGCAACTCACCGGCGATTTCGGCAAGCTTGAGGCAGCGGAATGCCTCCATATCGGGCGCATCGAACGAAAGCTTTCCGAGCTTACGAAAATCAACACGCGGAGCAGGCGTATCCCAACGCTCAGGATACGAGAATGCATACTGAATGGGAATACGCATATCGGAGGCGCCCAGGTGAGCGATCACCGAACCATCAACGAACTCCACCATGGAGTGAATCTTTGATTCGCGTTGGATGAGGACGTTGATCCGGTCGAGTCCCATACCAAACAGATGCATGGCCTCGATGCGTTCGAGCCCTTTGTTCATAAGCGTTGCGGAATCGATGGTGATCTTGGCACCCATATTCCACGTGGGGTGGGCCAGTGCGTCGTGGCGCGTGACGCACTCGAGCTCCTTCGCGGTCCGGCCAAAGAACGGGCCGCCTGAGCATGTAAGCCAGATACAATGCGCCTCACGAGGGTCCTCCCCCGTCAGACATTGGAAGATCGCCCCATGCTCGGAATCAACCGGAAGGAGCTGCCCAGGCGCGGCAAGCGGCATGAGCAGGTCTCCACCAACAACCAGGGATTCCTTGTTGGCGAGAGCCAACCGTCTATCGCCCGAAAGGACGGCATGACTCGCCTCGAGACCGGCGGCCCCGACAATCGCGACGAGGACGACATCGCAGGCATCCATACGCGCAAGCTCAACAGCCGCGTGCGGACCGCTCACCAGCTCGCAGCCCTGGGGAAGCTCCTGAAGCACTGGGTCATCGGTATGGGACTCGTCGGTCACGCCGACGTAGGAGACTTTGAACTCACGCGCATACCGAACGAGGTCTGACGTACGGCTATGCGCGGAAAGAGCGACAACCTGGAGCTTGTCGGCGTGCTGACGGCACACATCAAGCGCCTGGGTTCCAATCGACCCAGTGCAACCGAGGATCGCAACACGGGTGCGACGGCCCTCCCCCTGAATTGACGTCATTACAGGACACCTCCCAAATGAAGCATCAGATAGGCGGTAATGACGCCGATGATAAGCGAATCAGAGCGATCGAGCATACCACCATGGCCGGGAATGAGATTGCCGGAATCCTTGACTCCCGCGCCGCGCTTAATGCGGCTTTCGATGAGGTCGCCGAAAACGCCCATGATCGAAACGACGATTCCGCACATGATGGCAAACCAGATATCCAGATCGTACAGATCGGTGGACCACAGGATGAGCCACACGACGATTGAGCCCGCAAGACCGCCGAAAAAGCCTTCCCAACTCTTCTTGGGTGAGATCTTTGGGGCCATCTTATGCTTGCCAAAGCGGCTGCCGACCATATAGGCAAACGAATCGGAGAGCCAGAGCGATGCGCAGACGCCGACCGAGAGCAGCGCGCCCTCCCAGCCGGGAACCGCTTCGCGCAGCAACACGATGGCGGAAAGCATGTATCCGGTATAGATAGGGCCAAAGACCGTAACGGCAACGTCCGCGATGCGGGTGCGCGGGTTCTGGACATACCACAGACCGAGCGAGAGCACGAGTAGGAAGTTGATGACCGTCAGCCAAACAGGGTCGACGAGGGCGGACAAGGGAAACAGAACGGCCGCCGACAGTCCAATGAACTCATTAGGAACCTTACCGTCGATGCGAGCCATGCGATAGAACTCGTAGCAGCAAAGCCATGACATGACCGACGTGAAAACCGCCGTGGGAAGGACGCCCAAGATGAGCGAGCCAATGAAGACGACGGCGTACACGATTCCTGCACCGGCGCGTACGATAAACGAATGCAAACGACCGTCCTTCGATGCGCTCGGCTCTGATGCGGCGCTGTTGGTATTGGAAGCCAATGTAAAAACTCCTTCACGGGACGAGGCGCTAGGCACTCGTCAGACCCCCAAAGCGGCGATCGCGACCTTGGAAGGATGCGATCGCGCGCACGAGCCCCCAACGATCGAAATCGGGCCAATAGGTGTCCGTGATATAGAACTCTGAATATGCGATCTGCCAAAGCAGATAATTGGAGACGCGCATCTCACCGGATGTGCGAATGACCAGCTCGGGGTCGGGCATGTCGGCCGTGTACAGACGGGAAGCGACGGTCTCCTCGGTGATGTCCGAGGGATCGAGCACGCCGGCGCGGACATCCTCGGCGATGAGGCGCGTGGCACGGGCAAGCTCCGCACGGGCACCGTAGTTGACGGCCAGTGCGAGGGTCATCCCCGTGTGGTTACGAGTCTCCGCAAGCCCATACTCAAAGACATCGCGCGTCTTCTTGGGAAGCGCGGAAATGTCCCCGAGAAACTCAACACGGACGTTTTCGCGCTTGAGGAGCGGAAGCTCATCAACGAAGGTCTTTGCGAACAGGTGCATGAGAAGATTGACCTCGGCCTGAGGGCGATTCCAATTCTCAGTGGAGAACGCATACGCCGAAAGTACGTCGACGCCCATGCGCACACATGCGGTGATAACCTCCTGCAACGCGACGATTCCGGCCTTATGGCCCTCTCCGCGCCCGAGACCTCGACTCGTCGCCCATCTACCGTTGCCATCCATGATGCAAGAAACATGGCGCGGAATGCGCGCCATGTCGATGTCATCAATGGAAATGTCGTCGGGATGGTTCGCGAAGTACTCGTTGAACTTATCGACGTCGTAATGCATCAGCTAGATCTCCATGACCTCTGCTTCTTTGGCCTTGAGCATCTCATCCACCTTGGCGACGAACTCATCGGTGGCCTTCTGGACTTTGGCCTGCTCGCGGCGAACCTCGTCCTCGGTGAGTTCCTCGTCACGCTCGAGCTTGTTGTTCGCATCGCGGCGTGCATTACGGATGGCGATCTTTGCGTGCTCGGCGAGCTCGCGGCATTCCTTGACGAGTTCGCGACGGCGCTCCTCGGTAGGCGCGGGGAACGGGAGACGAACCACAATGCCGTCGGAATTGGGCGTGATACCCAAATCCGAAGCGGTTACCGCCTTGACGATGGCATTCACCAGGGCTTTGTCCCAAGGCTCGATGACGAGCATATGAGCTTCAGGCACCTTGACGGCCGCCACCTGCGTGATAGGTGTCGCGACGCCGTAGTAATCGACGGTGATGTCAGACAGGATGTTGGCGTTGGCACGACCGGTGCGGACCTTGGAGAAATTGTGCTTCAAGCTCTCAAGGGCCTTATCCATGCTTTCGCGGATATCAGACATTCCCTACTCCTCTTCCATAACGACGGTGCCCACCGGCTCACCGGCAAGTGCACGCTTGATATTGTCGTCCCCGTCGATGTTGAGAACGATGATCGGCATGTGGTTGTCCTGGCACAGCGCGGTCGCGGTCGAATCCATGACCTGGAGACCACGGACCAAGACCTCATGATAGCTGATGCTGTCAAAACGAACGGCATCCTCGTTCTTAACCGGATCCATGTCGTAGACGCCGTCGACCTTGGTGGCCTTGAGCAAGCAATCGGCGCCGATCTCGCAGGCACGCAGCGCAGCGGCGGTGTCGGTGGTGAAATACGGGTTGCCGGATCCGGCGGCGAAGATGACGACATCGCCCTTCTCAAGGCTTCGCATAGCGCGGCGACGGATATACGGCTCGCAAACCTCGTTCATCTGGATACCACTCATAACGCGGCAGGGGCAATCGATCCGCTCGATGGCATCCTGCAGGGCGAGAGCATTCATAACCGTGGCAAGCATGCCCATGTAATCGGCCTGGGCGCGCTCCATACCCTTGGCAGAGCCGGCGACACCGCGGAAGATGTTGCCGCCTCCGACAACGACCGCGACCTCGATCCCCTCGTCGTGAAGCTGCTTGACCTGAACGGCCATGCGCTCCACCACATTGGGGTCGATACCGTAATCGGCGTTACCCATAAGCGCCTCACCGGAAATCTTCAACAGGACGCGCTTGTATTGGTACTCGGACAAGGAATCCTCCTTATAACGCAATTTCTCCCATTTTAGCAGGGATGGACGATACTCGCAGCAAATGAACTCGACCCATGAAAAAGCAGGCCGTGAGCGTTACCCCACGACCTGCCTTCACGTTAAAGCGTCAATTTACTCGCCGCAGACCAGACGATCGAAAGCAACGACCTTGACGGTGTCGCCAAGCTCCTTGGAGACCTTCTCGGCGTAGGCCTTGATGGTCATGCTGGAGTCCTTGATGAACTCCTGCTCATTCAAGACGATACCCTTGAAGAACTTCTCAAGACGACCAATGGCCATCTTCTCCTGGATGGCCTCGGGCTTGCCGGACTCGGCAGCCTGAGCCTTGTAAATCTCAACCTCGTGATCGATGACATCCTGAGCGACGTCCTCGCGCACAGCGGCGATCGGTGCAGTGGCAGCGACCTGCATGGCAACATCATGGGCGAAGGTCTTAAAGGCCTCAGCAGAAGCGGTCTCGGGCTTCTCGAAGGAGAACTCGACGAGAACGCCGATCTTGCCACCCATGTGGATGTAGGAGGCAACGCCACCGGCAGCGGGCTTGCGCACGGCGGTACGGGAGATCTTCATGTTCTCACCGATGACGTGAATCATCTCGGTGAGGGCAGCCTCGACGGTCTCACCGTTCATATCGCAGGCGAGCAGAGCCTCGACATCGGCAGGCTCGTTGTCGCAAACGACCTTGGCGACCTCGGCGGCAAAACCGGTGAACTTGGGGTTGGAGGCAACGAAGTCAGTCTCGCAGGCGACCTCGGCGAGGGCACCCATGGTGCCGTCCTCGGAAATATACGCAGCGACAGCGCCCTCGTTGGTGTCGCGACCAGCCTTCTTGGCGGCGGCGGCGAGACCGTTCTTGCGGAGGACGTCGACGGCGGCGTCCATATCGCCGTCAGCCTCGACGAGAGCCTTCTTGCACTCCATCATCGGGGAGTCGGTCATCTCGCGGAGCTGCTTGACCATAGCGGCGGTGATCTGAGCCATGTTCATTCCTTTCAAAGGGAATTGACGAATGAGATGAGGTGGGTGCTACTCGGCGACAGCCTCGGTAGCAGGAGCCTCGGCGGCCATCTCGGCCTCGGAGATCTGCTCCTTGCCGGAACCGGCGAGGCAGGCGTCGGCGAAGAGCTCGCTCATGAGCTGGATCGCGGAGATGGCGTCATCGTTGCAGGGGATGCCGTAATCGACGACGTCGGGATCGGAGTTGGTGTCGATGAGGGCGACCACGGGGATGCCAAGACGCTTGGCCTCCTTAATGGCGTTCTCCTCGCGCTTGGTGTCGATGACGAAGAGCGCGGCAGGGGTGCTCTTGAGCTCACGGGCGCCACCAAGGTTGGCCTGCAGCTTGGCGAGCTCCTTGCCCAGGACGGCCTGCTCCTTCTTGCCACGCAGAGCCATGGAGCCATCGGCGACCATGCCCTCGAGCTCCTCGAGGCGGTTCATGCGGGAACGGATGGTCACGAAGTTGGTGAGCATACCGCCGAGCCAACGCTGGTTGATGTAAGGCATGTTGGCGCGCTCGGCAGCGGACTTCACGGCCTCCTGGGCCTGCTTCTTGGTGCCGACGAAGAGGACCTTACCACCCTTGGCCGCGGTCTCCTTGAGGAAGGTGTACGCCTTATCGGCCTCGACGATGGTCTGCTTGAGGTCGAGGATGTAGATGTTGTTGCGCTCGCCGAAGATGAACGGCTTCATCTTGGGGTTCCAACGACGGGTCTGGTGGCCAAAGTGGCAGCCAGCCTCGAGCAGGGTGCGGATGTTGATCTTGGTAGCCATGTTTACCTCCCGGTTTGTCTTTCGCACGGTGTCGTCCGCGTCGACCACCCGAGCATGAGCTACCAAAGCTCGGGCACCGCGGCCGGCGCGTAGCCGTGCGTGTGTGATGGAACGTTGCAAATTCGCAACTTGATGAATAATAGCAGGTGGAGCACTCATTGCCAAGGCTTCACAAAGTAATCGCGTGGACTATGCACGGGGGTGCGCGCTGTGCACGGCGGTTTTGAGTCGGTCGGGCGTCAAATGCGTGTAGATTTGAGTCGTCGAGAGACTCACATGCCCGAGAAGCTCTTGCACGCTGCGAAGGTCGGCACCACCGCGTAAGAGCTCAGTGGCGAATGTATGACGAATGGCATGGGGCGTAATGTCATCGGGCACACCAGAAGCGGTCTTGAGCGCGTTGAAGCGATACCTGAGTGCTGCGGCATCCATGGGTTTTCCGCGATTTGATATGAAAAAACGAGTGACGGTATTTGCCTGCGGATGACCCCTGAGCAACTCGCCTCTACCGTTATCAAGATAATGAGCGCAAGCAAGGCACGCCCGATCGTACAGGGGCACGATACGCTCCTTAGAGCCCTTGCCGAACAAGCGAACGGACATCGCCGCAAGGTCGATGGAGGACACCTCAAGCGATGCGAGCTCCGAGATACGCGCCCCCGTGGCGATGAAGAGCTCCAACATGGCGGCATCACGCAGCCCTCGAGGCGTTGCGGGGTCAGGCGCCTTCATGAGACGCTCGAGCTGCTCCAAGGTAAGCGTATGGGGAAGTGGCTTGTCGAGCTTGGGGCTCGAAAGCGCAGAAACCACCTCTGACGTAACGATGCCCTCCTCGACAAGCCATGTGAAGAAGGACCGAAGAGCGGATAGGTGGGCGGACGTGGTGCGAGGGGCGTAGCCCGCAGAGGCAAAGTCCGATAGGTACAAGCGTAGGTCTCGTGGATTCGGCGACAATCCGTTCACCCCACTGCGCGCACACCAGCGCACATACGCTTCGAGGTGTTGGGTGTATGCACGCACCGTCTCGGGCGACGCACCCTCATACCGAGCGATATGAGCTATGTAATCATCGACGTACGCCAGCAAATCGCACTCGGACGCGCTCACACTCACTCCCCCATCCGCAACCAAAATGGACTCCAGCGAACCGAAACCTACCCTCGTGCGGAAAACAAATCACCGCGGGAAACGAGGAACGCTTCGAGGTCCGACAAGGCACGGGCGGAATACGCGGCGTAGCGATCGCGCTTGCTGCGTCTCTTGCCGTCCTCCAAGGGAGGCACGACGCCAAAGTTGACATGCATGGGTTGATAATCGACAGTCTCCGGATTGGTGGCATATGCCACCAGCGAGCCAAAGGCACCGGTGCGCGGCAAAGAGACGGACGGCAGCGCCGCCATGTCGGCAAACGTATTCAAAGCGGCGAGAAGACCGGACGCAATCGCCTCG
Source organism: Collinsella sp. AF08-23 (assembly GCF_003479805.1). Taxonomy (GTDB): domain Bacteria; phylum Actinomycetota; class Coriobacteriia; order Coriobacteriales; family Coriobacteriaceae; genus Collinsella. Next base: position 105,729 of record NZ_QUHV01000007.1, on the reverse strand, counting down.
GTGTACCCTTCCGTACCGGTTATCTGACCAGCAAGACGCACCTGAGTTCCAGGAACCGCAAAGGTGACGTCGAGGACGTGGGGGGCGTCGACGAACGTATTCCGATGCATGACGCCGTACCTGAAAAACTCGGCGTTCTCCAAGCCGGGAATCATGCGGAAAACGCGTTTCTGCTCGCCAAATGTAAGGTTGGTCTGAAATCCGACGAGATTGTATGCCGTGCATGCAGCGTTTTCCGCCCGGAGCTGCACGGCTGCCCAAGGCCTTCGACCCGTACGGGGATCGGTCAGCCCCACGGGCTTCATGGCTCCGTACCTGATCGCGTCGTGGCCGGTACGGGCAACTTCCTCGGCGGGCTGGCATGCTTGGAAAAGATCGCGTCGCTCAAAATCCTTGAGCACCACGCGCTCCGCCCCTACCAACTCGTCGATGAACGTATTGTATTCATCCTTGGTGAATGGGGCGTTCAGGTAATCCCCGTCCGCCTGATCATCGTAGCGGGATTGCGAGAACACGATGGACCTGTCGATCGTGCTGGCGTCGACGATCGGCGCCGCTGCATCGAAAAACGAAAGGGCATCACCACCGACTAAATTAAGAACGCGATCAGAGAGGGCTGGCGAGCACAGCGGACCCGCCGCAATCACACAGGGTCCTTCGGGAATCTCAGTGACCTCGCCGCGCACCACATGAATAAGGGGACGCGAATCGATCTCCTGAGCGACGAGGGCGGAAAACAAATCACGGTCGACAGCGAGGGCACCACCCGCGGGAACGGAAGCGCGTTCCGCGCACGACAACAGCACCGACCCCATGCGACGGAGTTCCTCTTTAAGAAGGCCGGCTGCCGAGTCGATACGCGTCGACTTAAGCGAATTGGAGCACACAAGCTCAGCCAGGCCGTCCGTGCGATGTGCCGGAGAGGAGACGCAGGGGCGCATCTCATGCAATACCACGGGAATGTCACGGTCAGCGAGTTGGCATGCGCACTCGCAGCCGGCAAGGCCACCACCCACCACCGTCACGCGCTCGTATGTCATATAGGGCTCCTTTGCGTTAGCGTCAATTCATCCATTGTGCCCTAAGCGCGTCAAGGCGTGAAGGGCGGACTTGCTCGGTGAGATCCTCCCATCCGGAAGCCGCACGGCCAAGCCTTGAATCTCGAGAGAGCTCACCAAGGTCAAGCACGTCACCCCATCGATGTCGAGATGGGACGCAAGCTCATCTACGCGTAGCGGGCTTGCAACTATCATATCGAGTGCACGCTGCTCGTTCCCCTTAAGGCCCCCATACCCACGAGCATCCTTCCTGCAAAAGCGAAGCGTTCCATAAATCCGGGAAATCGCGACCTCAAGCGCCTCCTCGTCGGCGATACAACATGCTCCATTCGCGATCAGGTAATTAGAGCCACGTGACTCGGGGGAAAAGATCGAACCTGGGGCGGCGAGGACCTCTCTGCCCAACTCATTGGCCGCCTCCGCCGTCGAAAAGGTTCCCGACGGCAGCCCCGCCTCCGCGACGAACGTCGCGGATGAGAGCGCCGCTATGACGCGGTTTCGCTTGGGAAACGCCCATCTCTGTGGGGGCGTTCCCCAGGGCTCTATGGAAATCACGCAACCACCGGTTTCGATGACCCGGTCAACGAGGGCTTTCGCCGTGGAGGGGTAGACGACATCGGCCCCCGTCCCCAGTACCACGATGTGCCTGCCGCCAGCATTGAGCGTAGCCCACCCAGCGACCTGGTCGCATCCGCGCGCACCGCCCGATACGACGGGTATGCCCGACTCGACGGCGATTCCCGCCGCAAGTTCGCAGATAGCCGAACCGTAAGGCGATGCACGGCGAGAGCCGACGATGGACAACGAGGGAAGATCAAGCACCGTGGCATCACCCCGTACGTACAGCACGGGAGGCACCTGGGGAAGCTCGGCCACACATCGAGGATAGCCTGAGTCTCCCCGACGAATCTCGAATCCGTCCCTACACGCCCCCATCTCCATACCTCCCTTGATACTGCGCTGCCTCCAATACATGTGCCGCCTGGATGAATTCAGACTCCGCCATATCGGCGATAGTGCGCGAAATACGGCAGAGACCGACGACGCCCCTGCCCGTCAAATGCGAACGCTTCGAGAATTCAAGGAGCGTTTCGCGTCCCGCAGCGTCCAGACCGAAGGAACGAACCTCGGCATCGAGCGAAGCGCTGCAGCCGCATTCGTCCGTATCTGCAATTCGCGATTCGCGCCATGCGCAAAACGCCCTGCCCTTTTCGACCTGATCGCGCAGCACGTCCGTCGTCAGTCCCTCGGCTCCTTCGATGACGAGGTCAGGATCCGGGCGTGCTACGTGAAGGATGATATCGATACGATCGGCCAACGGACCGCCAAGCTTTGCTCGATACCGTTCGATTGCGGCGTCGGAGCACCGGCACGGAACATCACGGTCCCCCAAGTACCCGCAGGGACAGGGGTTGCTCGCAGCGATGAGTTGGAATCGCGCCGGAAACGTGTAGGCTCCATCGACACGGACGATTCGAACGGCGCCGTCTTCCATCGGTTGTCGTAGCATTTGGAGGGTATTCGATGAAAACTCGCCGAGTTCGTCCAGGTAGAGCACGCCACCATGCGCCAAGCTGATCTCACCGGGACGGACCGGACGCCCGCCGCCTATGAGTCCTGCCGAGGAAATACTGTGATGTGGGTTTCGGTACGGTCGCGAGCCCCTCAACAAGGACTCGGTGCGCTCGCCAACGACCGAATGGATACAGAGCGCCTCTTGAAGCTCAATCTCATCTATGGGAGGAAGGATGCCCGTCATACGCTTGGCGAGCATGGTCTTGCCGGATCCCGGGGCCCCGATCATCATCAGGCCCAGGCCTCCCGTTGCCGCAATCGCCAATCCCCGCTTCGCGATTTCCTGACCCACGACATCGCCGTAATCAAGCGCTGACCCATGAACAGCACGATGGGACGGATTGACGCAAAACGGCTTTTTACCTCGACCGATACCGACGCTCAGGCAACTGAGACGCTCCAGATAACTTGCTTGCACCTCGCCGATGGGCACATGCTCGGAGTTAAATCCCCCAACAAAGGAAACACCGAGATCACGTGCGAGCAACTGATAGGCCACCTCGCCCTTGACGGAGCAGACGGTCCCATCGAGGGCGAGCTCCCCAACGAAGAGGCAATCATCGAGACCCTCCAGGGGGATTTGGCCCGAGAGGGCAAGAATCGCCACGGCGATAGGCAAATCGAGCCCCGATCCGGTCTTACGGACATCCCCGGGCGCAAGGCTCACCGTAAGCGTGCACCGCGGAACCATGAAACCACTCGAACGCAACGCGCATCGGATTCGGCTGCGCGCGTCCATGACGGCGGCATCCGCCATGCCGACTATGGTCATACCCGGAATGGTTCCCGACGACGAGATCTCAACGGTAACCTCAAACGCCTCCACCCCTCGTATACAAGCCGCATGAACGGCAAATGTTTGAGGCGTTGCGCTCATTGGTCCGCCTCCCAGTCGAACACGCCATACAGGTGGCGGATCTCACATGCGCCCTTCGAGGCGAGCGTGACCGCGATAACGTCGAAACGGACCGACTGGCACGGGAAGTGTTCGGCGATGAATTGATAGGCGATGCGGCGATAGCGCTTGATCTTGGACGGTGTCACGGCTTCTTCGGGATATGAATCGACCGCAGTGCTGCGCCGTGTCTTGACCTCCACGAGGACGACTTCTTCGGAGTCGCAATCGTGGGCGATTATGTCAGCCTCACCTTCTGGGCAGCGGTAATTGCGTTCGACAATCTCGTATCCCCGGCCCTCGAGATAACACGCCGCGAGCTCCTCCCCCAGTGTTCCGATGAGCTTGTTCGACATCCCGCTTAGGTACTGACCATCGAAGACGCACTCCCCTTCGTCAATGGCACGCCTCAGGATCGCCTGCGCCCGCTCTCTATTCTTGTTCGCGCCCATATGCACTCCCTTCACATCCGGTGAGGGAAGTATCGGACCTGCTATCCCATAGCCGTCTCAAAAACGCCCCGCAAAAGCATACGCGGAATCTGGCAGCACCTGACACAGCCAGGCGACGTGAAGGAAGAGGCCTTACCTGTAAGGCGCAAGGATCATCGAGGAGCTAGAAAAGTCGTGCAGTCTCCAAAAAGTTTCCGCAAAAACTCACGCGATGTATGGGGCAAAGACCGTATTCCTTGATTGCTTGTATGTGCTCTGCAGAGGCATAGCCCTTTGATTGTGCAAAGTGATAATCAGGGTATTCGGCGTCATATTCGACCATCATCTCATCACGCGTGACCTTTGCGACAATCGAGGCCGCCGCAATACAAGCCACCGTGGCATCACCCTTTACGACATCGCACTCATGTTTGACGGCACCGAGAGGATTGCCGTCCATGAGGACGCAATCGGGCTCTAACCCGGTATCGGCAACCGCGCCTGCCACCGCCTCACGCAGCGCACGGGCCATGCCGATCTCATCGATACGCACGGGAGGGATATGGCAGATGCCGATCGCCCGCGCACATTCTGCTATCTGGACGGCAAGGATCTCACGCTTGGCAGGAGTGAGCTGCTTCGAATCGTTGATACCCCAGATGCGCGGCTCATCGGGCAGGCACACGGCACACACGGTCAGTGGTCCGGCGACCGAACCCCTGCCGACCTCATCGACGCCGACAACGACGCCGGGACCACCAAGCTCGCGCATGGTTGCGTACATGGCATCCACGCGGTCGCGCTCGGTGCGTTCCTTGTCCAATCGGCGCCGCGCGCGCTCGCATGCCTTCTGGACTTGGAGGCGGGGATCTTCGGCATACCTTTCGACAAGGGCCTCGATTTCCTCGAACGATGCGCTCGCAAGTTCTGCCGCAACTTGGGCGGCAGAGGCCGAACTCGTCATATTCGCCACGATATCCCCCTTATAAGAATCAATGCGCCGCGCGGCGCACGACCCTCTCTATGAAAGCGGGCCGCCCAAATGAGCGGCCCGCTTTCCGTACGGATCTGTAAACCCTAAAACCGTGCTTAGCGCTTCTCGGGAATGCGGGCAGCCTTGCCCACCTTGTCGCGCAGGTAGTACAGCTTGGCGCGACGGACCTTACCGTGGCGAACAACCTCGAGCTTGGCGATCTTCGGGGAATGAACCGGGAAGGTACGCTCAACGCCCACGCCGTAGGAGATCTTACGAACGGTGAAGGTCTCACGGGAACCGGCACCCTGCAGGCGAATGACATCGCCCTGGAAGACCTGGACACGCTCGCGGTCGCCTTCCTTGATACGGTAGTGGACCTTGACGTTGTCGCCGACCAGGATGCGAGGCATGTCCTCGCGGATCTGCTGACGCTCGATTGCGCGGATGTAATCCATGACAGATTCCTTACTCTTCTAGAGGTGCCGCACGCGTACGCCGGCACATAGGTTGAACAAACAGCAGCAAGTATACACAAGAAGCAGTGCTATACCAAGGAAAACCTCAAGTCCTCCACGCGATTATCCGCACGCCCCGTAGCGTACGCACCGAGACACGGCTACAACGCGTCCCGTGTACAAGGCGCTCTAGAGATCTCGTTGACGGAGGTTGATCTGGCGCTTGCCCTGCTCGCCCGCGGGCTCGTCGAACTCGTAGACACCGAGCGACTTGAGGAACGGGCGGAGCCGTTTATATCCATAGTTGCGAACGTCGAAATCGGGAAGGCGCTTTCCGAGCTGGTCGCCGAGCAGCCCCAAGGAAATCCAACCGTCCTCATCGCCGAAGGAATCGATGACGGCGTTAATGGCGCAACGGATCGCCCGAAGATGGCGGCGCTTGTCCGCTCGGCTCATCTCGCCGAAAGCGACCTCTCCCTCGATCTCGTCCTCCGCCTCATCACATGCGCAGTTGCTCGGTTCAGATGCGGACCCGCCGGCATCGCCGGGGCGGCGGCGCCGTCGGCGAGGCGCGGGCTTGCCGACAGGGGCCGAAACATCGTCCTCGCGGGAATCACCGGCATCATCGGCCTCTTCCAGCTGCTGTCGAGCGTACAGCAGGTCGAGATACTTGAACTGGTTGCAAGCGGAGATGAACGGCTTGGGAGTCTTTTGCTCGCCCATGCCGATCACCACCATACCGCTCTCGCGCAAGCGCGCCACGAGACGCGTGAAGTCGGAATCAGAGCTGACGATGGCGAATCCGTCGACCGTACCCGAATACAGGATGTCCATGGCATCGATGATCATCGCCGAGTCCGTGGCATTCTTGCCATACGTGTAGCTGTATTGCTGCATCGGGATAATCGAATGGTCGAGTAGACAACTCTTCCAACTCGCCAGACGCGGGCTCGTCCAGTCACCGTAGATACGCTTGTACGTAGCGACGCCGGCGTTCGAGATCTCGTCGAGGATGACCTTGATATATTTTTCGCTCACGTTGTCGGCGTCGATCAGGACGGCAAAACGGAGCTCTGAAGTGCTTTCGAACATAACATCCCTTCGAGTTGCATGTACATGCAACGGCCCCGCCCGCGCAAAAAGACGGACAGGGCCGTATGTCATATGAGGGTATGAGCCACCATTACGCCTGAGGGCTCTTGGGCATGAGCGGGTTCTCCCGCGTAAGAAGACTCATGAACTCCTCACCCGTGATGGTCTCCTTCTTATACAGGTAATGAGCGAGCTCATGGAGCTTGAACTTGTTCTCCTTGAGCATCTGGAGGGCGCGTCCGTGCGCCTCGGCGATGAGCTTTTGGACCGCCGCGTCGACGCGCTCCGCCGTACCGGGTGCGCACGTGAGAGAGGTATCCTGGTTGAGGTAGGCGTTTTGCACGGTACCGAGCGCCATCATGCCAAACTCCTCGGACATGCCGAATCGTGTGATCATATTGCGGGCAAGCTTGGTCGCCTGCTCGATATCGTTTGCGGCGCCCGTGGTCATCTCGCCGAAGATCAACTCTTCCGCGGCACGACCACCGCAGTACACGGCGAGCTTATCGAGCACCTCCTGCTTCGTGGTAAGGAAGCGCTCGTCCTCCTCAACCTGCATGGTATAGCCGAGTGCGCCGCTTGTACGAGGCACGATGGTGATCTTGGTTACCGGCGCCGACCCCTTTTGACGTGCGGCGACGATGGCGTGGCCAATCTCATGATACGCAACTACCTGCTTCTCATGATCGGAAAGCACCGTGGACTTGCGCTGTTGACCGGCGATGACAACCTCGACGCTTTCCTCAAAGTCTTCCTGGGTCGCACGCTTGCGACCAAGACGAACAGCGCGCAGGGCTCCCTCGTTGATGATATTAGCAAGATCGGCACCGGAGGCACCGGGCGTCGCGCGGGCGATGGCAGTGAGGTCTATGCCCGGCTCGGTCTTCACATCTTTGGAGTGGAGCTCGAGAATCGCCTTGCGCCCGGAGAGGTCGGGCAACTCGACCGGCACGCGGCGATCGAAGCGGCCCGGGCGCAGGAGCGCGGCGTCTAGGGAATCGGGGCGGTTCGTCGCGGCGAGAACCACGATGCCCTTTTGGTTGTCAAAGCCGTCCATTTCCGTGAGAAGCTGATTTAACGTCTGCTCACGTTCGTCATTGCCAGAGAAGCCGCCGCCATCGCGCTTCTTGCCGATGGTGTCAATCTCATCGATGAAGACGATACAGGGAGCTTTCTCCTTAGCCTGCTTGAACAGATCGCGCACCTTGGCGGCACCGCGACCGACGAACATCTCGACAAACTCAGATCCGGAAATGCTGAAGAAGGGAACGCCCGCCTCGCCGGCGACAGCCTTCGCGAGCAGCGTCTTGCCGGTACCGGGAGGGCCCACGAGCAGGGCACCACGCGGCAGCTTGGCGCCGATCTCCTCATAACGCTTGGGATTCTCGAGGAAATCGACGACTTCCTTGAGGGACTCCTTGGCCTCTTCCTGACCAGCGACGTCCTTGAACGTGACGCCGACATCCTTGGAAGCGACGATACGAGCGCCGGACTTGCCAAGGTTGCCGCCGCCAAAGCCGCCAAAGCCGCCGCCGGAGAAATCCATCGAGGGATTGTCGTCACCCATGGCCTTCTTCATACGGCGATTGAGCCACCAACCGAGCAGAAAGAAGATGAGCATGGGAGCGAACACCGTGATGAACAGATAGGTCCACATGCCGGAATCCTGCTTGGGAATCGTCACCTTGAGAGTTGCACCAGCCTCTTCGATGCGATTAGTGAGATCCACGTCCGTGGGCATGGTGGTGGTGCGATACGCCTTGCCCTCTTCGCCCTTGAGCGTGTAGACCGCTTGGGCATCATCGGTGGTGTAGCTGACCTCATCGACCTTTTTGTCCTCGAGATCGCTCAAAAGCTGGGAATACGTGACATCCTCGACCTCGAGCCCGCCGTTCTTGAAATTGGGGAACAGCACGCTGCTCAAGACCAGGTACACCGCAAAGGCAATGAGCATGTAGAGGATGAGATTCCGCCTACGCTTATGATCATCCATTTCCATAAGGAAACTCCGTCCGTACGTTCAGTAATGCTCTGAGGATACCCCCGAGCGCGGCCCGTTAAACGCGCGAATCAAGAACGCCCCTCCGTCACGATACGGAGAGACCTGCCATCAATCACGCAAACATGCCCGGACGATATTGGTACCCATTGTCGACGTGGGGACAGAGCTGCCAAAACGCGACGGCGCTCGCAGCGGCGACATTCAAGGAGTCAACGCCGTGCGCCATGGGAATGCGAACCGTCGTGTCGCAGCCGTCAATCGTGCGTCTCTGTAGCCCGGCGCCCTCGGTTCCCATGAATATCGCGAGCCGTTCTATGCCCTGAAGTCGAGGGTCGTCCAAGGAAATCGAGTCGTCGGAGAGCGCCATGGCGGCACACGTGAAGCCGGCATCGTGCAGGACCTCGAGGCCATCACGGGGCCACGTGCGGGCCTCGGTGCCAATCCTCGTCCAAGGTACCTGGAAGACGGTGCCCATGGACACGCGCGCAGAACGGCGATAGAGCGGATCCACACAGGTCGGACTCACGAGAATGCCGTCAACGTTGAGCGCCGCCGCGGACCGGAAGATCGCGCCCACATTCGAATGGTCAACGATGCCCTCGAGCACGCACGCGCGAATCGGGCGCCCAGAGGCGCGCTCAACCAATCCTTCTAGGAAGGCACCCGCATCCGCGAGCGGCGGCCGGTGAAACGCCGCAAGTGCACCACGGGTCACCGAAAAGCCGGTAAGCTGCTCAAGCAGAGCCATCTCGCCAACAAAGACGGGAATATCGATTTCGGGGAAGTCGGTAGCGACCTTCTCGAGCAGCGGGGTGAGCTGATCAAGCCAACGCTCACCCAAAAGGAAGCTCACAGGCACAAGGCCGGCCTCGACCGCGCGCTCGATGACTTTGCCACTCTCCGCGATGAAGATGCCCTTCTCGGGCTCGAGCACTGAACGCAGCTGACGTTCAGTCAGCTTCGTGTACGCCTCAAGACGAGGATCGTCCAATGAGTCAATATGAGCGATTTCAACCCCAGGCATCTTAACGTACCGGCACGATCTCGATGTAGAAACCATCAGGATCCTCGATGAAGTAGATGCCCATGGAGGGGTTCTCCTTCACGATGCAACCCATGGAAGCGTGAAGATCATGGGCGGCACCCATGTCCGCGACCTCGAAAGCCAGATGAATGTCATGCCCGCCCTGGTTGTACGGCTCGACACGGCCCTTGTTCCACGTGAGCTCGAGCTGGCAGGGACTCGCCTCATTGCCGAGGAACACGAGCTTCCAGGAACCGTCCTCGGGTCCCTCCTCGCGCACCGGCGTCAAGCCGAGTGCCTTCTCGTAGAACGCGAGGGACGCATCCAGATCGAGGACGTGGATTTCTGTGTGAGACATCTTGAAGTGCATGGTTGCTCCTTCGTACAAGATGGTTGACGGTATATGCCAGACGGTACGAACCACAGGCTCCCACGGGGCGCGGGCCCCTACGATCTGCGGTATGTCATGAACTCGAAGGTGACGTCGGCGTCGCCGGCGCCCTCCTCAATACGAAAAACCTCGGAACAGTCGACGACCGACCAGGCGGAATCTACATCGAGGTTGGGGAAATACGTATCGACATCGCGTATCACGTGGTCGCGCGTGACCTCCGCCTCGATGCAATGAGGCAGGAACTGCTCGTACACTGCTCCCCCGCCGATGACCCAGGCAACGTCCTCATCCGCGACGGCAGCGAGCGCTTCCTCAACCGAATGAACAACCTCGATACCCTCGCGTTCAAACGCGGGATCACGCGTGAGAACAATGTTGCGACGGTCCTTGAGCGGACGCCCGCCGGGAAAGCTCTCAAGGGTCTTACGTCCCATAACGACGGGATGGCCCTTGGTCTTATTGACAAAATGGCGCATGTCGGCACGATTGGCCACCACCATATCGCCATCCCGTCCAATCCCCCAGTCATCGCACACAGCGACGATGGCCTTAAGCTCACATGTCATCATGCAACTCTCCTCTTGTACATCAGGGGCACAATCCACTTTTAAACCGATGATACCGTAGCCCCGCCCCGGAGCATATCGTCCCGCGCGCAGTTCGCGTAGCGCTGTTTGAGCACGGGGTGATATGCTCCGGGGCGGGGCGGGCGAAACGGATTTAGACCGCGATGGGAATCCCCTTGACCTGCGGCCCCGTCTCATAATCCTCAACAATGAGGTCATCAGTTGTAAAGTCGTAGAAATTCGTGACTTCAGGATTGAGCGAGACCTTGGGCGCCGGGAACTGCGGCCGCTCGATGAGCTCACGCACGATATCCACGTGCCGGTCGTAAATGTGCGCGTCAACGATCACGTGCAACAGCTCGCCTGCGATCATATCGCAATGGCGCGCGACCATCATGAGCAAGATGGCGTACTGACACACGTTCCAGTTGTTGGCAGCAAGGATATCCTGGCTACGCTGCATGAGCACCATGTTGAGCACCGGCTTGTCGCAGCCAGGCTCAGCCGTCACGTTGTACGTCACAGAATACGCGCACGGATACAAGTGCATCTCGGACAGATCGGCAAACGTATACATATTCGTCATGATGCGACGCGAGTACGGCGTATGCGTGAGGTCGTACAGCACGCGGTCCATCTGATCGAAGTCGCCTTCCTCGTAGTGCGACTTCTGCGCGATCTGGTAGCCGTATGCCTTGCCGATCGAACCGGTCTCATCGGCCCACTGGTCCCAAATGTGGGACTTGAGGTCGTTGATGTTATTGGATTTTTTCTGGTAGATCCACAGGACCTCGTCCATCGCGGACTTGAGCGCCGTACGGCGCAGCGTAAGCGCAGGGAACTCCTCACGCAGGTCATAGCGGTTGGTGACACCGAAGTTCTTGATGGTGTACGCGGGAGTGCCGTCCTCCCAGACCGGGCGTACCTTCTCCCCTTCCGTGGTGGTGCCATGATCCAGGATATCCCGGCACATGCTCACAAATAGCTTGTCTGCCTTGCTCACGGCTCGCTCCTTCCACACACAATTGAACACATCCATACAAGGTAACAGAAGCCCGGCCTTATATACCGAAGGAGTGTTTTTGTGGAGCGAAGCGCAACCACACTCCGTAGCGTATATAAGGCCGGGCGCAGATCGAATTGACGAAAAGGATGTTACTTCCGCCTGAACTGCTCGTTCATCTGCATGAGCTTCTCCATGTCGGACATGCCGCCGCCCATGCCGGGCATGCCGCCCATTTGATTCATGAGCTGGTTCATGTTCATGCCACCCATGCCGGGGACGCCGGGCATACGCATCTTTTTGCCCTTTTTCCCCTTCTTGCCCTTCTTGCCGACGCCTTGCTGTTGCGCCATGGCGCGCACCTTTCCCATCATCTTGTTCATCTCGCCCCACTGCTTCATGAGGGCGTTGACGTCGGTGGGTGTAAGACCGCAACCGCGGGCGATGCGGGCGCGACGCTGGCCGTTGATGATGGAGGGGCGACGGCGCTCCTCTGCCGTCATGGACAGGATGATGGCCTCGTTACGGTCGAAGACCTTCTCGTCGAGGTCGCCGCCCATCTGGTTGAGGGCGCGCTGGCCGCCGGGGAGCATGCCGAGGATACCCTTCATGCCGCCCATCTTCTTGACGGCCTTCATCTGCTCGAGCATGTCATCCATGGTGAAGCCGTCACGAAGCATGCGCTCCGCAGATGCGAGCTGCTCGGCCGTTGCGGCCTCCTGAGCCTTCTCGATAATTCCAATGACGTCGCCCATGCCGAGGATGCGCTTTGCCATGCGCTCGGGGTTGAACACCTCGAGGGAATCAGGCTTCTCGCCCATGGAGACGAACTTGATGGGCTTGCCAGTCACCTCACGCACGGAGAGGGCTCCACCGCCGCGGGCGTCACCGTCGAGCTTGGAGATAATGACACCGTCGAAGTCAGTGCGCTCCGCGAAGGTGGAGACCACGTTGACGATGTCCTGGCCGGTCATGGCGTCGACCACCATGAGAACCTGGTCGGGCTTGACCGCACGCTTGATGTCGACGGCTTCCTGCATCATCTGCTCGTCGATTTGCAGGCGACCGGCGGTGTCGACGATGACCACATCGCGCATGGTGTCGACCGCCTCGCGAATGGAAGCACGGGCGATCTCGACGGGATGAACACCGTCCCCACGGAAGACGGGCACGCCGATTTCACCGCCGAGGGTCGCCAGCTGGTCGGCGGCGGCGGGACGATAGACGTCGCACGCGGCGAGCAGAGGGCTCTTGCCCTGCTTTTTAAGCATGTAGGCGAGTTTAACGGCCGCCGTGGTCTTACCGGAACCCTGAAGTCCGACGAGCATAATCACGTTCGGAATGCGGCTGGAGAGCACGAGTTTGCTCTCGGTGCCGCCCAGCAGCTCGGTGAGCTCATCGAGCACGATCTTGACGACGTTCTGCGCAGGCGTGAGCGACTCCATGACCTCGGCAGTGAGGCAGCGCTCCTTCGTGCGCGTGACGAAGTCCTTCACCACGCGGTAGTTGACGTCCGCCTCGAGCAGTGCCATGCGAATTTCACGCATGGCCACGTTGATATCGGCCTCAGTGAGTTTGCCCTTACCGCGCAAGCGGTCGAATGTATCGGCGAGGCGGTCGGACAACGAACCAAATGCAGCCATGTATCTCTCTCTTTCTAGCTCTAACAAGTACTGAGACGTCTTTTCCTGATGGAGCAGATTGCCACGAAGCAAGAGCGCAGCGTACTAACGTACGTAAGCTCGCAGCTGAGCGGCAAGGTGCCCATCAGGGGAAGACGCGGGGATTCGTTAACCTAATCTTCCAGTCCCACCAGGGCGCGACAGAAGGCGCGCGCGTCGAAGCGCTGGAGGTCCTCGACTTGTTCGCCCACGCCGATGCGGTAGATGGGAAGCTTGAGCTGCTCGGCAACGGCCAATGCGATGCCGCCCTTCGCCGTGCCGTCAAGCTTGGTCATGATGATACCGTCCAGCCCGAGCGACTCGTTGAATTCCTGGGCCTGGGAAAGGCCGTTTTGGCCGGTAGCGGAATCGATTACAAGCACCACATGGACGGGCATGGGGCCAGAGCTGCACGCCTCGGCGCGCTTGCGGGTCACTTTCACGACCTTGGCGAGCTCGCGCATGAGCTCGGGGCTCGAGTGCAAACGGCCGGCGGTGTCGATGAGCACCAGGTCACTGCCGCGCTTGTCGGCCTCATCGAGAACGTCGTAGCACACACTCGCGGGATCGGAGCCGCGATCGCGCTTGATAACCGGAACCCCTGCGCGCTGCCCCCACACATCGAGCTGCTCGATGGCGGCTGCTCGGAACGTGTCGGCGCTGCCAATAACCACATTTTTGCCGGCATGCGCCTCCGCGCTCGCGATTTTCCCGACCGTCGTGGTCTTGCCGGCGCCGTTGATGCCGACAAATAGGACGCAGCTGGGGGTATCGTCAAAGATATCAAACGCGGGCTCGACGAAAAACTCGCTGAGCCGCTCAGCGAGCGCCCCACGGAGTTGCTCGGCGGTCTTCAAATTCTTCCGAGCAGCGGTCTCGCGCAAATCATCCGTGACGCGCATCGCAATCTCGCCACCCATGTCACCCATGACGAGGGTGTCCTCAAGCTCCTCCCAAAAGCTCTCGTCCACCTCGCCGCCGAAATAAAAGACCTCATTCAAGGCCTCGCGGCTACGCTCGAGACCGCGCTTGAGGGAATCGAAGAGACCCATTATGCATTCACGACCTTTCCGGTTTCTCGATCGAGTTTCTGGCTGACCACACGGCTTACGCCGTCGGCCTGCATGGAGACACCATACAACACGTCGGCGTCCTCCATGGTGCGACGTTGATGCGAGATGACGAGCAGCTGCGTCGACGTACGCAGGTAGTCGATGGCACCGATGAGCTTGGAGAGATTCGAATCGTCCAAGGCGGCCTCGACCTCGTCAAGAACGTAGAACGGCACCGTACGAGTGCGGTAGACGGCAAAGAGGAGCGCAAGCGCAGTCAACGACTTCTCGCCGCCGCTCATGAGCATCATCTTCGTGATGCGCTTACCCCGTGGCTGCGCGACGACTTCGATACCGGTCTCGGCAGGGTGCTCGGGATCGGTCATCTCCAGATGAGCCTGTCCACCCGGGAAGAGCATTTCGAATACCTCGCGGAAGTTCTCGTCGACCTTCTCGAAGGTGGTGAGGAAGCTCGTGCGCATTTTGCGATCGATTGCCGCCGTGATCTTGGTGAGCGCCTTGCGGGCACCCTCAAGATCCTCGAGTTGACGGGCGATGTAGTCGGCGCGCGTCTTGAGCGTCTCGTACTCCTCCATCGCGACCTGATTGACCGGACCGAGGTTGTTGATCTGGCGAACAAGGTCGTTGAGCTCGCGCTCGGCGGCGGCACGGTCATCGGGCGCGGGGAGCTGCAACGCCTCCTCCAAGACCGTGGTGCCATCGGCGGTGATGGCACGTACGGCCGCCTCGACTTGCACCTCGAGCTTGCCACGAGACACCTTCGCCTCATTCACCGCGGCGGTGGCCAAATCGACTTCGACCTTCGCGCGCGAGACCTCGCACTTGGCATCTTCGATCGTGCGCTTGAGCGACGCCGAATCGGCCTCCTCCAGCGATGCACGGTCTCGCAGGCGCGCCGCCCAGTCCATGGCACGCTCTGAAAGCGCTTGATACCGGTCATGCAGGGGATCGACGCGCAAACGGAGAACCTCAAGGGAGCGGGCAGACTGCTCGGTGCCGCGAATACGACGGTCTATACCCTCAAGTCTACGCTCGAGTTCGGGAGCACGTGCCGAGAGGCTCTTCACGCGCTCGTTTGCGCGGGCCAAACGCACCTTGGCGTCTGCGAGCTTCGAACCGGCCTCGGCGTCATCTCGGCGTACGCGCTCGAGGTCGTCTTGTGCCTCGTCGATCTGCCGCGAAAGCTCATCCAGGCGCGCAAGCGAATCATCGCGAACCGTCGTGAGCTCGTCGACCCGCGGTTGCGCATCGCGCACGGCGACCGCCGCCTCCTCGCGGCGCTTGGCGAGATTAGCACGCTCGCCGAGCTTGACCGAAAGAGAATGTTCCATACGCCCGATCTCAGACAAGAGCGAGGCATGCTCTCCTTCGAGGCGCGAAATCGTTCCCGCGGCGTTACCCTCGACCGTGCGGGCCTCCTCAATAGCCTCGGTGGCCTCACCAACGCGCTCAACGGCATGGTCGAAGACGGCAAGCAAATCAGGCTCGAATCCCTCGAGTTCGCGAATGCGGCGCTTGCGCTCAAGTGAGCCGGCGGCACCCCCGCTCGTGGCGCCCAAGCGAACCACACCCCCATCACGCACGCGAGCGCCGTCGGGCGTCACGTAAAGCACGCCGGAAACGATGGGAGCCGACAGCGCATCGTCAAGGGAATCGACCACATAGACGTGACCGAGCAAAGCGGCGACGGCGGGAGCGTAGCCCTCGCGCACCTGAAGGCGCTCGACCAAGCGATAACCTGCGGCACCCTGGTGCCGGTCCGAAGCAGTAACATCTCGCGCAAGCAGAAGAGCCTCACCAGATGCATCCTTCTGGCCAAGGGCGAACGACGCAGCACGGGCAAGCGCATCGCCGTCCATGCAGACGAGCGCATCGATGTCCCCCGCAAGCAACTGCTCGACGAGGGGCTCAAGCTCGACGGGGGCTTCGATGACATCACCCAAACGCCCCGCAATGGACTCGGGGTGGTTGCTCACCACACGAGCGGCAAGGGGCGAGGAGTCACTCAGGCTCGCATCGACCTTCCTGAGTCCCGAAAGCTCAGAACGGACGTCGGCGAGCTTCTCACGCGTCTGAGCCTCTTTTTCCCGCAAATCCGCGAGAGCGGCGATTGCCGCGTCAAGGGCGTCTTTAGCCTCCTGTCGTGCCGTGCGGGCGTCATCCAGCTCCGCGACGAGCTCGTCGGCACGATCGCGGCGATGGGCCAGAGAAGCACGCAGCTCATCGGCCTCGTCATCGACCTGTTCAAGGCGACGGGCATACATATCATCCTCGAGCTCGGCGTTGGAAAGCGTCTCCTTAACCTTGACGAGTTCGAGGGCGGCACCATCAGACGTTCGCTGGACCTCACGCTGCTCCCGCGTGAGCGCGGTGATAACCTCACCAAGCTCGATTCGTCGCGCGTGGAGCTCATCGGCGGCAGGCTCAAGGGCGGCAACGTCCTCTGCAGCCACGGTGGCCGTCGCACGCTCCTCATCAAGTTGCCGGTTGATGTCGGAAAGCTCCTCCACCGTTCGTCGCCGTTGGTGTTCGGAGCCGGAAAGGGTGCCACGCATCTCGGAGAGGCGCGCGACCATATTACGCCCCTTCTCCTCGAGCAAACGCATATCAGAACCGATTCGCCCGACGATATCCTGCATATGACGGCGCTGTTCACCAAGGTCACCAACGAACAGCCCTTTTTCCTCGAGCATGACCTGGAGCTTCTCGAGCTCGCGCTCCTTTTCGCCTAGGCGGTAGCGGGCGAGCTCGAGGGCCGCAGCGCTCTCGCGCGAGGACGACTCGAGATCCGCCCATTGGGCCTGGAGCTGACGAAGCTCGTCGACGGCAAGGACCTGTGTGAGCTCGGTCGCCCTGCTCGAGAGGTCCTTGTATTTTCGAGCGCGATCAACCTGCCGCTCGAGCGGCTTGAGTTGACGGGAGATCTCACGGTTTATGTCGCGCGCACGCGTGAGATGTTCATCCATGCTCTTGATCTTGCGCAGGGCGCGTTCCTTGCGGCGTTTGTGCTTGGAAATACCGGCGGCCTCTTCGATAAGGCTCCGCCGCTCCTCGGGGCGGCTCTGCAAAATCGCATCAAGCTTGCCCTGGGAGATGATGGAGTGCGTGTCCTTGCCTAAGCCGGAGTCATGCAAGATATCCTGAATGTCCATCAGGCGACACGGACTGGAATTGATGAGGTACTCGCTCTCACCCGAGCGGTACATGCGCCGCGTGATGGCGACCTCGTTGAAATCGACGGGAAGCACGTGATCGGAATTATCGAGCACGAGCGTCACCTCGGCAACACCCACCGGTTTACGCGCAGACGAGCCCGAGAAGATAACGTCCTCCATGGCCTGCCCGCGCAGCTGCTTGGCGCTCTGCTCGCCCAGAACCCACAAGATGGCATCAGAGACGTTCGATTTGCCCGAACCATTGGGACCAACGATAACCGTGAGCCCAGGTTCGAAGGTCATCTGAGCGCGATCGGCAAACGATTTGAAACCCTTGAGGGTGAGCGACTTAAGGTACACGGGGCCTCGCTATCCGAGCTTCTTCTTGAGGATAACGCCATTTGTGGTGTATCCCATGCGATCAAGCGCATCGAGGGCTGCGGCAGCTTCCGCTTCTTTCTTCGAGGAACCGGTGCCGCGGCCACGACGGATACCATCGACCAAGGCGATTGCGGTGAACGTGGGCTCATGCGCGGGCCCCTCTTCTCCAACAACCTTATAAGACGGCGTCTCCATGTGATCGGACTGCACGCACTCCTGCAAAAAGCTCTTGGGATTGGTGGGGTGCTCAGCGCGCTCGGTCGCCAGGTGTGGTTTGAGCGTACGCATGATGAATGTTTCCGCCACACTCCAACCGCCATCGAGGTACAGTGCCCCCACCAAGGCCTCGTAGACGTTCTCGAGCGCGGAATGCATACCGCGGGCGCCAGTCCCCTGTTCAGAGGCTCCCAGGATGATCACCTTGTCGATGCCGAGCTCAAGACCCACATCGGAAAGCGTTGCGCCTGAGACGAGGGACACCTTGAGTCGCGTGAGCTTGCCCTCGTCAAAGTCCGTATAGGTCTGAAAGAGGGAAACGGCGACAACGGCGCCCAAAATGGAGTCACCTAGGAACTCGAGTCGTTCATACGAGGCCGAGACGGGCTCCCCCTCAACGGCTGAGGGATGCGTGACCGCGCTGCGCAGCAGCGAGATGTCGTTGAATTGATGCCCGCAGATCTCCTGCGCGCGATCGAGCTTCTCGCGAATGGACAAGATCTAGGCCTCCAAGGTCTGCTCGATGGCATCGATCGCCTCGGCGACGGAGTTGATGGCCATGAGCTTATCGTCATCGATCTCAATGTCGAACTCGTCTTCCATGGCGGTCACGAGCTGGAGACGATCGAGGGAGTTGGCATCGAGGTCGTCGAACGTGGTGGCCTCGGAAAGCTCACCGGCCTCGACGCCGAGGACGTCGGCGGCGATATCGCAAACTTTATCGAAGATCTCGGCGCGATCGAGTGCCATGGCACTGCCCCTTTCTCTTCGGACGACACACGGGTGTCGTCCATCCACATATGGAAATGATTTTACCCTAAGCGAAGGCGGCACACACAGCAAAGCCGCGCCCTCGCCGTCAGCGGAGGCGCCTTGATCCAGTGATCATCTGCTTTGCGTGCCATGGGAGCACGGCGAAGGGATATTGTTAGGCCACCGCCCCCATGGAATCGGCCACGCGATCGACGAGCCCTTGGCGCGCCGCGGCGGCACAGGCAAGCGTGCCGTTCTTAACCGCCTCGACGCTCGTGGCGCCATGACCGATCATCACCACACCGCGAAGGCCCAAGAGCACCGCACCGCCCTTCGCATCACCACTCAGCTTGCGTTTGAGGCCACGCAAAACAGGCTTCATGAGAAGCGCGGCGACCTTCCCCCGAACCGAGGACATGAGGCCGCTCTTGAGCTCCTGCATCATGAACTTAGCCGCGCCCTCAATGGACTTAAGGGCGACATTGCCGGCAAAGCCATCGCAAACGACGACATCGAAATGCCCACTCGTGAGGTCAGTCCCCTCGCAGTTGCCCGCGAAGCCTACGACGTTCTCGGCCATAAGGGGAAAACACGACTGCGTGAACGCGCTCCCTTTATGATCCTCGGTACCGTTGGAAAGGAGACCAACGCGCGGCCTATCGATACCCAACACACAAGACGCATACGCTGCGCCCATTTGAGCGAAACGAACGACATCCATGGGCGCGACATCAGGATTTGCCCCCATATCGCACAAGACGGTAAGGCCGCCGGCTCGATTGGGCAAGGCGTTGGTAAGGCAGGGCCGAATCGCCGAGCGCCTACCATCGAGCTCAACCTTAAAAGGGGCGACGTATGCCGTGCCGGCAGCAGTGACGGCACCCGTCGATCCTGCGGAGAAAAAGCCGTCCGCCTGCCCCTTTTTCACCGCACGACAACCAAGAACGATTGAGGACCTACGACGAGTCATGACTGCCTGTATGGGGTCATCCTCCATGGTGATGACCTCCGGCGCGACGAGAGCCTCCGCTCGATCATGCGCAGAGCAGAACCCCGTAACAACCTCCTCGGGACCTGCAACGAGCACCTCGAGGTCCGCATCGGCCTCAAGCGCGGCCTCGATGCCGGCAAGCACAACCTCGGGCTTCTCGTCGCCTCCGACGGCATCAACACACACGCGAACCTTATCCATGATGTTCCCCCCGATAGAGAAATGGCCGACTCTAGGAGCCGGCCATAATGAACTCAACGTAACCGCCAGTCGAGTTTACTCGACGACGATGACCTCGCGGTCCTTATAGAAACCGCAGTTGCCGCAGACATGATGCGGGAGCTTCACAGCACCGCAACGAGGGCAGGTGGACTGGGAAGCAGCGTTGATCTTCATGTTCGTCGAACGACGAGAGTGCGTCTTAGCGCGACCCTTTTTTTGCTTAGGTACTGGCATGTTGACCTTCCTTACAACTCATAACTGGCGGCGATTACGCGCAAGCAACGATAATAACAGAATTCACCGAGTTACACAAAACATCAAAAAACGAATAGGCGACTAATCGAGCTTGAGATTCTTTAACGCGGCGAAGGGATTCTCGTCCGATGCAACCCAGGCTTCTTGAGCAGCATCTGCACATCCACAGTCGCCTTCGTTCAGGTTCGCACCGCATGTGGGGCACAACCCCCGGCAATCCTCGCGGCACAAGACGACGAACGGCGTATCCATGACCACGGCATCAGAGATGGCATCGCCAAGATCGACGACTCGATCATGACCGATAAGCTCAAAGCCGTCCTCATAGTCCTCGGGATCCTCGGGCTCCTCGAACAGGTAGTATTCCTCGATCTCACCGGCGACCTCAAAGGATGCGGGCTCGAGACAGCGATCGCACGCGCCCGTCACCTCAGCTCGCACCATGCCAGTGACCAGGATACCGTCGCCCGCGTTCGTGAACACAACGTCAAACGACGCGCCATGCGGCAAGGCAAGGTCCTTGTCTCCCACCGAATAACTAGCGGCGTCGATATGACCGGCAAACGAATAGGACTCACCGGGATTCTCGAGCTTGTCCGACAAATCGACCATAACCGAACCAAGGCAGCTCATGTTACCAGCCCTGGTTCTGGTTCTGGGCAGCGCTGTCGTTTATCTGCTGGCGGCAACGGGCGACCGTACCGGTGAGGGACTTAAGATTCTCCTCAAGGTGCGTGAACACCTGCTCAGCGTAATCTTCCGCAGCATAGCGGGTCTCGCGCTCGTACTGGTTGGCACGATCGCGAATGTCGTCCGCCTGCTGCTGGGCCAAACGCACAATCTCCTGCTCAGAGGCGATGGTGAGCGCCTGCTGCTGCGCATCGGCGATGATGGAATCAGCCTGAGCGGCGGCACTGGCGAGCAACTCCTCGCGCTCTTTAAGGATGCGACGGGATTTCTGCCACTCCTCGGGATAGCTCATGCGAATCTCATCGAGGATGTTGAAGAAGACATCGGTCTCGATAATCTTTTGCTGGGCGCCCTTGCCGAACGGAGGACGCGCTTCCTCGATGATGCCCTCGAGCTCATCGACAAGGCTCTCGATGCGCTCACCCGGGAGGTTCTCGACCGGCATGAAGGGCTCCTTTCTGCTGTTTCACTCTAACGCGTTATGGTACCACATATGCACGTTTCAACTATTGCGGCAGGTAGTTTATGAAAAACGCCCTTTCAGCGCACTGGCGACGCAGGGAGGAACGAACTCCGATACGTCCCCGCCAAACGAAGCGATCTGGCGCACGACCGAACTCGAAAGATAACCGTATTCAGGAGAGCTCATCACGAAAATGGACTCGAGGTCGGAATCGAGACGGTAATTGAGATCCGCCTGCTGCAGCTCATACTCGAAGTCGGTCATGGCACGCAGGCCCTTGACCACGGCACCGGCACCCACTTGAGCCGCGAAATCGACCAGGAGGCCCGTGAACGGCAGGACGTCCACGCCCTCGAGACCCTGCAAGGCGGTTCGCGCGAGCTCCACGCGTTCTGCAAGGGTGAAGGTGGTCCCCACCCCATTCTTGCCCAGGCTTTCGGCGACGGCGACCGTCACCTTGGGGCAGATCCTCAGGGCACGCCGCACGACATCGATGTGCCCGTACGTTATGGGGTCGAAGGTGCCGGGCACCAGCACGTGATGGATTGTGTTGGTCATGGGTTCCTCACTGGTATCTCAAGAGGTCGATACAGGTCTGGCCGTAACGCTTTTCCCGAAGAGTGTCGAAGCCCTCGAGGACAAGCGCAGGAGTGGACGAGATCCTTTCAAAGAGCACGATCGCCCCGTGTGCCAGCAAGCCACGGGAGGCGAGCGCGCTCACGAGGTTCTCCGCTGGGCTCGTGCCCAGTGCATAGGGCGGGTCGATGAGCACCGCGTCGAAGGGAGCCCCGGGCATACGGCCACGTCGCGCTGCCGTAATCACGTCGCCGGCGACAACGCGCGCCCGCTCACGCTCGCATCCAAGCTTGGCGAGATTGCGCTGCACGAGCGCCGATGCACCCCGATCGAGGTCGAAGAACGTCACTTGAGACGCCCCGCGTGAGAGGAGTTCCAGCCCCAGGGCTCCGGACCCGGCAAAAGCATCGAGGACGCGGGAGCCCTCGACGCCCCCATCAAGGGCGCTTTCCAGCATTGAGGCGATAGCCTCGCGCACGCGATCGGTCGTGGGGCGGCTGATGTCACGCCCACGGGGCGACTCGATGGGCCGTCCGCGCCACTCTCCTCCGACGATTCTCATCCTCCACTGACCTCCTTGAAAACATCTCCGTATCGCGCAATGACCTCATGGCGCAACGGCATCGTCGCCTTAGCGGTAAGATCTCGCGAATACCGGAGGAGCTCCTCCGCGTCATCATGAGCGTACTCGACCAGATCGACATCGGCGTCTAAATCGACAAAACGAAGTGAGACCCCGCCGTGCTGCCTCAGGCCGAGGATCTCGCCCTCATGACGAAGACGCAAGTCCATCTCGGCAAGTTCGAAGCCGTCAGAAGTGCGAGCAAGCGCCTCGAGTCGTTCGAGCGCGGGCGACCGGACGCCGCGCTTTGACCGGACCTCCGTGAGCACCATGCAGTTGCCGGGAATAGGGCCACGGCCCACGCGACCGCGCAGCTGATGAAGCGTCGCCAAGCCGAACCGCTCCCCGTTCTCGACGATCATCATCGTGGCGTTCGGAACATCAACGCCCACTTCAACGACGGTCGTGGCAACGAGCACATCGATATCGCCCGATCGGAACGCATCGATGACCTCCTCTTTGCGGCGAGCGGGCATATGGCCATGGAGCATCTCCACACGCACATCTGGCAACAGCCTTCGCATGTTCTTGCATTCGGACTCAACATCATGCAGCGTCACTGCCTGACGGGCGCGCCCGTGTTCATCGATCTCAAGTCCGGGCACGTCCTCGAGTTCATCAGCCCCCTCTTGCGGCGACACCATCGGGCAGATCACATACGCTTGCCTGCCCCGCGCAAGGCTGTCGCGGAGCGCGCCGTACGCAAGATCGCGGCTGGAGCTCTCCAGCACCTGCGTGGATACGCCTGCCCCCGGGACGGGACGATGCCTGATGACACTCGTGTCCAAATCGCCGTACACCGAGAGCGCGAGGGTACGGGGAATAGGAGTTGCCGTCATCACCAGCAAATCTGCCCCAGGCCCCTTTGCCCTCAGCGTATTGCGTTGACCCACGCCGAACCGATGCTGCTCGTCTATGACGACAAGGCTGAGCCGTTTGAACGTCACGTCGTCCCCGAGCACCGCATGCGTGCCGAATAAAACCGTGATTTCCCCCTGACGCAGACGGTCCAACAAAACCGATCTCTCATCGGCGGGCGTGGAGCCGGTAAGGAGGCCCCACGATATTCCAGCGCGCTCCAAGATAGGTCCGCTCTTGACGGCATATTGACGAGCGAGGACGCTCGTGGGCGCCATGACGCACGCCTGGGTGCCCGAGTCGGCAACGGCTCCGAGCGCACAGCACGCAACGGCGGTCTTGCCCGTTCCCACATCGCCGAGCAAGAGCCGATTCATCACGCGATCGCCCCGCGCCATATCGTCCAAGATCTCGTTGACCGCCACGTCTTGCTCACTCGAAAGCTCAAAGGGAAGCGCTGCGCGCACGGCCGCGACATGCTCGCCCACAAGATGCGGAATGGAGCGGACGCCCAAAAGGTTGGTATCGTTGCGCAGACGCAGGGCCAACTGTAAATAGAGCAGCTCATCGTAGGAAAACCTGCGACGAGCGAGGTCGACTTCCGGCACGATGCGAGGAAAATGGGCGCAGCGCACCGCGCGCGAGAGCGACATCAGGCGACGCCGCGCACGCAACCCAACGGGAACCGGATCGCAAAAGACGCCGACACGCTCCAAGGCCACCGATGTCAAGCGGCGCATCCAGGCTTGAGAGACGCCGTCGCAAACACGATGCACAGGGAGGATGGCACCCTGCGCGCCCCCGTCCTCAATCCGCTCGTACTGCGGCGACGTCATCTGCTTGAATCCATAGGCGAACTCGACTTTGCCGATAACCGCCACACGATCCCCCACCGCAAACTCCCGCGCGATCCAAGGTTGTTTGAAAAACGCGATCTTAAGGACGCCCGAGGCATCGACGAGGAACACCTCCGTCACGATCATACCGCGCTTGGAAGTGGGGCGGTTGGCGACGGAATCCACGGTGCCCACAATCGTGGAGACCTCACCGATCGGTGCCATCTCAATGGACAATGCATGAGTGAAATCGAGATACCTGAACGGAATATGTAGAAGGAGGTCCCCCACCCGCTCGATACCGAGCCTGCGAAGGGCCTCCTCTCTCGCACCCGAGACATATTTCAAACGTGAGATGTCCTCAGACACAGAACAGGTCCGTGCAAGACGGGCCGAGACCCGCGACACGGTGCAAACGTCTGCCATCTCCTATGAAGCCTACTCGATGGAGAAGATGATCGGATACAACGGCTGCTCGCCGCGATGGGCGTCGATCTCGAGGTCGGGTTGGGCCTCCTCAATGGCATCGATAATCTCTTGGAAGGCCTCGTCGTCAAGCTCCTCGCCGGCAAGGATGGTCAGGGCGTCGCCCTCTTCATCGTCCATCATACGGTTGATGCAATCGAGCGTGACCTGCTTGACGTCAGACCCGACGATGTCGATGGAATCGCAGATGATGCCCATGACGTCACCGTCTTGGATGGGCGTACCGTCAGATGCCTGGCTGTCGCGAACCGCGCGGGTGACCTCACCGTCTCGAACCTCGGACTTAGCCTCGGTCATGGCCTCGACGACCTCCTCGACCGGAGCGTCGGGCATGACGGCGAACAGCGCAGAGAACGCCTGGGGAACGGTCTTGGTGGGAACGACGTAGACCTTCTTGTCCGCACACGCACTTGCAGCAGCTTCCGCCGCCATGCGGATGTTGCCGTTGTTAGGAAGGATGATGACCGCCTCGGCATTCACGCGCGCCACGGCATCAAGCAGATCCGCGGTGGAGGGGTTCATCGTCTGCCCACCGGAAACGACGACATCCACGCCGAGGGACTCGAGGATCTCCGCCTCGCCGGACCCGGCGGCGACGGCAACGAAGCCAAGGGGCTTTGCGGGCTCGGCGGCACCGTCCTGGTCGGCGTGAATCTTCGCCGTGCGTTCGGCGACCTCAAGGTCCATGTTATGGATGAAGACCTCGTAGATCTGGCCAAACTGGAGCATGTGCTCGAGCACGAGGTTCGGAGTGTTGGAATGGACATGGACCTTGTAGTCGGGATAGGCACCCACCAGGAGCTCGCAATCGCCCATGGAGCCGAGGAACTTGAGAGCCTCATCCTCATCAAAGGGCTTCTCGGCCTTGAAGAGGAATTCGTTGCAATACCGGAACTCGGAGCCCTCCCAGTCGTCGTTCGCCTCGATCTTCACGCGATCGAGGGCGCCGGCGCGGGCGGAATCAGCATCGAAGGTCGCGGAAAAATCCTCGATTTTAGATGTACGCCCAAGGGCGGCGGCAACGAAATTCTCGAGGAAGATCGCGAAGCCGAACGCACCCGAGTCCACCACGCCGTTCTCCTTGAGCACGGGCAGCAGGTCAGGCGTACGGGCGACGGATTGATAGGCCTCGACCACCAGAGCATCGAGGGTCTCTTCAACGGACAGACGACGCTTCTCGCACTCGTCCGCCTTAGTGGAGACATCCCGCAGGACGGTCAGGATCGTGCCCTCAATAGGCTTGCGCACGGCCTGGAAGGCAACCTTGACGGCACGACGGAATGCGGAGGCGATGTCAGAAGCATCGACGGGCTCTCCGGCATCGTGTAGTCCCTCAGCGACACCGCGAAGAATCTGCGAAGTAATGACACCGGAATTGCCGCGGGCCCCCATCAGGGAGCCATGGGTGATGGCACCGGCGATGACCTCCATATCGGCGTCGACCGGAAGCGCCGCGAGCTCCTTAACGACAGATTGGAGCGTAAGGGACATATTGGTGCCCGTATCGCCGTCGGGCACGGGAAACACGTTGAGCTTATTGATCTCCTCGGCCTTGTCGGCGACAGCCGCGACCGCGATGGGAAAACAGGTGCGAATGGTCTTTGCAATCATCTCTACTGGTACTTTCGTCTCGTGAATGCAGGTCTGTGCGAACAATGCGCACCTTAGAGGCGGGATTTCATCCCGTCGATGTGGATGGCGATCTTGAGCTGGGCCGGATCGATCTGCGCGATCTCCGATAGAGTGAACGAGACCGAACTCGCGAGGTTCTCGCTGACGGAACGCATGTTGACTCCGGCCTCGATGACCACATGGAGGTCGACCGTGAGCCCATCCTCGGAGGCGGTGACCAACACACCCTTGCGCAGGCGTTGACCGGCAAGCAGACGCACGCTTTCGGCGCCTTGCAGCTGCTCGGCCATACCCACCACACCGTAGCAAGACATGGCGGCGTAGCCGGCGATATCGGCAATAACCTCGTTCGAGACGTTCAAGGTCCCGGCGATCGGTTCAGTCATGGGATTCTCCTTCCGCACGCACTCCAAGAGAGGCGGTCTGAGCATTCATATCGGAATATTGTATATCTCTTCCCACCGCGTACGGTCGAAACATAATTACTGCAAGCGGGTGAACGACGATATTTGTACAGAGATGGAGTATGCCGATTGCCCCGAGCTACCCTCCATTCGCCGATTGGCGAAATCGAGTAGTTAGGCCGCATTTTTAGTGGGTAGTTTTGTAATAAGAGAGGCGCGCCCAATTGCTTCGGAATGGAAGGGAGTAACTATGAACGTCAACGTTCGGGAAGCAAGCTTGACACGGAGATCGGTGCTGGCGGCGGCGGGGCTCATTTCAGGCTCAATGCTTATTCCAGACACGCTCTACGCATCGGACGCTCCGCTTCCTTCGGCATCGAACAACTCCCGTCGTTTGGCTGTCGTTAAGGGTCATGCCAATCTGGCTAGGTCTGAACTTGAGGCCGTTATATTTGAGCAGGCAAAAAAGGAAGGGGATAAGTTAATTCAGTCGCTTAACGAAAGCATTGGTAATTCGAAAGCAGCCCGTGGACGCCCCTACTACGAGAATGTTTACGGCCCGGTAACCTATGCAAATAGTGGGTATCAATTTGTAGGTGGGCAACCCGCGAATGGATACAGTTTCTCTAATGGAGGCTCCATCTACGTCGAACTCACAGGAGGGCCATCAGTTGGAGTCTCATTTAGCTTCCCCTTGTCATTTGGCGGAGCTGTTGGGGTGTCAATGTCGTTTGCTCGCGCCGTAAGTTCACCTGGCATAATCGTTAATATCCCTGCTGGGGGACGAAAAAAGGTAAAAGCAAATATTGAATATGCATCAACACCATACACCACGTACTATATCGATGCCTATGGAAATAGAAGCGTCTACGCGCACCTGCACTCGTATCCTGAAGTCACTGGACGTGACTTCAAAGTAGTTAACGCGTAAATCATGTCACCTTCAGAAATGGAGCCCGGCATGAGAAAGCACGTTCTCCAAATCATCGTTGTAGCGCTCGTGGTATGTCTGACCATTGGAATGGTGTTGTATATTGGCGAAAAGCATGCCAGAAGTCAACTGTGCCACAGAATGGAAGAAGGCTTTGATATAACCGGAACATTTGCTTACGAATCCTCTTTGAGCCAATCCATATACTTCGAAAGAAGCGATAACACGGAATTCACAACATGGGCGGCTCGAACGGAAGAAGACAGCTATACAAAAGGTGTTACTTCAAATACTGGTGACCCGAACATATACCTGTTGACTAGCGACGACGGTGAACCTTATGCGACAGTCCATGTTGCATATACCAGCAATGAAGATGGGCTGATCTTCATATCGCTAGACGGTAGAACTTATATGCCGTACGAAAAGATTGCCAATTCCCGTGTAACCTATAACAAATGACTCTGTTACGTGCAGGAGACTGTTTGATTGCCAAGTTGATGCGCACTCACAACTGGGCAATCCTTAGACGAAGACAAGGCATGGAGCAATGGATCGTGTATTAGAGATTGCACTCGTAAGTGCACCGATTAGGAGTCAGTCATTGCCGCTAAGATGCCATCGACCGGTTGCGGAGTCGTAATAGCGGCGCAGAATTTGTCCTATGTGAAGATTTCCCACATAAGACGCCTCCTATGGTATAGTTCATTGCTGTTTGTTCACGCGACCTCGAATCGGGTCGCCTAAGAAGGGTCACTGACATGTCCAAAGTTTGCGAAATCTGCGGTAAGCACCCTGTTGCTGGTCGCTCCATCAGCCACTCCCACCGCGTCTCCAATCGTAAGTTCCGTCCCAACATCCAGCGCGTCTACGTTGTCGTCAACGGCGTGCGTCGCAAGATGAACGTGTGCACCAGCTGCCTCAAGGCCCAGAAGGTGGCTCGCTCCTAAGCACTCCCCTCTTTGGACAAACGTTTGCTTGCAAGCATCAGGCGCTCCGGAATCCCGGGGCGCCTTTCTTTCTCACGAGAAGTCGCTTCCTCCTACGTCGCACCTTCCGTGCACATGTTGAAGTGCATCATACTATTTGAAGCGTTTCGATCATCACAATTCTGACACGTGCTCACCACAAATCTTGTCTTCCACCGCAATTGAAGCGTTTCATTCGACCGTTTACGGCTCAATTTCTACCATTCACGTTATTGGAACGCTTCATTACGCTACAGTACAAGTCGTTGGGTAAACCCGCTTCTCGTAAAGGAGAGAGCAGTATGGCGAAGAAACCTACCGTTGCCGCCGCCCCCGAAGTCGTAGATTCGATCGAATCCCTTGAGGCCAAGCTCGAGCTTATGCGCGAGGCCCAGGGGATTTTTGCTACCTACTCCCAGGAGCAGGTAGACAAGATCTTCTACGAGGCCGCGATGGCAGCCAACAAGGCCCGCATCCCGCTGGCCAAGATGGCCGTCGAGGAGACTGGCCGCGGTGTTCTCGAGGACAAGGTCATCAAGAACCACTACGCCGCCGAGTACATCTACAACGCGTACAAGGACACCAAGACCTGCGGCGTCATCGAGCGCGACGATGCCTACGGCATCACCAAGATTGCCGAGCCCATCGGCATCGTGGGTGCGGTCATCCCCACCACCAACCCCACGTCCACCGCGATCTTCAAGTGCCTTATCTGCCTGAAGACCCGCAACGCCATCATCATCTCCCCGCACCCGGCGGCCGCCAAGTGCACCATCGCCGCAGCCAAGCTCGTCCTGGAGGCCGCAGTCAAGGCCGGCGCGCCCGAGGGCATCATCGGCTGGGTCGACGTCCCCTCCATCGACCTTACCAATAAGGTCATGGCAGATGTCGACATCATCCTGGCTACCGGCGGCCCTGGTATGGTCAAGGCCGCGTACTCCTCCGGCAAGCCCGCCCTCGGCGTCGGCGCCGGCAACACCCCCGTCATCATCGACGACACTGCCGACATCAAGCTCGCCGTCAACTCCATCATTCACTCCAAGACCTTCGACAACGGCATGATCTGTGCTTCCGAGCAGTCCGTGACCGTTCTTGAGTCCGTCTACAAGGAGGTCAAGGACGAGTTTGCCCGTCGCGGCTGCTACTTCGTCAAGAAGGGCGCCGAGATGGAGGCCCTGCGTGGCGCAATGTTCAAGAACGGCGCGCTCGACCACCGCATCCCCGGCATGCCCGCCGCCAAGATCGCCGAGCTCGCCGGCATCGAGGTTCCCGCCAAGACCAAGATTCTGATCGCCGAGGTCACCTCCACCGACCCCGAGAAGGAGGAGTTCTCTCACGAGAAGCTCTCCCCCGTCCTCGCCATGTACAAGGCCAAGTCCTTCCAGGAGGCCGTCGACAAGGCCGAGCACCTCGTGCTCGCCGGTGGTCCCGGCCACACAGCCTCCCTCTACGTGCACCCTGCGCAGGCCGAGAAGATCGCCCTGTTCGAGGACACCATGAAGGCCTGCCGCATCGTCATCAACACCCCGTCCTCCCAGGGTGGCATCGGTGACCTGTACAACTTCGGCATGAAGCCGTCCCTCACGCTGGGCTGCGGCTCCTGGGGTGGCAACTCCGTCTCCGAGAATGTTGGGGTGAAGCACTTGCTGAACGTCAAGACCGTGGCAGAGCGCCGCGAGAACATGCTGTGGTTCCGTGCTCCCGAGAAGGTGTACTTCAAGAAGGGCTCCACGCCGGTCGCGCTCGACGAGCTCGGCACCGTGATGGGCAAGAAGCGCGCCTTCATCGTCACCGACCAGTTCCTCTTCAAGAACGGCAACACCCGCGCCATCGAGGCCAAGCTCGACGAGATGGGCATCGCCCACGACTGCTTCTATGACGTCGAGCCCGATCCGTCGCTGCAGTGCGCACGTCGTGGCGCCAAGCAGATGGCTCTCTTTGAGCCGGACGTCATCATCGCCGTCGGCGGTGGCTCCGCTATGGACGCCGGCAAGATCATGTGGATGATGTACGAGCACCCCGAGTGCAAGTTTGAGGACATGGCCATGGACTTCATGGACATTCGCAAGCGTATCTTCACCTTCCCCGAGATGGGCAAGAAGGCCTACTTCGTCGCCGTCCCGACCTCCTCGGGTACCGGCTCCGAGTGCACGCCGTTCGCCATCATCACCGACAAGGACACCGGCATCAAATGGCCGCTCGCCGACTACGCGCTGCTGCCGAACATGGCTATCGTCGACGCCGACAACTGCATGACCGCCCCGCGCGGCCTGACCGCTGCCTCCGGCATCGACGTCATGACCCACGCCATCGAGTCCTACGTCTCCATCATGGCCTCCGACTACACGAAGGGTCTCTCCATGAAGGCGGCTAAGCTCGTCTTTGAGAACCTCCCCAGCTCGTATGAGAACGGCGCCAAGGATCCGCATGCCCGCGAGGAGATGCACAACGCCTCCTGCATGGCCGGCATGGCCTTCGCCAACGCCTTCCTGGGCCTCAACCACTCCATGGCCCACAAGCTCGGCGCCTTCCACCACCTGCCCCACGGCATCGCCAACGCCGTCATCCTGACCCGCGTCATGCGCTACAACGCCGCCGAGGCCCCGGTCAAGATGGGCACCTTCTCCCAGTACCCCTACCCCAACGCGCTCGCCGCATACGCCGAGATGGCCCGCTACTGCGGCGTCGAGGGCAAGGACGACAAGGAGGTCTTCGAGAACTTCATCGTCAAGCTCGAGGAGCTCAAGGATTTCATCGGCGTCAAGAAGACCATCGCCGACTACGGCGTCGACGAGGCCTACTTCCTCGAGACCCTCGACGATATGGTCGAGCAGGCGTTCAACGACCAGTGCACCGGCGCCAACCCGCGCTACCCGCTCATGAGCGAAATCAAGGAGCTCTACCTTGACGCCTTCTACGGTCGCGAGCCCCAGGACTACGCCGTCCTGTAGGCACGCCCGTTTCCCGCCCAATATACGCCGCTCGCGCCATTCTCGGCCGAGCGGCGCCCCGGGCGTTCTACGATGGTGCAAGACCTAAGAGAAAGGACGGTAGCGCCATGATTCTTCCCGAGTCCAAGACCGTGCTCGTCGAGCACTCCAACAAGAAGGTCTACGACCTCGGCGACAAGATCGCCAAGGTGTTCAACACCAACAAGCCCGCATCCGATGTCTTCAACGAGGCCCTGAACCTCGCCCGCATCTCCGAGTCTGGCATCCGCACCCCCAAACCTCTCGAAGTTTCCGAGGTCGAGGGCACCGGTTGGGCACTGCTCAC
The DNA here is from genome assembly GCF_003479805.1 of Collinsella sp. AF08-23. Taxonomy (GTDB): domain Bacteria; phylum Actinomycetota; class Coriobacteriia; order Coriobacteriales; family Coriobacteriaceae; genus Collinsella. The sequence goes on along the minus strand of NZ_QUHV01000007.1, from coordinate 73,809 downwards.
TGAGAAGGTCCCCGGCGTCACGCTTGCCGACAAGATGGCCGCCGAGCCCTCCAAGTTCTACGAATATCTGGAGCAGTTCGTCGATCTTCAAGTCGAGATCCACAGCAACCGCTCCCCGCTGCTCAACCGCCAGCGCGACAAGTACGCCCGCATGATCAACGGCCTTCCCCACATCAACGCCACCACGCGCTACAACCTCATGGAGCGCCTCGATGGCATGAAGAAGGAGTTCCAGATCTGCCACGGCGACTTCAACCCCAGCAACGTGATCGTGGCTGAGGACGGTCAGCTCTATGTCTGCGACTGGGCCCATGCCACCCAGGGCTCTCCTGCAGCCGATGCCGCAATGACCTACCTGCTCTTCGCGCTCACCGACAAGCAGCAGGCCGATGCCTACCTCGAGCTCTACTGCGATCGCGCCGACGTCCCGATGCAGGTCGTCCGCCAGTGGATGTCCATCGTTGCCGCAGCCGAGCTCTCTCGCAAGCGCACCGATGTCAACGACGAGTTCCTCATGAGCTGGATCGACGTTGTGGATTACCAGGGCTAAAGCCCAACCACCTTCGCATACGGCGTCAGGCCAAGGGTCCTCGAGCTTGCTCGGGGACCCTTTTGCCTATGTCGATGTCGACGAAACCAACCCAAAAACGTCATCCAACGTCAGCGGATGAGGTAGGCGGCTATAAGGCCCTCGTGGCAGATGATGCGAGCCCCTGCGTGAAGAACATTTGATATTCCAATATCCTCAAGGAGCTGTACACGACGATGGTCCAGTGTCCACTCCATCCCCTCTTCCGAGACGACCGCAGAGGGGCTCAGGGGCACGAATGAAAACGTAGAGCCCTCGCATTCGTCTAAAGCCCAAGAATCGCCCGCCTTGAGCAAGCGAGCGGAATACGCATCTTCTATCCAAGCGATAGGCGCTTTCCACCTGGCAACACAGCCAAGGGCCGCGAGCGCGTGATCAGTCCGGCCACCAGACAGGCACGTGCAGAGAATGGGGGCGGAACCCCAACGACCCTCTACAGCGCGAAGGGCGAGGGACAAGTCGGTATAGTCCTTATACGGGTCATACCGTTCGACTTCGCCAACCAGACTTTCAGCGCCTGACAAAGCCGCCTGTACTTGATCTCGTCCAAACGAGGACACCGAGTCGGCATCGCCGCAAAACAGGTCGCAGGGGACATGAGCTGAGATGAGGGAATCGAGGCCACGGTCGACAGCGACGACGTGCGCGCATGACTGCGCGAGACTTGTCAGCATTTCAGCCCCTGTTGCCTCCGGAGAACCGCCAACAATCAGCGTGTACGAAAGCGAATCCTCGGTAATCTTTGACGCAAACCGCACTCCCATTGAGCACGCTCACCTCCCGGCGCCCAAAGGGCGACAAATCGATACATTATATAACCCATCATTTCATTCACGCTCCAACGGCGTCTGTCAAGGATGATTTTACTCATTTCATCTAGGGGTCGAATCATGCCAGTGACGGTATTTTTGTACACTTTATGATGTGCAAGTGGTACGGTAGGTACGTCACCGGTTCCACATGCGCCGCAGTGTGTGGACGAACGCAGAGCCATCTGCGTCCTCATCTATCGACCTGCGTTTGCCGAGAGCCCGAGACGTTATCGTTGGTCCATGGCAGAACGCCATACATACGATGGAGAGGTTCAGATGGCTGCATCATCGACACCCTCGAAAACCAAATTGAATGCCCCCTGCAAAGCACGCCCCTCGAGCACCAAGGACGAACGACCTTCCCTCATGCTCACGAACGATGACATATATCTTTTCTCGAACGGTATGTGGCAACGCGCTTGGGAGAAAATGGGTGCGCACAGGGATGTCCAGAATGGCACGGAAGGCTGGATGTTCCGTGTATGGGCACCGCAGGTCGTAAGCGTACATCTCGTAGGCGATTTCAATGGCTGGGATCCCCTCTCAACGCCACTCACCCGCGCCGACAACAGCGACATCTGGGAGGCTTTCGTTCCCGGTCTCCAGCTCGGTGACCTCTACAAATATGCTATCAAGTCCGACGAGGGCGAACTTCTGTGGAAGGCCGACCCCTTCGGGTTCTTTGCAGAAACCTGCCCCGGAACGGCTTCTAGGCTATGGGACATCTCCGGCTACGCCTGGAAGGATGCTACCTGGCTGCGTCGCCGCGCGGAGCGCGACATCATGAAGAGCCCCCTCAACATCTACGAGGTGCACCTGGGCAGTTGGAAGCGCCACGGAAACGAACCTCAGGGAGAGCCGCGCGAGGACGGCACCTGGCCGGGCCCCGGCGATCCGTTCCCCGCCCAGCGCGGCACCTACTACACGTACGACGACCTCTCCGATGAGCTGGTGGCGTACGTCAAGAAGATGGGCTACACGCACGTCGAGGTCATGCCCCTCATGGAGCATCCCTTCGACGGGTCTTGGGGCTATCAGGCGACCGGATACTTCGCCGCCACGTCGCGCTACGGCACGCCGCAGCAGCTGATGCACTTCGTCGACGCCTGCCACAAGGCGGGCATCGGTGTCATTCTTGATTGGGTACCGGGCGGTTTCTGCGCAAACGCCGAAGGTCTTGCGACGTTTAACGGCCACATGCTCTTTGAACGTGAGGTCCACCCTAATTGGGGAACCCACAAGTTCGATTTCGGCCGCCCCGAGGTGCGCAGTTTCCTCGTGTCGAACGTCCTGTTCTGGATCGAACAGTTCCATGTCGACGGCATCCGCATGGATGGCGTCTCGAGCATGCTGTACCTCAACTTCGGCGTGGACAACCCAGCAGACAAAAAGTTCAACAAGTACGGCACCGAGGAGGACCTCGACGCCTCCGCCTTCATCCGCCAAGTCAACTGCGCGGTGGGCAGGGAGTTCCCCGACGTCATGATGATCGCCGAAGAGTCCACCGCATGGCCCCTCGTCACGTACCCCGCCGAAGACGGCGGATTGGGATTCCACCTCAAGTGGGACATGGGTTGGATGAACGACACGCTGCACTACATGCAGTGCGATTTCCCGTGGCGTCCGGGCAACCACAGCCTGCTCACGTTCTCCATCATGTACGCCTTCTCCGAGAACTTCGTACTGCCCCTTTCCCACGACGAGGTGGTAAACGGGAAATGTTCGTTGATAGGCCGCATGCCCGGTGACGACTGGCGCCGCTTCGCCGGGCTGCGTACGCTTGCCTTCTATCAGATGACCCATCCCGGTGCCAAGCTCAACTTCATGGGCAACGAGATCGGCCAGCAAATCGAATGGCGCTACTACGAGGCCATCGAATGGTTCCTCGCTAAGGACTTCGACGCTACTCACGGTGCTCAGCAGCGCTTTATTGAGGCTCTCAACCACCTGTACACGTCGCAGCGTGGCCTATGGCAGAACGCCTACAGTGAGCAGGGCTTCGAATGGATCGATGCTAACAACTCGGATCAATCCATCGTGAGCTTCGTCCGCCATGGTGACAAACCCGCCGACGACCTACTCGTGCTTATCAATTTCGACCCCGCCTCCTATGAAACGTATCGCGTCGGCACCCCACGCGAGGGCGATTGGGAGCTCGTGTTCAACACCGACGACCCCGCATACGGTGGCTCCGGATTCCCGGTCATCGAGATGGCATCGTCCAAGCCCGAACCATGGAACATGCGCGACACGTCGATTGAGATCGGTGTCCCCGGTCTTGCCGGATTGGTGTACCGCCGCCGTCGCACTTCTTCCTACAAGCCGCCCAAACCGCTAAAGGCTACGCCCAAAACTACAAAGAAACAAACACGTGGAACTAAAAAGCCGGCGTCATCGCGTGCGAAGACCAGCAAATAACCCGACTAGAAGCCCGCGTGAATAGCCTTCCACGCACCGGGTCGACCGCGCGGAATGGATACCCGTACCCAACCCGAACCCGAAAGGAAACCATGGATAAGATCTACCAAAGCAAAGAAGAGTTCGCCGAGCAGTATCGCCAGCATGTGCGCGCTCTTTCTGGCAAGGAATTTGAGGACACGAGCGATATCGATCGGTTCACCGCTCTCGCCAAGATGATCGCGGGCGATTCGCGCGTCATCGCCGCCCAGACCGACGAGCGCAATCGCGTAGAAGGGAAGAAGCGCGTCTATTATTTCTCGATCGAGTTCCTCATCGGCCGCCTTCTCGACAACTACCTGCTCAACCTTGGCATCCGCGACCTCGTCGCCGAGGCGATCGCTGACATGGGCGGCGACCTCGATGAGATCGAGCGCCAGGAACCCGACCCGGCGCTCGGCAACGGCGGCCTCGGCCGTCTCGCCGCCTGCTTCCTCGATTCCATGGCACACGAGGGCATCGCGGGCTACGGTAACGGCATGCGTTACCGCTACGGCCTGTTCAAGCAGGAGATCGTTGACGGACGCCAGGTGGAGGTTGCCGATGAGTGGCTCTCCAAGGGCTATCCATGGGAGGTCAAGCGCCCAGACAAGGCGGTTCGCATCGGCTTTGGCGGGCACGTCGTCTCCCGTCAAGAAGGTGACCGTCTGATTTATTCCGTTGAGGACACCCAGGACGTCCTTGCCGTCCCCTACGATATCCCGATCGTCGGTTACGGCGGCAAGACGGTGAACAAACTGCGCTGCTGGAGCGCAGAGCCCATCGACGAGCACTTCGATCTTGACGCGTTCAACGCCGGCGATTACACGGGTGCCGACCGCGACCGCGCCAACGCCGAGGCAATTTCCGCCATTTTGTACCCCAACGATGCCGGCGAGCATGGCCGCCTACTTCGCCTCAAGCAGGAATACCTGTTTGTCGCGGCTGGTATCCGCACGCTTCTCGACACCTTTGAGCGCGAGCATGGTGACGTTTGGGATGAACTGCCCCGCTACGTCGCTATCCACACCAACGACACGCACCCCGCCATGTGCGGCCCCGAGCTCATGCGCATCCTCATGGATGAAAAGGGCCTCAGCTGGGATGAGGCATGGGATATCGTGACCAACACGGTGTCCTACACCAACCACACGATCCTTCCCGAGGCACTTGAGAAGTGGCCCATCTCCACGTTCTCCGCTCTGCTGCCGCGCGTCTACCAGATCATCGATGAGATCAATCGTCGTTGGCGCGAAGGTTTTGACATGTCTCAGCCTGAAAGCGCAGAGCGTCTGCGTGCCACCGCCGTCCTGTGGGACGGAGAGGTGCGTATGGCCAACCTTTCGGTCATCTGCAGCCACTCGGTCAACGGCGTGGCGAAGATCCACACCGATATCCTCAAGGCGAGCACGCTCAAGGATTTTGCCGCCCTCAAGCCCGCGATGTTCAACAACAAGACCAATGGCATCTGCCACCGCCGCTTCTTCGCCGAGGCAAACCCCACCTACGCGAAGCTCGTCAGCGAGGCGATTGGCGATGCCTGGCTCGATGACGCCTCCGAACTTGAAAAGCTCACCGCCTTCGAAGGCGATGACTCCTTCCTCGAGCGTGTCGGCGCCTCCAAGCGCGCAAACAAGATTCGTCTCGCGGAGTACGTCAAGCGCGAGTGCGGGCTCGTCATTGACCCGAACACCATCTTCGATGTCCAGGTCAAGCGCTTCCACGCCTACAAGCGCCAGCTGTTGAACATCATGAAGGTGATGGATCTCTATAACCGCCGTCTGGCGGATCCCAACTTCAAGATCCAACCCACCACCTTCATCTTCTCCGGTAAGGCGGCGTCGAGCTATACCTTCGCCAAGGAGGTCATCCGCCTCATCAACGGGGTCGCCAACGTGGTGAACAACGATCCCCGCGTCAACGACATCATGAAGGTCTGCTTCATCCCCAACTTCCGCGTATCCAACGCTCAGCTTATCTACCCTGCCGCCGAGATCTCCGAGCAGATCTCCACGGCGGGCAAGGAGGCTTCGGGCACCTCGAACATGAAGCTCATGATGAACGGCGCCATCACCCTCGGGACCATGGACGGCGCCAATATCGAGATCGTCGACCTCGCCGGGCGCGAAAACGAGGCGATCTTTGGACTCACCACACCCGAGGTCGAGGAGCTGCGCGCCTCCGGTCAATACTTCGCCTGGGACATCGTCAACTCCGATCGCGCCCGCCTGGGACGCATCATCGACCAGTTCGTCGACGGCACCTTCGCGGGCCTCTCGGGCAACTTCGAGAGCATCCATCACGAGCTCATGTTCAACAACGACTACGACCTGGTGCTCAAGGACTTCCACTCCTACGTGGATACTTGGGAGGCCCTCACCGCTACGTATCCCAATGCGCAGGATTGGAACAGGAGAGCCCTGCACAATACTGCGATGTCCGGCTGGTTCTCGTCCGATCGCACCATTCGCGAGTATCGTGACGAGATCTGGCACGCGTAAAGGAGGCAGGTCGCACCGGAACGCAGCCGGAATTCCAGGAATGCAACGGTGGCGGCGAGCACGGGAAAGCCGCCAGCGGTCCCGATTTCCCGCTTAGACATCTATACATCCCATCGGACTTTAAGGGAGAGATTGATGGCAAGTAAAGAATGCATCGCGATGCTCCTCGCAGGAGGACAGGGCAGCAGGTTGATGGCGCTCACCTCGAAGATCGCCAAACCCGCCGTCAGCTTCGGTGGCAAGTTCCGCATTATCGACTTCTCTTTGTCGAACTGCGCCAACTCTGGCATCGACACCGTCGGCGTCCTCACGCAGTATCGCCCCTATCAGCTGCATGAGTATGTGGGCTCCGGGCGCGCGTGGGATCTGGCGGAACATGGAGCGGGCGTTTCGATCCTGCCCCCCTACGCCACCCAGGACGGCGGTGCGTGGTACGCTGGAACAGCAGACGCGATCACGCAGAACCTCGACTACATCAAGGGTCATGACCCCAAGTACGTGCTCATCCTCTCAGGCGACCACCTGTATCGCATGGACTACCGCAAGATGCTCGAGAGCCATATCGAGCATGGCGCCGACCTCACCGTCTCGGTCATGCCCGTCCCGTGGGAGGAGGCCAGTCGTTTCGGCATCATCACCGCCAACCCGGACGATGGGCGCATCGAGAAGTTCACTGAGAAGCCCGAGGTGCCCGACTCGAACCTCGCCTCCATGGGCATCTACATCTTCTCGACGGACGTTCTGGTGAAGGCCCTCGAGGAGGACGCCGTCGACCAGCGCTCCAGCCATGACTTTGGTAACGACATCATCCCGAAGCTGCTCGCCGAAGGCAAGCGCCTGTACACCTATGAGTTCCACGGATTCTGGAAAGACGTCGGCACGATCGCGAGCTTCCACGAGACCTCGATGGACTTGCTCGGCGAGAATCCCGAGTTCGACCTATTCGACAAGACTTTCCCGGTCATGAGCAACGACTCCACTCGTCCGCCGCACTTCATCGGCCCCGACGGTCGCGTGGACGACTGCCTCGTTTCAAACGGATGCCGCGTCTACGGCACTGCGCGCCACTCGATCCTTTCCACCGACTGCATCGTCGGCGAGCGCGCCATCGTCGAAGACTCGGTGCTGCTGCCCGGCGCCGTCGTGAAGGACGGGGCGCATGTGGTGCGTGCCATCTTGGGCGAGAACGCCGTCGTGGAAGAGGGCGTCAAGCTCGGAAGCGTCGACATGACTAAGGACACCGCCGTCGTTGGAAACGACGTCGTCATCGGAAGGGGGGAATGATCCGATGATCAACCGTAAGGCCATCGGCTATATCACTGCCAACTATACGAGCAAGCAGCACAGCGCCCTGCTCGAGAGCCGCCCGCTCGCATCCGTCCCGTTCATGGGCCGCTATCGTCTTATCGACTTCCCGCTCTCCAACATGATGAACGCGGGTATCCGCACCGTGGGCGTCGTGCTGCCCGGCAACTACCGCAGCCTCGTCGACCACCTTGGAAGCGGTCGCGAGTGGGAGCTCGATCGCAAGAAGGGTGGCTTGTTCCTGCTGCAGGGCAGCGCCTACGGCACCGCAAAGAAGGGCATTCGCTTCCTCCTGCGCGACATCAACACCAACAAGATGCTGTTCCAGCGTGCCTCCGAGCCCTATGTGGTCATGAGTGCCACGAACATCGTCTTCAACATGGATCTCTCCGATGTCATCGACGCACATGAACGTAGCGGCTCGGGCGTGACCATGATCTATAAGAAGGCGGACCGCCAGCTCGGCGATGTCATGAAGCTCGATATCGACAACAACGGCCGCGTGACCGACCTCTGCTCTGGCTGCGCCTACGGCGAGAACGAGTTCCTCGACTGCTTCATCATCAACCGCGATCTGCTCCTGCAGGTCTGCGAGGAGTATGAGACGCTCGACTACCTCGACCTGTTCGACGCCATCCGCCCGGACTTCAGTCGCATCGACGTGTGCACCTATGAGTTCAAGGGTCTCGCCGTCGGCATGTTCAACGAGGAGACCTACTACCGTCGCAGCATGGAGATGCTCAACCCCGACGTCATGCACCAGCTGTTCACCCACAGCCGTCCGGTCATGACCAAGGCGCACGACACCCCGCCGGCAAAGTACAGCTCCGGGTCCAACGCCACGAACTCCTTCATCTCCGCCGGTTGCCGCATCGACGGCACCGTGCGCGGCTCCACCCTCTCCCGTGACGTCGTGGTGGAGAGTGGTGCCTACGTGGCCAACTCGATCATCATGCAGGGCTGCGTCATCAAACGCGGCGCCCGCGTGGAGAACGCGATCGTGGACAAGAACAACGTCATCGAGGCGGGTACCGTCATGACCGGCACTCCCGACAACGTCCTCGTAGTTCCCAAGGTCGCACTCGAGAATTAACAACCCCGCAAAACGCGCAACACGCGCTGAGCGCACAGAAGCGTTACCATGGATACGCCGCCTTGAGGATTCACCCCCGGGCGGCGTATCCGCACGGGCGCCTTTGACCCCGCGCTAGCACACATCAAGGAGATTGGTTACCCCATGTCCGATACCACCCCATCCAAGCTGCACATCGCCTTCGCCAGCGCCGAGGCGGCGCCCTTCGTGAAGACGGGCGGCCTGGGCGATGTCGCGGGCTCCCTGCCCCATGCCCTCAAAGCCGCCGGCGCCGACGTCGTCGTCTTCGTCCCCAGGTACGACACGATCGCCCAGGAATACAAGGACCGCATGGAGCACCTGTGCGATTTCTACGTGCCCTTGGGATGGCGCAACGAGTACTGTGGCCTCGAACGCCTCAATCACGAGGGCGTCGACTACTTGTTCGTCGACAACGAGCGCTATTTCAGCCGCGGCTACCCCTACGGCTTCTTTGACGACGGAGAGCGCTTTGCCTACTTCTCCAAGGCGATCGTCGAGGCGCTGCAATACCTTCCGCACACACTCGACAACTTCACCTGCGACGTGCTGCACTGCAATGACTGGCATACCGCCATGGCTCCCGTGTTCCTGCGCGAGTTCTACCAGGCGCTGCCCCTGTACCAGAACGTAAAGACCGTCTTCTCCATCCACAACATCGCTTTCCAGGGCCAGTACAGCGCCAAGGTCCTGAACGACATCCTCGGCCTCGCACACATCCCCGCCGCCGCCTTCCAGCTCACCTGCGGGCCGGACGCAGTCAACTACATGCAGGGTGCGCTCAACTACACCGACGCCATCACCACGGTCTCCCCCACCTACGCCGAGGAGATCAAGACTCCTGATTTCGGCGAGCACCTCGACGGCATCCTGCGCCGCCGCGCCCCCATCCTGCAGGGCATTGTCAACGGCATCGACACCACCGCCTTCGATCCCACGACCGATCCGCGCATCGCCGCGAACTACTCCGTTCAGGACCGTGCCGGCAAGGCGGAGTGCAAGGCACGCCTACAGCAGGAGCTCGGCCTTGAGGTACGCGACGACCGTCCGCTCATGGTCATGGTCACGCGTCTCACGCGCCAGAAGGGCATGGACCTCGTAACCTACGCTCTCGATCGTATCCTCTCTGGCGGCGTCCAGGTCGCGGTTCTGGGCACCGGCGACACCGAGTACGAGAACGCCCTGCGCTATTTTGAGGGCAAGTACCCCGGCACTATGGCGGTGCGCATCCAATTCGACCCCGCGCTCTCGCAGCGCATGTACGCCGGAGCCGACCTCTTCCTCATGCCGTCGCTGTTCGAGCCCTGTGGCTTATCGCAGATGATCGCCATGCGCTACGGCACGCTTCCCATCGTACGCGAGACGGGTGGCCTCAAAGACACGGTCATCCCGTACAACCAGTACACCGGGGAGGGCACCGGCTTCTCGTTTACCCACTTCAACGGTGACGAAATGGCTGACGCCGTCTTCCGTGCCGCCCACCTGTTCTGGGATAACCGTGATGCCTTCAACGGCTTGGTCGAAAACGCCATGAAGGCGGACTTTAGCTGGAAGCGCTCCGCCGACGCCTACATCACCCTCTATCACAACCTGCATCCCGAGATCCCGATGCCGCAGCCACAGTCCGAAGTTGTCGAAAAGCCCAAGCAGGAGCTCTCCCCCGCCGTCGAGACCGATGCTGAACCCAAGACGGAAGTGAAGAAGGAGTCTGCCGAGAAACCCGCTCCGGCGAAGAAGGCCACCACACGCAAGGCCGCCGCTAAGCCGGCCGCGTCCAAGACCGCCGCGACCAAGTCCACAGCGACCAAGAAGACCACGACGACCAAGGCCGCTGCTGCCAAAGCGAGCGCCGCCGCCAAGACGACCACCCCCGCAAAGGCACCGGCGACCAAGACCCCGACTGCCAAGGCGACCGCCGCTGCAAAGACGACGGCAAACACCAAGACGGCCGAAACGAAGGCACCTGTCGCCAAAGCAACAGCTGCCAAGACTGCCAAGACGAGGGCAGCAACCCCCAAGACCGCTTCGACAAAGGCGGCAGCAGCAAAGCCTGCCACCTCGAAGGCCAGCGCCACCACATCCGCGGCCCCAAAGGTCACTGCGACCAAGACGGCGGCCAAGTCGGCTGCGGCAGCCCCTGCGGCCAAGCCTGCCACTACCACGTCCGCCGCAGCCGCCACTGTGACTAAGGCAACCACCGCCAAGCCGGCAACAACCACTGCTGCGACCAAACCCGCCGCAGCTGCCACCACGGCAAAACCGGCCTCCCAGCCGACCATGAAGACCGTTCCCAAGGCGACGCGCCGTGGGAGCAAGAAGTAGCCTTAATGCCCCCCCTTGCAACTCCACGAGCAAGTGAGCCGGATTTCATCCGGCTCACTATTTATTGCTTCGCCGCGCGTCCCATTCGCGGCATCACCGGCACAACAACGCCCCCGTCCAATGCCCCTGGCCTTGCGCCCAGCACACGCCGACCGCGCCGCTCGCAATTCCAGACGACCCCTCCTACCTGTATAATGTACGCGCATTATTCCCGAATCCCCAACGGTTACCCTCATGAAGCTGATTCACAACTCCCGCCGCTCAGAGCACCGCGTTCCCTTCGGTGCCGTTTGCGTCGGTACGACCGTCCACATCTCCCTCAGCGTCGAGGAGGCAGATGCGAGCTTCCTCAAGGGTGAAGTCCGCACCTGGGTCGATGGCCGAGGCGAAGCGCTCATCCCCATGACTCTCGGCGACAACAACACACTCGTCGCCGATATTCCCTGCCATGAGCCGTGCCTCATCTGGTACAGCTTCATCGTCACCACCTCCGATGGCGCCCAGGTGCGCGTGGGCGCGCGCGATGGTTCAACGGGCGGTCAAGGCGTGATGTACACCGACCGCAATGACGTTCCGTCCTTCCAAATCACCGTATACAAGCACCGCGAGCACCGCCCCTCGTGGTACGAACGGGGCATGGTATATCAGATCTTCCCCGATCGCTACCGCCGCGACGCCAAGTGGCGCGAGCGCGCGCAGGCAGTCGTTGCCAAACCGCGCAAAGGACCTGGCAAGCATCTGGTCGAACGCTGGGAGGAGCCTCCCGTCTATGACCGCAACGAGGACAAGTCGATTCGCAGCTGGGACTTTTACGGCGGCTCCCTTGAAGGCATCAGGGAAGACCTGCCGCGCCTTAAGGGCATGGGCATCACTGCCATCTACCTCAACCCGATATTCGAAGCGCTGAGCAACCACCGCTACGACACGGGCGATTACCTCAGCATCGACCCGATGCTCGGCACGGAGGAAGATTTCCGCCGCCTTGCCGATGACGCGGCCGCCATGGGCATCTCGCTCATCCTCGATGGCGTGTTCAACCACACGGGCGACGATTCCATCTACTTCAACCGTTTTGGAAACTACCCCGGCACGGGCGCGTGGCAAAGCGAGGATTCGCCCTGGCGCGACGCCTACTGCTGGCACGAGGATGGCACATACGACTCATGGTGGGGCATCGATAATATGCCCGCCCTCAACGAGAAATCCGAACACGTGCGCAATCTCTTGCTCGGCAAGGACGGCGTGATTCGCACATGGCTACGCGCCGGCGCGCGCGGCTGGCGCCTCGACGTTGCCGACGAACTGTCCGATGAACTCATCGCGGAGATTAAGAGCGCAGTGCTCGAAGAGCGCCCCGATGGCCTGCTGCTGGGCGAGGTGTGGGAGGACGCCTCGAACAAGGTGAGCTACAGCGAGCTGCGCCGCTACTTGTTGGGCGATGAGCTCGACTCGGCCATGAACTACCCACTGCGCGACGCCATCCTTGGCTTCCTTGTGGGAGGCGAGACCGCGCATCAATGCGCCGAGCGTCTGGAGACCCTCCGCGAGAACTACCCGCCTGAGGCGCTCTCCTGCTGCCTCAACCTGCTCGGCAGCCACGACAAGCCGCGCATCGCCTCCGTGCTGGGCGGCGGCCCCAACGAGTCTCAACTGCCCGAGGAGGAGCGTGGGCGCTTCCGCTTGGACGAGAACTCGATGGGTCTCGCCAAAGGGCGCTTCTGGCTTGCCACGCTCATGCAGATGACGTTTCCCGGTGTCCCCTCCATCTACTACGGCGACGAATACGGCCTTGAGGGCCTCTCCGACCCCGGCAATCGCCGCACGCTGCCCACGCCCGAGGATGCGCGCGATCGCGACATGCTCACCATGGTGCGCAACACTTCGATGCTCCGTCGCGCGCTGCCGTTTTTGATCGACGGTACGCTCGAGAGCTTCGCTCTCAACGATGACGTGCTGTGTGTGAAGCGCCGCGGCGCCGACGGCCAGGTGGTCTCGCTACTCATCAACCATAGCCTTTCCAATTCGCGCTCGGTGCGCGTGCCGGTGGAAAACGACGGCGCCGTGGACCTCATCTCGGGCGCGGACCTCGAGCGCGGGCAAGACGGCTGCGCCGAGGTGCGCTTGTGGCCGCTCGGCAGCTCCTTGGTGTATGCGCACCGCACGCAACGCCTGCAAAAGCCGCTCGACCGCGGCGCAGGCGTGGTGGCGCACATCACCTCGATTCCCAACACGGGCGGACGTTCCGGCACGCTGGGTGCCCCCGCGCGGCGCTTCATCGACCACCTCTCGGCCATGGGCATGCGCTATTGGCAGGTCCTGCCGGTAAACCCCACCGACGCCTTCGGTTCGCCCTACGCCGGCCCCTCGGCCTTCGCGGGCAACGCGAACCTGCTGGAGGAGTCCGCCGTCGAGCTCGCTCATGCCTACAAGCAGTTCAAATCTCAAGGCGGATTCACGAGCAGGAAGTTCTTTGACTTCGCCTTGGAGAACGAGAGCTGGCTCGATCCGTACTGCGCCTTCATGGCCGTCAAAGATGCGCTGGGCGGCACCTCCTGGCATACATGGCCGGCCGAGCTGAGGCGCTACAACGTTTCCATCTTCGCCGATCAGCGCTTCTCCGATCGCGCTCGCTTCCACGCCTTCGCCCAATTCCGATTTGAGCGCGAGTGGGCCGAGATGCGCACGTATGCCAACGAGCACGGCATCCAGATCATCGGCGATATCCCCATGTACGTGGCCGACGACTCAGCCGACGCCTGGAGCGAACCCGATATGTTCAGTCTAGGCAAGGACGGGATGCCCTACGAGATCGCCGGCGTCCCACCCGACCGCTTCTCCGCCACCGGACAAGTGTGGGGCAACCCCACCTACCACTGGGACGCCATGAAGGCCGACGGCTACGTATGGTGGCTCGCGCGCCTGCGTCGCAGCTTCAAGCTGTATGACCGCGTGCGTCTGGACCACTTCGTTGGCTTCCACAATTACTTCGGCATCCCCGCCGGCGGTACCGGCGCGGACGGCCAGTGGATGCCCGGTCCCGGCATCGACCTGTTCGAGCGCGCTTACGAGGAAATGGGGCCATTGCCGCTCATCGCCGAGGATTTGGGCATCCTCACACCCGGCGTGCGCGGCCTTCTGGCAAGCACGGGCTTCCCCGGCATGGACGTGCTCGAGTTCGCCGACTACGACGTGCGCCAGGGTATTCACCCGCACAAGGAGAAGGTGCTCTACATCTCCACGCATGACACTTCGACCCTCGTGGGCTTCTGCCGACGCTCGTTCTGCTCGGACGGAAGCGTGGAGGGTTCGCGCTACATCGCCACCGAGATCTTGAACCAAGCGCTCGGCAGCAATGCCGACGTGGTTATGATGCAGATCCAGGACGTGCTGCGGTTGGGCGACGAGGCTCGCATGAACGTACCCGGCACCGCCGAGGGCAACTGGAGCTGGCAGGCAGATGAGGCGGACCTCGTAGAAAACGAGCAACCCATGGCCATCGTCATGAACGAGACGGGGCGCTTTGCCGGGTGATCCTGCGCCGCGCCGCTTCGGATGCGCATTTGGCCAGGGGGGGTATCTAGAGCCCGCCCTCGGCACGCTCTTCACACCGCTGGTATGCGCCTCGACCCTCCTTTGGCATATCGTGCGCGTGCGATTTATGGATGTCTTGAACTGCAGACTCGGACATCGTGGGCATGATGGGGTAAAGTATCCCGCGTACACGTTTTGCGCCCGCCAGGCTTAGACCGGCGGGCGCCTTTGAGAGATTTGGGTGAGAATAATGGCACGTTACGACTATCGCTGCAGCGCATGTGGCAATGTATTCGAGGTTGAGCACGGCATGACCGAACATCCCGCGGTCGCCTGTCCCGCATGCGGCGGCATGGCCGACAAGGTCTTCAGCGCAAGCGGCATCAAGTTCGAAGGGTCGGGCTTCTACAACACCGACCAACGCAACGGCGGGTCGGTAACTCCGGCCACGAGCGCGCCAGAGCCCAGCTCCTCCGGCTGCGCCTGCGAGAATTGCCCGCACGCGTAAGACAAGACGCGAAAGTTGACCTCAATTAAGTACAGATACGTAATTGAGGTTGCCAGGGCTACTTCCGGACAAAGCGCGCACAGAAGTGGCCATCGAATCCATCGCGAGTGGGATGGCTCTGGAATAGCCCGTCAGCATTTTCGCATACGGCGAGATCGTGCGCTGCCGCTACGTACGCACTTCCCGCGTCGCGCAGGGCATCGGACACCGAGATGGGTACAAAGCCCTCCCCTTCCGGCGAGGCCAAAAACGCGGTCACGACCCCGACGTTCTCGGCCCGCAGCACCGAGCAAGTGGCGTAGATAAGCTCCCCGTGGGGCGCCACGCGGTCTGCGGCGGCGCGGAGCATGGCGAGCTGCAGCTTAGGCAGGTCGCGATCACACTCCTGCGGCGTGAGGCGCCAGGGAATCTCGTCATGGCGACGCATGGTGCCGGTACCCGAGCACGGCGCGTCGACGAACACGGTGTCGAATCTAGCAGCATGGCGATACTCTTTGTCCAACACGGCCAAACAGGCATCCAAATCGGTCGCATCGCCGGCGACAAAACGTATCTCACCTAGACCAGAGCGGTCCACGCGCTGGGCGTTCGCCTGGCATTTGCCCTCGTACAAGTCGAGCGCGAGGTGATCATGGTCCAAGTCACGCCGTTTGGCATGAGCCATCATCATGAAGGTCTTGGTGCCACGCCCCGCACCGATCTCCAAACATGTTCCCTCACGGGTGGCGGCGGCCGCGATCAGCTGTGCGTGGTAGTCAGAGGCTACCAGGTCACCCCGCTCAAAGGCGCCGGCACGAACAAGCGCTCCCACACGGTCGACGCACATGGCACCAGGAAGGCCCAGCGCGGTGGCACCGTCCTCCCCAAGCGCTTCCGCCACGGCATCGGTGCGCAGCGGGTTCACGTGTACGGATATGGGCGCCGACTCAAGCTGGGTATTCAGCACATCCTGCGCGTCAGCTTCACCCAGGGAGTCCACGATCCTGCGCACGAGCCACACGGGCAGTCCGGCACGGCGCGCGCGGGCAACCGTCTCGCGATGGCTCTCGGCAACGTCCTCGGCGCTCAGAAAAGTGAGCCGGTTCTCGCACACGCGTCTCAACACGGCGTTGGCGAGTCCGGCGGCTCCGCGCGAGACGCTCCGAACGAGCTCGACACCCTGGCTTACCACGACCTCGGGCGCGGTATTGAGATACAGGGACTCGAAGGCGGAGATGCGCAGAGCCATGCGGACAGAAGACTCGAGCGCTTTTGGTTTCGCGATATGAGGGGCAAGGGCATCGTCAAGACATCCGGCGGTGGCCGTTGCCCCCAAAGCAAGGCGCAAAGCGAACGCGGCGTCGCGAGGGTCGGGTGCCGCGGACTCGGCGGCATGCGGCAGGAGCTCGCGGGCGTAGCGACCCGTTCGCTCGGCTTCGCTCAATACGGTCAGCGCAACGCGTCGCGCCGGTGACAGCCGTGCCATCTCTCCTCCTTATCTCCAACCCCAATGGTGCAATTGGGGTACGTCCCCAACTGTGTCAATTTCGCGCGCCATTGGGGCACGCCCCCCTAACACACCCCGTAAACCGCCTAGGCGAGCTTGCTCCATTCGGCGGTCTCCTCTCGTATGCCCGCGCAGAAAGACGCAGCGTCCATTTCGCGCTTGCCGTCGGGCTTGATGGAGGTGACCTCGAGAACGTCGTCGGCACATGCGAGCGATAAGCGCTTATCGCTCATGAAACACACGCCTCCTGTCAGGCAGGGCGCGTGGCTCGCGACGGCGGCACGCATGATGCGCACCGGCTTACCGGCAACGATGCAGCGTGCGGGTGCCGCATCGGAAGATGCCAGCACACGACGCTCGTTACTCTGGGCGCTCACAGTGGGATCGAGGCGCAACTCCGCCTTGACGATCTTTGCGGCATGCGTCACGAGCGACTCATCCTGCTCGGTCCAGACGGCCGAACCGTCCGCGATGGCGGGAAGCGTGCTCACCAGCAGTTCGCCGCCGAGCTCGGCCAACTCGGCCGTCAACTCATCAGCGGACTTGCCCGGGACCGGGCAGCTCGCCTGAGCGCAATACGCGCCCGTGTCCACGCCGTGGCCGATACGCATGATGGACACGCCGGTCTCGGCATCACCCTCCAGGATGGAACGCTGGATGGGAGCCGCACCGCGCCAACGCGGAAGCAGCGAGGCGTGAACGTTCACGCAGCCGTGAGGGGCCATGGTGAGCACCTCATCGGGCAGGATGCAGCCGTAGGCGGCAACGCAAAAAATGTCGGCCTCGGCAGCGCGCAGGGCGTCGAGCACCTCGGGCGTCATGCGATTGGCCTCCATCACGGGCAAGCCAAGCCCAAGCGCGGCCTCCTTGACCGGCGACGGCTCGAGCTTCTTGCCGCGCGAGCGCACGGCGTCCGGACGCGTGAGCACCAAGGCGACATCGTGGGCGGCGGCGAGCTTGCGAAGCGAAGGCACGGCGAAGGCGGGCGTACCCATAAAGACGACGCGCATGGCTACTCCGTCTCGCCCGGCTTTGCGCCACGAGCAAGCGCCTCTTGATACTGCTTCATAGCATGCATGCGCTGCTTGGGGAGCAGGCGCTCGAACATCGTCTTGCCGTGCAGGTGATCGATCTCGTGCTGAAGGCACACACAGAACAGGTCGCCGGCGGCCTCGTAGCGAATGCACTCGCCCTCGAGGTTATAGGCCTCGACCACCACGTGATCGGGACGGCTGATCTCGCAATTAATGCCCGGTATGGACAGGCAGCCCTCGTTGTAAGGCACGAGGTTGTCGGACTGCTCCACGATCACCGGATTGATGAGGACGTAGGGGTCGTAATCCTTCTCGGAGGTATACTCGGTGTCCACGATGGCGAGCTGGATGGCCTCGCCCACCTGCGGGGCGGCCAGGCCGCAGCCGCCGTTCTCGAACATCTGGACCTTCATGCGCTCCACGAGGGCGCGCAGGTCGGAGTTGATTTCCTCGACCTCGGCGCACTCCTGGCGCAGACGCGGGTCCGGCGACAGCACGATACCGTTGATCTCCATGGTCTTCCTTTCGTACGCGGGCTCAAACCCGCACGTATTCACCGTGTTCTATAGTACCCGCATTGCCTTGCGAGGTGATGGGCGATATGTGCGCACGAAGCATCTCCACCGGCGCGTACGTCTCAATTTGCACCTGTCCCCAATTGAGACCCACTACATAAGGTCGAAGGCATCGACGTCGACGGCGATGCTCACACCGGGACGCGTGCCGGCGCGCGAGACCGATGCGCTCAGGGCTCCGGACAAATCACAGCCAAGCGGCGCCTTGACGATGATATGGAAACGATACCGGTCCTTGGCCCGCTCGATCACACACGGTGTGGGTCCCAAGATCTGCGGACGACCCAATAGCTCGCGAGACGAAAACTCTCCGTTGGCGCTGCCGATCTCGACCGCCGGGTGCAACATGGGAGCCTCGTCCAATCCGAACTCGGCGCGGAGCTCCTCCGCGATACGCACGACCAGGCCACGAGTGGCGCATTCCTCCCTTCCCCACACCAGCACGTTGGCGAGCCGCACGTACGGCGGATACAGGGCCTCACGACGCATGCCCAGGTCATGCTCGGTAAACAAGGACCGATTATGCAATTTGACAGCACGGATAACGGGTTCGTCGGGCAGGTAGGTCTGGATGATCACGCGACCCGGGTCCTCACCGCGACCGGCGCGACCCGCGACCTGCTCGAGGAGGTCGAACGCGCGCTCCCCCGCGCGGAAGTCGGGCATCTTGAGGGCGTAGTCGGCATTGATCACACCCACGAGCGTCACCTCGGGAAAGTCCAGGCCCTTGGCGATCATCTGCGTGCCGAGCAGCACCGCGCATTCGGCTGCATCGAACTGCTCAAGTAGCTTTTGATGCGCGCCCTTGGTGCGCGTGGAATCGGCGTCCATGCGGATTACCGCCACATCCCCGGGCAGCAGCGCGCGCAGGGCGTCCTCGACCTGCTGGGTGCCCAGCCCCATTTTGGCGAGGTAGCGGCTCCCACATTTGGGACAGGCGCTGCCGTACTCGGGGTATGGCCGCACGCGATAGGAGGAACCGCAGGTATGGCACTCGAGCGTGTGCGTGCGCTCATGATAGGTGAGCGCCGTGGAGCAGTGCTTGCACGTGGGAACGCACCCGCACTCACGGCACATGAGGAAGCTCGCGAACCCACGGCGGTTGTGGAGCAGCACGGCCTTCTGGCGCTTCTCCACAACCTCATCGAGCGCGTCGAGCAAAGGCTTTGAGAAGATGGAGCGGCTGCCGGAGGCGAACTCGCGGCGCAGGTCGGCAACGATGACCTCGGGCAGGCACGCGGTGCCGGGGCGCTCGGGCATCTCGACCCGGGTCCAGCGGGCGCCTCCGAACGTGCCCGCCTCGCATCGCGCAAGCGCCTCGGCCGACGGCGTGGCGGACCCCAGCACCAGGGCGCACCCGTGGAGCCGCGCCAACCTGGCGGCAACCTCGCGCGCATGGTAACGAGGGCTGCTCCCCTGCTTGTAGCTCTGCTCGTGCTCCTCGTCGATGACGATGAGTCCGAGGTCGGCAAGCGGGCAGAAGAGCGCCGAACGCGCGCCCACCACCACACGGGCGGCACCGGAGCGCACCATGTCCCATTGATCCAAGCGCTCTCCCGCAGAGAGGCGCGAGTGGAACACCGCGACCGCGTCGCCGAAACGTGATCGGAAGCGGCCCACGGTCTGGGCCGTGAGCGAGATCTCAGGCACGAGCACGCAGGCGGAGCAGCCCTGGGCGAGGACGCGCTCGATGGCGGCGAGGTAGACCTCGGTCTTACCCGAACCGGTGACGCCGTCCACCAGGACCACATCGCCGGATGCGGTCTCGGTCGCGCGCGCGATCGCGTTGAGGGCACTTCGCTGCCCCGCCGTGAGCTCTTTGGGCGCCGCGGCGTTCGCGGAAGACAGCGTGGTCGAGCCCTCGCACCCGCGCCAGCTGCGGCGCTCCTCCACCGTCACCACACCGCGCTTCTCGAGCGCGCGGATCGTGGCGGACAGGTCGCCGTTCATGAGATTGAGTTCACGCGTAGTGACGGGTCCGCAGGAGAGCGCCTCGATGAGCTGGCGCTGACGCACGGCGCGCTCCGCCGGCTCGAACGAACGCCCCTCCTCGGTGAGGCTCACCCAGCGGGCCGTGACGGGCGTCACCGCCGGCGGTTCATACGCATACGATCCGTCCTCCTGACGCACGACCTTGCCGGCGCCACCCGGGGGCAGCAGCAGGCGCAGGCACTCGGAGAGCGGCGCCACGTATTCGCGGCTCATCCAAAACGCGAGCTCGGCGGAGGCGGTGGAGAACGCCGGAGCGGCAACGACGTCACGAACCGGCTTGATGCGCGCGGGGTCGAGGCCCTCCGCGCCCGGGAGCTCCCCCAGGGTGCCCGCGCGCGCAACCACATACCCCGCCTCAACGCGGCGCCCAAACGGCACGAGCACCGTGGTGCCCACCCGGCAGCCACCATCCAGCGCGGAAGGCACTGCGTAGGCGAAGGGCTCGGACAGCGCTCGTGCCGGGATGTCGATCACCACGGAGACATAGCCCAACACGGGCTCCGAGGCCGCCCGCGCCACGTCTCCACCGGGTACGGCCCCTCCTAGGGGGCGAAGGGCGCCCGCTTGCGCAGACGCCCCCTGATCGGCCGTATTCAATTCGGGAAAGAGCGATTCCTGGCCCGCCATGCGAAAACCGCTACTCGGCCAGCCCGCACGCGGCGCGGAGCTCTGCCACGCGGTCGGTGCACTCCCAGGTGAAGTCCTCGTCCTCGCGACCGAAGTGGCCGTAGGCGGCCGTCTTCTCGTAGATGGGACGACGCAGGTCCAGGTCGCGGATGATCGCGCCAGGACGCAGATCGAACACGTGCTTGACGGCCTCGGTGATGGTGACTTCGTCGACCGCACCCGTGCCGAACGTATCAACCATGATGGACAGCGGGTAACTCACGCCGATGGCGTAGGCGAGCTCGATCTCGCAGCGGTCGGCGAGACCCGCGGCAACCACGTTTTTGGCAACCCAACGCGCGGCGTACGCGGCGGAGCGGTCGACCTTGGTGCAATCCTTACCGCTGAACGCACCGCCACCGTGGCGGCCCATGCCGCCGTAGGTATCGACGATGATCTTGCGGCCGGTGAGGCCGGTGTCGCCCATGGGGCCGCCCACCACGAAGCGGCCAGTGGGGTTCACGTAGAGGGTCGCACCCTCCCACGGGATGCCCGCGGCCTCCATGACGGGTGCGATCACGTGCTCGCGCATGTCGGCCTCGATGACGGACATGTCCTCGATCTCGGGTGCATGCTGCGTGGAGATGACGATGGTCTCCACCGCGACGGGGCGCCCGCCTTCGTAGCGAACGGTGACCTGGGTCTTGCCGTCGGGGCGCAGATACGGCAGCGTGCCGTCGTGGCGCACCGCGGCGAGGCGCTCCGCCAGGCGGCTGGACAGATAATGCGGCATCGGCATGAGCGTAGGCGTCTCGTTGGACGCGTAGCCGAACATCATACCCTGGTCACCCGCGCCGATGAGGTCGAGCGGGTCGGTGGTGCGGCCGGCCTGGGCGTCGAAGGACTCGTCCACGCCCTGCGCGATATCGGGGCTCTGCTCGTGGATAAGGTTAAGCACGCCGCAGGTGTCGCAGTCGAAGCCGAACTTGGCACGGTCGTACCCGATGCGACGAACGACCTCGCGCGCGATATTCTGCACATCGATGTAGGCCTCCGTGCGGATCTCGCCGGCAACGATCACGGTGCCGGTGGTGACGAAGGTCTCGCATGCGCAGCGGACGTTCTCGAGCTTGGCCGGCTGGCCGCTGGGTGCGATATAGCCCTTAGCCTCGAGCTCGGCCTCCTTCGCGAGGATGGCGTCGAGAATGGCGTCGGAGATCTGGTCCGCGATTTTGTCGGGGTGACCCTCAGTGACCGACTCGGAGGTGAAGACGAAGGAATCTGCGCCGAAGTCGGCGGCGCGAGCCGGTTCCATGGTGGAACGATTCTCAGTTGGCATGGATGCCCCTTTCATTTAGACGCCCGGCGACCGTTACCATTCCGCCGGGCATGTAGCTGAACGATTGTACCGCGCATGCGCTTTTCGCGCGCATCGTCAAGCGAACAACATGCGAACGCTATAATGGCTCTGTTTGAACGTATGCCTTCTGCAACCACAAGGAGCACGAGAATGAGCGATTCCGTCCGCGTCCGCTTTGCGCCCTCGCCCACCGGCAAGCTGCACATCGGCGGCGCCCGCACCGCCATCTACAACTGGGCCTTCGCCCGCGCCAATGGCGGCACCTTCATCCTGCGCATCGACGACACCGACCCAACCCGCTCCACCGACGAGAACACCCAGATCATCCTGCGCGCCATGCGCTGGCTGGGACTCGACTGGGACGAGGGCCCCGAGGTCGGCGGTGACTTCGGCCCCTATTCGCAGACCGAGCGCCTGAACCTCTACAAGCAGACCGCCGAGCGCCTGCTCGCCGAGGGCAAAGCCTACCCCTGCTTCTGCACGCCCGAGCAGCTGGCCGCCGACCGCGAGGCCGCCCAGGCCCGCAAGGACCCCTTCCAGGGCTATCAGCGCCGCTGCCGCGACCTCTCGCCGGAGGAGGCCCAGGCGCGCATCGACGCCGGCGAGCCCTACGTCCTGCGCATCAAGGTGCCGGAGGATCGCGGCAACGTCGTGATCAACGACGCCGTCCACGGCGAGGTCACCTTCGACGCCAAGGAGCTCGATGACTTCGTGATCTTCCGCTCCGACGGAACCCCCACGTACAACTTCGCCACCGTGGTGGACGACGCGCTCATGGGCATCACCCACGTCATCCGCGGCGACGACCACCTCTCCAACACCCCCCGCCAGGTCATGGTCTACGAGGCTATGGGCGCCCCGGTACCCGTGTTCGCCCATATCTCCATGATCTTGGGTGCCGACGGCAAGAAGCTCTCCAAGCGCCACGGCGCCACCTCCGTGGAGGAGTACCGCGACGCCGGCTACCTGTCCGACGCCTTCGTGAACTACCTGGCGCTGCTCGGCTGGTCGCTCGATGGCGAGACCACGGTCATCCCGCGCGACGTACTCGCAAGCCAGTTCAGCCTGGAGCGCATCTCCAAGAACCCCGCGACCTTCGATCCCAAGAAGCTCGACTGGATGAACGCCGAGTACATCAACGCGATGTCCAACGCCGACTTCGCCGATCAGATCATGCTGCCGGAGCTGCTCAAGGCCGGGCTGATTAAGGAGGGTTTCGAAGCCGATGCGGCATGGCTCGACGCCCTTGCCGAGATCGTTCGCCCGCGCACCAAGATGCCAGCCGACGCCGCGACCGTTGCCGCGCCCGTCTTCGCCACCGCCGAGACGCTCGCGTACGACGAGAAATCCGTGTCCAAGGGCCTCGCCAAGGAGGGCATGGGTGCGGTGCTCGACGCCGCGCGTACCGCACTTGAGGCCGTGACCGACTGGACGGCCGAGAACATCGACGGCGCGCTCGAGCCTCTACCCGAGGTACTCGATGTGAAGAAGCGCCTGGTGTTCGGCGCCGTGCGCGTGGCAGAATGCGGCAACATGGTGAGCCCCCCGCTCGGTGAGACCATGGCGCTCATCGGCCGCGACGACTGCCTCGCCCGTATCGACCGCGCCCGCCCGATGGCGCTCTAGTCCGTCAACCTGTCCGGAACCCCACATATCTTGCCTCTGCGCTCAGCTTCGCGCTGCTCAGAAATCGCTTCGAGGCAAGATGTGTGGGGTTCCTGCATTTACCCACTCGAAGCCATCGGACGGGCGCGATCGCTCCGGTGCAGCTCGCCCCGACGATTCGCTACACTTATTTTGTTGTTGCGTGATTTGAACGCTGGATGTTCGGATTCGTGATGGTCAGGGCGCGCATGGGGTTTACGCCCTGCGCGATTTCTGAGCAAAGCGAAGCTGAGCGCAGGGCGTAAACCCCATGCGCGCCCGTCGACAAGGAGAGACCATGCCCACCAAGCCGCTTTCGTTTGCGACCACCTCTGCGTTCGAGATCTTAGGGCCAATCATGGTGGGCCCCTCGTCCTCGCACACGGCCGGTGCCCTACGATGCGCTCGCGTTGCCGCGACCTTGCTCGAGGGCGAGCCCACACACGTCACCTTTACCCTGTGGAACAGCTTTGCCCATACGTACCGCGGCCACGGCACCGACCGCGCGCTCGTGGCAGGTGTCCTCGGGCTTGATACGGATGACGAACGCATCCGTGATGCGTTCTCGCTCGCAAAAGGAAAAGGACTCGACTACAAGTTCGTCATAGGCGGAGACGACCCCTCGATCCATCCCAATACGGTTGACATTGCACTCGAAAGCTCGAAGGGATCGTCGTGCAATGTGCGCGGCGAGAGCCTTGGCGGAGGTAAGATGCGCATCAGCGCGATCAATGGCGTCCACGTTGAGATCTCGGGGCTGTACACGACGCTCTTCGTCGCTCACCTTGATGCTCCGGGGGCCCTCGCCGCGCTCACCGGCGCCCTCGCGAAAGCCCACATGAATATCGCCTTCTGCCGCACGTACCGCACGGAGCAGGGCGGGCATGCGTATTCGGTCTTTGAGACCGATGGCGCACCACAGCATGGCGTGCTTCCCATCGTCCGCTCGCTCGACCTGGTGACCTACGCGACCTTCATCGAGCTCCCCGGCTCGGTCGCTACCCTGGGCCCCGGAATCTCCGTACCCGATCTATTCGATGACGCGGCGCAGCTGCTCCAAGCGTGCGTAGAGCACGATTCGAACATCGGACACGTCATGCGCATGCGCGAAGAGCGCATGGTTGGCGCCGATCGCGCGCGTCGCTGCATGGAGCGCGTGATTAATGTCATGCGCGAGGAAACGACCAAACCCCTCGTAGATCCGCAGCGCTCCCTTGGGGGCTTCCTCAACGGCGAAGCACAACGTGTCCATCTCGGAAGCGCGCTGCATGCCCCAAGCCTCCTTGGCTCGACACAAACCGAGGCGGTCGCGCGTGCGATGGCGGTGCTCGAGCGCTCGGCAACCATGGGCGTCATCGTCGCAGCCCCCACCGCCGGCTCCGCGGGTGTCGTGCCGGGATGCGTGCTCGCAGTGGCGCCTAAGCTGGCACATGACCGGGATGCAATCGACACGATGATCGAGGAAGCCTTGTATTGCGCAGCGGCAGTAGGGCTCATCCTCTCAACGTCCGCCTGCGTGGCGGGTGCGGAGGGCGGCTGTCAGGCTGAAGTCGGATCTGCAGCGGCCATGGCGGCGGCGGCGTTGGTCCAAATGCATGGGGGAACGCCCGCACAGGCGCTCGATGCGGCGTCGATCACCCTTTCCAACCTTCTCGGCCTTGTGTGCGACCCTGTGGGCGGGCTCGTCGAGGTGCCCTGTCAAAACCGTAATGCCATCGGTGTCGCGGCAGCATTCACCTCGGCTCAGCTCGTGCTCTCGGGCGTGCACGCCCTCGTGCCGCTTGACGAGATGGCAAAGGTCATGCTCAATGTGGGGCACGCCCTCCCCTCGTCGCTACGTGAAACGGCCAAGGGAGGCATCGCCGTGGCTCCCTCCGCCCTGCGTGCCTGCGACCGGTGCGGCATGTGCATGGCCTAGTTGTGCACGATCACGCAATCGCCCACTTGAATGAGGTTGTAGAGTTCCCCCGCTTTATCCGTGGGAAGATTGATGCAACCGTGGCTACCCGCCCATAGATATGCAGTCGGATTCGTGAACACGGAGGGCGACTGCCAACTCGCATCGTGCAGACCAATGAGATTGCCCACAAACGGCATCCAGTACGCAACAGGCGAACGGTAGTCAGGCTCACCGTCTTTATCCATATCCATGCCGATGAGCGTCTCGTTTTGACGCTTGGCATTCAAGATGTACACACCGGTGGGCGTGGCGTCCCCCTCATTCGGGTTGCCCGTCACGCAGCCACTCTCCCACAGGATATTGCCCGACGCATCGTAATAGCGGCAATGTTGCTCGGTGAGGTCGATATCGCAGTAGGCACCCCAGTCCTTCTCGCCCTTGGCCGTCCAAACGGCGGCATTCTGGAGCGTCGGGATGTCGATCTCGCCTACCTGCTTGTTCGCGACGGCCTCCTGCAGGAGCGTCACCAACTGTTGCTCGTCGCTATTCCAACCATAGGTGCCACCCGAAACCGTGACGACCTTGCCGTCTGGACGCGTATACGTCCTCTGGCAACCGATGGTGTCGAGCTTAGTCTCCGCAAGATCACGCACCCACTGGGCAAGGGGTTCCGTACTCAATGTGGGCTTGAGGGACTCGTCGAACGTCATCCACTGGACAAACGTGGCCCCGTCGAGCGTAGCGACCACCGATCCGCCCATCTTCAAATCGACATCGGTTCCAATCAAGCTATTGGCTTGATCTATCGCGGCCTGCAGCTCAGACTCCGATGCCCCGCCCGCGAGCGGAACAAAGCTCCCCTCATCGAGCGTCACGCTTTTACTCAGGGTCGAAATCGCCCGCAACGCGGCGACCTCAATGGCCTCCTTGTCGAGCCTTTGATTGGAACGCGCCTTTTCCAGCGTGAACTTGCCCGCATCGGCGTCATACGCTCCCGCGGCGTCGAACGTACCAGTGCGCGTCTCATTAAATGCATCGAGGGCAGCATCCAAATCGGCGAGGAAGGCATCGCGGTCGAATCCTTGCGGCAGGTCGATCTGGTCGAGTGAGACCTCCTCAGCACCATCGGCACTCGACTCGACGGCATCATTGGAATCAGTATTGGAGAGCGCCTCAACCAGGCGGACCGGCCACTCGAACGGATCGTTCGCACCGATGGTGCGATCGACCGCGGCCTCCGCGTCAATCACCTCACTGGCGGACTCCGGATCGAACGTCCAGGTAAAGCCATCGCCCTCAACCGTGAGCCTATAGCCCTCCGCGGACGAACGGACGCGTGAAATCGCAGTGTCGCGGGTCATAAGCGATACATCGGTGTCGGCAATGACCGTGTTGGGGTAGCACACGTTGCCGAACAAGACGACGCCGCCTCCATAGGCGATGACGAGCACGGCGAGAACGACGCCGAGCGCGATGAGAACACGGCGCCCGCGAGAGCCGTTCGGCGTGCTTGCGGGCTTGTCGCGCCAGTGACCCCCGCCTGAATGCGCTGGCCCGCGCCCGCCCTCGAACGATCGTCCGTCCGCACCATGGGAAAGTGACACCGGTGACATGACGGTCGTCTTCTCTTGCATGGGCGATGGCATGTTCTGCAGTGGCGTGTTCATCTTGAAGATCAGCTCTCATGGTAATCGTTGTCTGAACGCAGCCATTATAGCTTAGACGAGCACCGACAACTGGAGGCCAATCGCTCGCAAATGGCGAGGTATCGCTTGCGTAAACCCCACTTACAGAAGTGTCACATAACGTTAGTGCCGCGCGATTTTACAATGGAGACACATGCCCGAAATCACCGGCACCGTTCGCATCAAACGCGATTTGGAGGCACATCTTGTCAACCCGCATCCTCCTGGTCGAAGACGACCCCCTCATCATCGAGGCTCTCACCGAGCTCCTCGTCGAGTCGGGCTATCACGTCGACACCGCGGACACGCAGCAGCGTGCCATCGAACTCGCCGTGCCCGCAGCGGGATTGCATCCCTATCAGCTCGTGCTCCTTGACGTCACGCTCAGGCAGGGCAACGGATTCGCAGTCTGCGCAGCCATCAAGGAGAACACTCCGGACGTCCCCGTGATCTTCCTCACCGCATCCGACGATGAGTTCAACACGGTCACCGGGCTTCAAATGGGTGCCGACGACTACGTTGCCAAGCCCTTTCGCCCACGCGAGCTGCTCGCCCGCATCGCCGCGACCATTAGGCGCTCGCAGCCAAGCAGACGCATCGTGGGCCTCGGGCCCATACGTATCGACACCGATCGTGCGTATGTCGAACGGGCGGGCAAGGAGCTCACGCTCTCGGCACTCGAATATCGCCTGCTGTTGCTCTTCGCCACCAATCCTGGCAAGCTCGTGACACGCGACAAGATACGCGACGCCCTTTGGGACAGCGCAGGGACCTACATCGAGGAGAACACGCTCTCCGTCTACATCAAGCGCCTGCGCGACAAGATTGAAGACGACCCCAGCCACCCCAGGCTCATCCAAACCGTCCGCGGCATGGGCTACAAGGCGGAAGGGTAACCGATGCTGTTGAGGAATCGAGAGGTCAGATGCGCCCTCCTTGTCTGCCTCACCGTGACGATAGCGGGAAGCATTGCAGCGTATCTGGGAACGCTGCACCTGGTTAAACAGATTCAGAGTCAGTCTTATCTTGTCATGACGGGCATAGTGCAAGAGAGCACAACGAACGCAATCACGTTCACCTCATCTGCCGGAGCCATCGCCATGGTGGCGGGGCTTTGCACCCTCGCCACGGGGTCACTGGTCACCGGTGTCTTCATCATTACCACCCGTCATCGGTACCGTGAGCTCGCACGCATGGCGCAGAATCTGGACCGTGTTCTCGCCGGGGAACGCGACATAAAACTACGCGACATGAACGAGGGAGAGCTCGCCATTCTCTCCAGCGAGATCGGCAAGGTCATCGCACGCCTGCACCTCACCGTCGATGAGCTGCAGGCAGAAAAGCTCGCCCTCTCGGACGCGCTTGCCGATATCTCGCATCAGCTCAAAACGCCCTTGACCTCCATCGCCATCAGCACCGAGCTCATCCGCGACCGTCTGGCCGAACGCGGGGACGCACGTGACATGGTCGAACGCCTGCGTCTGGTGCAAAGGCTCCAAGGGCGCGTTGAGGACCTGGTGTCCGCTCTGCTCAAGCTCGCGCGGATCGACGCCGGCGTCGTCAAACTCGTGAGCGGCCCGGTCGACGCCTCCGAGCTTGTGCGCAAGAGCTTTGAGCCCCTCGCCATCGCCTTCGATATCGCTGGTGTGGATTTCTCCTCATCCGTTCAGGAGGGATCCGGATACGAGGGCGATTTGTCCTGGAGCATCGAGGCGCTCGGCAACATACTCAAGAACTGCATGGAGCACACGCCGGCAGGGGGACGCGTGACCCTGTGCGTCACGCAAGATGTCCTGGCGTGTCGCATACGCGTGGAGGACACCGGCCCGGGCATCGCCGAGGCCGACCTTCCCCACATCTTCGAGCGTTTCTACCGCGGGGAACGAGGTCGTGCCGAAGACGAGCCCTCGACCGAGGTGAATCCGGCGGGAGTCGGCATCGGACTTTCGCTCGCCAAAAGCCTCGTCACGGCCCAAGGAGGCACCCTCACCGCCGAGAACGTTCGAGATGAGGCAGGCGCGGTCACGGGGGCCGCATTCACCATCGTCTTCTTCAAGACAGTCGTGTAGGGGGCAACGAGCGATTGCGGATCCACACGCTTTGTGTCACGGACCGCTTCGCTCAAGAACCGCCCTTGCGACATGCAACACCGCCCAATGCCTGCTGCCACCGCCCCCCAACGCCACGGGATCATTGCGCACGTGACATATCTGTCACCCCGCGGTCATGGCATGGAAAGGACACTCGTCCAGTATCGTAGACAAGCATCCACCAGGCGAAAGGACGGCCATGAACATCCTCGAAGTCGAGCATCTCACCCGCGTATACGGATCGGGCGACACGGCCGTGACCGCCCTCGACGATGTGAGCTTCTCCGTCGAAGCAGGCGAGTTCATCGCGATCATCGGCAGCTCGGGGTCGGGCAAATCGACCCTCATGCACCTCATGGGCGGCGTCGACCGCCCCACCTCCGGCACCGTCAAGCTGCAGGGGCAGGACATCTTCGCCCGTAGCGATGAGCAGCTGGCCGTATTCCGTCGTCGGGAGGTGGGACTGGTCTACCAGTTCTACAATCTCATTCCCGTACTCGATGTAGTCGAAAACATGACGCTTCCCGTCCTCATGGACGGACGCACCATCAACGAGCAGCGGCTTTCGGCGCTCATGCGCGCGCTCGGCCTCACCGGTCGCGAGCACTACCTTCCTAACCAGCTCTCCGGCGGCCAGCAGCAGCGCGTCGCGATCGGTCGAGCCCTCATGAACGCCCCCTCCGTTGTTCTCGCCGACGAGCCCACCGGCAATCTCGATTCGAGAAACTCCGCCGAGATCATGAACTTGTTGAGGGCCTCGAACAAACAATTCAAGCAGACCCTCATCGTCATCACCCACGGCGAGGATGTCGCGCTTATGGCCGACCGCGTGATCGCCATCGAGGACGGCCGCGTCGTGAGTGATGAGCGGAGGGCATAACATGAACGCGCCACGTACCCCCCGCGCCCCCTCGAACGAGGGTGGCACCTCCCCGCTCGGTTCCCGCAGCGGTATTTTTCGGCACTTCGCCGCACGCTCACTCAAGCTCAACCGCACACGCTCCATCGTCTCCATCATCGGCATCGCCCTCTCGTGCGCCCTCATCACGGCCATCTTCACGAGCGTCGTCACCCTGTACGGGGGATTGCTCAAAGCGGAGATCGTCACTGACGGCACTTGGCAGGTCGAACTGGTGAACGTGCCCGAAGACGAGCTCGACACCGTGCATGCCGACACGCGCGTGGAGGAAAGCTATGATCGCATCTCATACGGCGATGCCCTCATGCCCAAGAGCTTTGAGGGGTACTGGGGCCGCTACCTGAGCGTACAGGAATGGCCCACGGCGGACGCCGTGGGAGATCTCAAGCCGCTCCCCACCATCCCCGAGGGCCGCGCGCCCGAGGCCGCCGACGAGATCGTCCTCGACCTCGACCTCAAGGGCATGACCGTCGAGAACGGCAGACAACTCTACGACGCCCTGCCCTCGACCGTTAAGGACGCTGACGCCCCGCGTGCCAGCTGGGACGGTGCCCTCGAGATCGGTAGCACCATTGAGCTTGCACTCGGCCAGCGTATGTTCGTGGACGCCGAGAGCGGCACGGAGATTCCCTGCCTCTACGACGAGTCGCTCTATACCACCACGACCGATAAGGGCGATGTGATCAGTGAGTACCTGGCCGACATCGAACCCGCTCGGACGTACAAGGTCGTGGGCTTCTATGCACCCAAGAACGCGCAAGCCATGGACGTGTGGGGCTACTCCCTGCCTGGATATTTGGGCTTCGTCTCCTCGTCAGACCTCCCGGTGCGTCAGACGAGCGTGTACCTCACCACCAACCTTACCAGTCGCGCCGCGATCGACAAGTTCATCGTGGATTACACCGGCCTCGACCACGCCCTCTTCAACGGCGGCAATCGGGGCGACCTCGAGAACATGACCGTAACTGGCCAGACCGTCGCGTATTCGCATGACTCCCTCCTGCGCTACCAGGGTATGACGGACGACCGCTCCATCTGGGGAACCCTCTACACGCTTGCCGCGATCCTCTCAACCGTGGTGATCGTCGCCTCCATATCGCTCATCTACAGCTCCTTCGCCATCGCGGTGTCCGAGCGCACCCGCCAGTTCGGGCTGCTGTCCTCGCTCGGAGCCAGTAAGCGCCAGTTGCGCCGCACGGTCTACGCCGAGGCACTCATGCTCGCCGGCATTGGCATCCCCATAGGCCTGGCCGTCGGGCTCGCAGGCACCTTCGTGGTGTTCAACGTCGCGGGCGAGGGCATAGGCATGCTCATCGACCAGGAGGCTTTCGCCGACACGGGTCTCACCTCCATCACCGTGAACCCCATCGTGCTGGCCGTCTGCGCCCTGCTGGCACTCGTGACGGTGCTCGTCAGTGCCGCCATTCCGGCGTGGCGCGCGAGCCGCGTGTCCGCCGTGGACGCCATCCGCGCGAGCCGCGATGTGCGCCTCACCCGCCGTGAACGCCGCGGCATACGCGGCATGGGACGAGCCGCACGCACCGGAGCTCACGCACACCCCATCGCGCGCACCCTCGACGGCCTGCGCCTTCGCATGGGCGGCGTGCCGGCGCTGCTCTCCCATCGCAACCTCACGCGTGCCAGCTCCAAGGCACGCGTCGCCGTCGCCTCGCTCGCAGTCTCCGTCGCGCTCATCATCATTTCCGGTGGCATCTCGCACTACCTCGGCTTTCTCACCCAAGTGGTCGACAGCGGCGGTGGCGATATCGAGGTGAACCTCAGCCGCATGCTGACGGACGAAGAGACCACCGCTGACGGCGTCGCCGCGATAGACCAGGCGTATCGAGAGCTCGGCGGCGCGAAGACCGCTACCGGCAACGGCTACATGATCATGAGTTCGCTCTTCGCCAGCTTCGACGCCGGCATGATCGACTACGACGAGCTGTCCAGCCAAAGCGACCAGTACGATATGCCCGACCGTGGGCAGACGGCGGACGGCACCGTGTACGCGCCCACCTCGGCCCTGTTCGTCGACGAGGACTCCTGGCGCGAGATCCTCGAGGCCAACGGGCTCGACGAGGCACGCTACGACGACCCCGACAGCCCCGTGGCCGTAGCGCTCAACGGTACGCAATCCAACGACGGCAGGCGCTATTCGGTGCGTGACCTGTTCGAGGGCACGGGCTCAGCGCGTATCTTCACGAACATCTCGACCGTGGAGGACACCTCGCTCGTCGAGGTTGGAGTCGAAGATGGTGCCCCCATCGTGCGCTACGAGGGCTACGGCAGCGGCGACGAGGCGCGCTACGACGAAGACGGCAACCCGATCTTCCGCAACGTGACCCGCCCGCTCGAAGAGGTTCTGCTCGATTCGTACGACCTGCCCGTAGGCGCGATCGTCAAGACCTTCCCCGACTCCATCAAGTCCTACGCGTCCATCTGGCCCACCCTCGTGCTGCCCGTGAGCGCCCTGCCCGCGCTGGCAGCCGACACGGAGGACGTGAAGACCGACGTCGACACCGGCAGCCTCGCCGCGCCCTTCGCGTTCCACTCGGCGCAAGGGTCGTACGGCAATGCGATGTACGCCTACCTCTCCTACGACGCGGAGGACTCGCGCGCCGCCGAGACCGAGATGAACACGATGGTCGCCAGCGACTTAAGCGGATCCGAGTGGTACACCACGCACCTCACCAACAATGCCGAGAACGTGCGAACCTCCCGTCTCATGGCCGAGACCGTGCAGCTGTTCATCACCTGTTTCATCCTCATCACCAGCGCCATCGCCGTGGCCAACGTATTCAACACGCTCACGAACTCGATCATCCTGCGCCGACGCGAGTTCGCCATGCTCAAGAGCATCGGCATGGGCAACCGCGCATTCTGGCGCATGATCGCACTCGAGTGCCTGTCCTACGCATGGCGCGGGCTTGCCCTCGGGCTCGCACTCGGCGGCATCGTGACGTTCTTCATCTACCAGGCCATGATGATGAGCTTTGCGGGGCTTGACTTCGTGGTGCCCGCTGGCTGGGTATTCGCCGCCGTTGGCGTGGTCGTGCTCGTGCTCGCGGTCTCGACCATTTACGCTTTACGGAAGTCAAGTGTCAGGTCCATCGTGCAGACCCTGCGCGAGGACGCCATCTAATGAGCGAGGGATGCGCCGGGGGTGGGCGCGCCGAGCATTCCACGCGCATCCTCAAATGTGAGTGATGCGCAGGCTGCACCCGCCTCCTTCGCCCCACGACCGTATCAACACGACGAAAGGATCGACCGTGTCCGATTCCACGCCCGAGAACACCAACCCCACCGACGAGTTCCTGAGCACGCTCGAAGACGCTCCGCAGCCCACGCGGAAACTCAAGCTCCCCGAGGTCATACCGGTGATTCACCGCGGACCGAGCAGTGACGGCGGTACAACCGGTGCGCCGACGGGCGACGGTTCGCCCTACGCTGAGGACGCCGACGCGACGCCGCTTGAGGGCTCCGATGCAGAGGCATACGCGGCCCTCAAGGCCAAGCGCGCAGAGCGCCGCAAGAAGAAGCTCATCCACCGCGCCATCATCGCCGGCATAGCGGGTGCCCTCGTCATCGGCGGCGTCGTTGCCGTGAACGTGCTCAACCAACAGCCCGAGCAGGTCATGGAAGCCGTGACCGACATCGCGACGCAGGGCACGTTCTCCACGGTCATCGATTCAAAGGGCACTCTGCAGCCCATGTCCTCGACGGTCATCACGCCCGAGGTGACCGGACAGATCGAGTCCATCAACGTCGTCGCCGGGCAGCACGTGAACGAGGGCGACGTCCTCATGACCATCAAGAACCCGGACCTCGACCGCGCCGTCGCCGAGGCGGAGCGAAACCTCAAACAGGCGAAGTCCGACTTAAACCTTGCCCAACAGACGCTCAACCAGGCCAGCCAGATCGCCGCGGCACCCACAAATGATCCGAATGCGGCCTCCGTCGATG
Source organism: Collinsella sp. AF08-23 (assembly GCF_003479805.1). Classification (GTDB taxonomy): domain Bacteria; phylum Actinomycetota; class Coriobacteriia; order Coriobacteriales; family Coriobacteriaceae; genus Collinsella. The sequence continues at coordinate 39,440 of NZ_QUHV01000007.1, read as the reverse complement.
ACACCTCGAGCACGCAGTCGGCCGTCAACAGCGCACGATCTGCCGTAGAGGCTGCGCAGGCAGCGTACGACGACGCGGTCTCCAAAGCCGCGCTGCGCACGGTGAAGGCACCCGCAGGCGGCTCCATCGTCGCGCTCAACGCACAGGTGGGAGCCGACGTCGCCGAGAGCCTGGGCGGGACGAACGGGACGAGCGGACCCCTCATGCAGCTCGCCGACCTCTCCAAGATGAAGGTCACTATCCAGGTTGATGAGCAGGATATCGCGAGCGTCGCCGTGGACCAGACCGCGACCATCACCTGTCCCGCCTTCACCGACCTCACGCTCACCGGGCGCGTCACGGCAATCGCCTCCATCGCCTCGGGCGACACATCGACGATGTCCTATGACATGGGCGGCTCCCCCACCTTCGCCGTCGATATCCTCATAGATGCTCCCGACGCGCGCCTCAAGCCGGGAATGACCGCCGAGGTCTCACTCACCACGCAGCAACTCGACAACGTCGTGATGGTACCCGTGACGGCCCTTCTCACCGATGACGGGCAGAGCTACTACGTCAACGTCGAGACCGACCCCGAGACACACGCCATGGAGCGTCTCGACGTCGAAGTCATCGCCAAGAACGACGACTTCGCCGTGATCGGCAAACCCGCCGACGCGCCTGCAGACCAGAACCCCGACATGCCCGAATCTCCCCTTTCGGACAGTGATGTCCTCGTAATAGCAGGCGGGAGCATGCCCGAGGTCATGGCTGACGGGGTAGAGTCCGGCGGCGGAATGGCGGTGCTCTAATGGCCGTCCGCCCCGTCATTGATATACGCCATATCCACCGCATCTTCGAAAGCGACGCAGGGCTGGCGCACATCTTGCACGACATCTCGCTCTCCGTGATGCCCGGCGAGTTCGTGGCGATCACCGGCCCCTCGGGCTCCGGCAAGTCGACCCTCATGAACATCCTGGGCTGCCTTGATACACCCACCTCTGGACGCTATCTGCTCGAGGGCCTCAACGTGGCGGAGCTCACCGACGATGAGCTTGCTGAGGTCCGCGCACTGCGCATCGGGTTCGTGTTCCAGAGCTTCAACCTGCTGCCGCGCATGACCGTGCTCGACAACGTGATGCTACCGCTCTCCTATACCGATGTGCCGCGCCGCGAGCGTGAAATGCGCGCCGTGCATGCACTGCGCGCCGTGGGGCTGCCGGTGGACCATTACGACCATCGCACGAACGAGCTCTCAGGCGGCCAGATGCAACGCGTCGCCATTGCCCGCGCGCTCGTAAACGACCCGGCGATCATCCTAGCGGACGAGCCGACGGGAAACCTAGACTCCACCACCGGGCGGCAGGTCATGAACACCTTCCATGCGCTCAAACGAGTCGGCAAAACCATCGTGCTCATCACGCACGACGCCGGCATCGCGGCCGAGGCGGACCGCGCCGTGCAAATCCGCGATGGGCGCATCTTCAAGGGTGCCTATATCCCCTCGCCCAGCCCTTCCTCCCCCTCACTTCAGATCGGAGGTGCACGATGAGTTTCACCGACCTTGCGCGCGAGGCGTTACGCTCACTCGAAGCCAACCGCGGCCGCAGCCTGCTCACCATCCTCGGCATCGTCATCGGCATCGCCGCCGTCATCGCCATGACATCGCTCATCGGAGGCGTGCGCAACAGCCTCATAAGCGGCATGGGCCTCAATGCGGCTCGCATCGTCTACATCAATTGCGGCCATCCGCTCACCGACGACGACCTAGAGGACCTCAAGCGCCTTATGCCCGACTACGAGGCCATTGAGGGGACGTGCGACAGTTATACGCAGGTGCAGGTGGGCGATAAAACCGTGAGCGCGGGCATCACGGGTGCCAGCCCAACATTCCTCGAGATGACCGGTGCTTCCTCCAAGCTCGCCGAGGGACGCATCTACACGTCCGCAGAGGCAGACGCGAGCAGCCGCGTGGCCCTCATTGGGCGCAACGGCGTCGAGGCGTTCTTCGGCAGCCCGGGTGCCGAAGCGGTTGGCAAGACCATCCAGCTCAACAACAAGAGCTACACGGTGCTCGGCATCCTCGACGACGGCATGACGGGCACGGACTACTGCAACATTTACATGCCCAAGGCCACCGTCTTACAGGATTTTTCCCAAGACTGGGAATATCTTTCGAGCGTCGTGGGCCTAGCGCGCGAAGGTGTTGACATCGAGACCATCCAAGCCCAGACGGGCGAGCAGATCGCTACGCTCAAGAACATCCCCGAGGAGGACCGCGAATCGATGGTCTCCGTATGGTCCATGAAATCATCGATCGACCAGCTTGATACGTTCATGATGTCCTTCCAACTCATGATGGGATCTGTAGCGGGGATCTCCCTGCTTGTGGGTGGCATCGGCATCATGAACATGATGCTCACCAACGTGACCGAGAGGATTCGCGAAATCGGCGTCCGCCGTGCACTCGGCGCCCGCGGACGCGATATCACGCTGCAATTCTTGGCAGAGAGCGCGACGCTATGCGTTGCCGGCGGCATCTTGGGCACACTCGCCGGATACGGAATCGCCTGGGGACTTGCGATCGGTGCCGGCGCCCTTGGCTTCGACCTGGGAAGCATGACGGGGATGGGTTCGACCGGAGCGGCGCTAACCCCCGCAGTGGAACCCGGTGCCATCGCACTTGCCGTCGGCATATCTATACTTATTGGCCTGGTATTCGGCTACTACCCAGCGCGGCGCGCGGCCAAACTCGATCCCGTCGAGTGCCTGCGATATCAGTGACATCGCCCGGGAGTGTAGAACCCGCGGCAACTGAACCTTGATCAGCCCCTGTGTGGCCCAGAATGTGAGACATTCTGGGCCACACATACAAATATCGACTATGTGTACCGTCTTCGTTTGATCCATGCGCGCCGGCGAACCTGTTCAAGGACATTTGTTCATTATTTTTCGATAATCAGCGTTGACATAGCCCGTCGGAGCAGAAGAATCGTGCTCCGAGCTGCAAGTTGACGGCGATTTTGGTACACATTGTCGTTTTTTGTAATCTGAGTTGGCGGGCAGCATCCCTGCACCGAAAAAGCGAACGATCTCATCGATAGCGGTCGTGATGAACGCTTGGACACGAGTTGTTGGAATAAAAATTTGGCGAACCAAAAGAATGGTTCGCCAAAAGAAAAGTTTGGTAGCCCGTACCGGATTCGAACCGGTGATCTCCGCCTTGAGAGGGCGGCGTCCTGAACCGCTAGACGAACGGGCCGTTATGTAGAGGGGCTTACGAGTGCCCCGAGAACTCATGGTAGCCCGTACCGGATTCGAACCGGTGATCTCCGCCTTGAGAGGGCGGCGTCCTGAACCGCTAGACGAACGGGCCAAAAGCGAGAAGCAAGCAGCGCATATGGCTGGGATGGAGGGAGTCGAACCCCCATTGACGGAACCAGAATCCGCTGTCCTGCCATTAGACGACATCCCAAGGTGATGCGCGTCACGCCTCAGCGCGAGGAAATACTATACGGAATCGTCTCTCTTCGCGCAAGCCCCAAACGCAAAGTTTTTTGAGTTTGTGGACGTATTACGAACGCAGCAGCTCAGAATACGACCTTGTGGCTATCCGGCGAACGAGCGCGGGGTGATGCGAGACGAAAATCAAGCCGAACCTCATCTGAACTTGCAGATGCAGGATCTGACGCCACAGCTCCGCCTGCGTCACCAGATCGAGCATCGCCGTCGATTCGTCGCATATCAAAATCGCCGGGCGCGTCATGAAAGCGCGCACAAGGCAGAACCTCATGAGTTCCCCACCAGAGAGCTCATGAGGCAGACGGTCGAGCCAGCCCCTGTGAATTCCAAAGCGCTCAAGAAGCTCTTGCGTCCACGGAGCATCGAAATCACCCGCCTCGGCAAGTGATGCCTCCATGCGCATACGGGGATCGAAGGCCTTCTCGGGATGCTGGGAGATGAGCTGCACGCGCCGCGGCGAACGCCCCCTCTCCCCTGCAGATGCCCCCTCGACACGCACCGATCCAGCTGAGGGCTCCATATACCCCGCAAGCACGCGGCAGAGGGTCGTTTTCCCTGCACCAGATGCCCCCAGAAGCGCCACGCGCTCGTTGGCGCGAACCGTAAGCTCAACGTCGGCAAAGAGCGGCTCCTTCGCAGCGTATGCGAAGGAGAGACCGTGAGCCTCCAGAAGCACCGGCTCTGCCGCATCGGGGCTCCCAGGTGGCAACGAAGCCCCCACGGCGTCATCCGGGTCACCAACTCCCCCACCTACCCCATGGAGGGCAATGAGCTCGCGACACAAGGCCTGCGAAAACGGATCCTCGAGCAAATGCGGGTTGGCGAAGCAGCGGGCCGCAGTCTCCTCAACCACGCGCCCATCCTTGAACACCGCAATGCGGTCCGCAACACGCACCGCCAGCTCAAGATCGTGCGTGATGAGGATGACGCCCGCACCGGTATCGGCAAATGCCCGAAGATCATCGACAGCCCGTACGGAAAGTTCGACGTCAAGTCCAGGCGTGGGTTCATCGGCAATCAAAAGGCGCGGCTCCTCCATAAGGGCGCACATGAGCAGTACGCGACGCGCCATGCCGCCCGAGAGCTCATGGGGATACATTTGCTCGACCTCGGGTGCCAGGCCATACAGCTCGAACAGTTCCCGCTGACGAACCTCGCGGCGGCAACGGTCGCGCAGCCGCTCCGCACGCGTAACGCCTCGCGGAGCGCCCTGAACCTGCCTGCCCACCCGCATGAGCGGGTCGAGATGCGACACACTCTGAGGAACGAGGCTTACACCGCTGCCCCTCAAACGTGCAAGCGAGCGGGCATTCATTTGCTCGCCATCGAACCAGATGTCACCCGAGACCGTGGAATTTGGCTCATAGAGCCCCAGTAGCGCATCGGCGAGCACGGTTTTTCCCGAACCGCTTGCGCCCACGACCGCCACCATCTCCCCCTCGTGAACGGAAAGCGTGAGACCATGAAGGACTTCGCCCCTCGAACGCTGAGAAAAGATACGGCTCAGGCGGGACGAGGGCCCCGAGTTGCCCGCGCGAGCCTCACCGCGTGAATCGCGCGTCTCAACGCAAGCGGCGGCGTACCGGTCAAATGAAACCGTTAGCCCCTCGACCGTGAGAAGATGGTGGCTGCCCGGATGATGAGATGACGGTGCGTGCGTATGGTTGTGGTGCCGCTCAGTGTCGGCATGGCGCTCCCCATGCTCTCCTGTGCCACACGGCGAATTCCCGCCCTCCCGACAAGCGGAGCGACGCAAGCACGGAGCGGCAGATTGGTCGGTCATCTCTCCCCCTTACTCCTGCGACGTGCGTGCGTCGATGAGACGCCTCAAGCTTGAGCCGAGCATATCGAACAAGGCGACGCAGGCAACCAGCGCCGCACCCGGCAAGACCGCAAGCCACCAAGCGCCAGCCGTGAGATATCCCATCGACTCGGACAAGATCACGCCAATGGCGGGCTGGTCGGGCGAGAGGCCAAATCCCAAAAACGTGATAGATGCCTCATGCAAGATCGCATGAGGAAACGCCAAAACCGCCCCAACAATGAGCTGCGGGGCAATCGCCGGAATGAGGTGACGCACGACCACGCGCGACCAAGAGACGCCCAGGGCAGCACTCGCCTCAAGATACGGTTCACGCTTTGCCTGCAGCAACTCCGCCCGCAGCAATCGGGTCAAACTCGGCCAATGCGTGAGCGCGACGCCAATCGTCACGCCCCAAAACCCACGTCCGAGCGCATAACTTATGAGCAACAGCAGCACGATATGCGGAACGCCCATTACGAGGTCCGTGAGCCATGAGACGGCCGCATCGGCCGCTCGCCCCCCAAAGGCGGCGAGTACGGCCAGGACAAGCGAGATGCAGGTCGTGACAGCCGATGCCAGCAGCCCGACGAACAGGGACGTTGACAAGCCTGCGAGGGTACGCAGCAGCATATCCCTGCCCATCTGATCCGTCCCAAAGGGATGTGCGCATGACGGAGGCAGCATCTTAGACGCGAAATCGGTGACGGAGGCTCGGGCGGCCACCACTCCCCCCGCAATGGCGACGACGAGCAGTACGGAGATACACAGCGTGCACGCTGCCACAAGACGCACGCGATTGTCCATTACGCGCGCAGCGGGACGATGGAACACGGTCGGACCGTCGCGATGGGAGCTCCCCGAGCCCTCCGTGCGCAAGGTATCAGTGGGCGGCATGGGGCTTCCCCTCTCGCATGCGCGGATCGACAACGGCATACAGCACGTTCGCAATCGCATTGCCCGCGAATACGAATGCGGCGCTACCAAGCGCGATGCCCACGAGCAAGGGCGCGTCACCGCCCAAACCCGCCGTCACCGCCGCCTGACCCAACCCAGGATAGGAAAACACCTGTTCGACCAATACCGAGCCTCCAAAAATCTCCCCAACAGAGGCGAACTGAAGCGTGAGGGCGGGGAGGATCAAATTACGAAAACCATGACGTAGCAGAATATCGCGACTCGATTCACCGCGAGCGCGCGCAAAGCGAACGTAATCGCTCTCCAGCACGTCAACGACCTTTTCACGCGTATGGAGGGCGATGGTGGGAAGTCCGGTGACCGAGAGGGTGAGCGCCGGCAGGGCCACATGACGCACGCGCTCGAACAGGGAGATGTCCGAAACGCTTGCGCCGATGGGCGCCGAGAAACCAATGGGAAACCATCCGAGGGCGACGGAAAAGACCATAAGCGCGACGATTCCCACCCAAAAAGCGGGCGTGGACGAGAGCGCGATGCACGCTCCGCGGACCACTCGATCAACCGGGCCGTCACGATGCGCGCCCGCCGCAATGCCGAGGGTCACGCCAAGGACACCCGACAGCAACCATGCGCTCACCATGAGCACGAACGAACTTGCGAAACGCTCCCCTACCACGTGGATGACCGGCGCGTTATACCGAAGACTCGTGCCCCAATCACCCACGACCACGCCTTGAGCCCACAGGACATACCGCTCCCAGAACGGCGCGCCCGACCCCCAGTGCGCGGCGAGCTGGGCCCGCTTGGCGGCACTCATGCCCAAGAGCGCCTGCTGTCCCACGTTCGCCTGAACCGGATCGATGGGAGACGCCGCCACGAGCGCGAACGTGACGAGGCTGACGGCAATCATCAGCGCGCAGAACCTCAGCACCTCGCGCAAAGCGAACCGCCCCGCAAGGCTCACATCCAGATGCCTCACGTTATGCCCAACTCCACGTGTCCACGTTGTTCACCAGCGACCAGCCGTGCCCATGGGGGTGCGGCTTTTGATGGGCGACATCCAGCCCCTCGCGCTTGAAATACAGATGGTCGACGTTGGCGATCCATGCCCACGTCGCGGCGCCCTTGGGTGCCACGCCCTCAGTTCCGTCCCACATCGCCTTTTTCCAGAACTCATACGACGCCTCGACATCCGTCTGCGCGAGCGCTTGGTCGAGGTACGCATCGACAGTCTCGTTCTCATAGCAGCTGTAATTGCCCCAGCCCGTGGAATAATGCAGTTCATAGACCTCAACCGGCGAGTTCGAGCCCCAGCCCCACAGGATGGGTTGGCTAAATTGCCGAGGATAGATCTCGTCCCAGCTCCCGCCTCGAGGCGTCACCTCAAGGCCGAGTTCGCTCATCTGATTGGCGAATTCATTCGCCAGCGCCTGGCGCACGGAGTCGTCGGACGAATACCATATGTCGAAGGCGGCGCGCACGCCATCACGGCTCCGAACACCATCCTCGCCGCGGAGCCAACCCGCCTCCTCGAGCAGACGGTTGGCCTGCTCGCGATCGAAATCGACCTGCATGTCGTCGCTCGACCACGGCATGCCGTCGCCGACCGAATACGCAACCTTGCCGTACCCGTCTAGCACCTGCTCGATCATGGACTCACGGTCTATACCGCAGTTGATGGCACGACGGATCGCAAGGTCGCAGGTCACGTCATTGCCCATCTCATACGCAATGTCGCCCTCGAGCACCTTGGTCTGGCCGGAAGGCACCGTCGGAAGCGAGACACCACGCGAGTCGACCGTCTCGTACGCCACAAGCTCATATCCATCAAAGGACTGATGGGCATGCGTGGCGTACGTATAGGCGATGTCGACCTCGCCCTTCTGCACCGCGGCGAGCGCGGCATCCTCATCCATGAACACCACGACCACGCGCTCCATAGTCGGCGTCGTACCGTAGTAATCGGGATTGGAGGCGAACACGACCTGCTGCCCCTTGTCCCAACGCTCCAAGACATACCGGCCCGATCCAATGGGCTGCGCACCGTACCCCTCGCCATATGCGTGCTCCGGCACGATACCGAGAACGGCAAGCGTGTACAGCAGGGCATTATACGGTTTGTTGAGGTGAAGCTCGACAACCGTATCGCTCACGGCGACGGCGGTGTCGACCATGGAAAGATCTGCCTCCGAGGCCGAGCTTTGGATAACGCCGTTGACCGTAAAGGCGACGTCGCGAGCGGTAAGAGGCTCGCCGTCCGTAAACAAGACATCGTCGCGAATGGTGAACGTCCAAACAAGGCCATCGTCCGAGCACAGGTACTCGGTAGCCAAATCGCTCACGATGTTGAGCTGTTCATCGGTTGTCACGAGCGTCGACTGAATAAGCGGCTCATGCACGTGCTCGCCGCAGCCCCACGAGACGAGCGGATCGAATCCCGCGGCAGGCTCGCTCGTCGCGTTCATGGCGACGACGACCTGCGAGTGCCCACTGGAATCGGTGGACGGGCCGCTCCCCGTAGTCTCATCGGACGATGAGCACCCCGCGAGCACGCACGCCACGGCAAAGGCCGTTCCAGCGGCGGAACCGGCGAGAAGCCCCCTACGGCTGCATACCGGACATCGTCCATCAGCAAACTCGGGACGGGCAGGGGGCGTAATCAAAGCGCGGTGGGTCACGATAGCTCCTCAATAGTGTTACGCATATGTATATTCGTAATACTGGCAAGTGCCATGATACCACTGATGGATTGTCCTCGAGAGAAAAGATGGAGAGGCGCCTCGCCGCCTCGCAGACCCGAGGTGCCACCTCAACCCGCCGCCCGATCGACTCGACCGCCACGACCCGGCCCAGCAAATCCCGCTACAGACCGAGAAATTCGAGGAGCGCGGCCTTGTCGTTGGCAACGGTCCCGACGATCGTTGCCTCCAAGGCGCGCTTGAGCGCCGCCCCGACGTGCGGCCCAGGCGTCATGCCGCGCGCGATGAGGTCCCCGCCCGTCAAAGCGAGCGTCTTGATGCTAAATGCCTCGTGATTCGCCATGAGCTCGCGGCACATCTCGCGCATGCGCTCAATCTCGTCCACGTAGTAAAAGCAACTCGGGGCCTTGCCGAGGGTGTCGGCGCGCTTGAGGTCGAACAGCTCGCCCATAAGACGAGCGGTGTCGACCCCCGGTGCCGAGAAGCGTTGCATCATGCGCAACAAGTCAACGCGTTGCGGCCTGAGCGGCTGATCATGATACCGGATGAGAAGGGTCGCGTCGCGAATCAAATCGTTGCCGCATGAGAGGCGCCGCATAATCGTCTTTGCCATGACCTCGCCACGCTCCGGGTGGCCGTAAAAATGTCCACGCCCCCGGTCGTCAAGGGTAAACGTCTGGGGTTTGGCGATGTCGTGCAGCAGAGCCGCCCACATGAGCGACGCTGAGACGGGGGTATTGGGGTCCCCGCCGTCAATGCGAAAACTCGACAACTCCCCTGCAACCGTGAGAACGCGCGCAACGTGCTCGTACACGTCGAAGGCATGATATTTGGTGTGCTGGTCAAATCCGCGCGCGGCAGCGAGCTCAGGGATCGCCGCACACATGACCTCGGGATACCGCACGAGGGCGTCACCCCCGCGGCGAGTAACGAGAATCCCCTCGAGCTCAATACCCACACGTTCACGTGCCACCTGGTCGAGCAACGGAGCACAAGACGCCAGTGCCATCGCCGTGGCAGCATCCATGGAGAAGTCAAGGCGGCAGGCAAAGCGCACGGCACGCAGCATACGCAACGCATCTTCCTCGAAACGACGACGGGGCTCCCCCACCGCGCGAATCTGCCTACGCTCTAAATCACCACGACCGTCATAGCGGTCGAGCAGCCCTCGCTCGGGATGCCATGCCATCGCATTGACGGTAAAGTCCCTGCGCGCCAGGTCGTCTTCAACGCAGGAGACTCGTTGCACATCCTCGGGGTGACGGCCATCCGTATAGAATCCGTCCAAACGGTATGCCGTGACCTCAATGCGCTCTCCGCCGACGACGGCAGTGATGCCCCCGAATTTGATGCCCGACTCGATTACTGAGATCCCCGCGCCTCGCAGAGCCGCCGCGCTCTCCCCCCACGAACCGCTGCAACAGATGTCGATATCGTGACCGGACGTGCCCATAAGCGCGTCGCGAACCCAACCTCCAACAATCCACGCCTCGAGACCGGAAGCCTCGAGCGTGCGCAAGACCATGACCGCGGCATCGCTCGGCACCGCGCTGTTAAGGGCGCTCCCCGCAAAAGACATGTCCGTGGAATGCTGCATGGTCCTCCTTGCTCCTGCGCCCCAGTATACCAAGCATAAGACCCCATTATCCTCAATCTAATGGTGCAATTGGGGGCGTACCCCAATTGCACCAGTTGAACCAAAAGGGCGCCACCGGCGAGAGGCCGACGGCGCCCAAAAGAGGCAAGATCAAGGTCGAGAATTACTTGCGCTCGAGCTTGCGAACAGTGACGCGCTTGGAGTACTCGTCAACGCGGCCGAAGTCACCCAGACCAACGCTCTCGGCGACGTTGGCGCCGGTGGCCATGGCGAGCTTCATGGCCTCCTCGACATTGTCGCGATCCTTGTACCACTTGAGCAGGAAGGCGGCGAGGGTGCAGTCGCCGGCGCAGACGGAGGACACGAGCTTGATGTTGAACTCGCGCTTGGCGTACCAGATGTCCTCGCCGTTGGAGAAGTAGGCGTCGCCGCGGCTACCGCGGGTGAGCAGCACGTTCTGGACGCCGGCCTCATGGGCGAGCTTCATGGCGACGCGGACCTCGTCGTCGGTGTTCACCGGAACGCCGAAGATCTCACGCATCTCGTGATGGTTCGGCTTGATGAGCAACGGCTTCTTGGAGGCAAGCGTCTTGAGCTTGTCGGAGGAGAGGTCGAGGACCACGTCGGCGCCGCGCTCCTGGGCATGCTCCATGACCTGATCGAGGAAGTCCTTGGAGGCGCGGGGCGGAACGGAACCGGAGACGATCAGGCAGTCCATGCCGGTACTGGTGTCGAGGATGTCGTAGAGCTCCTGCTCGTACTGAGGGGTAAGCGGGGCACCGGGGTTGAGGACGCCGTACTCGTGCTCGCCGTCGTTGATATAGGCGCAGATGCGCGTCACGCCGTCAATCCAGACCGGACGGCACAGGCAGCCGAGGTTCATGGTCTCCTCGACGATGAACTTGCCGGTGAAGCCGCCAAAGAAACCGAGGGCGACGGAGTCGACGCCGAACTTCTTGAGGGCGAACGACACGTCGAGACCCTTGCCGTTGGCGGTATAGCTGGCGGAGTTCGCACGAACGTTCTCATCGGGAACGAGCGCGGGGCCGGCGACCGTCATGTCAACGGCGGGATTGGCAGTCAGAGTGTAAAACATACAGCCTCCTAATCAGACGCACTGACCTCCATAGCGTAGCGCAAATGAAAGCAGAACATCGGCCACATAGGTGATAAATCGATTTATCGGCAAATATACGATGGCCGGCTGCAGCCCGTACCGCGGTGGTGGAGCGTGCAGCCGGCAAATTTGCTCGCGTTTAGCGAGCGGCGGCCTCGAGCAGCGCCTTGACTTCCTCAGCAGTTGAGCAGGCAAGCGCCTTCTCGGCAAGCTCATCGCACTCTGCCTTGGACCACTGGGAGATGGTCTTGCGGGCGCGAAGGATGGACGGCGCGGACATGGAGAACTCCTCCAGACCGAAGGAGATCAGCAGCGGCTCCAGCAGCGGATCGGCAGCGGCCTCGCCGCACATACCGACCATGATGCCGGCCTTGACGCCGCTCTCGATGATGTTCTTGATCGAGCGCAGGACGGCCGGGTAGTACACCTGGTACAGGTTGGAGATGTGGTCGTTGCCGCGGTCGGCGCACATGGTGTAGCCGATGAGGTCGTTCGTGCCAATGGAGAAGAAGTCGGCCTCCTCGGCGAGCTTGTCGGCGATGAGGGAGGCGGCGGGGGTCTCCATCATGACGCCGACCTCGATGTTCTCATCGTACTTCAGGCCCTCGGCCTCGAGTTCGGCCTTGCACTCCTCGACGAGCGCCTTGACGGCACGGACCTCCTCGACGCAGGTCACGAGCGGGATCATGATCTTGACGTCGCCGAAGGCGCCGGCGCGCAGCAGGGCGCGGAGCTGCACCTTGTACTGGTCGGCGTTCTCCAGGCAGTAGCGCACGGCGCGGAAGCCCATGAAGGGGTTCTCCTCCTTCTCCATATGGAGGTAGGGGATCTCCTTGTCGCCGCCCACATCGAGGGTGCGGATGATGACCGGCGCGCCCTTGAGGGCAGAGGCGACCTTGCGGTAAGCCTGGAACTGCTCCTCCTCGCTCGGGAGCTCGGCGGCATCCATGAACAGGAACTCGGAACGGAACAGGCCGATGGCCTCGGCGTCGTGCTCAAGGGCGTTGGCGACGTCGTTGGGGCTGCCGATGTTGCAGGCGAGGATCTTCTTGATGCCGTCGGCGGTGACGGTCTCCTGGCCGCGGAACGCCTCGAGGGCGGCCTTCTCCTCGGCGAAGGCCTTGGCCTTGGCCTGGTAGTCGGAAAGGACCTCGGCCTCGGGCTCAGCGATGACGACGCCCTTGGAGCCGTCCACGATGGCGGTCATGCCGTTGCGCAGGGCGGAGCAGCTGTTGGCGACGGAGAGAACAGCGGGGATCTCGAGGGCGCGGGCGATAATCGCGGAGTGGGAGGTGCGGCCGCCGGTCTCGGTGACGATGCCGGCGACGTGGTCCTTGTCGATGGTGGCCGTCATGGACGGAGTCAGGTCGTGCACGACCACGACGGTGTTCTCGGGGAGGACGGAGAGGTCGACGACCTCGACGCCCAGAAGCTCGGCGAGGATGCCGGTGCGAATGTCGGCGATGTCGGCGGCGCGCAGGCGGAACATCTCGTCGTCCATGGACAGGAACATGTTCTCGAACATGGTGCTGGCGTCGACGAGGGCCTGCTCGGCGCAAGCGCCGCCGTCGATGGCGCCGTTGATGGCATCCGTCATGCCCGGATCCTGGGCCAGGATGATGTGGCCGGCCATGATCTCGGCCTCGTTCTCGCCCACGGCGACCTTCATGTGGTCCGCCTGGGCCTGGGTCTTCTCGCAGAAGACGGCCAGCGCGGCCTGGTAGCGCTCCTTCTCGGCGGCGACGTCGGAGACCTCGTGGGGCTCAAACGTGAGGTCGGGATCGACGGCAACCATGACGCTGCCGATACCGATGCCCTCCGAAGCGTTAACTCCCTGATACATTACGTTTCCTCTCTCCCGTTTCCCTCCCGTGCGCGAGGGAAACAAAAAGCAGGCGCCCACGAGTTCGCGGACACCTGCAATTACACCTATATGATTAGATGTCTGTCATCAAAGACAATGCTCGCGGGCGCGAACTACTCGCCGAGACCGCTCTTGATGAGCTCGATGGCGGCAGCGAGGGCCTCCTTCTCGTCAGCACCGTCGCACTTGACCTCGACCTCGGTGCCACAAGGGATGCCGGCAGCCATGAGGGCCATCGGGGACTTACCGTTGACCTCCTTGTCGGGGGCGACAACGGTGACATCGGAGGCGAACTTGCCCATGGTGGAGGCGAAGAGGCCGGCAGGACGCATGTGGAGACCCTGGGGGTTGACGAGGGTAGCCTTCTCAGAAACCATAACCTGACTCCTTTGAGTGATGCTCGCGCGGCATGACTATCCACGCGGCACAAAAACACGACTCGCTCATTGTATACCCTTTACGGAAGTTTGGGGAGTAGGTTTGGAATGAAACGATTTATCGTGAGGCGGAATGGTCGGGGCTTGACCTCAGAGCGCAAAATGCCCGGATGCCGTGACGGCATCCGGGCATTGGATGTAAGGGTGCGCCATGGGGGATTCGCGTCCGCCTACGGCGTCCGCAGCTCCGGGCGCTACGCGCCCTCGCACGCTCGCTGGAAAACGCTCACGCGTTTTCTCAGTCTCGCGACCCTAATGGGTTCGAATCCCCCGCACATACCCGATAAAAGCCCGGATGCCGTGATGGCATCCGGGCATTGGATGTAAGGGTGCGCCATGGGGGATTCGAACCCTCGACCATCGGATTAGAAGTCCGGTGCTCTATCCAGCTGAGCTAATGGCGCGTCATATGAACCGCATCGCGGCAGGGATGATTATAAACGAATGAGGCCTACTCGCGATACTTCGTGAGTGTTGGGGTGCTCATGAAGGTGAGTTCAGCAGCTCCAGGCGCAGTTGTCACCTCATAGGTGCATACGATTGACTCGCCTGCGCGCAAGTTGGGTCGAGAGGCATGAAAAACCTGCAGACCCTCATGCTCAGCCTCTACAAACTCTGCTCCATTCGACGCCTCAAGAGTCGAGATGGAACCCCCAGAAGGAGCATAGATGTACAGTTCGGGGTAAAGATTGTCTCGATCGAAGCCGTCTAAATAGCCCGAAATATAGTCCCCTGCGGTCTCGATAATATCGGACGTAGCGGTATTCGCAAAGGTCGTTTGCACGTGATATGTACGTGATCCATCGGCATTATCGCTCGAGGAGAGCACCTGATTGTCGATATCGATGTACCAGCCCATCTTCGAGCCAATCCACAACGAGAAATACGTGCCCACTGCAGGCTCTGAAGCATCGGTCAGCACTGAGCCCGAGCAATCGAGAGCGCTCAGTGCATCCTGCTCGGTCTCATCGGAGAGCCAGAACATGACAGAGCGATTGTCGACGCCCTTGGCCATAAGCTCTGCAAACTGCATGAGGGTACCGGAGTTGAGGCCCGAGAAAAACTTCTCGAATGCAAGGTCGGCAGCCTGGGCAAACAGCGCATCCGTTAGGTCGCCATTACCAGATGCGGAGGTCTCCTTAGACAGATAATTCCAGTACAGGTCGTGCTGGAGAACCTTTGTGGCATTCGAACCGTCGACAACCGTTCCGTCTTCAAGGGTGATGGAGCCCGCAATGGCAAGCAAATCTTGAACTACGGCAGGAGTCACGGAGATAACACCATCTAGCTGAACGCCGGTCTTCTCTTCATATGCAGCAGCCCAAATCGCCGCAACGCGCGGAAAATCGGGATCCATACCCGCATCGCGCGCAACGTCCATAAAACCACCGAACAATGCACGCTCGGCATCGGTGATGCCCATGGAGGCGGGAGTGGCCTCCTCCATAACGTCATACACCTTGGAAAACTCGTCGAGCTCGATCTTGCCGTCCTGAATGCGCAGGGTTCCCATTGATCCGGGAAAACCGCCCGAAGCACGCATCTCGGCGGAATTTTGAGCAACAATTAAGTACGTTCGATTACCTTCGGCTCCCAGAACGGGCGCAGCAAGCGGGGAGAAATCCGCAGCCCCCTGAACAAGCGCGTTAAC
This sequence comes from Collinsella sp. AF08-23, assembly GCF_003479805.1. GTDB lineage: Bacteria > Actinomycetota > Coriobacteriia > Coriobacteriales > Coriobacteriaceae > Collinsella. The sequence goes on along the minus strand of NZ_QUHV01000007.1, from coordinate 23,855 downwards.
TTCAGAAAGCTTTTGGCGAGCCGGACCCATAATCTCCTCCAGCTGCGGCAACGCGAACTGCGGAAGAGACTCGACGGTCTCAGCGCATTCCGCGAGTGACGGAGCGGCGTCCCCCACCGCCTCGAACAGCTGGGTTGCTGCTGCCACGTTAATTGTCTTATCAGATGAAATGAGTTCCGCAGGAGGATTCGCCTCGAGAGCATCGAGCACGGGCACAAGAGCATCGGTGGCGACCTTGTCCAAGGAGCCGACGAGCGTGCGGGCAGATGTAATATCTTGGCCATAGACCGGCATGAGAGAGACCACCGTCCAAAGCGGAGAATCAAGGCCGTCAGTCATTTCTCTTGTAAGGTCGGCGAGGCTTTGAGCCGCTTGGGAGGCGGAAGAAAAATCTTGCGCCTTAACCGAATCGGTAATGGTAGAAATTGCGGACATCGCGCCCGAGGCCTTTGCTTTGAGATTCTTGGCAGAGAAAAACGCGGACACGCCCACACCGGATATTGCGACGATCAGAACAAGGATTGCACCCAACAGAACAAAAGGAGCCTTCTTGCGATCCTTGCGCCGAGGGCTCTGAGCATGAGAGGAAGAGGACAGACCATAGACCGGCTTATAAGAAGAATCATAAGCATCGTGGACGCTGCTGGGAACATAAGGATTCCGAGGCTGAAGTGGCTCCGGATGCCGCTCTTCTTCCGTCTTAAAATGACGGCCTCGTGATTGGTTATCCATATCAGACATGCTGGATTATCCTCCTCAATGTCAGTCGCATTCGACCCTGTATTTTAGCCGAAGCCTTAAGCTGCCATCCTGACCCCGCAAAACTCTACTAAACTAACCACAGTGAACCATCGCACTGCCAAGCACCGGAGTGACACATGCCAAATCAAACGCCCGACATTTCCATCGTGGTCCCTTGCTACAACGAAGAAGCCAGCCTCCCCTTGTTTTTAAACGAACTGGCCCAAGTTGTCCGTAGCATGAGAGCCGCCAAGCCACTGGAATTTGAAGTAGTGCTCGTGGACGATGGCTCGAGCGACAGTACTCTTGCCATCATGAAGGAGCAGACAAACGTCTGCTGCAATGATTATTGTATTAAATGGGTGTCATTTTCGCGTAACTTCGGTAAAGAGGCTGCACTCTACGCAGGACTGGAACACGCGACAGGAAATCTAGTAGCGACGATGGACGCCGACATGCAAGACCCCCCATCGCTGTTACCGGAAATGTATCGAATCTTGCAGGATGAGAATTGCGACAACGTCGCCACGCGCCGCACAACGCGCGAGGGCGAACCGCCGATTCGCTCCTGGTTCGCGCGTATGTTCTACCGCATCATCAACAAGATCTCCAAAGCCGACATCGTGGACGGAGCCCGTGATTTTCGCCTCATGAAGCGTCCGATGGTCGACGCCATCCTATCTATGCGCGAATACAACCGCTTTTCCAAGGGCATCTACGGATGGGTCGGCTTCAAGACCCGATGGCTGCCGTACGTCAACGTCAACCGCGTCGCCGGCGAGACCAAGTGGAGCTTCTTCTCACTTTTGCTGTACTCAATCGATGGGATCGTTGCATTCTCCACCGTGCCGCTATCCATCGCCTCGGTCATGGGCACGCTTTTTTGCATCGTGGCGTTCTTCGCCTTGATTTTCATTGTCGTTCGGGCCCTGCTCTTTGGTGACCCCGTCGATGGATGGCCGTCGCTTGCCTCAATCATCATCTTTATTGGAGGGGTGCAGCTGCTGTGCTTGGGAATTATGGGTCAGTACCTTGCTAAGACGTACCTTGAGACTAAGAACCGCCCGCTCTACATCGTGAGGGAGTCCAACCTCGATGAATAATGGTTTACATCGCCCAGCCTCCAGCAATCGGCTGAAAACGGCTCTCTTTTGGGCAGCCTGCCTTGCTTTACCCGTTATGATCCTGGTTGTCCTCTCCATATGGGGCGGAGTATATCCCTTTGGGCCGGAATCGTTCCTCACCGAGGACCTCAAATACCAGTACATCGACTTCTTCACCTGGTTTCGCCATGTGCTCACCGGCGAGGCGAATGTGTTCTACTCCTTCGCGCAGGGCATGGGATCCAACACCTGGGGACTGTACAGCTACTACCTTGCGAGCCCGTTCAACCTGATCATCCTGCTGTTCGACGAAGCCCACCTCACCTTGGCGATTTACGTCATCGTCGCCCTCAAGCTCGCGTGCATGAACACCGCGATGGCCTGGTATCTCCGTCGCCGCTTCACCCTGCAGCGCACCTGGGCGCTCGCGCTCGCCCTGTGCTACACCTGGTCCACCTGGACCGCGACCAACCTGCGCAATCCCCTGTGGCTCGACGCCCTCATCCTGCTGCCGCTCATGGCCTGGGGATGCCGTCAGCTGCTTCGCAAAGGGGCGATCGTCCCCCTAGCGCTCCTTGTTGCCGCCGACGTCATCACCTGCTGGTACATGGCCTACATCACGCTGCTCTTCTGCTGCCTGTTCGTCCTCTTCGAGCTCGCGGTGATGGTATTTGACGAGGGCGAGCGCCCCGGCGGGAAATGGATCGCGGGTAGGGCGGCAAGATTCACCGCCGCGATCTTGCTCGGAATCGGGCTTTCCGCCTGGACGTTCGTCCCGACGATCCTCGCCATGATGGGCGGCGAGGCGACGAAGGCCTTCAGCCATTTCCACACCTACCCCACGGCCCTGTTTCGAGGCTTCCTTCCAGGAGCTTGGAACCTCGACCACGTCCCCCAGTTTTACACGGGCCTGATCCCCCTTGTGTTGGCGATCTCCATGCTGTTTGAGAAGCGCATCGACAAGAGGCTTCGCGCGCTGACGCTCGTGTTCGCCGGGTTCCTCGTCGTGAGCTCGGTGCTAGGGCCGCTCATGTACGTCTGGTGCGGCTTCCGCCAGCCCAACGGGTTCTACTGCCGCATCGCTTTCCTGTTGAGCTTTTTGGAGATTTGGGCAGCGGCGTTCCTTCTCATGAGACGGGCCGCTTGCCGCGCCGAAGGTTCGAACACCCGCACCGTCTCGTGGACCGAGGCGGGCGGGCGGTCAGCATGCGCCGCCCCCATCGCGCGCAAGCTCGCACCGTTTGGTACGCTCGTGCTCGTCCTCGCGGACCTCGGCTTCAACGCCCACGTGTGCTGGAACCAGCTCTACATCAACTACCCGCAAGACACGCATGACACGTATGTCAACGATGCCGACACGCAGGTACGCGAGCTCAAGCAACTCGACGCGGACGCCTTCTACCGGGTCGATAAGACATACAACCGTGCCGGCGCCGCGTTCAACGAGGGCATATCGCACGGATTCAACCAGCTGTCGACGTACTCCTCGGCAAACAACCCCCAGGCCGTCGCGTTTCTCAACTCGCTGGGCTACAGCTCCGAAGGGGAGTTCTCGAGCGTCTACGCCGCCCCCAACCTCGTCATGGACAGCCTGCTGGGCGTGCGGTATATAGGAACGTGGAGCAAACCGGTCGCATCGACTGAGACGACGCTGCCCCATTCGAATGTCACCTCGCCCGTGTATTACAATCCCCACGCGCTCTCGCTGGGCTATCCGTGCGCGAATGGTACAAACAGCGAGTCGACGCTCCAGGGCGACGACCCCTTTGAGCGCCAAAACGCCCTGTTCGCGGAACTGACGGGAATCGACAGGCCGCTGTACACGCAGCTCCAGGGTGTCGAGCAGGCAAGATCGGATGCGAGCATCACCTGGGCCGTCAAGCTGCCCGCGCACACCATCGGTTACACCTACGCGCAAACCGGCGTTGAGTCCGACTGGTCCCAAAGCGTCGGCCTGATCGTTGGCGGCGAGATGATCAGCAGCGAGGCGACGCGCTTCTCGCACAACGTTCGCGCCTTTGGGGAGTCCGGCGACGAGAGCACCCAGCATGAAATCAGCATGGTGCAGGGCTCTCCTGAGACCCAGCTTCCCCCCAAGAGCCAATGCCTGCTCTATGCGCTGAACATCGACGTGTTTGAGGAGGGCATCGAGCGGCTGCAATCGCGACAGTTTACCCCTGACGTGTTTGAAGACGGGCATGTCGAGGGCGTATACAACGCGGAAAAGCAGACCGATCTTGTGCTGTCCATCCCGTATGACAAAGGCTGGAGCGCAATAATCGACGGCAAGGAGGTCGCGCTCTCCCCTGCCTTCGGCGGCGGAATGTCGCAAATCCAGGTTCCCGAGGGCTCTCACCGTATTGAGATGCGCTTTCAGTCGCCCGGCTTTACGGTCGGGTGCGCGGCGAGCATCGCCGCACTGGCGGCATGTCTTGTCGTGGCAAGGGTGCAGAAGCGAGGCGGGCAGACCCGTTAACGCCTGCCCGTCAGCTTAAACCGCGCGCGCTTGGCGACGCCACATGCGCCAAGCGTGCGCAGCGACAGCCAGAATTCACGGGCGGCGTATGCGGTGTGCGCCAATGACGACGTGACGCGAGCGTCAAGCCCAAGCGTCTCGCAGAACAAGCACTTGTGCTTTGGAGAGATCTTAACGCTCGATAGCACTATGTCTTTATCCATGGCGGAGAACATGGATCGCATGCCTTCCAGCACGACCGGGTTGTCAGCGCCGTCGTCGTACATAGCGCCGTCTAGATATCTGAATCCCCGGATATAGTGGGACTCGATAATCGCACTGTCGCGCACGCCGATTCGCTGCATGCAGCCGAGCATGTCGAGCCAACGATCAAACGGGAGGCGAATCGCCGCATTGGTTGCATGGTTGCGGGTTGAGCCGGGCAGGTCGGCTCGATAGCAGTAGTAGGCCTTATTTAAATAGACGATCGACTGGGCCTGACATAACGTGTCGATGAGAAACGGGTTGTCCGCCCAGCCAGCCCCGGGGTATTCAGGAAAGCGAATATGATGCTCGCGGAGGAAATCAATCCTATATATGGCTGACCATATCGCAGGATGATGTTCTATAAGCACTGTATGCTCCGACAAGGTGAAGGGACCAAAAGACGCCCCCATGCGCACCGTCAACGGACACCTTGTGCGCGTTTGCTCAGAGTCCGATCGATCCCAATCATTGATGTTCCACCAGGGGGTCTTAATGACATCGATCGCCTCGTCATATGTGCTGGCAAAAGAAAGCATGTCGGCATACATGCCCGGTTCAATCCAGTCGTCAGGCTCCACGATTGCGAGCCACTCCCCGTGAGCCTCGTCCATGCCACGGTTGCACCCGGCACCGTATCCAGCGTTTTCCTTGTCGATGATACGAATACGATCATCCAGGGCGGCGTGCTTTGCAACAATTGCAAGCGAGTCGTCGGCGCTTCCGTCATTGATGCAGATAATCTCAAGATTGCTATATGCCTGTTCCCTAATGCTGCTTAAGCACTGATCGAGATACTTCTCCGCGTTGTAAATCGGCACAATGACCGAGACGAGTTGATTGGCTTGAGTCGCTTGCATCTTTCCGCCTTCGCATCGAGCGAACATACTGTCCAATTGGTCTCATTATGATAAAACGAGCACCACCCAAATACTCGAACTATTTGAGAGTCTCGCACCCAACTGAATCAGGGATCTCCACATATTCTTTACTTCGCTGGCGCTTTTGGCGAAGACTGATTAGCGAGCTCCAGTCGACTCAATTCGTTCTTGATGTCCATGGACCAGCATCGATAAAGAGCGATTACCAACGCAGTTTGCATCACATCGAGAAGCCCGATGTTCAACCATATATCCATAAAAGGCGACCCACGCCTCTCAAAGGGAACTGGGTCGCCTCAAGCAATTTAACGGATACCCCGAATCGCGCGAATAATACTTTTACCAAGCTCTCGACGAGCTGATCCCAACGGCGCGATAGGGTCAACAATCTTACGAAGAGGACTTCTGGGGGATAGGGCAGGCTCATGTATGAGGTAATCAGGTAGGCGGCCAGAACGATTACCCGCAATCGAATGCTGGAGAAGGGACTCATAAAATGGCGTCTCGCGTGCGTAGCGCCAATAGAGCTCACCACGATCACATCCCGCCAGCTTCCAAGGTTTCTCGAAACCAGCGTAGTGAACGATCTTTTCGTTGGAACGGGACTCAATGAACGCATCAAACATGTAGGCTGGAGCAAAGGTAAAAACCTTATTGATACGGCCAAAGCAGTCGATCATGACGTTCCAGCTGTAATCGAGATATACGACCTCTCCCTCACAATGCGCGTTCAAGACGTCCTGATCGTTGTAGATGAATCGGTCGTCGGAGGCGAACTCAAGCCATTCCTCCATCGTGTGACGCGAGCGCATGGCCCTCGTGTTCAAGACGAGGACTCCGGCCTGGAAATAGCTATAGGGGTCTTTCATGCCAAGGATCTCCTTGGCATAGGCGAGGCGATCGCCACGCTTCATATTAACGTTGGCGACAAAATCGATATCGTGCGCGGCGGCCAGCAGCGAATCGCCCAGATCGGTAGCGAAGAGCTCGGAGACATCCCCCCTGATGATCAAGTCGGAATCGAGATACAGAACCTTGTCGTAATACGGCAGCAGATCTTGAATCAAGAAGCGATAATACGTCTCGACGCTGATGTGCGGGTTATTCGTCGTGAGGTTATATTTCTCGATAACCTGCGAGACATCACAGAAGCCAAGGTTGACGTTGTCGTAACTTGAGAAGAATTCGCGCATGATCGCCTGGTTCGCACCGGAGATGTCACGATGCAAGACGGTGATATCGTAGCGATAGTTGTTCGAGGCGTTCGACAGCATCGAGTAAATTGTCGTAGTGAGCATCGGCACGTAGTTGTTATCCGATGCGAAGACCACGGGAACGATCTGGCGAAGGTCGTCGAGGCGCACGGGCATCTTGAGTCCCGGTTTATAATCAGGCTCCTGGAAATGGACACACTGCAGGCGTTTAATCGACAATTCCGGATGCATGCGCTGTTGATGGAGCAGGTAGATGTTGAGAAGCCGCTCAGACAGATGGCCAGGGGTGCGGACGCCCTCACGGCTGTACTTGCTCATATCGGTGGTGTTCACGAATTCTTCGAGAAGCGGGAAGAGCCACTCGCAATAAGCGCGGAAGATATCGCGCCTCATGATAAACATGTTGCAGAAACAGCCCGTATGACCGGAGAGGAACGCGCGGGCGTCCTGGGAGTACTCGGGGTGACGCCTTACCAGTATGTCGACGACACGGTCGAGATCTTCGACGTAGAGATGGTCGGCGGCATCATACTGGGAACGCAGCGTCGCTTCGGGACCCATGTAGGAACGAATATCTTGGACCACCGTGGTCGCGATGTCGACACCCTCGAGCGCCTTGTAGATCGACGCGTCATCCAAATGGTACTTTGCCTGGGAAACCTGGTCGATGCGGCCATCCATGATCTCGCCATACGAATTCTGCTCATGGAGCTCGGGGGAGAAATCGAAGTAGCGACGGTAATGGCAGAAACCGATATAGGGTGCATCGATGTTCTTCCACGCCCAATACTGAGTCGTGAGCTCGCAATACATGGAATTGAGCGTGGAGATGTTCTCACCCTCGTCATCATGCAGAGCCCAATCGTAGCGCATGTCGCGCATGGAGCAACCGACCTGTACCGGCTGCAGGACTTTACTATCGAAAAGGTCGACGCGCTTATGGGTGGAAACAAAGATGCGAACGTCTTGTTCATCGAAAGTGCGTAGCCTGGTGCGACGGCGCAAATCGTCGATATGCCCATGGGCGGCGTTGTAAAACGCCTGATACCGGCGTGAATGCGCCGCCTCGTTGCCCGCAAGCTCCCGAGCGGCCTCGTACCACTCGAGGAACGACGCGCCCTCGTCCAGGGACTCATCCGCCTCCCATGCGGAGTACGCAGCATCGCGGGCGAGACGCATCAACTGGACAGCGCAAGCGATATACGAGGAGCGGACGCCAGCCACACGCGCCGCTTCGACCTTATCGCAGTCCGCGACACGATTCGACCAGTCATTGAACAGCAAGTCGAAAAGCTTCCAACGAGCACCATCGGAGCATTCCTTGGCAACGGTCGTGCCCATACGCTCCGCATGATTTTTGATTGCGCAGACGGAGGACCAGAACTCATGAGCATCCTCGGCAAAGTCCTCGATAGAAAGCGAGGAGCCCGAATTGACCCCGCGGCCATAGTTGTAGAGCAGTCCAACGATATCGTTCCGCGTGACCGAACGGGTCGCCATGGCAAGCGTTACGAAGCTCTCATACGCATCCTCGGCACGGCCCAAATCAGCCCCGGTCATGGAATCGAACGCGCGCTTCAACAGCGGCGTCGCAAATGCACGTTGCGTGAAACGCCAATCCTGTCGATAACCTCCCGCGCCCGGAGAGAAGACGGCGCGCATGATGCCCTCACCAGTCAACTCCTCGAGAGGCGCGTTAATGTAGCTCTCGAACTGACTGGCCTCGGAAGTCCCTACGCCGCAGTCCTCCACCTTGATACCAAAATGCAGCAAATCAACAGGATTCGCCCGAAGGGCGGAATCCAGCTTCGTAAGAAAGCCAGGAAGGAATTCATCATCTGAATCAAGAAACACGGTGTAGTCGCCAGTAGCAAGCTCAACACCCTCAGCGCGCGTGCGGTGCAGCCCGCGGTTGTCGGCGCGATTGACAGCGATCACACGGGCATCACTAGAAGCAATCCGATTCAGAAGCATGCAGGTATCATCGGTGCTACCGTCGTTGATAACGATGAGCTCGATATCGCGGAAATCCTGAGACAAAACACTCTTAACGCAGGCATCCAAATAGCAAGCGTTGTTATACGAGGGGATGCAAACAGAAAAACGTGGCACAAAAGCCTCCCATTACTGACATTGTTACTTAAATAATACCTTTCAGAAGGCGAGCTCAACGAATCTTCTTGACTAGACGGCAGAGCACGTGATGCAGCAATGTCTCCGATTCATCGCCCTCAGCCTTTGATTGAGGAAAAAACTCTGCCTTAAGCTCTTGCTCACGAAGCCCAAGATCGCGAATATGGCCCGCCGCAACATCGCGATACTCTTGATACAGCCGATACGCCGCGTCCGATGTCGCAGTGACACCAGCTACCTCAACCGCATGCTCTGCCCATGCGTACCACGCGAGAAACCGTCTGTTGTCACCTGGAACACCCCCAGCATCCCAGACGGCGTACGCCTCATCGCGAACGAGTCTCATAACTTGCGCCGCTGTGGGAACGACCCCGAAAGCGCTGGACGCCCGCTCGAAGACCTCCTGAGAAAGGACAGGGTCGTCACGAACGTCCCACTGGGCAAAAAGGAGCTCTCCTAGACGGCTAGAGAACCCGTCCGCCGCATCGAGCGCCACACGAGCGAGAAGCGAATCGCACTGCCCTTCAAGCTGCTCGGCGAGTTGGCGGGAGACCCGGGACACCAGGCCAAAGGAGGCGGCGACCCGCGACCACAATGGCAACGAGAACGATTTGCACCCGGTCGCCCCGGTGCAATAGTTATAACGGTAGCCCTTGATGTCGTTCGCGATCACTGGGCGGCTGGTGTGCAAAGCTATTGCGAAGTGCTCGAGGCCGTCCTCTGCGAAACCAATGCGCTCATGGGGAAGAGATTCAAAAGCCCGTTTCACGGTGGACGCGGCAAAAACGCGCTGCGTGACACGCCAATCAAGCTGATACCCACCCTCGAGCGTATACGCGAGCGAAAGGATATCGGTACGGTCTGCGACGTGCAGCCGGGCGTTCGCCTGCGATTCCATGTCAGTGACCTCAGCGGCATCGATCGCAAAAGACGCAACGATTTCCATACCGAAATGAAGGTAATCAGAATTCGTCCGAGCCAGGCGCTCGTCCAGCGCCGTCAACGTCCCCGGCAGCAACTTGTCATCAGAGTCGAGAAACAAGATGTAGTCACCGCGAGCGCGCTCGACGGCTGCAGCTCGGGCGCAATGAGTCCCTTGGTTTTCTGACAACATGACAGGCACCACGCGCCGGTCATGGACAGAAGCGTCCATCAAGATGGACTCAGTCGCATCGATGCTGCCGTCGTTGGCGATCACGACTTCGAAATCCTCGAAATCCTGAGAAAACAAGCTTGAAAGGCAGTCGGAGAGATAGTCCCCGTCGTTGTATGAAGCTATGCAGATAGAGAATCGGGGCACGAAAACCCTCCAGGCTGAACGACTTCATAAAGATGAAGAACGAGATGATGACATCGCCATTGTACTAGACCGCTGACAATTGACAGATGCGCGGTGAACCACTGCGCCTCTCCGCACATGAACCGAATAAAGTAATCGAGCGTCGACTCAGAGGAGCCATGGAATTCATCAACCGACTCATGCAGCCACCCCTACCAGCTGATCATTTCAAGCGCACATTCATCGACTCAAACAAGATACCCGGATGAACATGGATCTCGCATCGAAAAAGCGTGCGGCGATTGCCGGCACGCATTGAGCGGCCAACGAAACCAAAGCGCGGTTTGAATTTGAAAAACACGACGCCCAATACGTGAACCTCGAAATTGCGACGTTGCAGGCGTTCCTCGAGCTCGGGAGAGATCCTTGTAAATGAGCACGAGCGAGGACCTCGGTGAGTCGAAATTCGCACGGAAACTCAAAGTCGTCAACACGGGATGCGAAACCTTTCGCTGCGTGGCCTCCTACCCATCGAGACACTAAAACAACGCAGGGTCTACATGGATAAGGTCGAGCCCTGTTACAATCTAGCCTACGCGAGCAACGGGCTGTAGCAGTTTCGCTCCGACCGCATGCAAACAGCATCCCGGCGAGAAAAGGACGGACGAGAAGGTGGCCGCCTCATCGCGATCGACTTCGTCGCGCTCCGCATCGAATCCACGCGCGGGCACTACCCCGCGGCTCTCACCGACCCATGCTGTGCAGACGCCGACCACCACATCCAACTCGCACCCTGCATCAAACTGCGCCATGAAGGACATCGCTATCACCACGGACTTCTCGACCAGATAGCGGCAGACGACACGCTGACGGATCGTATCGAAATCACGGACGGCGAGACGGGCCTATCGAAGCCTGCGCTCACAAGCTGAGATATCTACCTCTCGTGCAAACGTCATTCCGCACTCATCGCGAGCATCTTGGGCATCCCAGGATCTTACGCATGCGCAGCGAGTTATGCACATTATCCGAACACGATGCGCTATCTGGCGGAAACCTGCCGTTATCCGGATCATCCCATCGAAGACAGGGAGCTCGAGATCGATGTCACCGCCATAGTGGCAACCAGCAATGAGCAGCGCAACCATCCCGTCGTACCAGAGGCGATCCTCAACCCAACCGACGTTTGGCTGGGCGCGATCAAGGAGCCCTGCCGCTAAAGCAAAGAGCGGGCGGGCCGATCGACCCGCCCGCATCCCCTTTCACGCGGATCGCGATGTCATCCGCGTGAAACCGCAAAGGCAGCAGGATCACGCAACAGCTCGAGCATAAGAGCCCAGTCACCAGGCTCGAATCTAGATTCATCGAGCTCCCCGTTTTCAAAGGGGATTCGGAACTCATCGGCCCAACGCTCGGCAAATTCTAGATGGTGCGCTGCGAAAATACGGTCGTAATTCCACCGATATGTACTGAACTGCTGTCCAAAGAGGTCACAGAGGAAGGCAGCAGATCGAGCGGGATCGGCACGACAGAACTCCAGAGCGCACGCGAATTCACCGCAAACCTCGAACACCTTGTTGTCCGACTTCACCGAGGATTCGACACGGTCAACGCGGTAGTGTAGATACGCTGCATCGACAAGGCGCACACGCCGTGCGGCCATCCAGGAGCGCAGCGTAAACGAGGTGTCCTGAAACGATGCCCCCGGCGTCTCGATAAAGCTGATGCCGTTCTCCTCGAGCATCGAGCGCTTGTAGATTGCCGCCCAGATCGAGGGCACCGTCCGCAGAATCTGGGGATAGCGGCGGGGATCAATGACGCATCCGTGTGGAAACGATGCAAACGGGAACGAACGGACATCAGCACCGTCATATTCAAAGTAATCAGCCTTCACAATATCGAGCATCCCGAACCGAGAGCGCGCGACGAGCTCCTCGAATGCATCGGGAGAGACGAAGTCATCCGACTCGACGATACCGATGTACTGGCCGCGCGCGGCGCGCATTCCACAGTTCATCGACGCCCCATAGCCCGAGTTCCTTTTGTCTATAATCTGGAATCGGTCGTCGCGTGCGGCATACCGCTGAGCAATCTCGAGTGAAGAATCGGTCGACCCATCGTTTATGCAGATGAATTCGATATCCTTCAGCGTCTGCGCTTCAAGACTATCGAGGCATTTCGGCAAATAACGTTCGACATTATAGATGGGCACAAGAACTGATACGCGTGGCTTTTTCATCTTTCACCTAACCATTGCGTTCAAAACGGGCACAAAGCCCGTTGGCGACACTCTTAACAGCGACCAGAAGAAGCCCGAACATCACAGAGACCAGGACGACGACCGGGGGCCTGACGCCAAGATCCCATATAACGCTATGGGGCACATAGACATCAAGCATGTTGATGACGAGCATATGGATCAGGTATACGTACAGCGTGACGGAGGAAAGCAAGCGAAAGCCTGCGCTGCGGAATACACCGCGTTTCTGGAACCACGGCTCGGCGCCCTTCAGCAGCCCGAAGACCGCGCAGGAATAGCAGGCGCAGAACACGTGCTGGATATTCAGGTAGAAGTTGTCAAAGTCTGCAAATTCGCCCGAAGCAACCGTATGGCCGATATTGGTCTTCAAGGTCATGCCGACCATGATGGCAAGCGACCCAACGATGACGAGAGCCGAGACGCCACGTGCCCTCCTATCGATCTCGACATGATGTTGGACGTAATACCCAAGTAGATAGAAGAAGATGGGTCCTGTAAGATACGGAATGGCAAAGAGACTCAGCAACGTATGCGTCGGCGCGAACCGGTTGATCAACGGAATGACGGCTGTCGAGACGAAGCTGAGCGTGAGCAGATAGCGGAGGAGCTGCTTATCCCGCGCGGCGTAGGATAACAGCGGGGTCACTAGATAGAGCCCTATAATCGAATAGATGAACCAATAGATATCGCAGATCTGATTCATCAGCAGCTCACTTACGAAGTCCGAGACACTTGGCTCGCGAGCCGAAAGGCCGAATGCGCCCGGCGCGCAGCAGGAAAGCACGTAATAGAGCAAGCTGAACCCCACCAGTGGAACGACCACACGCTTCAGACGCTTTTTCAAAAATGTCTTCGTGTCGTACTTCTCGCGATAGCTGAGCAGATTCGCACCGCTCATCATGAAGAAGACAGGAACGGCAAAACTGAACAGCGACTGGACGATAACGGACAGGAACCACAGAAGGTTGCCCTCGTTCAAAAAGACAACGGTTGAGCAATGGAGATAGACCACCGCCATACAGGATAAGATGCTCAGCACATCCATATAGATTGTTCGACGCGCCATCATGCTCTCCAGACTCGAGGCGTCCCAATAACTCGGCGGGGCGATCGTCGAGGCGATTGTCCCGCGCGTATCATCACATCAGCTCGTACAGCTTGTTCTCCCCATCATCGAGCACGAGCTTGAAATGCGGATCCGACGGATCAATTTTATCGAAGGTGGTCCAATGCACGAAGGGATATAGGGTATAGGGAGACCACAACGTATGCTCCTGGAACGGTTTGAAGTTCGAGGTGCCCATCACAAGGACATAGCGCGCACCAGTGCGCGCTACCGCTTCCTGGACGCAAGAGTTCGATCCGTACTGGTGAATTTTGCTATGAAGCACAATCGAGTCGCTCGATTCATCGTCCAGCATGAACGATTTATAGTAGACGTTGACGTCATAAAGGGAGTAGCCGAAAACCGAACCATCGAAGGGGTTGTTGAAGACAATGTCATCGCCGGTGACCTCGGCAACACGCTTGAGAAACGCGCTCTCATCAAACGTCAGCAGCTTGTTTTTCGTCTGCTTGTTCTCAGCGGTCAGCTCCGCATACGCCTCATGGAACGCTCCCTGGGGATAGCCGAAATTCGGAAACATGACGTTCGCATATGATACGGCAACGCCGAACAGGATCGCCACGCTGAAACGCGCGGCGCGAGGTGCCTTAACCCTTTCGGGAAGAGCACGATAGAGTGCATCGGTCAGCGAACCCAGCCCCAACGAGGCCAACGGAACCGCCAGCAAGGCGACCGACGCCGCCGTGCGATGGGGGTCCGTATACCAAAAACCGGCAAGCAACTGCTTGAGCGGACCTTCCATGGTGATTCCCACAACGTAGATTGCGCCCATGATGGCATAACTCACGGCTAACCAACGGTCGTCCCGCCTGAAAGCGAGCAGGAATCCTACTGCGACGAGCGCAGCGGCCAGATACTGGGGCAGGTCGCGGCGCAATGCGAGGCTCAGCAGAGTCCAAATTCCGTACGGGACAGAATACAGACTCTCCCAGTTGAAGGTGACGACCGATTCGAACGCAGGCAGCTTGAAGCAGACGATCCAAATGGCAACGGTGAAAAGGGCGAAGGCGAGGGCCGCGGCAACACCGGCCCCCTTAGATGCGAACGCGCCGCCCTTGACCGCGCGCGAGGCGAACCCAAAGAGAGCGTGGCAGCAGAACGGAGCGAGGAAGACCGCAAGCAAAAAGACCGTATTGGGCTGCAATGCGGCCAAAGCGATGGATGCGACTACGAAATGGAAGGCATACAGTAACCGTTGCCCAACCGGTCTTGCCGGGGACCAGGTCGAGATGAACAGAAACGCGACCTGGGGGGCGCAACACATCGAAGCCATGTTCGGATAGAGTGGACCGTAGAGCAGCAAGCCAAACGGAAAGGCTACGAACATCATTGACGTGAACGCACCTGCAAGAATGATGCCCCGCCTTTGCCGGAACAATACCGAATGCAGCAGATACGATCCCACAGGATATACGAACGCCATGAAGGCGAGGAGCGACGCGTTCTCAGCAGCGGTGACGGAATAATCGAACAAATCGACGCCCAAAGCGGCGAAAAGCGTGAACGCGGCGGGATAGAAACCTCGGTTATCCGGCGTGGGACACGACTCTATCGGGAGATCGAGCGGATAGTATCCCGTATTGAGAATGGAATACTGCCCGTCTACAGCCATCGTCTCGATACGGCCCATGTGCGCGAGATTATCGGAATACTGAACGAAGGATTCTGGGCCATCGAGCGGCACGACGAAGATGACCGTCGATACCAGGAAGCCGATAACGACGTAGAGCGGTAATTCCGACAAGTGAGCTCCCCAGCGGTCGACGCGCGAACTCGTGAGAGACGAGCGCAGGCGGCCGCCAAGGCCAGCGGACAGACAGCGCGAGACAGTGTATGCGCGTGGCAGCGTGCTATATTCGCAGGGAGCGTCGACTTGAGACCCTTCAGACGCGAAATGGGTCCCCGAAAGGGACTGCGCCGCCGTAGTCGCTACGGGCCCCTTGCGCGAGCGGACACAGCGAAAGGCGACGGCAACCAGACCGGCAACGGCGCAAACCACCGCAAGTGACGCAACCATCACGGTGGCAGAAACGCGAGCACCGAGAACATCGTAGAAGATGCCAATGGCACACAGGACCGTGATGGAAACCAAGGGGGCGACACCGATGGATACCGGGGTCGAAAACCCGAAGGATCGCAAAGACAGCATCGGGATCAGCAGCACCGCGATATCGAAAGCAACGAGCATAAAAAATGCGAACCAGGACAAACCCATCACCATACACAGACGATACACAGACGAAGAACGAAACGAACAAGTTGCAGAATTATAGAACAGGAGGCTCGCAAGCCCGGAACGCCGCGAGCAGCTGATCGGCTGTCGAGGCCCATGAGCAGGAGACGCGAACATGAGCGTACGTGCGCTCCCCCATCAAAGCGAGCTCGGAGCGTGCGCCGGACATGCCCCGAAGCGTCTCGGCGAGCTCGGCCGCATCGGCTTTCCTGAGGATATGGCCGCAGGATTCGTCGGGTATCACCTCAAACGCACCCCCCACATCCGTAACTACGCTCGGGGTTCCACAAGCCGATGCCTCGAGTAGCGAGGTTGAAAAACCCTCAGAGCGGGTCGGCAGACAGAATACGTCGGACTGGAGCAGAAGCGCAGCGATGTCGCCGCTATCAAGACGGCCGGCAAGGTGAACGTTGTCCAACCCGCACCCCTCCACCTCCGAGCGCAGCGGGCCATCGCCGGCAACGACCAGATGAGGAATTCCGTCGTCGCCGTCCTTTGAAACACCGGCGTAGTCCTGAAGAAGCTTGAAGGCCTCGAGCAAGACGAAGATGCCTTTCTCGGGTATCAGGCGCCCCGTGAACGCCGCCATCATGGATTCGCGCGGAATGGCGAAATCGGAACGAAAGTCGCGCGAGGACGCCTGGGCACGGTACGCATCCGCGTCGATCGAGTTGCTGATGATACCCCTAGCCTCGATACCGAAATGACGCAGCCAATCGCAGCTCTTACGAGAGATACCGTAAAAATCGACACCTTGACGCTTGAGCAGTGCCGTAACAGCATCCTCGTAACGCGCTATCACGGCATCGGCAAAGCTGCTCCCCAAAGTGAGGTAGGCCGAGCCATGATCGAGGACAATGGGGCGAAGACCGCGACGACGCGCAAATGCGGTACCGAGAAGGGAGTGGATGTAAAATCGCGTATTCACGAGAACGCCGTCGAACGCCATCGAATCGAGTGCAGAGACGATGGACCTGAAGCAAGCATTCTTGATGGGGACGGGATAACGGCCACCTAGAAGCGACATACAGGGGAAGCGAAATACCTCAATATGGCCCGTGCGACCATCCGGCGGCGCTCCGTCGAGAGCCTCACGGCCATCGGCCGCAGCAACGCCCCGCACGTCGATGAGCTCATGGGGGCCCAGGTCGCCCGTATCGTTCGTCACGATGACGACCCGATGCCCCCTGTGCGCAAGCTCCATCGCAAGACTTTGCGTAAAGCGCTCAACACCACCCATGCTTGGTGCATACAGTGCAGAGAATATGCAGAAAGCCGACAAAGAGACCCCATTTCCGGTGAATTGAAACGATTCGCGAATAAAGAGATGCACGCTTCTGCGCTTTTGCATATGGTACACCCGCACATCGACATTCTGCCGTATCATATAATACTGCGCTTTACGGAATATTAAAAAAAGGATTGCATTAGGAATGTCAACGCTCGTCATCATCCCCGCATACAACGAAGAGGAATCGATAATAGCCACGGTCGAAGAGCTTCGTGAACAAGCGCCCCAATACGATTACGTGATCATCAACGACGGGTCGCGCGACCGGACCTCCGAACTGTGTCGCGCGCGCGGATACGACATCATTGACCTTCCCGCAAACCTCGGCCTAACCGGCGCTTTCCAGACGGGAATGAAATACGCCCACCGCCACGGCTACGACCATGCGATCCAGTTCGATGCGGACGGCCAGCACATCCCTGTCTATATCGAGAACCTCGTCCGCGATATGGAGCAGACGGGCGCCGACGTCGTTATCGGCTCACGATTCGTCACACAGAACAAGCCCGCCTCGCTCAGGATGCTGGGATCGAACCTTATTTCTGCGCTCATACGCCTTACCACCGGAAAGCTCATCAAGGACCCCACTTCGGGCATGCGTATCTACAACCGCTCGGTAATCGAGCTGTTCGCCAGCCGCGACGACCTATCGCCCGAGCCCGATACGCTTGCGTTCCTTATCAAGCGCTGCGGTATGGACGTGGTCGAGCGCCAGGTTTCCATGCGTGACAGACATGCCGGTGAGAGCTATCTCACCCTGTCCAAATCGATCAGCTATATGTCCGTCGCCTGCTCCAGCATCCTGCTCTCACTCTGGTTTAGGAGGTAGCATGTCTCTCGCCCTCAGAATCTTCCTTTTTGCAAACGCCGTCGTTGTCCTGTTATTCGTAGCGAAGCAGATCAAGAAATCGGCATTCGAGACCGCTGACGCACTGTATTGGTTCGTCTTGAGCTCCAGTCTGGTCGTGCTCGCCGCCTTCCCCGAGATCGCATTCTTCTTCTCCAACATGCTTGGGTTCCAGTCGCCATCGAACTTCATCTTTCTCGCGATGATCGCCCTGCTACTCATCAGAGACTTCAGGCTGCAGAGCGACCTCATTAGGCTGCGCCGCAAGGTAACGGCACTCACGCAGGAGATTGCGCTGCGGGAGCATGATAGCGAGCACCAGGCATCCTGGAAGAAGACCAAGTGACGGTAATGACCCAACCGAGCAGCAGCCAGAACAAGATCCCAGCTATCAAAACGGGAGCGTAGGATCATCGCAATCGCCTCCTAGCTTTGGCAGTCCTCGCCCGGCCTTTGCCTAGACGACGAAGCCCCGTCCGTCGATCGAATCAACTTGTCGCCGACGTGGAGGTCGCGGCCCCCTTCGGCGCTAAACGCAGGCATCACGGGAAAAACGGTGCTCACAGGCCTGGCAAAAGTCTAGACCGTAGGTGATGGCTGACTCGGATGGAGCAAGAATCACGACACTCCACTCGTCATGCCGGCTCGCCCCCTCAATGGCAACAGGGGCACGACGCCTGGAAGCGTCGAACCCCGATGTAACTCAGACCGACGAGCGGACTCTGAAAAGCAAAGAAAAACCGCTACTCGCTCGACCAGCTGGTCCCATCCGGGAATCGCAGCAGCAGCGGGAGATGCGTGCGACGGTTCTCAAGTTCGGGCAGCTTTTTCCAATCACCGTACATCTGAACGAGATAGCGCTCCCATTCTCGCGGAACCGGAAGATCAATCCCCTCAAACGAAAGAGTTGAGACGGGAAGTAAATCCCCCACCCGATACCCTTGAACATTGGGCCATGCCAACTCCAGCACGACATCGTCTGGATGCAACTCCCTCCTCACGATGGCACGATCGAATCGCCGCTTGATGCCCTCACGAGAGAAGATGCCCTTTACAAGGTAATGAACCGCGCGACAGCCCACTGCCTCGATGCGACCTAACCCCCCTCCATGCGGAACGACAATGGTCTTCGAATGCCAAAGGTACGAAGCGGACTGCCATAGTTTCGCCGTGCGACGCTGCTTCGCCTCAATGCGCTCATCCGGCTCAAGAAAGTCATAGGGAAAGATATCGACGAAGATACCCTGGTCGCAGCCCGCCTCCTGGGTCTCCCTTGTCGCGAACACGGTACCATCGCGGTAGACCTTCGCAAACATCCCCGCGAAACCGGGGGTGTTGCCGAACGTATGAAGCGAGTACCCATCGGGAAGATGGCCCCGTGCGACCTCGATGAAGCGATCGAAATCAGATCGGAGCATCGCGATGTCGATGTCGTCGTCCCACGGGATAAAGCCCTGATGCCGAGCGGCCCCCAGTAGCGTTCCCGCATCGATGAACCAGGCGATACCGTGCTCATCGCAGAGTGCGGCGATTGTTTTGAGAATTTCAAGCTCGTTGAGCTGTAGCTTCTTCAGCGCTTCATCCTTATTCACACTTACTCCTTATGCATCGACCGTACGTTGACGCAGCTCGCGAAGACCGTGCGCGATCCGCCAGCAAGAGAGTATGACGGCGACGCAGTATGCAAACGCGATGGAATAGCTCACACCGTTCATTCCACATGCATCTACGAGCACAACCGAGGCAGGCAGCGAGATGGCGCACCCTGCAAGATTGGCGATGAGCGTCCCCCTCATATCCCTCATCGCAATCAAAAGGTCCGTCACGAACGCGATGCATGCCGCGAAGGCAGAGCTCGCCAAACCCGCATACATCAAGAATCCGTATTCGGCGATTGCGCTACCGAAGACCAGTCGCAAAAATGCGTCACCGAACAGAAGAAAAAGGATACCCCCGCCAATAAAGATAACTGCAAACGAGCAGAACACCCGTACCAGAAGCTTTACGAAGCCCGTCAAATCCCCTCGATCAAGCTTGGAGGCAAAAATGCCCAGAAGCGGGGCGTAGACATAGGAAGAGCATGCCTGGATCAGCACGATGGGCGTGCACACCGTAGCGTAGATGCCAAGGGCCGACTCCCCCTCCGTCATGCCGAGGTATTGCCTGGCCACGGTCACGACCAGTGAGCAAGCGACAGTACCAAGCACCGCGGGGAAGCATTCGACGAGCAGGCGCCGCACACCGTTCCCGGAGAACACGGGAACCACCGACGATAGGCTTCCCGCGCGGCGAAGATCGTAGGACATGACGGGGAGCGTCGAGACGATCATGGCGGCGATAGCGATTTCAAGGTTGTTGGTGAAATACAACGCGAGCGCAAACGACAGGGTGAACAGTATACTGCGGGCAAGCATCGATTTACCGCAGTAGTCCATACGCGCATGTTGCTGGTCGATTCCGTGAAGGACATCGATGAACAAATCGATGAATCTGAACGCGCTATACAGGCAGATGGCGAGATAGGCGTTCGCAGGACAGGTGGCAACCATATAGCCTATGGTAAGCAGCGCTGCCAACCCGATGGTTACAATGCGAAAACCGACGTATTCTCCGCTGGAAGTCTTCTCATGGATGTCGGAAACCTGATACGAGCGAATCTTATAGAGAGCCACGGGGGCAAAGACGTTCGAGACGGCCATGGCGAGCGCCAGCACGCCGGCCGCGTCATATCCCGTTGTAAGGCGCACGATCAGGACCGTCGTGAGCCACTGACAGCCCGAATAGAAGAGCGAACCGATGGAGTTCCAGGCCATATTGGCTTTTACAGAAAGCTCGGAACCCAAGCCATCCCCCAAACAAACGCGTTGAACATGCACCTTGCGGCTACATCTTGGAACAGCCCTGTGAAGTGTTCAGTTTCATTCGTTTGTTGTACTAAAACGAACACCATAAGGCAGCGGGACACCAATGACCACGAAGAGGCATCGATGAATATATCAAAGAAGCAATTCGAAGTTCTAAACGTCCTAAGAACTGCAGAAAATCCCAGTCAGCGTGCCATCGCCCAAGCGACGGGCGCCTCGCTAGGAACCGTCAACCGCATCGTGAAGGAACTCGAAGACGAAGGCCTGACGAAGGATGGCACGGTGACCCCTGCGGGGTTCGAAGCCCTCCATCCCTTCAAAGTTGATAACGCCATTATTATGGCAGCGGGGCTCTCAAGCCGCTTCGCTCCAATCTCCTACGAGAAGCCAAAAGGCTTGCTTCGCGTTCGGGGTGAGATCCTCATCGAGCGCCAGATCAAGCAACTGCGCGAAGCGGGCATCAACAACATTACCATCGTCGTGGGATATAAAAAGGAATACTTCTTCTACCTTGAAAGCAAGTACGGCGTCTCGACCGTCATCAACGACGAATACGCATCGCGTAACAACCATGCTTCCCTGATGAAAGTCCGCGAGCGCCTCGGCAACACCTATATTTGCTCAAGCGATGACTACTTCATCATCAACCCCTTCAAGCCCTACGTTTACGCAGCATATTATTCCGCTCAGTTCGCCGAAGGGGCCACGAAGGAGTGGTGCATGACCACCGGTGCCCAAGACGTCATCAAATCCGTCTCAATCGGCGGATCGAATGCATGGTATATGCTGGGCCACGTCTATTTCGATCGCGCATTCTCGAAGCGTTTCGTCGAAATCCTCGAAGCCGAATACAATCGACCTGCAACAAAAGACAAACTGTGGGAGGAGCTCTATATCGACCATATCAAAGAATTCTCCATGACCATGCGCAGATACCCCACAGACGCCATCAACGAATTCGACTCCCTTGACGAGCTGCGCGCGTTCGACCCCCACTTCATAGAGAACGTCGATACTGACATCTTCGACAGCATCGTGCAGGTTCTTGGCTGCACGAAGGCAGAAATACGCGACGTGTACCCACTCAAGCAGGGTCTCACCAACCTGTCCTGCCACTTTAGAACCGATGCCGGTGAATACGTGTACCGTCATCCAGGCGTGGGAACGGAGCTCCTCATCGGTCGCGAAGGCGAGGCCGCCGCGCAAACCGTCGCCAAGAAACTCGGCCTTGATGATACCTTCATCTACGAAGACCCCACCCGCGGCTGGAAGATCAGCCGCTTCATCCCCGACTGCTCGCAGCTCGATCCCCGCAATTGCGCGCAAGTAGCCCATGCCATGCAGATGGCACGGGCCCTGCACGACAGCGATGTGGCCGTGGAGCGCACTTTCGACTTCTACGATGAGGCCAAGCGATACAAGCGTCTACTACTCGAAAAGGGCCCGATCGATATCCCCGGATACCACGAGATGGCGGCAAAGGTCGATCGACTCGAAGCTTTCATCCGGGCAGACAACGCCCCCCGCCTGTCTTTGTCACAACGATTTCTTCATGCTCAACTTTCTCATCGACGCATCGGGCAAGTACTACCTCATCGACTGGGAGTACGCGGGCATGAGCGACTACGCAAACGACTTCGGAACCTTCTGCGTCTGCTGCGAGCTCGGCGAACAGGAAGTCGACGCCGCCCTCGAAGGACGGCATAAAGTTATTGTTGGTTTGAAATGAGGGCGGGCCTCCCTTACCTTCGGATTGTCGAGATTCGAGGAAGAGGAGACCCGAGATGAATCTTACCGCACCTGCCGCCGTGGCGGCGTTCGAGGCCGCGTTCCTGGACATGCTGAGGGAGGGGCCCGGCGGCTTCGGGGCGTTCGAGTCCGAGGCGAGGTCGGTCGCGCTGGCCAGCTGCGCCGAGGCCATGTCTGATGTGGCTATACTAAATTGGACAGTCGGATGAGAGTCTGAGGGCCCTTCGAGGAAAGGAGGCCCCATGCGGGACCCCAAGCACCCCAGGCAGTTCACCGAGGAGTTCAGGCGGCAGATAGTCGCCCTGGTGGACTCCGGAAAGCCCCGCGCGGAGGTGATGCGCGAGTACGACCTCGGCAAGTCGACGCTCGACCGCTGGATCCAGCGCGTCCACGCCTGCGGCTCCACCGCCGCCGCCGACAACCGC
>NZ_QUHV01000007.1:0-980 GCF_003479805.1 Collinsella sp. AF08-23 | reverse complement strand
ACAACCGCACCCCCGAGCAGAACCGCCTCATCGAGCTCGAGCGCGAGAACGCGAGGCTCAAGATGGAGGTCGATGTCTTAAAACAAGCGGCGCTGATATTCGCACGAAAGTGACGGTGATAGCGGCGAACGCCGGCCGCTACCCGGTATCAGCGCAGTGCCGCATCCTCGGCGTGCCGCGCTCCACCTACTACCACATGCTCGCCAACCCGCCCGCGCCGCCGGCGCCCGATCCCATAGAGCCCGACGTGCTCGGGGCCTTCGGTGCGTCGCGCGGCGGTTACGGCGCCCGCAGGCTCAAGGTGGCGCTCGCGAGGTCGGGGATAACGGCCTCCAGGCGCAGGATATGCAGGATATTGAGGCAGAATGGCCTGTCCAGCGCGTATTCCGGGCGCGGGCCTGGGGCCTCGCGCCCCGCCGCCCCGCCCGACGCCGCCAACGTGCTCGGCAGGGGCTTCGACGGCCACCGCCCGCGCACCCACGTGGCGGCCGACCTCACCTACGTGCGCGCCGGATCGCGCTGGTGCTACGTCTGCCTGCTCGTCGACCTGTACAACAGGGAGATCGTGGGCTGCTCCTGCGGCCGGCGCAAGGACGCGTCGCTCGTGAAGGCCGCCTTCTCGAACGTCGAGTTCCCGCTCACCGGGATCGAGGTGTTCCACTCCGACCGCGGGGCGGAGTTCTGCAACGCCGAGATCGACGCGATCCTGACCGCCTTCGGGATCGATAGGTCGGTCTCCAGGCCCGGCAACCCGCACGACAACGCCGTGGTGGAGTCGACGAACCACATCCTGAAAAGGGAGCTCGTCGCGGGCAGGAGGTTCGCCTCCGAGGAGGAGCTGCGCGCCGCCCTGTTCGATTGGGTCAACTGGTACAACAACTTCAGAATCCACTCGACCTTGGGCTACATGAGCCCCGTCGAGTTCAGGGAGGCGGGCCTGATCCTCTCGTAGATTTGTTCAAGAAGGTGTTGCCACATCA
>NZ_QUHV01000006.1 GCF_003479805.1 Collinsella sp. AF08-23 | reverse complement strand
ATCGAAATTTATCGATGGCCTATTTCAGACTGTAATGGGTATCCATGGTGGAACACAAAGGGAGCCAGCGGAGCAACCCCCGCAAGCAGGCGCGCGCCGCTGCCGCCGAGCGCCATACCGAGCAGGTGGCCGTGCGCTTCGGCAAGGAAATCGAGCGGAGTTCGGCCGGTGTGCGCCGCGTCGAGGCACCCGTCTCCGTCGAGGTCACCGGATGCGTGCCCGAGGTGCGCGTGGTCGACGCCGACTCCGTCGCCGCGATCCTCGAGAACGGCCGCGGCCGCGCGGAGTACTGCGATCTCGCCGTGCTCGACTTCGCCTCGTTCGTGAACCCGGGTGGTGGCTACATTCGCGGCGCTTGGGCACAGGAGGAGGCGCTCTGCTCTGAGTCTTTCCTCTACAACGTGCTCGAATCCCAGCGTGACTGGTATGGCGAGAATCGTCGTCGCAACATCAATTGCGAGCTGTATCGAAACCGCGGTCTCGTGGTTCCCAAGGTCCGTTTCGCGCGCGATAAGATCCACGCGTACGCCGATGTGCTCGTGATCGCCGCTCCCAATGCCCGCCGCGCGCGCGAGGAGTATGGCGTCAAGGAAGGCGTCCTCGAGCGCGCCATGCGCGAGCGCATCCGCTTTGCGCTTGATGTGGTGGATATGCTTGGGCATAAGAAGGTCGTGCTCGGTGCCTGGGGTTGCGGTGTGTTCGGTTGGGACGCCGATACGGTCGCCGAGCTGTTCCGCGAGGAACTTGCGCGGGGCACGCACGCCATCGAGCTCGCCATCTTCGCCGTTTCGCGCGATCGGTTCAACGAGAACCTCCAGCATTTCGAGCATGTCTTCGCTGCATTTCCCGAGAAGAACGCCGTGAGCTACGCCGAGGCCGCCGCTGAACGCGCCGCTGCGGCGGCAGAGGCGGAGGCTCAAGAGGAAGACGAAGGGGAGGACGACTGGCGCAAATACCTGTAGTTCGCTTCGGCGGCACAACCGTTTCCATCACGATGCCCTGGGAGGCAGTATGTCCTACTCCGAATTGACGCGCGCCCGCTACTCTTGCCGCTCCTATGAGGACCGTGCGGTCGAGCCCGAAAAGCTTTCCGCGATTCTCGAGGCGGGGCGTATCGCGCCGTCCGCCTGCAACAAGCATCCCACGCGCGTGCTCGTCTGCGATACCCCGCGCTTGCGTGAGAAGGCTGGGATTGCGGCAAAGCACTTCGCCAAAGACGGTAGCGTCTTCGGCGCACCGCTCGTGCTCGTGGTGTGCGAAAAGGTCGACATCGCCTGGGTGCGCAAGTATGACCAGATGGATTCGGGCGATATCGACTCGAGCATCGTTGTCGACCAGATGATGATGCAGGCAGAGGATCTCGGTCTGTCCACCTGCTGGGTGTGTCACTTCGATCCGCGCGTCGCCATCGACGAGTTCGGCCTTCCTTCGGATCTGTATCCGGTGCACATGCTCACTATTGGGTATGCCGCAGACCAGATTGCCGACGCTGAGGCGCGTGAGGCGCGCACCATTCCCATGAGCGAGTTTCGTTTCCTTCCGCTGGAAGTGTAACCGCGCCGTGCATCTGCTCGTGCTGGACTCCTCCCGCATGCGAGGGAGGCTGTTGTGCTTGGATGGGTGGCGCGTCTGCGCCCCGATCGGATGCGTTGCACAGGGCGGATCTCGCCGCTGGCGGATGGCTGGATATCCCTTGTGCCGCGTGGGGTACAAGAAGGTCGATGCGTGCACATCGCAGTCCACATCGATCGCACAGGAGCTCCCAACATGAAGACAACCACCTTGAACTATGCCAGCCGCGATGGGGAATCAACCATCTGCGCGCTCGTTTGGGAGCCAGACGAGGTCGCCTCGGGCGGAGAGGCTCCGCGCGGCCTCATCCAGCTCGTTCATGGCATGTCCGAGCACGTCGAGCGGTATGCGGGGTTCGCCTCGTTTCTGTGCGAGCAGGGTTTCGTCGTGTGCGCCAACGACCATATAGGACATGGCAAGACCGTTTCCAGCGCCGAAGATCTGGGCCACATGCCGCTTGAGGCGGGGGAGGATGTGCTCATAGCCGACGTCCAGACCTTGCGCGAGACCGTCCTCGATCGCTTGTCGGTCCAATGCGATATGCGTGTGAGTGGCATTCCCTACGTGATCTTCGGCCACTCCATGGGAAGCTTCGTCACACGCGTGTTCCTCACCCGCCATGCCTTTGGCGTTCGGGCCGCGGTGCTGTGCGGAACGGGACATCAGGCGCGCGCTCTGTCGAGCGCCGGCAGGGCACTCACGCGGTCGCTTGCGAAAAAGCACGGGGAGCGATATGTGAGCTCCTTTGTCGATGGGCTGGGCGCGGGCGCGTATGGCAAGGCGATCAAGGGCGCCAAGACCGACGTCGACTGGCTGGCGACCGACCCCGAGGTCGTCGCGGAGTATCAGCGCGACCCCCTGTGCGGGCAACCGTTCACGGTCGGTGCCTATCACACGCTCACGAGCCTCGTGTCCGATGCGACCGATCCCCGTTTGGCGCGAAAACTACCGCATGCCCTGCCGTTGATGTTCATCTCGGGCGACGAAGATCCGGTTGGCGCGTGTGGGGCGGGCGTGCATCGCGCCGTGGAGATGTATCGCCGTGCGGGCATCGAGCGCGTGAGCGAGAAGCTGTATCCCGGCATGCGTCACGAGATACTGAATGAGCCCATCAAAGACGAGGTCCACCGCGATATCCTGACATGGCTGGAACGCCAGGGACTGTAGCCCTGCCTTCGTGGTATCCTGCTGTGAAATCTGCAGACCATAGGAGGGTATTCATGAGGGAGCTCGAGGAGCGCATTGTACGCGACGGCATCGTCAAGGCCGGCAATGTCCTTAAGGTCGACGCGTTTTTGAACCATCAATGCGACGTTGAGCTCTTCGACCACATGGGTGCCGAGTGGGCGCGCCTGTTCGAGGGTGCTGGCATCAACAAGATTCTCACCATCGAGGCAAGCGGCATCGGTATCGCATGCTGCGCATCGCGACACTTTGGCAATGTGCCGGTGGTGTTCGCCAAGAAGGCGCAGTCCATCAACTTGGACGGCGAGCAGTATTCCACCACCATTTACTCGTTCACCAAGCAAAAGGAGTATCCGGTCATCGTGGGTCGCCGCTTTTTGGAGAGCGGGGATCGCGTGCTTATCATCGACGACTTTTTGGCGAACGGCTGCGCGCTCGAGGGGCTCATCTCCATCTGCGAGAGCGCCGGAGCCGAGGTCGCGGGCATCGGCATCGCCATCGAGAAGGGCTATCAGGGTGGTGGTGACAAGCTGCGCGCCCGCGGGTATCGCGTGGAGAGCCTCGCCCGCATTGCCGGCATGGACGACGAGACGGGCGAGATCGTCTTTGCGTAAGGCTTCCCGCCATCGATCCGCGCTAGAGACGCGAGAGTGAACTTTCGAAGCGCGATTTGCTCATAATTACCTTATTGACGCCCCGAGAGTGAACTTTCGGGGCGTTTTGGCGCCTCGGCTGTTGCGATGGGTTCCGCATGGCCGATATCGAGCGGCTGCAACACGTTGAGTGCGCCGGGCACGACCTCGATGCGCATGCTCTTGGCGCGGATTTGCTCGCCGTCGAGCTGGATGGGGTAGTCGCCTGCGGAAAATGTAAGGTCGACCTTTTTGATGCGTTCGATATGCACGTGTTTGCTTCCAACGTGGCGGCCGTTCTTGGCAGAAAGGAAGACTGGCAGCGCCACGGCGCGCGGCACGGGGCCGGAGGCGTAACATACATCGATCAATCCGTCGGAGATGCTGGCGCGCGGGCAGATGTTGAATCCCGATCCGTAGGTCGGCCCGTTTTGGATCGCGAATACGATGGTGCGCAAGTGCCGAGTCTCACCATCGTCAAATCGAACGCGAACGGGATAGTCGCGATAGCTCCGCCCGAACGCTTTGAGTCCGCTCGCCATATAAAGCGGTGCTCCCGTGAGCCCCGTGCGCTTTCGCATGGTGTGCGTGTCGATGGCAATGGCGGCATCGAGCCCAAATGAGGCAGTCTGGACGGCGTACTCCACAACCCTGCGGGGTGCCCCTGAGCCGCTCGTCTCGTAGGTGATGCGCATGATGTCGCAGACGGTGGGTTCGCTGGTGAGCAGGGCGGAGAAATCGGTGCCGGAGACATCGGTGATGTCGGTCAGCCCGAGGGTGCGCGCAAAGTCGTTCCCCGACCCGACCGGCACGACCCCGAGCATGGGCCGCTGCGCCGCCGGGATCTGCATAAGGCCGTTGGCTACCTCGTGCACCACACCGTCGCCGCCGAGTGCGAGCACGGTGTCGAATTCTGACGCCGCGGCCGCAAGCTCCGTCGCATGTCGGGGGCGTTCGGTTTGGGCGATGTCGAATGCCTCGCGGTGGCAGTACATCGTGAGGAAGCGCTTGAGGCGCTCTGCAGCCCCTGCTGCCGCACCACTTTGCGCAACGGGGTTGACGATGATGAGCGCATGTCCAAGTGACTCGAGCCGGGCGTTCCTCATTCGTCGATCATCTCCTCGAGCTCCTGGCGATGGCGTTCGTAAGCGCCTTCTACGGTGAGGGCCGTATCCTCCTTGAGCGATCGCCTCTTGGGGGTGACGATGCGCTGTGCGGGGTACACGGCGTGGTGTCCGGCGATGAGATAGCTCATAAAGCCCACGATGACGAAGTACGCACCCGCGCTCGCTCCGAACATGTCGATACCGAGCATGATGGTGGTGATGGGAACGTTGAGCGCCGCGCCGAAAACCCCCACCATGCCCAATGCGGCCATAAGGCTGGGATCTCCGAGCGTGACCGATCCGATCCAGCCGCCGAGGGAAGCGCCGATGCCGAACAGGGGCGTCACCTCGCCGCCTTGAAATCCCGCCCCCACGGTGAGTGCGGTCATGACGAGTTTCAAGACCGGGTCGAAGAGGGTGGTCTTGCCCTCGAATGCCGCGGGGACCATCCATTCGGAGAGGCCGCCATAGCGATGCAGGCCAAGGCCGAGGAAAAGGAGGACGAGGAGGATGCCGCTTGCTCCTGCGGCTGCGAGGTAATTCACGAAGAAGCGAGCGTAGAGGCGCTTGACCGTGCGGATGCAGAACGTGAAGAGGCGGGCGGCGAGGCCAAACGCGACGGCGGCGCCGATGACGACGGCCAAGACGCTTGGATCCATCGGTGGGACGCGCGAGATCGTTTGGAAGGCGAAAGGGCTGCCAAGGGCTCGGCTCACGGCATTCCCGATGAATGACCCGGTGAGGCAGTAGAGGGCGGCGCTGTAGTCGAGTTTGCCCACAAAGCACATCTCCATGCCGAAGAAGGCTCCGGCGAGCGGCGTGCCGAACGCCGCCCCGAATGCAGCGGAGATACCCGCCATCATGAGATCGCGCCGGTCGTGGCCCTCCACGCGGAACACCGTGGCGACGTTGCTCGCGATGGTGCCGCCCATCTGCACTGCCGCTCCCTCGCGACCGGCAGATCCGCCTGCGAGGTGCGTGGCGGTTGAGCAGGCGAAGGTGAGCAGCGCCATGCGGCCGTGGATGGGTGTGCCGGTTATGGTGCTGTCGATGACTAGGTTGTTGCCGCGCTGGGCACGCAATCCGTGGTTGCGGTAGAGCCAGGCGGTGGCGAGGTTGACAAGGGGAAGCAGTCCGAAGAGCCACAGATGGGCTTCGCGTGCGTCCGTGGCGAGTCGTAGCGCGGCGAGGAAAGCCCATCCGGCGACTCCCATGAGTGCGGCGACCAGCGCGCTGAGTACCAGGACGCGAAAGCTCGCCCGCGCGTTTCCCGCGTTGCGCCGAGCATCGAAGGCGAGTTCGCGAGACCCGCGGCGCAGTTCGCCTCGCGCCGCTTTGAGCGCCTGCTTGGGCATGGTCATCCTCCTTGGGTGTTTGGGGTGTAAATGCGTTTCAGTATACGCCGCCATCTTTGGTCGCCGATAGGCAAACGACCGCGCTTGAACTATTCTCTAATGAGAATACAACGGGCGGCATCGCATGTGCCCTCGCCGTTGCGGCGGCGCGGCTCAATCGTCTTTCGATTTGCGGCGGGCGTTGCGGCACCCGGGATATGGTGAGGAAGGGACTTTATGGCACAAGACTTCAACCCCGATGCGCACATGCTCACGGTGGAGGAGGCGTTGGACGTCGTCCTGCGCCACGTCGTTCCAACGCCGATAGAGGAGATTGCCTGCTGGAGGGCAGCGGGGCTCCCCTTGGCGCGCGACGTCGCGACCGATATCGACTTAGCGCCCTTCGCCAACAGCGCCATGGACGGATACGCGGTGCACGCTGAGGACCTGCTCGATGCCGACGGGGGGCATCCCGTGGTGCTCAATGTGGTTGGGCATGAGGCCGCGGGCCATGTATTCGAGGGGACCGTCGGCCCTGGGGAGACCGTGCGCATCATGACGGGGGCTCCGGTCCCCGAGGGGCTCGATGCTGTCGTCAAGTACGAGATCGTCGAGGTTCTCGAGGGTGATGGCAACGAGGGTTCGCGCGTGGCATTGAGAAGGCCCGCGTCGATTGGGGAGAATATCCGCGCCGCCGGCCTCGAGGCGCACCGTGGCGAGGTGATCATGCACGCTGGCGAGGTGGTGACGTCCGCAGGTGCGGGTCTGCTTGCCAACGCCGGCGCCGCCGTCGTGCCGGTGCACCGCGCGCCTCGCGTCGGCATCATCTCCCTGGGGACGGAATTGGTCGATGCCTCGGTAGCGCCCGCGCGCGGCCAGATCCGCGACGTCAACGCTCCCGCGCTCATGGCGTCTGCGATTGCCGCGGGCGCGGAGCCGGTGTTTTACGGCATCGCCCCTGACGACGAAGAGCGCATCTGCGAGCTCGTGCGGCGCGCGGTTGACGAGTGCGACCTCGTGGTGACATCCGGAGGCGCGTCCGCGGGTGACTACGATTACGTGACAGCGCTCGTCGCCCGCGAGGGCACGGTCCTGTTCGACCGCATTTCCATGCGTCCGGGCAAGGCGGTAACCTTCGGTCTCGTCAATGACGTGCCGTTTGTCGGCCTATCGGGCAATCCTGCCGGCGCGTTTATCGGCTTCGAGCTGTTCGTTCGCCCCGCCATCCGCAAGATGCGCGGCCACTCCGATCTGCAAAGGCCCGTGCAGAAGGCGCGCGTCCAGCGCGATGTGAAGAAGCGCCAAGACCGTCGCTTCTACAATCGCGCGCGCGTTGAGCGCGATCCGGCGGGTGAGCTCGTCGCCACCGAGGCGGCGACGCAGAACTCCGCCATGCTCGTCGACCTTCATCGGGGCAATTGCCTGCTCGTGGTGCCCGATGGCCTGCGGGGCATCACCGCAGGCGATGAGGCCGAGGTGATTCGTTACGACCTGCCCGAGGGCACCGTTCTGTAAGCCACCAACCAGCTCATTCAGACTATTTGGAGGAGCCCCATGGATATCAAATTCGCGATCATCACGTGCTCTGATACGCGCGACGTCACCGAGGACGAGGCGGGGGCGGCGCTCGAGTCCCTGATCAGGGAGGCGGGATGGTCGGTATGCGCACACGACGTGGTACACGATGACATGAGGGAGATCTCCGTCGCCATACGCACCGCGACCGACGACCTGGCGGCAGACATCGTGCTCACCTGTGGCGGCACGGGTCTTTCCCCGCGTGACGTGACCCCCGAGGCCACCGCTGCGGTGTGCGAGCGCGACGTCCCGGGCATCGCCGAGGCCATCCGTTCGTATTCGCTCGCAAAGACCCGCCGCGCAATGCTCTCCCGCGCGTGCTGTATGCAGCGCGCGGTTCGCGGCGAGGACGGTCTGCCCATGGGAAAACTCGCGCTGGTGATTAACTTTCCCGGGTCGACAAAGGCGGCACGTGAATGCTGGGAGGCCATTGCCGACCAGCTCGAGCATGCCATGCAGATGTCTCGCGGCGGGGGTCATTAACATTATTCTCAACTGAGTATTATTCTCAAACAAATATAATATGAATAATGTGGGCGGGCGTACCTACGGGCTCATCCGCCTATCCATATCAGGGGGAAAGGACAGTGCATGAAGAAGATCAAGGATGGCTCCCGTAGCCGCGCGTTCGCTGGATCGCGGCTTTGGTCTCGCCGCTTTATCGTGGCGTGGGGCATGACGGTTCTGATTGCCGGCTCCCTTGCGGGCTGCGGCGGTGATACACCGGCAACGAATTCGGGCTCAAACGACCAGGACTCCAAGGAAGCAGTCGAACTCCAGGTTTTCGCCGCCAATTCGCTTGAGAAGGCAATGCCCGAGGTGCAAGAGCTGTACACCGAGAAGACGGGCGTCACGTTCGCCGATACGCAGTTCAAGGCATCCGGCGATCTCATAGAGCAAATGCGTGCGGGCGCGCAGGTCGATGCTCTCATCACGGCTTCAACCGGCACCATGGATGACGCCGTTGAAGCGGGCCTGGTCGACGACGACACGCGCTTCGACATGTTCGTGAATGACCTCGTGATCGCCAAGGCCGAAGGCTCTGACGTCGAGATCGACTCTCTTGAGGATCTCGCGAACATCGACGGCAAGGTGGCTATCGGAGACGCCGTCACGGTTCCTGCGGGCAAGTACGCAAACCAGGCGCTGTTTACCATTGGCCTGTACACAGGGGCTGCCGGTGACGACGGTGAGTACGCGCCGGAGTTCGCCGATCGCGTGGCGTTGGCCGACAAGGTGGGCACAGCCGCCAAGTACGTTTCGGCCGGTGATGCGGTCATCGGCTTTGTCTATAGCTCTGATATCTTCCGGTACGATGGCATTGAGCAGGCCTTTGTGTGTCCAGAGGATTCGCATAGGCCCATCGTGTACCCTGGCGCCGTCTCCTCGACAAGCGAGCATGCCAAGGCTGCCGCGGACTTCCTCGACTTTTGCATGAACGACGCCGGCGCCCAGAAGATCTGGGCAAAGTACGGCTTCGAGCTTGCCGAATAGCTGCTTCGCCCGAATGTTCTGGCATACTGGGACGAACGCGAATGCTGGGACGAACGCGACGGCGCATGAAAAGGGAAGGGGCGGCCATCGCGGTCGCCCCTTTTGATTGCAAGATTGCTGATTGGTAGGTGTTTGACCCGTGGGAAGCAGACGTGTGGACTCCCTGTTGGGCTCAAGGCGCCCGGTTCATGCCGGAGGCCCTGCTCGGATGCGTCTTGCGTGTACCCCCGCCCGCGTGCTGGCGAGCATCATCATCGCTTTGGTCTGCATCGCCGCCGTCCAGCCTCGTGCCTATGCCGGCGAGGCCGTGCAGCGGAATTACTCCGACTACCTTGATCGGGTCGAGGTGCCCTCTGAGGGTTCGGCGACGTTCGAGGGCTCGACGTTCGGGCTCACCGGCTTCGAACGCCTGGCAAAGGGAACGGCACGCAGCGTCGACGGTGCGCCTGAAGGCTACCGGATCCCGCTCTCCGACCAAGCGAGCGTCGTGGTGATCAGGACGCCCGAAATGACGCTGGTGCACATAGACGAGGGTGTGGCGCAGCAGTTGGGACTGTATCCGTTTGTGAGTGAAAGCGACTTCGTCTTATGGTCCATGATCTGCGTCCTCGATGAGGAAGCGAGTATGGGAGGTGCCCTGCTTTCCAGCATGGACGTTCCGTACATGTTGGTTTACGACGACGTGTTCACGATCGGGGACTGCCGGTATCGCTTCAATGCCCGCGCTGCTGATGGATCGCGGTTTGCCACGGTGACGTGGGCGGCGGCACCGGAGGGCCAAGCCGGGGTTGAGCAGGCTCGTGCAGCTGGCATCGATTTGGGTGCCGGTGCGTTATGGTGCGACTATGCCGAGCTTGTTCCCGCCGCCGACGTGGTCACCGATGCCCCCGTGGGCCCCACTGAACGTGCCGCGGAGTTCCTCTCGTCCATCGATTTCCGCCCCTTCTGGGTTTCGCTCAAAACGAGTGGCCTTGCGCTCGTCATCTCGTTTGTGTTCGGACTGCTCGCCGCATGGCGCGTGATGGGTACGTCGAG
Source organism: Collinsella sp. AF08-23 (assembly GCF_003479805.1). Taxonomy (GTDB): domain Bacteria; phylum Actinomycetota; class Coriobacteriia; order Coriobacteriales; family Coriobacteriaceae; genus Collinsella. Next base: position 125,499 of record NZ_QUHV01000006.1, on the reverse strand, counting down.
CCGCATCAAGGGGCTGCTCGATTCGTTCTTTACGATTCCGATGGTCCTGCCGCCCACTGTATGCGGTTTTTTGCTGCTCATGATCTTCGGACAGTCGACCGCGGTGGGCCGTTGGTTCATCGCACACGGCGTCTCGCTCGTCTTCACCTGGCAGGCGGCGGCCATCGCCGCGGTGGTCGTGAGCTTCCCCCTCGTGTATCGCACGGCGCTCGGCGCCTTCGAGTCGCTCGATGCACGCATGCTTGACGCCGCCCGCACACTTGGATGGTCGGAGTCGCGCATCTTCCGCAAGATCATGCTTCCGCTTGCCTGGCCCTCCATCGCCGCAGGCACGGTGCTCGCCTTCGCGCGCGCCATGGGTGAGTTCGGTTGCACGCTGTTCTTTGCCGGTAACTACACGGGCATCACGCAGACCATCCCGATCGCGATCTACTTCGAGTGGATGGGCGGCAACACCTCCGTCGCCTTGTTCTGGGTGGTGGTCGTCATTGCGTTCAGTTTCCTCGTGGTATGGGGGATCAACGCTTACACTGCGCGCCATCAGGGGTATCGCGATGGCGGCACGGCACCCGGTGCCCTCCGTTGCGCTTCGGTGGCGGGTCGTCGTTGCGATCGGGCGTGCGGAGTCTCTCGTCTTGCGGACTCCGGTGCTCGACCCGATTCCGTGCGCGACGGGTTGGAGGAAACCGGCGGTGACGCGCTGTGCATCGATCGTGAGGCGTTGCGTTCGCTGTTTGAGGATGGTGCGGCATGAGCCTGAGTCTTGACATCAAGAAGCGATATCCGGGGTTCTCCCTCGACGTATCTCTTGAGGCGGGGGAGGAGCGCGTTGCCCTGCTGGGGGCGTCTGGCTGCGGAAAGAGCTGCACGCTACGGTGCATCGCCGGTGTTGAGACTCCCGATGAAGGGCGCATCGTGGTCAACGGCGTGACGTTCTACGATTCCCGTGCCGGCATCGACCTTTCGCCGCAAGAACGCAAAACGGCGCTGCTGTTCCAAAGCTACCAGCTCTTTCCGCACATGACGGTCGAGGACAACGTTTGCGCAGGCATGCCGCGCACCGGTCGTGCGTACCCCAGCCACGGTTCCGAGCTCGATTTCCATCGTGCACGCGCTCGGCAGTTTTTGGACATCTTCGGTATGGCCGATTTTGCCGATCGCTATCCCTCCCAGCTATCCGGTGGACAGCAGCAGCGCGTCGCCCTGGCGCGTATGCTCGCCGCCCGCCCCGGGATCCTCATGTTCGACGAGCCCTTTTCCGCGCTCGATTCCTATCTAAAAAGCGCGCTTGAGCAGAATCTGCTCGACGTGTTCTCGGTGGTGCATCGCACGGTGCTCTACGTGAGTCATGACATCGATGAGGCGTGCCGACTGTGTGACCGCATCTGCGTGATGCACAATGGGCGCATCGAGGAGAGCGGTACAGCGAGCGAGCTCATGACGCGCCCCCAGACGCTTGCCGGCATGCGCCTGACGGGGTGCAAGAACACCTCGCGTGCGTGCAAGGTCTCTGCCACAAACGTCGAGGCCATCGACTGGGGCATGACCTTCGACGTGGGTCGCGAGGTGCCCGATGACGTTGCGTATCTGGGCGTCCGCGCGCGCCACATCCATCGAGACCGCTCGTGTGAGACGGGGAAGCGCCGCCGCAACAGCTTCGATTTGCATGTAGCGCGCGTGAGTGATTCGCGTTTTGAGCGGCTGGTGCTGCTCGATCCGCCGCTCGCGGGCGCTCGTTCACGTATTCAGTGGAAGGTCGACATGGTGGACACGCCGAGCGACGAGCTGCCCCGTGAAGGCGAGACGCTCCGTCTCCATTTTGATGCTAGCCGGTTGCTGTTGGTTGCTAAGTAGCTGCCTGAGCACGGGTGGCATAGCATTGGCTGGCGTGTCCGCGAACACGCGAACACGCGCTCTGCTCCTGGAGACACGTTTGCTTTGATGGCCCTCATTTTTGACCGGTTCCATCGGGCCGATTGTTCTGCCCCACTTTGCGCACAGACCCTCCATAATGGCCTTTAACTGGCAATCTTCTTTGCATACCAGTATCTGCACGCTGATCGTTGGCGGCAGTGTTGACGCCGTTTGCGGAATGCCCATCGAGCTGGTGGGCTTATCTATCTAAATTAAAGAGCATTGGGTTTCGTGCGCCTTGGATAGTTCGCATGGGAAGGCGCCGTTCGAAAGGTGTTTCATATGGGTAAGGACAGGCGTCTTGCCGCAATGGCCGTTGCCGCCAGTACATGCCTCGCGCTATCGTGGGCACCCGCGGTCGCGATTGCGCATGAGGCAGGCGACGCTGGAGCGGGGATTGGAGGTGCGGCGGCGCTTGCGGCCGATGTGAGCTCCGATAACGGCTTGCCCAAGACGATTGAATACCAAAAGGTGACGGGCGAGATCGAGTCGGGACAAACGTATTCCCTCGTGACCACCACCGCTACTGCGGGTTCGGGTAAGACGGAGTACCGCATTTTGCATTACACGGATGGTGCGGCGGCGCTGGACAAGTGTAAAACGTCTGCTCACTCCGACGTGCTGAGTCCTGCCGACTGCACCGCCGGCAACTTTGCCGGCACCGGCGCCCACCAGTGGACCATCGAGGCGGTCGAGGGCGGCTACACCGTCAAGTCCAACACGGCGAGCGGCAAGTACCTGAACATCTCCGCAGGTGGTGCGACTCCCGGAGACGAGGCTCAGGTGCTCAAGGTCGAGCGGATGGACGATGGTTCTTTCTCCATCGGTCGTGAGGTCAGCGGTACCATGTACTACTTCGCCTTCAACAACACGGCCAACGGCTCATGGAAGGTCTCGACCGATCCCTATGGGTTCGTTGCATACAAGAAGACCGAGGTCACCCCGAACGTGATTCCGAACGACAAGCCCGCGTCCGGCGTCACGTATGACCAGCCTTATGCTTCTGGGACCGCGGGGAGCCAGTACTTCCGTATCCCCTCGTTAATCACCCTCAAGGATGGCAGCCTGCTTTCGGCTATCGATGCGCGTTGGACCACGCTCGGCGACGCCGGCGGCCTCGATACCATCGTCAGCAAGTCCACCGATGGCGGAAAGACCTGGAACTACAGCTTCCCCAACTACTTCAACGACAGCACGAACGCGTATAACAGCCATGCCACGGCGTTCATCGATCCTGTGATGGTCGAGAGGGAGGGCACCGTCTACATGATGGTCGACCTGTGGCCGGGCGGCGTCGCGCTCAACTCCGCCGCGAACAACCATCCCGTCAATGCGAGCGGCTATGTTGAGATCGATGGCGAGCAGCGCCTCGTGCTCTTTGCGTCTCCTAATCCCGATACGCAGCGCAGCGTCGGTGTGGAGCGTGGAACTGGCTACACACACTACGTCGGCGACTTTGGCGCCGACGGCTACGCTCCCGTCATCAAGGCAGACGGAGGAGCCACCGAGTTCTACGTTGACCGGGAGTATTTCCTGTTCGACGAGAACAAAGATCCCGTGTACTGTCAACAGCTGGGTAGCAGCGATTACGTCCAGCAGAACGTGTTCTATTTCAACGCCGACCTGCATGTGACGGCCACTTCGTACCTGTGGCTCGTGAGTTCGAGCGACGGCGGCGCCAGCTGGTCTGACCCGATGATGCTCAACGAGCAGGTGCGCACGAGTGTCGACAAAAATGATTGCTTCTATGGTGTGGGACCAGGCCGCGGCGTCGTGACCTCGACGGGCCGCATCATCCTGCCGTGCTACACCTATGAGTACGGTAAGGGCGACGGCCACACGAGTACCATCTATTCCGATGACGGCGTCACGTGGCACCGCAGCAATAACTTGCAGAACCAGACTTCCGAGTCCACGGTGGTCGAAGCCGATGGCAGGCTCTACCTGTTCGCCCGCCACGGCTGGTATGCCGTTTCCACCGATAACGGTGTCACGTGGAGGGACGAGAAAAGTCTGCCCGCCTCGGGGCTTACGATCGACACCGGGTGCCAGATCAACGCGATCACCTATTCCGAGAAGATCGACGGCAAGACTGCCATCATCCTGTCCTGTCCTTCGGCGAGCCGCCGCATCAATGGCACGATCAATGTCGGTTTGGTGCAGGATGACGGTGGCATCAGCTGGGACTACACCTTTGATGTCACCAAGAATGGCACCTGGTTCGCCTATTCGTCCATGACCGAGTTGCCCGATGGATCTATTGGCATCCTGTACGAGACTAAGCAGACCGCGGCAAGTGCCGACAGCATTACGTACGAGAGCTTCTCCATCGAAGATATTGCCCCTAACGCTGAGATTGGCAACGAGCGGAATGTTTCGGTGCCCCTGTACGGCGAGATCGAGTTTGACATCGAGGGTTCGCTCAAGGGATATGAGAATGTCGACACCGCGATTCTTGGAATCAAGGTCGAGGATAATGGTGACGGTACTTCGACGGTGACGTTTGAGGGCAAGCGCGAGGGCGTGGTGGAGTTTGTCGACCCTGCGTCTGGCGTCAGCTACACGGTGACGGTTGCCCCCGAGAAGCTCGTCGAGGTTGTTGTCAGTCCCGGCGAGAGCACGACGTTGGGCGTCAATGGTGCCGAAATCGCCCACAAGCCCGATGAAAGCATCGCCTCCATCGAAGTCACGTCTCAAAAGCTCTCTGAGGTCTGGGGTGAGATTCCCGGCAGTCTGGGTTCGGACAACTCGTTTGCGGGCGAGGCTATTCGTTTGAGCGATGCGCTCTTCACGTTCACCGCGAACGGCGAGAACTGGACCGTTTCCGGTACAACGCAGGACGGGGAGACCGCATATCTCAAGATCGAGAAGGCAGGTCTTCCCGGGCAGGGGCAGGCGGGCGTCATCCAGCTTAAGTTCGAGGCGAACAACCTGTTCAGGCTTTATGACACGAGCACGAAAAAGCACCTGCATTTTTGGCGCGACGGCAAAGCTTGCTTCGACCAGTGCGGTGGTAATGACCTTGCTGGAGACTCCATGGAGCTCTATCGTCCAGCCAAGGAGGGGGAGGATGCGAGCACATCGCCAATCCCCGGATATGTTCGCGTGACCGATGCCGCTCAGGTGGTCGACGGTGGCCAGTATCTCATCGTCGCATCAGTGGGCGAGGAGCGTTTTGTGCTTAACCCTTCGTTGGGTGTGGGTAATAAATACGCGCATGTGGTCAAGGTCGATCCTGGGCGCACCGAGCAGCGCCTCAAGGTCACGGGTGTGGCTCCCGGCGTGACCGATGCCATGGTGGGCGACACCGTGTGCCGCATCACCGTCGCGGGCTACCTTGCTCCCGAGTTCGTCTGGTCCGATGATTACTCGGAGGCGACCGCGACGTTCAAACATACGGCGGGCGGTGAGACTCAGGAGCTTGCCTGCAAGGTCACGAGCGTGCGGACGGAGCCGACCGAGACCAAGGACGGGTTGGTGGTGTACACAGCCGAGGTCGAGTTCGAGGGCAACGTGTACCGAGATGAAAAGCGGGTTGTGTTGCCGGCCATCGGTGAGCAAGAACCTGGTGGCGGAACAAGCGGCGCGACCGATCAGAAGCCCAATAGCTCTACGGGATCGAATGGCGGCGCATCGCTGCCCCGCACAGGCGACCCGGTTACGATCGTTGGGTTGCTGGGTGCTGCGGGCATTTCGCTTTCCGCCATCGGTGCCAGATTGTTTCGGCGTAAGAACTAACCGGCGCTAAGTGCTTTCGACTGAAAACGCGGCAAAGGGGCATGCCTTCCTCGCCGCGTTTTCTGTCGCATTTTTGCGCAAGTGTGCCCCATCGGCGTGTCCCATGAAAACAGAAAAACAAAACAGGCCAGGGTTTTAACAACTCTGACCTGCGTCTTTTACTGGAGCGGGCGACGGGAGTCGAACCCGCCTCATCAGCTTGGAAGGCTGAGGTTCTACCGATGAACTACGCCCGCGAATGTGGTCGGGACGACAGGATTTGAACCTGCGACATCCTGCTCCCAAAGCAGGCGCGCTACCAAACTGCGCCACGTCCCGAAGGTGCTGAGCAGCTGGGGTACCATGACCCTGCTTGTCCCAAGGCGTTAGCGATTATAGAGCACCTGCGTGCATTCGGCAACGGTCATCGGCAATTGAGCGTTCATCGCATCGAAACCGCTAGGAAACATGTCCATTCCGTTTCCCCTTTGCCCTATTCAGCCGTAGTACTATATGCACCGCATCACCATTCTCATACATTGGAGGCAAACCATGACCTACACCGAGAGGGTCATCGCCGAGCTGCACGAGCGCTATGCCGATCAGCCCGAGTTCATCCAAGCTGCCGACGAGGTCCTTACCTCGATCGCGCCCGCTGTCGACAAGGAGCCCGCATATGAGGAGGCGTCTCTTCTCGAGCGTCTGGTCGAGCCCGAGCGCATTGTCATGTTCCGCGTTCCCTGGGTTGACGACTCCGGTAAGTGTCAGGTCAACCGCGGATACCGCGTCGAGTTCAACTCCGCAATCGGGCCCTACAAGGGTGGCCTGCGTTTCAATCCCACGGTGACGCTGGGCATGCTCAAGTTCCTGGGTTTTGAGCAGATTTTCAAGAACTCCCTTACCACGCTGCCCATGGGCGGCGGCAAGGGCGGCTCCGACTTCGACCCCAAGGGCAAGTCCAACAACGAGATCATGCGTTTCTGCCAGTCTTTCATGACGGAGCTCTACCGTCACATCGGCCCCGATACCGATGTTCCCGCCGGTGACCTTGGCGTGGGCGGACGTGAGATTGGGTACATGTTCGGTCAGTACAAGCGCCTGCGCAATGAGTGGACGGGCGTTCTCACTGGCAAGGGGCTCTCGTTTGGCGGCTCCCTCGCTCGCACCGAGGCAACCGGCTACGGACTCGTGTACTTCGTCGATGAGTATCTCAAGTGCCACGGAGAGTCCTTCGAGGGCAAGACCGTTGTGGTTCATGGTTCCGGCAACGTTGCCATTTACGCTATCCAGAAGGTCTCCCAGCTTGGCGGCAAGGTGATTGCCGCTTCCGATACCAAGGGCTGGGTCGAGGACCCCGAGGGCATCGACTATCAGGTGCTCGAGGATATCTACAACAAGAAGCGTTCCGGCAACGACCGCGGCGTGAGCCTTGCCATGTACGTCGACGCTCACCCGAGTGCCACTTGGCACGCGGAGGACGGCCGCGGCGTGTGGCAGCTTCCCTGCGACATCGCGTTGCCGTGCGCTCGTGAGAACACGCTGCTTCTCGAGGACGCCCAGGCACTCGTGGCAAACGGCTGCAAGGTAGTCGGCGAGGGCGCAAACATGCCCACAACCACCGATGCGACCAACTACCTCATTGAGAACGGCGTCGCCTTCATGCCCGGTAAGGCCGCGAATGCCGGCGGTGTTGCCACTTCTGGTCTCGAGATGAGCCAGAACGCCGGTCACATTTCTTGGACGTTCGACGAGGTCGACGCCAAGCTCGAGAGCATTATGCGCGGCATTTACCATGCCTGCGATGATGCCGCTGCCGCATACGGCTTCGAGGGCAATTACATGGTCGGCGCTAATATCGCTGGATTCAAGAAGGTTGCCGATGCCATGATGGCTCAGGGCATCGTCTAGGAGCATCGTGGCTTGGGGCTTCTGGAGCCCCTAGTCCTTGCGCTCTTAACCGGTTTGGCAGCGCCTGACCGTAAGCGGGGTCCGCGCTCAAGCGCGGGCCCCGCTTTGGTGTCCCGATCGCTGGCGTCTCGAAAATGTTGTCCGTGCAAAAACACTTACAAATATCGACAATATGTACCTTAGGGTCCGGATAAGGACCATTTTGGAGGAAGGTACCTGTTGCAAAACGCCTTGAAGCGCTGAGATAACAAACAGGTGTTAAATAAAAGAGGGCTCTTCTTCGTACACTATGCCTTCGAAGTTGCTTAGTAGCGTCTTCGGTACCTTTCCTGCTATTCGAGCGAACTACTCGGCTGGCGCGCACGGAAGGGGTATGTGCTGAGGTATGTGCAGCTGTGATGCGGGTTTTTGACGCTTCTTGTTGCAGACAAGCGCGTAGCCGTTCTTTTTGCTATTATGTTCGCCTGTGTGACTAGCTGCGGGCGTGGCGGAATTGGTAGACGCGCTGGATTTAGGTTCCAGTGGGGTTCCCGTGAAGGTTCGAGTCCTTTCGCCCGCACCACACACGCACACAAGGTACCAAAGGGACCCCGGCACCCACATATGCCGGGCATGTATTAGAGGAGGAACGTTGAACATCACTTCTGACGTGAAGGACGCCAAGCTTACCGCCACGGTCACCATTCCGGCTGCCGACGTCGACGCGGCCATCAAGAAGGCCTACAAGGAGGCTGCCAAGAAGTACCGTTTCCCCGGCTTTCGCGCCGGCAAGGCCCCGCGTCCCGTGATCGACTCCGCCCTGGGTAAGGAGGCCGTGCTCGCGCAGGCCACCAATGAGCTGATCGGCGCCAACGAGGGCAACGTCCTCAACGAGCTTGACATCGTTCCCGTCAAGGAGGGCGATTACCAGGAGATCGACCTGTGCGTCGATGGCACCGACTACACCTATGTGGTCGAGTTCACCCTGCGCCCCACCCCCGAGCTCTCCTCTTACGATGCCGTTGAGATCGAGATGCCTCCCGCGGAGGTCACCGAGGCCGAGATCGACCAGCAGGTCGACATGCTCATGGGTTACCACGCCACGTTTGAGGACGTCGAGCGTGGCGTCGAGGCCGCCGATTATGTGACCGTTGACATCAAGAACGTCGCCAACGCCGAGGCGCTCGCCGGCGAGGGCCGCATGATCGCCATGGGTTCCGGTAATCTGCCGAAGGAGTTCGACGAGGGCTTGATGGGCATGAACGTCGACGAGACCAAGACCATTTCTTGGACGCCAGAGGTCGAGGGTGCCGAGGAGGCTTCCGTCGAGGTCACCGTCAAGAGCGTCAAGGAGCGCAAACTCCCCGAGCTTACCGATGAGTTCGCAAAGACCAACTTCGGCTTCGATGGCATTGACGCCATGCGCGACGCCGTGAAGCTCGAGATCGAGTCTGACAAGTCCTCCCAGCTCCCGCAGCTCAAGGAGAATCGCGCTGTCGCCAAGCTCGCCGAGCGTCTTCAGCTTGACGAGATGGACGAGGACTACGAGCAGTCCGTCTTCCAGGAGCTCGGCCAGAATTTCCTGCAGAGCCTCTCCGCTCGCGGCGTGAGCCTCGACGGCTGGCTGCAGGCCAACCGCATCAGCTCTGAGGAGTTCATCTCCGACCTGCACCGTCAGGCCAACGACGTTGCCCGCGAGTCCCTCGCCCTCGACGCGCTCGCTCGCGAGCTCAAGGTCGAGGTCACCGACGAGGATGTCAACGGCGAGTTCGAGCGCGCTGGTGTTGAGGACGTCGAAGCCTCCAAGGCTCAGTTCCTCGCCGAGGGCCGCATGCCCGCCATCCGCGATTCCATTCGTCGTTCCAAGGCTGTCGACTGGTTGGTCGAGAACGCTAAGGTGACCGAGGTCGACGAGGCCGCTCGCGCCGCTGAGGCCAAGGCCGAGTAGCGTATCTGCGTCACGCCCGCCGGACTCTGTGCTCTCGCATGGCCTTCGGCAAAAATGGCGTATCATAAGCGGCTGTACGGCTGATTTGCGTACGGTGCCCCATCGCGCTCGGCGGGATTGGGCACCGTACGTTTCTATCGAGTGCCAAATGTTCTTCAGCGTTCACTCGATGACGACCAAACAGCATCTTCAGGCGCCGATTCGCGGCGTCTTATCCCGAAGGGAGCCATATGATCCATCGCATCGACTCTGCGCTCGTGCCTTACGTCGTCGAGCAGACTCCTCGCGGAGAGCGCAGCTACGACATCTATTCGCGCCTGCTCAACGACCGCATCGTCTTTTTGGGCGAGGAGGTCAATTCGGTGACCGCGAACCTCGTGATCGCCCAGCTGCTGCATCTTGAGAGCCAGGATGCCGAGAAGGACATTTCGCTCTACATCAACTCGCCGGGCGGTGAGGTTTATTCGGGCCTTGCCATTCTGGATACCATGAATTACATCAAGCCCGATGTTTCCACCATCTGCGTTGGCATGGCGGCGTCAATGGCTGCGGTTCTTCTTGCGAGCGGTGCCAAGGGCAAGCGCTTCTGCCTGCCCCATTCCAAGATCATGATCCATCAGCCCAGCGGCGGTGCCCAGGGCCAGCAGACCGAGATTGAGATCGCCGCCCGCGAGATCCGCGAGACGCGCACCACGCTCAACCACATTTTGGCCGATGTCACGGGCAAGCCTTTTGAGCAGGTTGAACAGGATACCGAGCGTGATCATTACCTTCGCGCCGATCAAGCCCTCGAATACGGCCTTATCGACCGCATCGTGACCTCCCGCAACGACTCCGGGAGCGAGCGCTAATGGCGGGGGAGGACTTTGGCCGTACGCCGGGCTCCGATGGTGAGGTTCCGGTCCGCTGCTCATTCTGCGGCAAGACGCAAGATCAGGTGCGCAAGCTCGTGCGCGGACACGACGGCATGTTCATCTGCGACGAGTGCGTTGAGGCGTGCAATGAGATTCTCGAGCAGTCCTTTGCCCAGGACGAGATGATGCGCGCCTTTGGGGCCGCTTACGCTGCTCAACAGGATGGGGCTGCCACGGTGGAGCCTCCGGCAGAGGAGGCTCCCGCGCCGACCATGCGCGAGACTGCCTCAAAGCTCATTACGCGTGTTCCCACGCCGCATGAGATCTATGATGCCCTGTCGCAGTACGTCATGGGTCAGGAGGACGCTAAGCGCGCCATGTCCGTGGCGGTGTACAACCACTATCGTCGCGTGCTCGAGGGGGATGCGTCGGATGCCGCTGCCCGTGGTGCCCACGCTGCGTCCCTGGACGAAGATGTCGAGCTTGCCAAGAGCAATATCTTGCTGCTCGGTCCCACCGGCACCGGCAAGACGTTGCTCGCCCAGACGCTCGCCCGCGTGCTCGAGGTCCCGTTCGCCATCGCCGATGCCACGGCGCTCACCGAGGCGGGCTATGTGGGCGAGGACGTCGAGAACATCCTGCTCAAGCTCATCACCGCCGCCGACGGCGATATCGATCGCGCGCAGATCGGCATCATCTACGTCGACGAGATCGACAAGATCGCACGCAAGGCGGAGAACCTCTCCATTACGCGCGACGTCTCCGGTGAGGGCGTGCAGCAGGCGCTCCTCAAGATCCTTGAGGGTACCGTCGCGAGCGTCCCGCCCACGGGCGGACGCAAGCACCCTCAGCAGGAGCTGCTCCAGATCGACACCACGAACATCTTGTTCATCTGCGGTGGCGCGTTCGTGGGACTCGACAAGATCATCTCCGACCGCGTGGGAAACCAGGGCGTCGGTTTCAATTCCGAGATCGCCGGCCCCACGTCAAAGGACGAGAATGTGCTCCTTAAGCAGGTGCTTCCCGAGGACCTCAACAACTTTGGCATGATCCCCGAGTTCATTGGCCGTACTCCGGTGATCACCCAGACCCAGGCCCTCTCCGAAGATGACCTGGTGGGCATCCTCACGGAGCCCAAGAACGCCGTGGTCAAGCAGTATCGCCGCATGTTTGCCATGGAGGGCGTCGAGCTCGTGTTCGAGGCCGAGGCTCTGCACGAGATCGCCAAGAAGGCACTTGCCCGCAAGACGGGCGCTCGCGGCCTGCGCAGCATCTGCGAGGAGCTGCTCCAGCAGACGATGTTCGACCTGCCGAGCGAGCAGGGCGTGAGCCAGGTTGTGGTGACCGCCGCCGCTGTTCATGGCGACGAGCAACCCCGCCGCGTTTACGAGGGATCCGACATCGACCTGGACTAACGTATCCATAGGAAGGACACTCATGGCAGAAGAGATGCCCAAGAATTACGATCCGGCGGTCAATGAGCCGGTGATCCTCAAGAAGTGGCTCGATGGCGGCTACTACAAGCGCCGCGAGGGCGTGGGCGACTGCACCGTCACCATCCCGCCGCCCAACGTGACGGGCATCCTTCACATGGGCCACGCCACCGACGACTCCATTCAGGACGCCATTGTTCGCATGGCCCGCATGCGCGGTCGCTCCACGCGTTGGATTCTCGGCACCGACCACGCGGGTATCGCCACCCAGACCAAGGTCGATAAGAAGCTCAAGTCCGAGGGCATCTCCCGCTTGGAGATCGGGCGTGACAAGTTCATCGATGCCTGTTGGGATTGGACGCACGAGTACGGCGGCACCATCGTCGAGCAAATCAAGCGTATGGGCTGCTCCGTCGATTTCGACGGCGAGCGCTTCACCATGGACGACGAGTACGCCGAGGCGGTGCGCAAGGTCTTCTGTGATTGGTACCACGATGGCCTGATCTACCGTGGCAAGCGCATCGTTAACTGGTGCCCCAGCTGCACCACCGCCATCTCCGACGATGAGGCCGAGTACAAGGACGAGAAGGGCCACCTGTGGCACCTCCGCTACCCGCTGACCGAGCCCGTCAACGGCCAGGAGTACATCGTCGTGGCCACCACGCGCCCCGAGACCATGCTGGGCGATACCGGTATCGCCGTGTCCAGCAAGGATCCCGAGAAGGCTGCCTTCGTGGGCAAGACCGTCAAACTCCCGATCGTGGACCGCGAGATTCCCATCTTCGACGACTGGCATGTGGATCCGAACTTCGGCTCCGGCTTCGTCAAGGTTACCCCGGCGCACGACCCCAACGACTACGCGATGGGCGAGGCCCACGGCCTGGAGAAGATCAACATCTTCGACGAGCATGCCGTGGTGGTCGAGGGCTACGGTGAGTTCACCGGAATGACCCGCGACGAGTGCCGCGAGGCTGTCCTCGCTTGGTTCGAGGAGCACGGCCTGCTCGACCATATCGAAGAGCACGATCACTCCGTCATGCACTGCTACCGCTGCGATAACACGCTCGAGCCCTGGCTCTCCGAGCAGTGGTTCGTCGCGGTCGACAAGTTGAAGGCCCCTGCGCTCGACGCTGTGCGCGACGGTCGCGTGACCTTCCACCCCGCCCGCTGGACCGACACCTACACCACCTGGATGGAGAACCTGAAAGATTGGTGCATCTCCCGCCAGCTGTGGTGGGGTCATCGTATCCCCGTGTTCTACTGCGAGGAATGCGGTTGGGAAGACGCCTGCATGGACGACGTCACCGTCTGCCCCAAGTGCGGCTGCACCCACGTTCACCAGGACGAGAACGTGCTCGACACCTGGTTTAGCTCCCAGCTGTGGACCTTTGCCACGCAAGGGTGGCCGCAGCACCCCGAGCAGCTCGAGGGTCATCACCCCACTACGGCGCTCGTCACCGCACGCGACATCATCGCGCTGTGGGTTGCCCGCATGGTCATGAGCTCCCTGTACTTCCTCGACGAGGTGCCGTTCCACGATGTCGTGATCTACCCGACGATCCTTGCCAAGGACGGCAGCCGCATGTCCAAGTCCAAGGGCAACGGTGTGGATCCCATGGACCTCATCGACATGTACGGCGCCGACGCCATGCGTTTCAACCTGCTCACGCTGTGCACCACCAACCAGGACGTCAAGTTCGACGCCGACATCGACAAGAAGACCAAGGCGCTCAAGGGTTCCGCCCGCACCGAACAGGCCCGCTCCTTCGTCACCAAGATCTGGAATGCGAGCCGGTTCCTGCTTATGAACATGGATGGCTACACCCCGGGCGAGCCGGTTGCCGAGACCGCTGCCGACGCCTGGATGTTCAGCCGCCTCGCGAAGGCCGCCCAACTCGTCACCGAGGGCATTGAGCACTATACGTTCGGCGAGATGGCGCGCGGTGTTCAGAACTTCTTCTGGAACGAGGTCTGCGACTGGTACGTCGAGGTCACCAAGACCCGTCTTAAGGATGACGCGGCGCGCCTCCAGGCCCAGCGCAACCTCATGTTCGTCCTCGACGCCTCTCTGCGCCTGATGCACCCGCTCATGCCGTTCGTGACCGAGGCCATTTGGGACCAGATGCCCGCAAGCTGGCTCGACGTGAACGAGGACGGTTCGATTGAGCGCGCCGAGGCTCTCATGATCGCCTCCTGGCCCGAGCCTGCGGACCTCGCCCGTTTCATCGACGAGCCCGCCGAGCGCACGTTCGAACTTGCGCGCGCACTCGTGTCCGATGTTCGTTCCACGCGCGCCCGCTATCGCATCTCCCCCAAGCAGGAGTTGCGCTGCGAGGTCAAGGCCGGCACTGCCGAGGTTGCCGAAGACATTATCGGCATGGCCGACTTCATCCGCGGATTGGCCAATGTGAGCGAGCTCGTGGTTCTCACGGCCGACGAGTTCGTGAAGCCCGAGAAGGCCATCGCTCTCGCTGGTCCGGATTTCGACGCCTACGTCGTCATGGGTGATCTTGTCGATTTCGACGCCGAACGCGCCCGCATGGAGAAGGAATTGAAGGCTGCCGAGAAGGAGCTCGCAGGCGCCGAGCGTATGCTCGGCAACGAGGGGTTTGTGGCGAAGGCCGCCCCCGAGGTCGTTGCCAAGAAGCGCGAGCGTGCCGCTGAGCTGGTGGAGACCATCGCTGCCATCAAGGCGCAGCTTGAGGACTTCGCATAGTCGGCTTTCCCAGACACCCCATCTCCGGTCGAACCTAAAGGCTTATGTACGTCCGTACACCGCGCCTTTACGTTCGGCCGGATTTGGGGCACCTGGAAAACCCTAGACATGGATACAACTGAGATAGGTTACTCCCCAGCTGCGCCCCGGATGCAATTGGGGCCAGTGCCGGTAGTATGGGGAGGGCACATATGGCAGATAACGAAAACGGCACGGTGATGCTTCCACCGGCGAAGACGCAAGAGGCATTCGTCCATATCGGCTTTGCCAAGGCGCGTCTCACGCGCGGTCGGGCGTTCGTTTTGGCGATCCTAGCCGGCGCATTTGTGGCCCTGGGCGCGTCGTTCATGCTCATGGTACGGTCCGATGTGTCGCTTTCCCCGACCATCTCGCTCGTTTTGGGCGGTCTCGCGTTCTGCCTGGGCCTGTTTTTGGTGCTCGTTGCCGGTGCCGAGTTGTTCACCGGTAACTGCCTCATGGTTATCGGCGCGCTCGATGGGCGGTATCCGCTCGTTCGTATGCTGCGTAAATGGGCGATTGTGTACGCGGGCAACGCCGTGGGAGCCCTTTTGGTGGTCGTGTTGCTCCTCGTTTCGGGCTTTGCCGAGATGCAGGGAGGAGCCGTCGGCGAGCTTGCTTGCTCGGTCGCGGCATCTAAGGCGTCCTTAAGTCCGGTCGTCGCGTTCTCGCGCGGCATCCTGTGCAACGTGCTCGTTTGCCTTGCCGTGTGGATGGGCAGCGCTGGCAAGACGGTGTGTGACAAGCTCGCTGCCGCCATACTGCCCGTGGTCGCCTTTGTGGTCCTGGGTTTTGAGCACTCGGTCGCGAACATGTTCTTTCTCCCGCTTGGCTTGGTTATCGAGGCGTTGTGGGGCGGTTCGTCCGTGGTGGTGCTGGGGGTTGCCTCTAATCTCGTGTTCGTCACGCTTGGCAATATCGTGGGCGGCGTCGCGATCGCTGCCGCGTACTGGTTTGTGTACGGCCGCGAAGATCGCAATTAGGAGGGCTGCATGAAGCGCCAGGGAGTCTATAGCGTTCCGTTCGAAGTGGCCGAGCTCGCCTATGATGACGCGGTTGCCATCGCTGCCGATACCGGCAAGATCTCCGGCGACGCGGGCCCGCTGCTCGAGACGGTGGTCGATATGCTCGAGGAGCTTGAGCGCCCCGATGAGCACTTCGATTGCATTCAGGTCGCCGGAACGAACGGCAAGACATCCACCACGCGCTTTGCCGCGGCCATCCTGCGTGGCGAGGACAAGCGAACCGCCCTGTACACGTCTCCCCAGCTGGTGCGCTACGAGGAGCGCATGGAGGTCGACGGCGCCGTGGTCAAGCCCTCAGAGTTCGCACATGGCGTGTCCGTCGCGGCTGAGGCGGGTCGTCGGGTGAACGCGCATCGCGTCGCCGCCGGGGAGCCATCCTACACGATCACGCCGTTCGACCTGCTGACCGTGGCGGCGATGGTGGTGTTCGCGGAGGCCCGCGTTGACGTGGCGGTGCTCGAGGTCGGCCTGGGCGGGCGCTGGGACGCCACGAGCGCGACTGATCCCGTTGCCGTCGCGATCACGGGCATCGGCCTCGACCATACGCGTATTCTGGGTGACACGCTCGGGCAGATCGCGTGCGAGAAGGCGGCGGTCATCAAGCCGGGTCGCTTTGTGGTTTTGGGCGAGGGTACGCATGTGCCGGAGGTCCAGCGCGTCATGGACGAGCGCTGCGCTGCATGTGGCGTGACGCCCTGGGTCGTTTCGCACGAGACGCTCCGCGAGCCCGATCGCATTGGGGGCGTCGTGTCGTTTCGCACCCGGACCCCCCGCGCGGAATATCGCGTGGACATGCGCAAACCTGCATATCAGCCGCAAAACGCCGCGTGTGCCATCGCGTTGGCCGAGGGATACCTTGGATGCGCTCTGAACGTCGGCGCGCTCGAGAGAAGCCTCGACTCCTGTCCCATACCGGGCCGCTTCGATGTGGCCCGCACCGACCCGTTGGTGCTCGTCGACGCCTGCCACAATCCTCAGAGTTGCGAGAACTTTGTGCGCGCACTCAACGAGGTGGAGCCCTGCATGTCCAATCGACCCGCCCTGCTCATCGCCGCTCTTTCCGACAAGGATGTGTCGGGCATCGTCGATGTGCTCGTGCCGGCGTTTCCTCAAATCGTCATCGCGCAGACCGCGAGCGACCGTGCGATGCCCGCGGGGGAACTCGCGGATCTCGTGCGAGCCAAGCTTGGTGAGCTGGGCCGCGATGAGGGGGATGTGCTTTCCGTCTTTGAGGACGTCGCATCTGCGCTCGATTGGGCAACTGCTTCCGGGCTGGAGCTGGTCGCGGCTGGTACCATCACGCTGGCGGGGGAGGTCGCCGGCCTTCTGCGGCGTTAGGCCATCCGATTCTCCGCGCGGCGGCTTGCGCGTTGCATCGTGGCCGCCGCGCGGCGAATTCCGACACGCCTCGTGCGATGAGTGGTATCATCTGTCGATGTGTTCGATAATGTTCGAAATGTGTGTATATATGTTCGGAGGCAATCGATGGCAATCATCTACGCAGCAGTGTTCGCTGTCTGCTTCTTCTCGTCGATCATCGGCGCGATCTGCGGCATCGGCGGCGGGGTCATCATCAAGCCCGTGCTCGACGCACTCGGGGTGTTCCCTGTTTCGACCATCAATTTCCTCTCGGGATGCACGGTCCTGTCCATGACCGCCTACTCGGTCCTGCGCTCCCGCGTCTCCGGTGCCTCGCAGATCGACTTCAAGACCGCCACGCCGCTTGCCATCGGCGCGGCAGTGGGCGGCCTGGTGGGCAAGGATCTCTTCAGCATGGTCGAGGGCCTGTTCGACACGCCCAACACCGCCGGCGCGGTGCAGGCCGCGGTGCTCATGGTCATCACCATCGGAACCCTCGTCTACACCGTCAATAAGGAGAAGATCGCCACCAAGCGGGTCAGCGGGGCCCTTGCGTGCGCGGTCATCGGCCTGTTCCTCGGCATCATGTCGAGCTTCCTCGGTATCGGCGGCGGTCCCATCAACCTCGTCGTCCTTTATTATTTCTTCAGCATGGAAACCAAGGAGGCCGCGCAGAACTCCCTGTATATCATCCTGTTCTCACAGGCTGCGAGCACTGTTCGCAGCATCCTCACGATGGATCTTGCGAGCATTAGCATTGCGTTGATTGCGGGCATGGTTGCCTGTGGCATTTTGGGCGGCGTCGCCGGTCGTGCTATGAACAAGCGCATCGATTCCGAGCGAGTTGACAAACTGTTCATCGGCCTCATGGTCGTTATCATCCTTATCAATGTCTACAACATCGCGAAGTACACCGTGCTGGCATAAATCGCTCGGCACCATCGCCTCGCACTGAAGAGACGGGCCCCTCTCCACACGGGGAAGGGCCCGCTTTGGGGTTCGGGCGACAGGTGGGGTGCTCGAACCCTTGGAAGCGTTTTAGCGCAACGTGCGCGCAATCGCGATCATGTCGGGGGCGGCGTATTCGAGGAAGTCGCGGTATCCGCAATAGTCCTCGCGATAGTAGCAGGTATTGAGGCGCTTGCAGTTCTTGTGGCAGATGCGCTCGAAGGGGCAGTCCGCGCACAGGGTGCAATCGCGCCTGGGTTCGGCGATGAACGTGCGGAGCGCGTCGCAGGTGGCCATGTCCTCCAGTGAGTTTTCGCGGATGTTGCCCAGGCAATATCGGTCGAGCACGTAGAAGTCGCAGGGGTACACATCTCCGTTGCCCTCGACCACGAACTGCGGTGCGCATGCCCCGAGCGTGCCGCACTGCTGGGGCCGAACGCCTGCGAACAGGGGTATCACGTTGTCGAAGAGCGTCACGCTCATGCGGTCGCCGCGCTTGAAGTCCTCGAGCCACATGCGGAAGAACGTTTTGTAGAAGCTCGCGAAGCTCTCGGGCTCCAGCGAGTACTCGTCGTTCGTCTCATCGAGTCCCGGCAGGCAGGGGATGAGTTGGACGAAGCCGAACTTGTGCTGTTTGTAGAAGCGGTAGAGCTTTTGGGGGTGATGGGCGAGCTGGTCGGTGAGGACGGTGAGGATGTTGAATTCCGCGCCTGCCCGCCTCAGCGCCGATATAGCATCCAGCACGCGGCCCATGGTGCCCACGCCGCGCGCATCGGGTCGCAGCCAGTCGTGCATCTCGGGATAGCCGTCGATGGAGACGCCCACGAGGAAGTCGTGCTCGGCGAGGAACTCGGCCCAGGTGTCGTCGATGACGTAACCGTTGGTCTGGATGGCGTAGTGGACCGTCTGGCGCTCGCGAGCCTCATCGACGTGCGCGCAGAACGAGCGGAAGAACTCGAGCCCCGCGCAGGTGGGTTCGCCACCCTGGAAGGCAAAGGTCACCTCGGTGTCGGGGCCGAGCGCGAATGCAGCATCGATGATGGCCTCGGCGCATGGGGCCTCCATGACGCCGTGGTTCGCCGTCTCGCGGTGCTCTGCGACATCCGCGTAGAAGCAATAGCGGCAGCGCATGTTGCACGTCGAGCTGGCGGGTTTGATGAGAAACGAGATGTGCTTCATGGGTCCTCGCAGCGGGTCGTTGTGGTCTGATGAGGAGTCTACCATGTTGATTTGAGCTTCGAGGGCTTCGGGCGCGGTACACTATTTGGAGAGATATCCAATTTGAGGAGTGGCCATGAATCCCATTGATGAACTGCGTCGAGCTCTGCCTACACTCACCAAATCAGAATTGAAGGCCGCCGAGCGGATCCTGAACGACCCGAATATCATGTTGGGCAGCAGCATCACCAACCTGGCAAAGCTCACCGGTTCATCCAACTCCGCGATTATCCGCATGTGCCAAAAGCTCGGATATGATGGGTTCGCCGAATTCCGCTTCTCCTTCAACCGGGCCATGATGGCAGCTGAGAGCCCCTCTGTGGAAGCGGATCACGACGATTCGAATAGGCTCGTCGACACGTATGCTCGATATATGCATCTGATTCCCCAGTGTGTCTCCAAGGAGCAATTCGACGCCCTCGCCGAGGCGATCGTTCAGGCCAGGCGGCTTGTAATTTGGGGGTCGAACAGGACGTTTCAGAGCGCGATGCAGCTTTCTCATCGTCTGACGAGACTCGGTATTTTCAATAAACCGACTGATGACGCCATCGTCATGTCCGATGATGCAGCGATATTAGAGAGCGGAGACGTTTGCATCGTCTTGAGCATGCAGGGTCGAGGTAATTGCATGTATGGCGAGGATATGGATGTGATGCGCGAGCGCGGGGTCGATGTGCATCTGGTGACCATGGACGGCAGGTCGAGCCTCGTTCCGCACGCTTCCGAGGTATATGTGCTTCCCTGGATCAGCCATGATGACTCGATAAACTTCTACGAAGACCAGGTAATCGTTTACATGTTCATAGAGATGCTCCTGTTGAACATCTCTCGAAATTTCTCCTAGTGTGAACGGCATGAAATGGATAACTATCCATAGCATGCCGTTCATCGTGGAAAACTATCCACTCACGGACAAATATCCAATAGAGAACGGACATATATCCAAATCGACTACTCTATAAGATGAAGAGCGGTTCCGGGCCCGAATCGCTCCCGTGTTTCTGCACCGAGAGAAGAGGGAAGAGATGGAGAAGTTCCAAGCTCTGATGGAGAAGACGCTCGTCCCGTTTGCGACTAAGCTCTCCAACAACAAGGTCTTGAAGGCCATTTCGGGCGGTTTCGGCATGCTGCTGCCCATCATCATGGTCGGCGCCATCGCGTCGCTGCTCGCCGGCTTGAGCATTACGCCCTATCAGGAGTTCATCACCGCGAATGGCCTCAAGACGGTGTTCTCGTATGTGACCACGTATACGACGAACATGCTGTCCCTGTATGCCGCATTCGCCATAGGCAAATGCATGGCCGAGCAGCTTGACTGCGAGGGTCAGTCTTCCATTATCGGAATAGCCTCGCTGTTCGTGTTCCTGCTGCTCATTCCTTCCGGCATTGCTGCCGACGGCACCGCGGTCGCCAACATGATCGACATGACTTACTTTGGGTCTGCCGGCTTGTTCTCCGCGATGATCCTCGGTATCGTCGTTCCCGCCATCTACGCGGTCTTCATTAAGAGGAACATCACCATCAAGATGCCCGATGGCGTCCCTCCGTTCGTTTCCAAGGGTTTCGCCGGCATCATCCCCGTGCTGTGCATCACCATCCTGTTTGTCATCGTCCGCCAGCTCTGCGCCCTGACCCCCTTTGGTTCCTTTGACGGAATGATCTATGGCTTGCTCAAGGCCCCGCTCGCCTCGTTGAGCGAGAGCCCGCTCACCTTCGGCCTCCTGGTCCTTCTGTGCAATCTGCTGTGGTTCTTCGGCATCCATGGCGGTATGGTCACGATGCCTTTCATCACCATGCTGTACATGCCCGCCGCCCTCGAGAACCTCGATGCGTTTGCAGCGGGCGCCGCGGCCCTGCCCAACATCCTCACCAACACGTGGTGGTTCACCTTCGTCCAGCTCGGCGGGTCCGGCGGCATCATCGGCCTTGTTCTGTGCATGCTCTTCGTGGCCAAGAGCGAGCGCTACAAGTCCCTCGGTAAGATGGCAATCGCCCCGGCGCTCTGCGGAGTTTCCGAGCCCGTCGTCTTCGGTATGCCCCTCATGCTCAACGTCATGATGTTCATTCCCATGATCCTGACGCCTCTCCTGAGCTTCGTTCTTTCCTACGCGGTGACTTCCATCGGGCTCGTTCCCGTTCTGAATGGAATGCAGCTGCAGACCGGTACCCCTGTGCTCCTGTCCGGATTCCTTACGGGCGGTTGGCGGGCAATGATCTGGCAGGCGGTTCTCGTCGCCCTCCAGTTCGCCATCTATTTCCCGTTCTTCAAGATGCTCGACAAGCAGGCATATGCCGACGAGCAGGCAGCCGCCAAGGAGGCGTAAGCGCTGATGGACAATCGCTCCAACATCGTGTGGTTCGTCGCGGACCAGATGCGCGCGGACTCAATGGCCCATCTGGGCAATCCGGCGGCGAGCACCCCCAACCTCGACGCCATGGCGGAGGAGGGCGTGTCCTTCGCGGACGCGTACTGCCAGAATCCCGTTTGCGTTCCGAGCCGCTGCAGCTTCTTGACCGGCCTGTACCCCCACACGCTTGGTCACCGCACGATGCACTTCATGATGCATCGCGAGGATCCCAATATCCTCAAGACCATGAAGGAGGCCGGGTATGAGGTCGTGTGGATCGGTCGCAACGACTTCATCCCGGGCTCATGGAGCAAGGAGGCGTATTGCGACCATTTCTTCGATGGAACCGATCTCGTCGACAAGGTGGGCGTCGAGGGTCTCAAGATGAACTTCGGCGGGAAGAACTTCCCCACGCCCGAGGTGCCCGAGGTCTTCGAGGGGCACGATCTCAAGTACTCCTTCTTCCAGGGGAAGTACCCCGAGGGTTCGCTCAATAGCGACTTCGACTGGAACTGCGTGAATGCCGCCCTGGCGTTCTTGGACTCCATCGACCCCGAGAAGCAGGAAAAGCCCTTCTTCATCTACTGCACGCTGTCGTTCCCGCATCCCCCGTACGGTTGTGAGGAGCCATGGTATTCGCTTGTCGATCGTACGGCCCTTCCGCCGCGTCGCCCCAATGTGGAGACGCTGGAGGGCAAGGCAGGCATCCTGAACGCCATCCGCGAGCGTCAGGACATGAAGGGCTGGGGTGAGCCCCAGTACGACGAGATGCGCGCAGTGTATCTCGGCATGGTGGCGCGCTGGGATCACATGCTCGGCCTCGTGCTCGACAAGCTGCGCGAGCGCGGGCTGTACGACGACACGAACGTCTTCGCGTTCAGCGACCATGGCGACTTGACGGGAGACTACGGCATCGCGGAGAAGTGCCAGAACTCCTTTGAGGACCCCCTGACGAACGTGCCCCTCGTGGTCAAGCCCGCAGCGTCGGTGCCGGTGGAGCCGGGCGTGCGCCACGGCGTCGTCGGCCTGATCGACCTTCCCGCGACGGTCGCGGAGATCGCCGGCGTGGATCTGGGGTACGTGCAGTTCGGCAGCTCCCTGATGGGGGCGATCTCCGGTGAGGACACGCCGCATGACGCGGTGTTCTGCGAGGGCGGCCGCATCCACGGCGAATGGCAGGCGATGGAGCCCGAGCACGGGCCCGAGTCCCCGTACTGGCCGCGCATCTCCGCGCAGCACGAGGAGGGCTCGGCCCACACCAAGGGCGCGATGGTGCGCATGGGCAACCTCAAGTACGTCATGCGTCTGTACGAGGGCGATCAGCTCTACGACCTTGAGGCGGATCCCATGGAGCTCGTCAACCTGGTCGATGACCCGGCGTACGCCCAATCCGCCGCGCAGCTCCGAGACAGGCTGCTCAGGTTCTACATGGAGACGGCCGATTACGTGCCGCCCAAGTTCGACAAGCGTTAGGGGGACCAATGGCCGTATCCGAAGAGGTGCAGCTGGTCAGCTTCCAGATCATCGCGAGCGTCGGCGCCGCGCGCTCCTGCTACATCCAGGCGATCGACTGCGCCGAGCAGGGTGATTTCGAGGGCGCCGAGAAGCTGATCGAGGAGGGCAAGGAGCAGTTCCGCTCCGGGCATGACGCTCACTTCGGGCTGATTCAGAAAGAGGCTGCGGGTGAGTCGAGCGAGTTCGCACTCATCCTCATGCATGCTGAGGACCAGCTCATGAGCGCCGAGTCATTCGGGATCCTCGCCCGTAAAATCGTGAACGTGTACAAGAAGATGGAGGATTGTATCCATGCGTAACATCATGTTGTTCTGTGCCGCAGGCATGTCCACGAGCATGCTGGTTGAGCGGATGAAGGCGGTGGCCGCCGACCAGGGCTATGAGGTCGAGATAGCCGCACATGCCGTCTCCGAGGCGGCGAAGCTCGGAGGTGATGCGGATTTCATCCTACTCGGTCCGCAGGTTCGCTTCGAGGTCGACCGCGTCAAGGGGCTGTTCCCCGACAAGCCCGTCGAGGCGATCGATACGGTCATGTACGGCACCATGAACGGCGCCGGCGTCATTGAGCATGTCCGCGAGGTTCTTGGGGACTAGCGGCAAACGCGGCGATTGATCTTGCCCGGGTTGATGCCTTTATAAGGTCATCAACCCGGTTTTGCATCGAAGCCCCGTTTTGCCGTTCGCCGGTCTGCAGCAACCGCTTGCAGCAATGCAATCTGATGCGCTTGCAAACCATCAGGAAAAAGGTGTACAAAAGAACCATTCAATCGTATATCGTGCGTCAACAGGGCGTGTAACTGTGAACAACAGGCAGGACCCGGGTTGATAGAATGATCCCATGGGGGATGGTTCTATCAGCCCGGGTTTTTCGTTTTGCAGACCACGATGTCGAACAGGGGAGGAGTGAAGCCGTGAGGCTCGCCAAGACGCTCAACAACAACGTCGCCGTTGCGCGGGATGAAAAGGGCCGCGAGTTCGTGGTCATCGGCCTGGGCATCGGTTACGTTGAGCTTGGCGGCGAGATTCCCGAGGACAAGATCGAGCGCGTGTTCACGTCCGTCGAGCAGCAAAGTCAGCTGTATCAGCTTGTTAACGCGATTCCGCAGCGGTATTTCGATCTTGCCCGGGAGATTGTCGATTATGCTCAGAGCACACTTGGGGTTCGCCTTGCTGATTCCATCTACATCGCGCTTACCGACCACGTCGCATATGTTCACGAGCGCGCACAGAAGGGGCTTCTTCCCAAAAACTCGCTGACCTGGGAGATCAGCCAGTACTATCGCCGCGAGTTCGAGGTGGGCAAAAAGGCGATCGAGCTGTTGGATGACGAGCTCGAGGGCATCGAGGGGACGCTCGGCGACGCCGAGGCCGCTTCGATCGCCTTGCATCTCATCAACGCGGAGCAGGAGGGTGCTGGGTCCCGTCAAGGAATCGATGGGCTCAGGCTCATGGACCAGGTCATGCAGATCATTCGGTATCAAGCGCATCTCGCATATAGCGAGGGCGATCTTGACTATCAGCGTTTGGCCGTGCATGTGCGCTTCTTCGTGCAGCGCGTGCTGGGTGGCGAGCAGACGCAAGTCCCCAGCGCCCTGTCGAAGATGGTGAGGGAGAGCTATCCGGAGGCGTATTCCGTCGCCGAGTATGTGCGCGCGTTCGTTGAGGGCAAGCTCGAGCGCTCGATCGGGGATGAGGAGATCACCTACCTCATCATCCATATCGCACGTTTGCTCAATCGAGCATAAGGCTGGGAGGAACCCGTGGCTAAAAAAGACTACGACGCCCTTGCCAAGTTCGTCTTGGACCATGTGGGCGGAACCGAGAACGTCGTCTCACTGCGTCATTGCGTGACCCGTCTTCGCTTCAAGCTGAAAGACGAGAGCCGCGCCGACACCGAGGCCCTCGAGAATCACGAGTGGATCATCGATGTCATTCAGAAGGGCGGCCAGTACCAGGTCGTCATCGGCAATGACGTCGAGGATGCATTCGACGCCGTCATGAAGCTCGGCAAATTCGCCAGTTCCGCGAGTGACGTTTCCGACGTCAGCGACAACGAGGGAAAGAGCGCGTTCGACCGCATCGTCGATATGATCTCGGCTATCCTGACGCCCACGATTCCGTTGCTTGCGGGCTGCGGCATCATAAAGGGTTTGCTGGCTTTCTGCACGGCCATGAAGTTGCTCGACCCCACCTCGGGTTTTGCCCAGATTCTCTCCGCCGCCGGCGACTCGCTGTTCTACTTCTTCCCGATCTTCCTCGGCTACACTTCCGCAGAGAAGTTCGGCATGAACAAGCTTCTCGGCATGGCAATTGGCGCCACGCTCGTGCATCCCACCATCGTGGGCCTCAAGGCTGCCGAGCCTCTATTCACCTTGTTCGAGGGTACGCCCATCGCTACGAACGTCACCACGACCTTCCTGGGCATCCCTGTCCTTATGGTGAGCTATACCTCGAGCGTCATGCCCATCATTGCCGCCACGTTCTTCGGTGCCCGCGTCGAGAAGTTCTTCAAGAAGATCGTTCCCGATGTCGTGAAGATGTTTGTCGTTCCCGCTGCGACCCTGTCCATCACCGTCGTGCTCACGCTTCTGCTCGTGGGTCCCGTCGTGACCTGGATCAGTCAGCTCATCGCCGCAGGCATCACCGCTGTCCAGCAGTTCAGCCCTGTTCTTACCGGTGTTCTTGTTGGTGGTCTGTGGCAGGTGCTCGTGGTCTTTGGCCTGCACCACGCCTTTGCGCCCATTGCCCTTAACAGCCTTATGGTTCAGGGTTACGAGAACCTGACATGCTATATGGCCGCTGTCCCGTTCACTACGATGGCAGTTGTGCTTGCCGTGTACCTGCGTACTAAGGACAAGAAGCTCAAGTCCGTCGCGCTTCCTGCCGCCATTTCCAGCTTCTTTGGTGTGTCTGAGCCTTCGATTTACGGCGTGACGCTGCCCCTCAAGCGCCCCTTCGCCTTTACGCTGGTTTCCTCTGCTGTTGGCGGCGCCATCCTTGGTTTCTTTGGTTGCATGCGCTATACCCAGGGCGGGCTTGGCTTCTTCAACATTCCCGCTTTCATCAACCCCGCTTCACCTGAGCTCGATATGACCTTCTACGGCGTGTTCGTTGCTCTCGGGGTTGCCATGGCAATGGGCTTTTTGCTCACGTTCTTCTTCGGAGTGCCCTCTTCTGCCACTGCTCAGAACATCGCTGATGCCACATCCGATGTGGATGCCGTTGATACCGTGAAACAGGAGATTTTCGTCGCTCCCGTCGCAGGTAGTGTTGTTGCGCTCGAGAACGTTGACGATGAGGTGTTTGCTTCCGGTTCTGTGGGTAAAGGCGTTGCGGTCAAGCCGAGCGAAGGGACCATCGTTGCTCCTGCCGATGGCGAGGTGAGCATGCTCTTCAAGACGGGACATGCCGTGGGCATCACCACCGCCTCCGGTGCGGAGCTTCTTATCCATGTTGGTATCGATACCGTTCAGCTAAACGGCCGCGGATTCAGGAAGCTTGTAAATGCTGGCGATAAGGTTACGCAAGGCCAGCCACTGATCGAATTCGACCGCAGTCTTCTCGCTGCCGAGGGATATGACGACACCGTCATCTTCCTCGTGTCCAACTCCGCGAGCTTCCAAGATGTGGTGCGTTCTCAGGAGCCGTCCGCTGCCACTGATCGCGAGCTTCTCGCGGTTCTCGTGTAGCCGATTTCATCGTGCGGGGTCATGGGTGTTCGCCCGTGCCCCGCGCAATTGCTGAGGAGGTTGTCTGTCATGCGAGCCGTCATGCTCATGTTCGACACGCTTTCACGAGGTTTTCTGTCGCCGTATGGCGCGAATCCAGACCTTACTCCGAATTTCTCTCGCCTTGCCGAGCGCTGCTGCACCTTCGACCGCTTCTATGGCGGCTCGATGCCCTGCATGCCCGCGCGCCGCGAGCTCCACACGGGGCGCTACAACTTCCTGCACCGCAGCTGGGGCCCGCTGGAGCCGTTCGACTACTCTTGTTTTCAGGCGCTTGACGAGTCCGGTACGTACGCGCATCTCGTAACCGACCATTCCCATTACTGGGAAGACGGCGGCGCAACGTACCACAACCGCTACAGCTCATGGGAGGGCTTCCGTGGGCAGGAGGGGGATCGCTGGGCACCGCGCGACGTTGTCGAGGGCCTTCCCACAGGTATGTCGTCCTTGCAGAAAGCGAAGGGGCCGAGTCCGCTTCAGCACGAGGCCAATAAGTCGCGTCAGCCTCTTGAGAAGGACATGTCGACCGTTCTCACCGTCGGCGCCGGCCTAGATTTCCTCGCCGCTCACGCCTCTCGAAACGACTGGTTCGTGCAGATCGAGTGCTTTGATCCCCATGAGCCGTTCTATGTTCCCCAGGAGTATCGAGCTGCGGTCGGCCTGACCGATCCCCCGCGACTCAACTGGCCGGCCTATGCGGCGGTTGATGCCGGGGCGCACGCGAGCGAGCTCGAGGAGTGCCGTCGTGAGTACACCGCCCTGGTCTCCTTGTGCGACGCGCAGCTCGGACGGGTTCTCGACGCTTTCGACGGCTATGGCCTGTGGGAGGACACGCTTCTCATCGTCAACACCGACCATGGATTTCTGCTCGGCGAGCACGGCTACCTCGGAAAGAACTTCTGGCCGATGCACCAGGAAATCATCCATACGCCGTTCTTCATTCACGTGCCCGGGGCTGCGGAGGGCGTTCGAAGCGCGGAATTGTGTCAAACCATCGACATCGCACCAACATTGCTCGATTGGTTCGGCGTCGATTCCGCTGTCAACATGGACGGAGCGTCGCTGCTCCCCGTTGTGCGTGAGGGCGCCGCGGGTCATGAGCATGCGCTGTTCGGTGCCCACGGGAACCATGTGTGCGTGACCGACGGCGATTACGTGTACATGCGCGCTGCGGCACGAGAGGACAACGAGCCCTTCGTGGAGTGCACATTGATGCCCACGAACATCCGCGGATTCTTCTCACGCGAGCAGATCGAAAGCGCCGAGCTGGTGGAGGGGGATCGCTTCTCGAACGGCTGGCCGTACCTCAAGTGCGGGTCGCGTACGTACATGAACTCGCACAGCTTCGGCAGTTCCCTGTGGGACGTCCGGGACGGCGAGGAGCGCATCGAGGACGCCGACGTTGAGGAACGGATGATTTCCGCCCTCGTGAACGGCATGCGCGCGGTGGAGGCTCCCGCCGAGGAGTTCGAGCGGCTTGGCCTAACTGCTTAGTAGTTTATGGGGCTTGGCACCCCACACGGATGGGGCACGAATAGGGAGCCCCACCCGTGCATATCGTCCCACGCGCAGTTCCGCACGAACAGGAGAGCCCAGCGGGCTCTCCGTCGTGAGCAGGACTGTTTGAGCATGGGATGATATGCACGGGCGGGGAAGCGTGTCACAGCTCCTTACAGGAACCGGTACTGCACCGTTCCAACGCCCACGCTCAGGAAATTGAGCGCTCGGGCGACGGCGGGCTGCATGTCGATGACGCGCCCGTGCGCGTACGGCCCGCGGTCGTTGACATAGGCGATGACGGAGCGCCCGCCGTAGCGAATCTCGACGCGTGTCCCGAAGGGCACGTTCAGCATGGCGATGCCCATGGAGGTCTCGGTCACCTTCTCGCCGTTGGCGGTGGTGCCGCCCATGAAGCCGTCCCCGATGCCGTAGTACGATGCGACGCCCGTCATCCAGGAACCAGTGGAATCGGACGAACCACCTTGATTGTCGCCGCTGTTGCCACTGCCGCCAGTGCCTTCGCTGCCCTGGTTTCCGCTCGTGCCTCCCTGGTTGCCATTGCCTTGGTTGGCGTTCTGGTCACCGCTGGACGTCGATCCGTCCTGGGAGCCTCCCTGGTCGCTGCCACTCGAAGGCTGTTGATTGGAGTTTTGGTTGGCATTTTGCTGCGCTTCGAGACGTTTCGCCTCCTCGGCTGCCTTGCGCGCGATCTCGGCCTCCTCCGCATCCTCGGCATTGGCCTTGGCCTGCAGTTGCTCGGCGGCGGATTGCGCCTGACCGAGCGCGGTCGCGGCGCGCTCGAGTTCTTCGTCTGCCTGGTCTTTCGCCTCGCTCAGTTCGGCCAACCTTCCATTGAGCTTCTCTTCGAGGGCATCGAGCTCGTTGAGTGCCGCGACGTTGGCGTCCTGGACTGTGCCCAAGTACTTGGTGAGATTGATGAAGTCTGCAAAAGAGCTCGCGTTGAGCAGGAGGGCGATCATGTTCCCGCTGGAGGCGTGGGTCTTATAGAGGTCGCTTGCCGCGCTTGCCGCACGCTGCTGCCGTGCCGGTAGAAGGTCCTCCTCGATTTCGAGGATCTCATCGGCAATGGCATCGACTTGAGTGTTGAGTTCGTCTGCCTTGCTTGTAGCGTCTGCGTAGGTCTCTGCGGCATTTGAGACCTCAGACTGCAGCGCGCGCAGCTCCGCCAGCGTCTCCTCACTCGCGGCGTACGCATGCTCCGGCGCGAGTGCGAGCGTGCCGAGCGTGCCGCCGATGGCCAGGACTCCGGTGAGGCCGAGGGTACAGGCAAGGCGCGCGGTGCAACGGCAGGAGATACGACGTTGGGGGAGACTCATGGGCGGACCACCTTTTCTCGTGAACGCCCATCAGTATAGTTCAACTTTCACCTTAAAGTTGAGCTTAAGGGTTTGACTGCGTGATTTCTGGACTTTTAGATTTGCTCCGCAGTGCCTTGAGCTGGGCGGTGCGGCCATGAGGTGATGAGGCGCGGGCGCGGGATGATGCCCGCAGTCCCTAGCGCAGTCTTGAAGCGCGGCATGCCCCTCGTTGCCGCGAATCGGGTGTTTTTGTAACGAGTTTTTAGCGAGTCCGAGTAGACGGCCCATTTTGCCTCTGGCCAACTGGGGTTTCTTTGCCAAACATGCCCGTGTACTCGGGCCTCTTCGGATTTCGTTACAAAAACGCACGATTCGCGGCAGGCGGCTCGCAAAATGCGTCGAGGGCGCATGCTGGCGGACCCGATTGGCCGAAGCGAGCGCCTGTGGTGTCGGATGGGGCCCGCGTTCGCGCGTCGCGCAGCCAACGTTCGGTTGGCCTTCGTGCGGTTGCCTCATGTACGCGCGACGCGCGCGACGTCCATGCTCGCTATGAGGTCAACCCCCGTGCCGAGCACGTCGTTCATGATGACGTCCCCCATGTGGATGGGAGCCTCGATAGATGCGTGCCGCACGAGTTCCATCGCCTGCATGTGGAGGGCACGGGGGATGGCGTTGTCGGTACGGACGGGGAGGAGACGCTCGTCGCCGTTCTTGACGACGACGGTAGTCGCGAGGATGCGCATGGGGCAGGTGATCTCCTGCTCGGCGAAGATCTTTCCGCGCGGGCACCGGTTTCCCTGGACCGATATGACGCGGAGTGCCCCCGTTGCGTCCTCGGCGACCTCGACGGTAAGCGCGCATTCGGATGGGCAGGTGGTGCAGTGGAATCGTTGCGTCCTGACGACCATGTCATCAGCCGCTTCCTTCTCGGGAAGAGGCTCGGCTATGGGTTCGTTAGCGCCTGCACCGGTGGAGGCTGTGGTGGAGGTGGGGTTCGGCTCGGCCATGGTCTACAGCTCCTCGATGGATTCGATGGACAGCGTGAGCTCCTCGCCCACGCGCTTGAGCATTTTGACGGTGAGGGGTGCCGCCTCCATGATGCTCGGTTTGAAGCCGCGCGGCTTGCCGGTGAAGATGACTTCTCCGCCCGAGCGGATGACCAGCTTCGCCTGATCGACGGGGCGCTTCACGCGGAAGAACAGCTTCGTCGAGCCCACGCGGGTTATGCGCGATGGCACGACGTACCCCGCCAGTCCGGAAGCGTGCACGGCGATGTCGACCCGTCGTGTCGTAGCGTCTTCTGCTGGGGAACCCGTCGTGCCCCGACCTGCCAGCGCTCGTAGGGCTGCCGCTTTACCGGCCCGCTCCGCCTCCGCCGTGACGTTGTCGGCGAGGTCGTGCACGTGAAGGACGTTCCCGCAGGAGAAGATCCCGGGGACGCCGGTTTGCAGGTCCTGGTTGACGCGGGCGCCGCGGGTGCGGGGGTCGAGCTCGACGCCCGCGGCTTGCGCGATCTCGTTATCGGGGATGAGGCCCACGGAGAGTAGCAGGGCATCGCAGGGGATGATCTGCTCGGTTCCCGGGATCGGGGAGAGGTCCGCATCGACCCTGGAGACCTCAACGGCCTCAACCCGATCGCGGCCTATGACGCGCGTCACGGTGGTGGATAGATGCAGTGGGATGCCGAAGTCCTCGAGGCAGTTCTTGACGTTGCGGTGCAGCCCGTTCGCGTAGGGCATGAGCTCGTAGACGCCCTCGACCTCGAGTCCCTCGAGCGCGCATCGGCGCGCCATGATGAGGCCGATGTCGCCCGAGCCCAAGATCACAACGCGTTTGCCCGGGCGCAGGTTCTCGATGTTGATGTATCGCTGGGCGAGGCCCGCGGTGAACACGCCCGCCGGGCGGCTGCCGGGGATTTTGATCTCGGAACGCGTGCGCTCGCGGCATCCCATGGCGAGCACCACCGAGCGGCACGAGATCTCGACCATGCCCGACTCGGTCATGACGGTGACCGTATGGCCGTCTGCGGCGGGGGCTTCGCGCTCGGCGCAGACGTCATCGGCAGGGATGCCGGCGCCGCCCCCGCCGCGGCGTTCGTTCCCCTTCCCGCCGTTGATTGCGAGGGCCATGCTGCCCAGCATGGTCTCGATGCCGGACTCGGACACCTTGTCGATGAAGCGCTGCGCATACTCGGGGCCGGTGAGCTCCTCCTTGAAGTGCGTGAGCCCGAAACCGGGGTGGATGCATTGGCGCAGGATGCCGCCCAGGTGCTCGTTGCGTTCGATGATAACGGTGCTCGCGCCCGTCGCATGCGCTGCGAGCGCGGCGCCCATGCCGGCGGGTCCTCCGCCGATCACCGTGACGTCGAAGTCGCGCGTCCGGATCTCTCCCATTTATCGGTCCTCCTTCAGCACGCCATCCACAATCCAGGAGCCCCCGTCTTCAAGGAGCACGTCTTCCGGATGGCAATCGAGTTCACGGGCGAGGATTTCGAGTACGCGACTCTGACAAAAACCGCTTTGACACCTGCCCATACCGGCGCGGCAGCGGCGCTTCACACCTTCAACGGATACGGCGCCCGGGGTGCGGTGGATCGCGGCGACGATCTCCGCCTCGGGGACGGTCTCGCATCGGCAGACGATGCGCCCCCATGCGGGGTCGGATTCGATGAGCTCGTTTTGATGCTCGGTGGTGGAGCGGTCGAAATCCTCGGGCGCGCGCCGACGCGGCTGCCAGTCGGGCTTCTCCACGAGCGTCACGCCCGCTTCGCGCAGGAGCGACTCCATCAGCTCCGCCACCGCCGGCGCGCTCGCCACGCCGGGGGATTGGATGCCCGCTGCGTGGAACAGGCCGTGTGCGGTCGAGGAGGGCGAGATGAGGAAGTCGTTGAGCCCCTGGATGACCGCGCGCCCACCTGCGAAAGATCGCACGACCCTTCGGGTGTCGAGGTCGGGGACGAGTTTGCGGGCGCCCGCGAGCAGCGCCTCGACATCAGACACGTAGGTGTCGCGGTCGCCCGGGTCGCGCAGGGCGGCCGTCGCCGTGATCACCGTGTTGTCGTGGACGGTTCCCGTGACGATGACGCCCTTGGATACGGGCGTCGGGACGGGGTAGAGGGGCATGAGCGCACGGGGCTCCTTGTCGAGCACGACGATGTTGCCCTGGCGCCATGCGAGTTGGAATGCCTCGCCGCCCGCCATGGCGGAGATCTCGGCGGCTCCGCTGCCGGCGGCGTTGATGAGGATCCGGGCGCGCACGGTGCCGCGCGGCGTGTGGATGGCGAAGCGGACGGGCTGGCTCGAAAGCGGGGCGCCGCCCGCCTGCAAGGGGGCGTTCTCGATGAGGTTGTCGATGGCGCGGACGGGCGCGCTCCTCATGAACACGACGCCATTCGCCGCGGCGTTCTCGGCGCAGGCGATGGCGACGTCGAAGGGGTCAACGTACCCCGTGGAGGGACACCACAACGCGCATGTCGCCTCACGGCTCGCGCGCGGTTCGATCTCGCGGATGCGCTCGGGGGCTATGATCTCGAGATCGGGGACCCCGTTGGCGCGACCGTTGGCCTCGAGCACCTCGAGATGGGCTCGGTCCTCCTCCGAGAATCCCAGAACTATGGAGCCCGTCCTGCGAAAGAGGAAGCCGAGCTCTTCAGACCACATGCCGTAGAGGGCGCATCCGCGCGCATTGACCTTGGCCTTGACGGTGCCGGGGGCGGGGTCGTAGCCCGCGTGCACGAGGCCCCCGTTCGCCTTGGAGGCGCCGAGGGCGATGTCGTTGGCCGCTTCCAATACGCAGATCGAGAGATCGTACCGTGCGAGCTGCCGGGCTATGGCACACCCGGTCACACCCGCGCCGGCGATGACGATGTCGAACGTTTGGGCCATTGCGTCTCCTGTCATCAAGTCGATGGGACATGTCGGCCTCGGCTCTGTGCGCTGCGAGGGTTCTCATGCCTCTCGCGGGTTCGAGGCGTTGTAGACGAAGTGTCAATAAGCTATGCTACGCCTGTCGCTTATCTGCGCAATGCCGTTTCGGCGGAGCGTGTGAATCCGACCGCAAGCGGCGTCCTTGCGTGCCGTCACATGGCTGGCGTGCGCAAGGGTGTCCATTACTGCCGCCTTTCGATGTGCTCCTTACGCGAGAGTTAACTTTCGCGGATCTTTCCGGTGCGTTCATCGCATTTCTCTCTTCGAGAGTTAACTCTCGCGGCAATTTCGTATGTGGTTCATGGGCTCGATTGGGGACAGTTTGCCGGCCGGGTGCCTTGGAGGCTCTTTGTTGCCCTGAGAAGTGGATTGCTGCGGCGTCATCTTCTATCTTGGTACCGAAATCGTGCCGACGCCATCGAGCGGACCAAAGGGCGCGTCAGCTCATTCCGATGATTCGAGGATCGTAAGAGAATACCTGACGACGTAGCTCTCGCTCGAGTTCATGGTAGTTTTCAATCCGGGCGGTTTTGCTCTTCATCCCCATCTTATTCAGAAGGGTGCCTACGACGACGGAAAGCTCTTCATTATTGGACAGTTGCCGATTGGTGAGAGTAACCACGGTATAGCCCGCGCGCTGCAGCTCAGCCCTGCGGGCACTGTCGGCACCTAGCTTTTCTCGTGAAGCGTGGAATTCGTCGCTGTCGTATTCGAGGATGAGCTTCCAGGCTCTCCAGAGATAATCTGCGTATCGTTTGGTTCCATTGCGAATAACCATCTCAGCGCTGGCGGGATCCGTCGTGACGCATCTTCTTGACGTCGAGGGCACAAGCGTGATCTCCGCGTTTGCCTCGGGAACGGGAAGTCCTTTTCCGCCCCATCGCGCGGGAAGGGTTAGCAGGGCTGCCACTTTCGCTTCCGCCGGCGAGGCAGTTCCTACCACAGCGTATGCAAGTGCCGTTCGCACTATCTTGGCTCCACGTTTGCCTTTTGATTGCTTCAGTTGTTGCAACAATCGGGCTTCCGTTGAAAGGGGACGAGCGCTTACGATGGCGCCGTTGCATATGCGGTAGTGGCTCAGGAGCTGATTGACCATGACTGCCAGCTCACCATGATCAAGGTGGCTGGCCATGCGAATGAGGGTGGCTTCGGGTGACTCAACGTATACATCTTTGCTGAGTCGCACGAAGGAGCACGGGGCGGGGGAGCTCATGACATGGGCGGTTATGCCGGCTTGATGATGCCGCCTTGCATGGTTTGGTACGGCGACGTGAATCTGTCCGCGAAGACCGAGCTTGCCGATTTGGTCGAGCGGCAGGTCGGTTCGGCGAGAAGCGGCAAGATCGTAGTCTCCGACGAGGCCAATCGGGTTGTTCGTGCGTATAACCCCTTGGTCGCCAAACCAGATCTGAAATGCCGATATGTCAACAAGAAACGCCTTCATGTTGTAAGGGTACGGCCGATAAAAGGGAATGTCTCGAGAAACTGAGATTCATCGCGTTGAGCTGTGGAGGGCTCATACCATTGGCTGACATGTTGTGCGTGATTCATGCCGGAATGCTGCGAGAATGCTGCCATGGTTGTTGACGGTGCTTACTACCGGGTATTGTCCAAGCCCAAGGGCCAACAGGCGTGCAGTGTCCTGCTCTGTAAACTCCGCGAGAGTTAACTCTCGAAGCCATTTTGTGCCCAATCCGCGGTTTACTGGCATCGAGAGTCAACTCTCGCGGAAGTGTCCGCTCGAGCGCCTTGTGAAATTGCAGCAACATCATGATCGCGTCTGCTCGGGCGGTTAAGGCCGGCAGGGATATCAACCCCGATTTCCATTTTGGCACAATGATCTGCCATATCACGCAATACCCACGCACGTGCTGCCCCGAGGACCAGTTGTTGGTCCAGGCAGACGACCTGTACCGCAACTGCATGTGCTCCGATGTGATGCTGCGTGGCGAGTACCCGTACTACGCGTGGACGTATTTTCGCCGTCACGGTATCGAGCTTGAACTTTCTGATGAGGAGCGCGCCGACCTCAAGGCCGGAACATGCGACTTCTACACGTTCTCCTACTATCAGAGCATTTGCCAGACCACTCGCGAAGACGAGTTCACCGACCAGACGAGCGGCAACATCATGGGTGGCGTCCGTAACCCGTATCTCGAGCTGACGGACTGGGATTGGCCCATTGACCCCGTCGGTCTGCGATACACCTTGAATAAGGTGTACGACCGGTACCGTGTTCCTGTCATGATCACCGAAAACGGTCTCGGTGCGGTCGACGCGGTCGAGGAGGACGGTTCCATCCACGACTCGTATCGCATTGATTATCTGCGCCGCCACATCGAGGAGATGAGGAAGGCGGTTGACGACGGCGTGGACCTCATCGGCTATACGCCGTGGGGGTGCATCGATCTCGTGAGCGTCTCGACTGGCGAGATGAAGAAGCGCTACGGTTTCATCTATGTCGATGCCGACGACGAGGGCAACGGCACCTTTGATCGCTCTCGCAAGGACAGCTTCTACTGGTACAAGAAGGTCATTGCTTCCAACGGCGAAGATCTGAGCTAAGCGCCTGACTGCCTTTGGGGCTGACGTGTTACGTGCCTGTTGCGGATGGCGCCAAGGTGGGTTCAACCGGCTTGATGAACCTGGTCAAGTCGTCTTTCCTCGAAGGTGTGTCGCATCTTGATGGCCAAGTCAGGTGATGAGGAGAATCGGCTCCGAGAGTTAACTCTCGGAGCCGATTTTCGTTGAACGGGCGCTTTTTGTTCTTCGAGAGTTAACTCTCGCGGCGCATATGCGAGATTGAAGGCGAGGAAGTCGTTGAGAACGCTGTCTAGCGGAACTCTATTGCGTGTGCCCGAGCGGTCGTCGGCTAGGTGCTATCGAATCTGGGGTCCCCTGTGTCATTCGCGTGCGCGCGCATCCCCCTGGTCGTTAATTCGTGCGTGTCGGCCGCCGTGGGTATACAATATTGAACGATTATGACCAGCTTTGCCGTCGTGCAACCCTGCTGAAAGGTATGTCCGCATGTCCAAGTACATCGAGGAGCTCATATCGCCTCAACTGATGATGGTCGTCTATGTTTTCATCGCGTTCGTCATCGCCCTTTACCTGCTTTCCGTCGCTTACGTCTTCATCGACGCCAAACGTCGCGGTGTGCAGGCATTTTGGGCGTGGGGTCTGCTTGCCCTCATTCCGTTTGTCGGTCTGATCGCCTATCTGGTCATGCGTCCCGGCATGTACGCCTCCGATCGCGAGGAGCAGGAGCTCGAGATGGCACTTCGCGAGCGTCAGCTTGCCCAGTACGGCAACTGCCCCAATTGCGGAACCACCATCGAGAAGGACTTTATCGTTTGCCCCGTCTGCAACACGCAGGTTCGCAACGTGTGCCCCACCTGCAAGAAGCCGCTCGAGGCTCATTGGAAAGTTTGCCCGTACTGCCGAACTCACATCCAGTAGGTGCGTCTGCGCCCCATACAGCGCATGGGGTCTCTTGCCGCGCGCCGATCCGCACCCGTCATCGCATCCCGATGGCGGGTGCGCTTTCAAATGGGGAGCCAATAGGGGAGAAGTCGGCTTGCGCATGACGTCTTCGTTTGGAAACGCATCCCCATATGAAAACGGGTACACTTAGACAGCCATTCAGGTCATACACCTTATAAGGAAGGTACTCATATGAAGGCTCTGTTCAACGACGGCTCCGTGGCCGAGGTCGAGGGCGACGAGGCCCTGCACGTCATTCGCCATTCCGCAGCGCACATCATGGCCCAGGCCATCAAGCGCCTCTACCCGGAGGCCGACTTCGCCTACGGCCCCGCCACCGATAACGGCTTCTATTACGATGTCGATCTGGGCGACAAGACCATCTCCGAGGACGATCTGCCCGCCATCGAGGCCGAGATGAGGAAGATCGCCAAGGAGAACCTCAAGTTCCAGGCCTTCGAGCTGCCTCGCGCCGAGGCCATCGCCCTCATGGAGGAGCGCGGCGAGAAGTACAAGGTCGAGCACATCGGCGACCTTGACGACGACGCCCGCATCACCTTCTACCAGCAGGGCGATTACATCGACATGTGCGTCGGCCCGCACCTCACCTACACCAAGGCCCTCAAGGCGTTCAAGCTCACCGGCGTGTCCGGCGCCTATTGGAAGAACGACGCCAAGAACAAGATGCTCACCCGCATCAACGGCACCGCGTTTGCCACCAAGGACGAGCTCGAGGCGCACCTCACCATGCTCGAGGAGGCCAAGAAGCGCGACCATCGCCGTATCGGCCGCGAGATGGACCTCTTCATGATGCGCGATGAGGCCCCGGGCTTCCCGTTCTTCCTGCCCAACGGCATGATCCTCAAGAACACGCTGCTCGACTACTGGCGCGAGATCCACCACAAGGCCGGCTACGTCGAGATCTCCACGCCGCAGATCATGAACAAGCAGCTGTGGCTCACCTCCGGTCACTGGGACCACTACAAGGACAACATGTACTCCACCATGATCGACGAGGAGGAGTACTGCATCAAGCCGATGAACTGTCCCGGCGGCGTGCTCGTCTACAGCTCCAAGCCGCACAGCTACCGTGAGCTGCCTATCCGCGCCGGCGAGATCGGCCTGGTGCACCGCCACGAGCTCAGGGGCGCCCTGCACGGCCTGTTCCGCGTCCGCTGCTTCAACCAGGACGACGCCCATCTGTTCGTCACCCCCGAGCAGCTCACCGACGAGATCGTCGGTGTGGTTCGCCTGATCGACTCCGTCTATCAGAAGTTCGGCTTCAAATACCACGTCGAGCTGTCCACGCGCCCCGAGGACTCCATGGGCTCCGACGAGGACTGGGCCGCCGCCGAGGAAGGCCTCAAGGTCGCCCTCGACAAGCTCGGCATGGACTACGTCATCAACGAGGGCGACGGCGCCTTCTACGGCCCCAAGATCGACTTTCACCTGGAGGACTCCCTCGGCCGCACCTGGCAGTGCGGCACCGTGCAGCTCGATTTCCAGATGCCGCAGAACTTCGACCTCACCTATGTGGACGCCGACGGCGAGAAGAAGCGCCCGATCATGCTGCATCGCGTGTGCTTCGGCTCCATCGAGCGCTTCATCGGCATCTTGATCGAGCACTTTGCGGGCAAGTTCCCCGTGTGGCTTGCCCCGATGCAGGTCAAGGTCCTGCCCGTCTCCGAGAAGAGCCGCGACTACGCGAACGAGGTCACGGCGAAGCTCGAGGCCGCCGGCATCCGCGCCGTGTGCGACAACCGCGACGAGAAGATCGGCTACAAGATCCGCGAGGCCCGCAGCACCGACCGCGTGCCCTACATGCTGATCCTGGGCGAGAAGGAGGTCGAGGCCGGCAACATCTCCGTGCGCGACCGCTCCAACGAGACGGTCCCCATGGGCGTCGATGAGTTCATCGCCAAGGTTCGCGAGGAGATCGACACCCGCGCGTAGAAGTTAGGTTCATAGATTTCGCTCTACGGGCGCCCGGTGGGCATGCGTTCACCTGGCGCCCGCATGCGTTTTGGCCGATTAAGGGTGCTTCGAATCGAAGGTATCGTTCCCGCGACCTCATCAGCGTGGGGCTTGGGGTATACTGTCCACTCATTTAACGGCGTGTCGCGAAAGGCGGTCTTGGCAGTGACGACCCAGCTGGAGCTCGAGGCTCGGTATGCGGGGGTGGTCTCTGCTAAGGCCGCCGCTTTTGTTTATGCCGATCATGTTGCGAGCCTCTGCGCTCACTCTGGTGTTATGGGTTCCGGCGACGTGCTGATTGACATGATTGGCGGTGCGGGGCTGCGTGTGGCGGACGTTCGTTCCGTTGCCGCCGATGTCCACGATGCAGGCGGCAGGCTGTTCGCGGACATCACCGTGCCGTCTCATTTCGGGTGCCACGCGTTTGATCTTGGCGCCGATGTGCAGCTCGAGGGGCTCGATCGAATTGCTGCCGGATGCTTGAGCCGCAAGGTCGTTGCCGTTTCCTCACGAGGGGTGCTGCCCGTTGCGGGGGACCGGCTTTCCGCCGCGGATCTGGATGCAATTGCCCAAGGGCTTGATTCGGCACCCGAGCGCATGCAGCGGCATTTCGACCACGCCCGCGCCCTTGCGGAATATCTCTCATGTTGCGAGGGACTCGGCTCGGTTGCGTATCCGGGCCTGCTGTGTCACCCCGATCATGATCTGGCCACTCGGGTCCTCATGCACGGCTTTGGCCCGGCTGTCGATTTCGAGCTTCCGGAGCAGTGGGGCGTTACGGCGGGGGAGTTCATCGAGCGTTGCGAACTCAACGGGCGAGCCCGTCCCGCCGGTGGGCGTCACACCCGCCTCCATGCGCGCGATGGGGCGGATGGTCGGGCGGTTCGCATATTTGCCGGTCTCGACAACCCTCTTGTGATTGCCGATGACCTCGACCAGGCGATGCGCTGGTTCTGCAATCCCCCTGAGCCGTAAATCGGGCGGGCGAGATAAGCGCAAGCGGGCCGATTGATCGGCTGAATTCAGTCCGACTTTGCTATCGCGGAGCTCGGTTGCCTGCTTGTCTCGCTCCCTTGGTAGCACACGTCGATAAAGCTTCACTGATTCGCGAAGTTTTATCGACGTGTGCTACCAATCATCGTTTCTCGATTACCCGCCTGTGTATTTTGGAGGTCTCCCATGCCTGCCATCACCACTGCATCCCTCATCGAGGCAGCTGTCCTCGGCATCGCCCTCGCCATGGACGCCATGGCGGTCACCCTGTCCAACAGCCTGTGCGAACCCGACATGCCGATGTCGAAAAAGCTCGGCATGTCCATCGCGTTCGCCCTGTTCCAGATGGGTATGCCCGTCTTGGGGTATCTCGGCGGCACCCTCATTGCCGAATACATCGAGCGCTATGCCGGCATCGTCTCCCTTGTCATTCTCGTATTTGTTGGCGGCAAGATGATTGTCGAGTCGGTGCGCGAGCTGCGTGAGCCCGAGTCGTGCCCCGCCACGAGGCTCACCTGGGCAACGATCGGCCTGGAGGCGGTCGCTACGGCGATCGACGCGTTCGTGGTGGGCGTGAGCTTCGCCGCGGAGGGGAAAGATGTTGTGCTCTACTGCGGAATGATTGGCTTGGCCACGCTTCTATGCTGCCTGCTCGTTTTGGCTGTCGGCCGAAGGCTGGGAGAGCGTTTCGGACCGCGTGCGGAGATCGCCGGAGGCGGCGTGCTCGTTTTTATTGGGCTCAAGGCTTTCCTCGGGCGCTAGCGAGGGGCGCACTTTCCTTTACCGCGTCGCACGATTCTTCCGTTTCGCACCTCACGAACCGGGTATACGACTCCTATTGGGAGCGCTTGCGGCTCTGTGCGGTTCGGCATATTTCGTTATGTTGCAGTGAATGGACGTCCTTTCAGGTACACGCGTTTCCCTGCATATCGACTACCTGCGATAATGTCGAGCTGCCGGCCTTTTGCCCGTAGCCTCCCTCTGATTAACTGCAACATTTCTCATTGCCGTGCGTTATCTCGACCGCGGGCCTTCTCAATCGGGTGCTCGCGGGTCTTTGCGCTTTAAGTGCTTGGGGATTGGGGAATGTATGCCGGTACTGCATGGCATGAGTGCGCTTTCGTATTATCGGACGCCATTGCAGGTGGTGCGCGCTCGGGTCGACCCAGCGGTCTTCCACGACGGCTCGGAGGAGGGCGAGCGGCTTTATCGACTTTTGACCAGGCCCTGCCCGAATGAGAGCCATGCGACGCGCATGGTCCGCCTGCGGGCAGAAAGCGACTTGATGGGAATTCCACTGCCACTGGAGCTGTGTCCGACGGAGCCGTCCTCGATGCGTCCGAATGGGCTCGTCATTCCGCGCAGACTTCCCAGACACCAGGATCCAGACGAGCTTATCTCCCTCGGCGGCGGTTTGATGGTACCGTCCGTACCGCAGCTGTTTCTCGAGCTGGCACGCGGACGGAGCGTGGTGGAGCTCGGGCTTCTCATGATGGAAGCCTGTGGCTTGTTCGCGGTGTTTCATGAGACGCCCCAGTCCCGTGCCGTGCTCAACGCCTTGCGGGACGCCGAGGGCGAACTCGAGAGGGGAGGGCGTGCCGTCTACGCCGCCAGTTCAGGGCCATACTGCAATGCTTGCTACGACGAGTCTGGTAAACGTCTCTTGTTTATCGATGCCGGCGGCGAGTCCCACTCCTGGCGCCAAGCGACGACCTCGACCGGCCGGCGCTCCGATATGTGGGCGCGCCCTCCTTTGACGACGGCCGATGAGTTGACGGGATACTTCGCTCGCTGCGTCGAGCGGGGAGTCCCGGTTGCGCGCAAGGCCCTCCAGGCGGCAAGGCTCGTGCTCGACGGCGCCGCGTCGCCGCTCGAGGCGAAATTCGCCATCATGCAGTTCGCTCCCGTGTCCCTCGGCGGCGATTCGTGGCCTCGGCCCTTCCTGAACAGGCGTGTGAGTTTCCTGCCCGAGCTCAGGAAGCTGGCGGGCAGGTCTTGGTGCTCTTGCGACGAGTTGTGGCCAGATCTCAAGGTCGACATCGAGCTGAACGGCGTCGCATTCCACGCAGATGAGCGCGGATTCTCCCTCGAGTCTGGCCGTCGCGCCGCGTTGGAGGCGATGGGCTATCGCGTTTTGGACGTGGCGTATGAGCAGATGGACGATTTCGAGAGCTTCGAGACGATTTGCCTGTCGTTCGCCGATGTCCTCGGATTTCGGGAGGCTCCACGGACTCGAGCGTTCTGCGAACAGCGGAAGGAGCTCCATCGTCAGGTGATGGCATTTCGTTTTTGATCGGGCGTGACCGCGGGAGCGATTACAAGTGTGCGGCACATTCGGATCGAAGGTTGGAGAAATGTTGCAGTAAAGCAGGGACGTGTTGATTGCGAATAATGTCGGTGCGCTGCCTACCTGCACTTTCAATGAGTGGATTAAGGGTGATATCTCAGCGCCCCCCAATTTCACTGCAACATTTCGCGATGATGCTTTGATGATTTCCGGTCAGGACCTAAACAGCTCGGGCATGCGCATCAAAATGAGCTCATCGATCTCGCTCTGGAGGGTCCGATATGCCAGGAGTGCGCGTTCGCCCTCGGGCGTGAGGCGAGAGCCACGCGCGCCGTCGCGCACCAAGAGCTCGCAGCCCAGATGCCCCTCCGCCTCGCGCACGATGCGCCAAGCCTTGGAGTAGGCCATACCCATGCGCTTCGCCGCACGGTTGAGCGAGCCCTCCTCCGCCACCCCTTCGAGCAGCGCCGCGCAACCGCCCCCGAACGCGCCGGGGAGGTCGCGCGCGTCGTCGGAGATGGTGAGTCGGGCATGGGCGGACAGCGGCATGGAATCTCCAAGTGTGTTGGGCGGGCTTGTTTGCAGCGGCTCGCGGATAAACGCGGCGCTCGCGCGCCTGCGAAGGGCCCAGATGGGCAGACCCTTTGAAGTCTTGCAACGACAGTCATTGTAGCAGTGGGTCTGCGATACAATACGCACCACTTATATTGGGCGCCAAAGGCGCGTGGCGCGATGGTCGCCGCATACGCCGGTAGCAGTGAGTCGAAGGAGCGACATGGCAACGTTTTTCCCTGGTGAGTCCCACACTTTCTCTGAGTATCTGCTCGTCCCCGGGTACTCATCCTCGGAGTGCATTCCCAATAATGTTTCCCTCAAGACCCCTCTGACGCGCTTCAAGCGCGGTGAGGAGCCCGAGATCACTCTCAACATCCCGATGGTCTCCGCCATCATGCAGTCCGTTTCCGGCGTTGACATGGGCGTTGCCCTTGCCACCGAGGGCGGCATCTCCTTCATCTACGGCTCCCAGACCCCCGAGTCCGAGGCCGCCATGGTCAAAGCGGTCAAGGACCACAAGGCGGGCTTCGTCGAGTCCGATTCCACCCTCACGCCCGACATGACCATGGAGCAGGTCATCGCCCTCAAGGACAAGACGGGCCACTCCACCATGCCCGTCACCGACGACGGCACGCCTCGCGGCAAGCTGCTCGGCATCGTGACGAGCCGCGATTATCGCCCCAGCCGCGACGACCACTCCAAGAAGGTCGCCGAGTTCATGACGCCCCGCGCCGAGCTCATCGTGGGCGACAAGGACATCACCCTCAAGGATGCGAACGACCTCATCTGGGACAAGAAGCTCAACGCCCTGCCCGTCGTGGACGACAACGACCATCTCGTCGGCATCGTGTTCCGCAAGGACTACGATTCCCACAAGACCAACCCCAACGAGCTGCTCGACGCCAACAAGCGCTACATGGTCGGCGCCGGCATCAACACTCGCGACTACGCCGAGCGTGTGCCGCTGCTCGTCGAGGCCGGTGCGGACGTCCTGTGCATCGACTCCTCCGAGGGCTACTCCGAGTGGCAGAAGCGCACCATCGAGTGGATTCGCGCCAACTACGGCGATTCCGTCAAGGTCGGTGCCGGCAACGTCGTCGACGCCGACGGCTTCCGCTTTTTGGCCGACTGCGGCGCCGACTTCATCAAGGTCGGCATCGGCGGCGGCTCCATCTGCATCACCCGAGAGACCAAGGGCATCGGCCGCGGCCAGGCCACCGCGCTGATCGACGTCTGCCGCGCCCGCGACGAGTACTTCGAGGAGACCGGCGTCTACGTGCCCGTGTGCTCCGACGGCGGCATCGTCTACGACTACCACATGACCCTCGCGCTCGCCATGGGTGCCGACTTCCTCATGCTCGGCCGTTACTTTGCTCGCTTCGACGAGTCTCCGACCTCCCGCGTGAACGTCAACGGCCAGTATATGAAAGAGTACTGGGGCGAGGGCTCCGCGCGCGCCCGCAACTGGCAGCGCTACGATCTGGGCGGCGCCCAGAAGTTGTCCTTCGTCGAGGGCGTCGACTCCTACGTGCCTTACGCCGGCTCGCTCAAGGATGGCGTGAACGGTACCCTGTACAAGGTCAAGTCCACTATGTGCAACTGTGGCGCGCTCTCCATCCCCGAGCTGCAGGACAAGGCTCGCCTCACGCTCGTGTCCGCCACCTCCATCGTCGAGGGCGGTGCCCACGACGTCGTGGTCAAGGACTCGCAGCAGACGGTGAGCTACAACTAAGCGGCCGATCGACGACACGGACCACGAGCGGGGCCCGCGCGGACAAGTTCTGCGCGGGCCCCGCTGCGATAGGGGAGCGGGTGAGGTCGGTCTCACCTGCAAGACCTGTTAGAATCTTGAGCGTTACCGACGCGGCGCGGCGGGTCTTGATTGACCGCTGCGCTTGAACGATAGGAGCCAACCATGTGCGATTGCCACGAGCATTGCGGCACCGAGCGCCAGGCGGGGGAGATCCCGTTCTACGACGCTCGGGCCATCGAGGAGAAGTGGATGAAGTCCTGGGAGGAGCGGAATCTCTTTGCCGTGGACACCGACTCCACCAAGCCGAAGAAGTACATCCTCGAGATGTTCCCGTATCCTTCCGGTGATCTGCACATGGGGCACGCGCGCAACTACACCATCGGCGACG
This sequence comes from Collinsella sp. AF08-23, assembly GCF_003479805.1. GTDB lineage: Bacteria > Actinomycetota > Coriobacteriia > Coriobacteriales > Coriobacteriaceae > Collinsella. Next base: position 80,693 of record NZ_QUHV01000006.1, on the reverse strand, counting down.
CCATGGCCCGTCAGGCTCGTATGCGCGGCTACGACGTGCTGCATCCCATCGGCTTCGACGCCTTCGGCCTGCCCGCCGAGAACGCCGCCATCAAGCACAACACCCAGGCGGCGGCTTGGACGTATAAGAACATGGACCAGGCCCTCGCCACCATGAAGCGTATGGGCTTCTCCTACGACATGGACCGTCTCGTGAAGACCTGCAGCCCCGATTACTACCGCTGGGGCCAGTGGATCTTCGAGAAGCTGTGGGAGCGCGGCCTGGTGTATCGCAAGAAGAACCCAGTCAACTGGTGCCCCACGTGCGAGACCGTGCTCGCCAACGAGCAAGTGACCGAGGGCCGCTGCTGGCGCTGCGACTCGGAGGTGGAGAAGCGCGACCTCGAGCAGTGGTACATCAAGATCACCGAGTACGCCCAGGAGCTCCTCGATGACCTCGAGAAGCTGCCCGGTTGGCCCGAGCGCGTCAAGCAGATGCAGGCGAACTGGATCGGGCGCTCCGAGGGCGCCGAGGTCGATTTCACCCTGTGCGATGCCGAGGGTGACCCCATCCCGGGCGACGAGGGTAAGATTACCGTCTTCACTACGCGCGCCGACACACTGTTCGGCAACACGTTCTTCCTGCTCGCCCCCGAGTACAAGGGCCTTATGGAGCTTGTCGAGGGCACCGAGTACGAGGCAGCCGTCCGCGAGGTCGTCGAGGGCGCCAAGCACATCTCCGCCGTCGAGCGCGCCCAGGGCACCCTCGAGAAGCACGGCGCGTTCACAGGTCGTTACGTCGTCAACCCCGTCTCCGGGGCGAAGGTGCCCGTGTGGGTGGCCGACTACGTCATCTCCGACTACGGCACCGGCGCCGTCATGGCTGTTCCCTGTGGCGACCAGCGCGACTTCGAGTTCGCCAAGAAGTACGACCTTCCCATCGTTCCGATCATCCTCACCGAGGACGACCCGCTGTACGGGGACCTCAAGGACGAGCGCGCCACGCGCGTGACTTCCGTCGACTGGGACGAGGCGCTTACGTGCGAGGGCACCCTGGTGCAGTCCGGTAAGTACACCGGCATGACGGGCGGCAAGCATTCCGAGGGCGAGGCCGCCATCGTTGCCGACCTTGAGGCTGCCGGCACCGGACGCCGCTCCGTGCAGTACCGTTTGCGCGACTGGCTCATCTCCCGCCAGCGCTACTGGGGCAACCCCATTCCGGCCATCCACTGCGAGCACTGCGGCATCGTCCCCGTGCCCGAGGACCGGCTGCCGGTGACCCTGCCCGAGAACCTCGACCTCGGCGCAGGTGAGACGCTCGCCGAGTGCCGCGAGTTTTACGTGACCACCTGCCCCGTGTGCGGAGCCCCGGCCCGCCGCGAGACTGACACCATGGACACCTTCACGTGCTCCAGCTGGTACTACCTGCGTTACACCGACCCACATAACACCGAGCTCCCGTTCTCCCGCGAGGCCGCCAACCGCTTCATGCCGGTCGATAACTACATCGGTGGCATCGAGCATGCTATCCTGCACCTGCTCTACAGCCGCTTCTTTACCAAGGCTCTGCGCGACATGGGGCTGCTCGACGTCGATGAGCCCTTCACCAACCTGCTGTGCCAGGGCATGGTGAAGGACGAGAACGGCGACACCATGTCCAAGTCGAAGGGCAATGTCGTCCCGCCGAGCTCGGTCATCGAGCCCTTTGGCGCCGACACCATGCGCCTCGCGATCCTGTTCATCGCCCCGCCCGAGAAGGACTTCGACTGGGACCCCAACGCCGTCGAGGGTGCGAACCGCTTCATCAAGCGCGCGTGGCGCACCGTGTGGCAGCTCGCCGAAACCGCCGGCGATGCGACTGCTCTCGACAAGTCGACGCTTTCCAAGCCCGCTCTCGAGCTCTACCGTGAACGCCATCGCACCCTTGCCAAGTGCACCGAGGACTTCGACCGCGGCCAGTTCAACACCGCGATTTCCGCCATGATGGAGCTCGTGAACGCGGCGAACGCCTACCTGAACGCCGTTCCCGCAGATGAGCGCGACGCGGCGCTCACCGCGCTGGTCGCCACCGACATCGTGTCGGTCTTGGCGCCCATCTGCCCGTTCGCCTGCGAGGAGCTGTGGCATGAGGCGCTCGGTCGCGAGGGGAGCGTCTACACCGCGCCCTGGCCCGAGTTCGATGCCGCCGAGGCCGCCGCGGATGAGGTCGAGATCGCCGTCCAGGTGCTCGGCAAGATGCGCGCCCGCGTGATGGTCCCGGCCGACGCCGACGCCGGCACCATGCAAGCCGCCGCTGAGGCAGCTGTGGCCAAGCACATCGAGGGCAAGACGGTCGTCAAGGCCATCTGCGTGCCGGGCAAGCTTGTGAACCTGGTCGTAAAGTAGCTCGACCCGCGGAATAACTGCAGAGCGCGTTGTTCCGTTGCGGAATGAGAGAGCGTGGTGTGGATCCGGATGACAATTTCGGATCCACATTTTTCTACCCACAAGGCGGTGGAAAGCAGTCGCCAGGACCGCCGAAGAAGTATTTTGACAGCCGAAGATAACGCTGTGTTGCTTCGCCCTGCCCAAAGTTTACCGGGGCTTTCGGTCGATCGCGCGACCGCACTATAGTGCGGTAAAGGTCTACCTTGACAGGTAGACCTTATAGTTCGCTCAATGTGAATGGGAGGCGCCATGTACCTAGATCCCCATCCTGGAAAGCACTATTGCGACGGGTGCCGGAACTTATTTCCAGACGAACAGTTGCATCAAATCGAGGGAAAGAATGGCAATTTCTGCGTCGATTGCATGAAGGGGTTCTATGGAAAGACTGCTTGCGTTGTCTGCGGGAAAGAAATCGACTTCATCGACTCTATTCAAAGCGAGAGGGGCTTGACGTGCCATAGGTGCTATTCGGAGATGTACCCAAACGGGAGGTTCTACGAATGAGTTCCACACAGAAGCGCACGATCGACGCCGCTAGCGTTCTTTGCGGCGCGTCAGCCGCAGTTTGCGCCGTCATTGCGGCGATCATAGCAATCTGGGCTTTCTCGGGAGGGTATGATGCAACTCGTATTGGATTGGCTCAAATCCAATACGATGTTGTGTATGATTTCAGATGCCTTCCTATATTTAATCGCCACAGAATCATCGAAGAAGGAACGAACGAATGGAATGAGGCAACGCTGCAAGAAAGGCGTGCATCACAAGAAGCGAAGCGGGATGCCGCTAGAATCGCAGGTGATGCGCAGGTTCGTGCTTTCAGGTATACGGGCGGTGCAAGCATCCTTCAAGTCTTTTTCTCTGTTGGCCTATGGCTCCTGTCCTCCTTATCCTGCCGTCGGTTATATCTTTCAAGTCGCATGAGTTCCAGGAAGCTGACGGGTCCTGCATATGTGCTCGTATGCGTTGTGCTGTGTGTTTCAACTTTTCTTTTGGTTAACTTCATCGGCTCATCGCTGGGAAATCTTTTTTCCGAGGATATCGGCCCCTATATTGGAAGCAAGGCAATTCATGGATGGAAGTTCGGAGTTCTTTCATTGCTCGGGACGGTGGGGTTGGAGTTTAACAGGAACCCATTCCTTACGAGTGTCGTGCTTGTGGTTCTGCTTTGGGGTCCCATGTTTTGGCTTTGGTCAAAAGCTGTCGCGCTTATCTCTCGCAGCATGAGCTCAGATGAGGAGGAGAGCCAAGAGGGCAATTCAGCTCAATGCGAGGTCTCGCCTGATGACAATCGTCTATGAATACGGTTGATTGGAGCGCACTTGGATTACACGAAGTTGTCTGTAATGCCCTGTAGCCACAATTGTGTTGTGCGGAATTTGTGGTGGACGCGGGCGGGAACAGCTTTGCTCCATTGTGCAAAATTGCCCCGTATGCTGGGAATGTGTTATAGTCCACCTAAATGAAGTTGTTACGTGAAGGGAGTGCGGGTTCGCCCGTGCTCCCTTTTCATGAAAGAGAGGTGTTGCATGGTCAAGAGCAAGCTCGAGCAGGACATCATCGACGCCCTGGAGGCCCAGGCTCCCCTGCATGGCATCGACGTGGTCGATGTCGAGGTCGTGGGTGCCACCAAGGCCCCCTGCATCCGCGTGCGCCTGGACAAGCTCGAGGGGGACCCCATCAACCTCGACGAGGTCACCGCGCAGACTGCATGGGTTTCCGATACCGTCGAGGCCCTCGACCCCATCTCGGGCTCCTACACGCTTGAGGTGAGTTCCCCGGGCATGAAGCGCCCCTTGCGCCGTCCCAGCGACTTCGTCCGCTTCCAGGGCGAGGAGGTCGAGCTCACCACCACCGCGATGGAGGGCCGCCGCTCGTACAAGGGCGTCATCGCGGCCGCCGACGATGCGTCCGTGACCATCCAACCCGAGGGCGAGGACGCCGCCACTATCTCCTATGACGATGTAAAGAAGTGCACTTTGAAGCCCGTTTACGACTTCAAGGGCGTTAAGGAAGGGAAGTAAGATGGCAGACGCCGATATGACCATGATGGAAGCACTTATGCTTCTGTGCCAGGAAAAGCACATCGATCAGCTCTACCTGCTTGACCGTCTCGAGGCGGCCCTGGCCGAGACCTATGCCAAGGTCCTCAAGCTCGACTGGGGCGCCAAGGTCACCATCGACCGCGCCACGGGCAAGATCTACGTGTATCGTCTCGAGCCCATCGACGACTCCATGGATGAGGAGGGCAACTTCACCGAGTACGAGGAGATCGACGTCACGCCCAAGGACGTCAGCCGCCTCGCCGCCCAGACCGCCAAGGCCGAGATCAACGCCATCGTGCGCAACGCTGCCCGCGAGCAGATCTACGAGGAGTTCTCCGGCCGCGTCGGCGACCTCATCAACGGCACCGTGTTGCAGTCCACGCCCGACTTCACCATCGTCAAGATTCGCGATGGCGTTGAGGCCGAGCTGCCCCACTTTGACCAGCGTCGCTACCCGGATGAGCGCAACGAGCGCCCCAACGGCGAGCGTTATCTGCACAACCAGCACCTCAAGGCCGTCATCGTCGACGTCCGTGACCCCAACTCCACGCTGCCTCCGGTGCGCGGTGAGCATTCCCGCCCGCCGATCGTGATCTCGCGCACCCATGCCGAGCTCATGCGTCGCCTGTTCGAGCAGGAGGTTCCCGAGGTGTACGAGGGCACCGTCGAGCTCAAGTCCATCGCTCGTGAGCCTGGTCAGCGCTCCAAGGTCGCCGTCCACTCCCTCGACGACCGTCTCGACCCCGTGGGTGCCTGCGTGGGTCCCAAGGGCAGCCGTGTCCGCGCTGTCGTGGGCGAGCTGCGCGGCGAGCGCGTCGACGTCATCCTGTGGGACGAGGACCCGTCCGTCTACGTGGCGAACGCGCTTTCCCCGGCAAAGGTGACCCGCGTACTCATCGATCCCGATAAGAACTACGCTGGCGTCATCGTCCCCGACGACCAGCTCTCGCTCGCCATTGGTAAGGAGGGCCAGAACGCCCGCCTCGCAGCGCGCCTCACCGGTTGGCACATCGACATCAAGAGCGAGACCCTCGCCGCCGACATCCTCAAGAACGTCCCGCTTGCTCCCGAGCCCGTGGTCGAGGACTTGATTGACGAGGAGTCCGGTGACTTCGAGCCCGAGCGCTGCGCGCACGTGAGCGAGGACGGCATCCGTTGCCGCAACCAGGCCCGTCCCGGCTCTCGCTACTGCGGCGTGCACGATGTCGATTCCCTCGACGGCGCCGACTCCGATGCCATCGCGAACGCCGAGGACCTCATCTAGTCTGCAGGCGCGTCCGCGCACCCGAGTCCGTTTGATTGAAGATGCGCACGTCGATGTGCGTGAGAGGTAGGTGAAAGATATGGCGAAAGTCCGTATTTCCAGCCTGGCCAAGGAGTTCGGCATGACGTCCAAGGAACTCATGGGCCACCTTGAAGAGATGAAGATCCCGGCAAAGTCGGCGTCGTCGACCCTCGAAGACGCCTTCGTCTCCATGGTCAAAAAGCAGCTCGCTCCCGTGATCGAGGCGCGCGCCGCCGAGGTCGAGGCCGCTAAGCGCGCCGAGGAGGAGGCCGCCCGTGCCGCCGAGCGCGAAGCCGCCGCCAAGGAAGAGGCCGAGCGCCTCGCCGCCGAGGCTCGCCGCGAGGAGGAGCGCCGCCTGTCCCAGGAGGCCCAGGCCGCCGCTGAGGCCGTCCGTGCCGCCAAGGAGGAGGCCGAGCGTCGTGCCAAGGAGGAGGCCGAGAAGGCTGCTCGTGAGGCGGAGCTTGAGGCCAAGCGCCGCGCCGTCCCCGCTTCCGATTCCGGCATGCGCTTCCGTTCGTTGCTCGATCAGATCGCCGAGCAGGAGGCCGTGCTCAAGGAGAAGAAGGCAGCCGAGGCTGCAAAGCCCGCGAACGAGTCTCGCAACGAGCGCGGTGGCCGTCGTGGCAACCGTGGTGCGAACACCTCATCCGATAAGGGGTCGGAGACTCCGACGCGCAGCCGCCGCCGCAGTTCCGCACCCGCGGCGAATATGCCCGACAACTTCCCGCCCTCGCCTGAGAAAGCCGGCAAGGGTGGCAAGAAGGGTCGCAAGGGTTCCGTGCACGACACCCATGACGGCGAGGATCGTTACGCTCGTATGGCTCGCGAGGCGGAGGAGTACAGCCGCGAGAAGGTGCTGGCCGACGCCCGCGCTGCCGTGGAAGAGGCTTCCCGCGAGTCCTCCGGTCGCCGCAAGAAGCGCAAGGAGAAGCGCCAGGCCGAGGCGGCAGCCGCAGCCGAGGAGCGCAAGATCGAGGAGGCTCTGGCTCAGGGCATCAATCCCGAGGACCTCGACGCCGTCAAGGTCTCCGAGGGCGTGACCGTCGCCGAGCTCGCCGAGGCCCTCGACGTCTCCGCCAACGACATCATCAAGCGCCTGTTCCTGCTGGGCACCCCGCTCACCATGACGCAGACCATGAGCAACGACCTCGTCGAGCTCGTCGCCGACGACCTGGGTCGCCAGGTGCGTATCGTTACGGCCGAGGAGGAGAACTCCTTCAGCTTCTATGACGATCCCAAGGACCTCAAGCCGCGTCCGCCCGTGGTCACCGTCATGGGACACGTCGACCACGGCAAGACGAGCCTGCTCGATGCCATCCGCCACACCAACGTGTGGAGCGGCGAGGCCGGCGGCATCACCCAGCACATCGGTGCCTCCGAGGTTACGATCAACGGTCGTCAGATCACGTTCGTCGACACCCCTGGCCATGAGGCCTTTACCGCCATGCGCGCCCGCGGTGCCAAGATCACCGACGTGGTCGTGCTCGTGGTCGCCGCCGATGACGGCGTCATGCCTCAGACCATCGAGGCCATCAACCACTCCAAGGCGGCTGGCGTGCCGATCATCGTCGCGGTGAACAAGTGCGATAAGCCCGAGGCCAACCCCGACAAGGTCCGCCAGATGCTCACCGAGTATGGCATCATCCCCGAGGAGTGGGGCGGTCAGAACATGTTCGTCAACGTCTCGGCCAAGAAGGGCCAAGGCATCGACGAGCTGCTTGAGACCATCCTGCTGCAGGCGGACGTCCTCGAACTCAAGGCCAATCCCGACACCTTCGCATCCGGTACCGTCATCGAGGCCAAGCTCGACCGCGGTCGCGGCCCGGTCGCGACCCTGCTCGTCACGCGCGGCACCCTGCACGTGGGCGACACCATCGTCGCCGGCATGAGCTACGGTTCCGTCCGCGCCATGCTCGACCAGCATGGCGAGCACAAGGATGCCGCATGCCCCTCCGACGCCGTCGAGATCCTCGGCCTCAACTCCGTGCCTGCCGCAGGCGACGAGTTCCGTGTATTTGAGGATGCCCGCGATGCCCGCGACCTCGCCGAGCAGCGCTCGCTCAAGGCCCGCATCGAGGAGCAGAACAAGGTCAAGCACGTCACGCTCGAGACCCTGTTCGACGAGATGAGCCAAAACGAGCTCAAGGAGCTCAACCTGGTGGTCAAGGCGGATGCCCAGGGTACCATCGAGGCGCTCGCGGACTCCATCGGCAAGATGGATCAGTCCGAGGTCCGTATCAACATCATCCACTCCGCCGTTGGCGCGATCTCCGAGACCGACGTCACGCTCGCCGCTGCCTCGAACGCCATCATCATCGGCTTTGGCGTGCGTCCGCAGCCCAAGGCGCGCGACGCGGCCGAGAAGGAGAACATCCAGATCAAGACCTACTCCATCATCTACAAGGCTATTGAGGATATCGACGCTGCCCGCATCGGTATGCTTGCGCCCACGGAGGAAGAGGTCCAGACCGGTGCCGCTGAGGTTCGCGAAACGTTCCGCGTGCCCAAGGCGGGTCTCATCGCCGGCTGCATGGTCACCGAGGGCGAGATCAGCCGCGACGACAAGGTGCGCGTCGTGCGCGACGGCGTCGTGGTATTCGACGGCTCCTTCGGCTCCATGCGCCGCTTCAAGGATGACGTCAATGTGGTCAAGAGGGGCTACGAGTGCGGTCTTGGCATCGAGAAGTTCCAGGACATCAAGGTCGGCGACATTCTCGAGGCCTACAAGATCGTCGAGGTCGCGAGGACAGAGTAGCCTGCGACTGGCTTCCTCAGGCACCCCACCTTGCCCTTCAATCGTCGGGCGCCGCACGCAAGGCGTGCGCCCTCCTCTTTCAGGGCAATCTGGGGCATCTGAGAAACCCAGGCCGGGTGGCCTTGCTCGGTGATCCCGTTTTTGATGGACGCTCTTGCGCTCGCCCGAATCTGGGGCACCTGGAAAAGCCTTGAGGCACTTTGCTTGTACGATCTGGTTTGTCAGGACGAGCGAGTAGGGTGTGTAACGAGAAGAACCTTCGTGGGTATATGAGAGGGCAACGTGCGCGTGCGTGCGTTGTCCTTTCGTAGCCTACACAGACCTTTTGGGGAGCTGGTGTTGTATGAAGCAGACGCCTATGACCCGCCGCTTGGGTGAGCAGCTGCGTGAGAAGCTCGGATATATCCTTTTGTTCGAGATCTCCGATCCTCGTCTCGAGCTCGTGACGCTCACGGGTGTCGAGGTCTCCCAGGACCGTTCATTCGCGCGCGTGTTCGTGAGCTGCGAAGGCGATCGCTATGAGGAGGTGCTGGACGTCCTTAACGCGGCCAAGGGCAGAATTCGCAGCCTTCTTGCACGTTCGCTCGACTGGCGTGTGACTCCCGAGCTCCAATTCAAGATCGACCGCTCCACCGACGAGGCGGAGGCGATTAGCCGTGCCCTCGAGAACATCCCCGCGACCCTCGCCGTCGAGAAGGACGAATTCGGCTATCCCATCGAGGATGCCGATGTTGAGAAAGATATGAGTGATGAGCAATAGCACGTCGCCTTGTTCCGGTCGAAGCACGACGCCCGATATGTGGGCGGGTGTCATAGATTTCGTCGAGGGCGCCCGCACCATCGCGATCTCGGGGCACACGAATCCCGATGGTGACGCCCTCGGCTCGGTTCTCGGGCTCGGCGCTTCGATCAGGGCGCAGTTTCCCGACAAGCGCGTCGACTTTCTGCTTGCCGACGATGGCTCCATCCCGCGCATATACCGCTTTCTGCCCCTTGCCGGGGAGCTGGAGCCCGCTGTTCGGCATGCGGAGGCGTACGACCTGTTCATCTCGGTCGACGTTCCCACTCTCGAGCGTCTTGAGGATTCCGCTGCGGTGGCTAAGCAGGCTCGCGGTCGCGTGGTGATCGACCATCATCCCTCGCGCGAAGAGTTCGGCGACGTCACGGTGCGCGTGACGTCGGCTGCCGCGACCGCAGTCCTTGTGTACGAGCTCCTCGATGCTGCGGGGTGGCCCTGCACGCCTGACATCGCGTCGTGTCTCTTGACGGGCTTGATGACCGACACCGGGCGCTTTCAGTATCAAAACGCCAATCCCTCGGCGTTTGCCTGCGCCTCTCGTCTGGTCGACGCCGGTGCCCAGCCGGCACGGATCGCCCTCGAGGTGTACCAGAGCCAGCGCATTGAGTATCTGCATCTCGAGTCGATCGTGATGAGCCGTATCGAGACGCACGCGTGCGGTCGCGTTGCCTACAGCTACGCGTTTGCCAGCGATCTTGTCGAATGCGGTGTCAAGCCGGCGGAATGCGACGGCCTGGTCGATATCGTGCGTCAGGTTGATGGATCTGAGCTCTGCCTGTTTTTGCGCGAGAGCGAGCCGGGTGTGGTGCGCGGCAACCTTCGTTCGAAGGGCAAGCTCGACATCTCCGGAATCGCCGTCGAACTCGGCGGCGGGGGGCACGCCGCGGCAGCGGGATTCACCTTCCATGGAACGGTTGCCGAGGCTGCCGAGACGGTGCTCCCCAAGCTGGAGGCGCTTCTCGCTTAGGGCTCGTCACACAAAGCACGACCAAGGGGATGGGCGCGAGATGCGCATGCCCCTTGCGTACACGTGAACATATTCGCCAGAAAGTGAGGATCGCATGGCGAAGCGCAAGCCGAGCGAGCTCAATCTCCTGCTCGCTGTCGATAAGCCGGTGGGTATCACCTCTCACGACGTTGTGTCCAAGGTGCGTCGCGCCCTGGGCGAGCGCCGCGTGGGTCATGCCGGAACCCTTGACCCGCTTGCCTCAGGCGTCATGATCGTGGGCGTAGGCCAGGCGACGCGGTTGTTGGGGCGTGTCACCCTTGACCGCAAGCGATACCTCGCGCGCATCACGTTTGGGGCCGAGACCACGACCGACGATGCGGAAGGAGAGGTCACGCGCACTGCTCCCGCAACGGACGATCTTAGTTCTCGGCTCTTCGCCTCGAGCATCCTCAAGGATTTTCTCGGTGAGCAGGAGCAAGTCCCGCCGGCGTACTCCGCGATTTCCATCGACGGTGTGCGATCGTACAAACGAGCCCGGGCTGGGGAGGATGTCGATCTCCCAGCGCGCACCATCGAGGTGTATGCTGCCGACCTCGTGGCGATAGACGAGGTCGACGGCCATGTTGTTTGGACAGCTTCGTTTGATGTGAGCAAGGGGACGTACATCCGCTCCCTTGCGCGCGACATCGGCCGCGCTGCGGGCAACGCCGCCCACATTTCCGACTTGCGCCGTACCGCCTCGGGTCCCGTTACGGCTGGCATGTGCCTGCGCATCGAGGACCTGTCGTGCGAAGGTGCTCGCGCCGCCGCGCTCGATCCCGCCGTCGTGCTCGGCATGCCCGTGCGTACGCTCAGCGATGCCGAGCTTGCTGCCGTTCTGAATGGTCGCGCGATACCGAACCACTTTGCGGGAGGCTCTCTTGGGCGCCCGGCCGATGTTCCCATCGACACTCCGTGCGCGCTCACACACGGCGGCCAACTGCGCGCCATCGCGAGCTCAGAGGGCGATAGCCTACGCATGGAGACGGTCTTTCCCCAGGGTATCGAAGGTGTTGCGCAATGACGCGCGTACAGGACGCGGCTTCATCGCATACGGGCGCGCACATGCCCGGGGCGCACATGCCCGCGCGTGCAGAGCTCGCGCGCGACTTTCTCGTCGCCCCCCTTGCCTCTGATGCCGACGTGAGCGGTAGCCATACAACCGTTATACGTGTGGGTGACGATGCTTCGCCAGCGACGCCCGTGCCGTGCGTCGTTGCCATCGGGGCGTTCGACGGTGTCCACCGGGGTCATCTCGGCCTGCTTTCCCGCGCGCGTCGTGATGCAGCTGAGCGTGGGGTTGCTGCCATTGCCGTCACGTTCGACCCCGATCCGGATGAGGTGGTGGGTAAGCGTCCCGCACTCAAGCTCCTGAGTATCGCCGATCGCATCAAAACCCTTAGGGCGTCGGGCACGGGTGTGGTGGTCGTTCCGTTCACGCGCGAGCTTGCCGCCCTCGATCATGTGGCCTTTTTTGAGCAGGTCCTCGCTCCGTATGTGGACATCCGCGCGATACACGTTGGCGTCGATTTTCGCCTTGGCGCACGTGGCGCCTCGACCGTCGATGTCATTCGTGCCTGGGGTGCGAATCGCGGTGTTGAGGTTACGGGTCACGAGCTGCTTATCGATGGCGACGCACCCATCACGGCCACGCGCATCCGGCGCCTGATCGCCGCGGGTGACGTCGTGGCCGCCGCCGGTGAGCTCGGACGACGGTTCTACGTGCACGGTGTTGTTGCGCCGGGGCGCGGAGAGGGCGCGGGAATGGGATTTCCCACTGCCAATATCGAGGTCCAAGCGGACATACAGATGCCCGCCGATGGCGTCTACGCGGGATTCGCGCGTGTTGGAGGCGAGGTCTGGCCCGCCGCGATCAACGCCGGCGTGCCCCCGATGTTTGCCGACTCCGTCGCGTCCGCCCGCCTCGAGGCCAATCTAATTGGCTATCACGGTGACCTGTACGGCCGGGAGGTCTCCATCGCGTTCGATCGCATGATGCGTCCCTCGCATTCATTCGAGTCCATTGACGCGCTTATCCGGGCGGTCGAGGGGGATATCGCACAGATTGCGGCAGATTATGGTACGACGCCGGTGAGGATCGCATGATTTCTGAGGACGACAAGAACAAGGTACGTGACGCGACCGATCTCGTCGCGCTCATCCAAGAGACCGTCGAGCTCAAGCCGCGCGGCAACACCGACCTCTGGGGTTGCTGTCCGTTCCACGGCGAGAAGACGCCTTCCTTCCACGTGATCCCCTCCACGCAGGTGTGGCATTGCTTTGGCTGCGGTGAGGGCGGCGACGCGTTCACGTACGTCATGAAGCGTGAGAACCTGAGTTTTCCCGAGTCCATTCGATATCTAGCGGATCGCGCGGGCATCGAGCTCGAGGAGGAACGCACCTTCAAGCGTTCCGGCACCAAGCGCAATCGCCTTATCGAGGTCTGCGAGGCGACCGCCGAGTTCTACCATACTCTGCTCATGCGGGGTAAAGACGACCGCGGTCGCGCATACTGCAAGGGACGTGACCTCGATGCCGCCACCTGTCGCACGTACCACCTGGGGTTTGCGCCCGGCCATGGCGCACTCGTGCGCTATTTGGGGTCCAAGGGGTTTACGCCGCAGGAGATGATCGATGCCAATGTGGCGTTCCGCAGTCGCAGCGGCGGGCTTGTCGACCGCTTCTTCGACCGCGTGATCTTTCCTATCTACGACGAGCAGGGTCGGTGCATCGCGTTCGGCGGTCGCGCGCTCGATAAGGAGAAGACGAACGCCAAATATCTCAACACGTCCGAGACGCCCATCTTCCACAAAGGCAAGAACCTCTATGGGTTCAACTGGGCCAAAGATCACATCGTGAACGCGAACGAGGTCATTGTGGTCGAAGGCTATATCAGTGCGATGAGCTGTTGGAAAGCGGGTATCGAGAACATCGTGGCCGTGCTGGGGACTGCGCTCACCGAATCGCACGTCAAGACGCTTACGCGCTTCACCAAGAAGATCATCTATATGTTCGACGGCGACGCCGCCGGGCAAAAGGCGGCTCGCCGCGCGATCCAGTTCATCGAGAAGGACGACATCGACCTGCGTTGCGTCATCCTGCCCGATGGTCAGGATCCCGATGACTTCGTACGCGCAAACGGCGGCGAGGCCCTGCGGGCGCTCCTCGATCAGTCCATCCCGCTCATGGACTTCGTCTTTGGAAAGCTCGAGGAGGAGAGCGATATCTCCACACCGGGTGGTCGCGCCAGGGCCATGCGCTCCGCGCTCGAGCTCATCTACCCGCTGCGTGCGAGTTACATGATCGACGGTTATTACATGCAGATCGCCGACCGCCTGGGACTCGACGTTGAAATGATCCGCTCGAACGCCGGCAAGGTGTTTCGCGAGGTTCAGCAGCGCGAGGAGGCCAATCGCCGTCGCGAGCAGCAACGCGAGCGCGCGCATGCGGAGCGTGAACGTATCGGTGCCGAGGGCGGGGGAGCGCCTCGCGCGCGCGGGAGTGAGACGATTGCGTCCGTCGGGAGTGCGCCTGCCGCCCCTGGAGCCACCTCCGCCGTCGACTATCCGCCATATGATGAGCCGTACTATGAAGACGCACCGTACGATTACGTTCCGGATGCTCCCGATGTCGTTGGTGCGGAACCACCCGCGCGCAACGAGGACGCGGCGCTATCCATGCTCACCGACCTCGAGCGCCGTCAGCTCGCCTGCGAGCGTGAGCTGCTGACCATGCTCACCACCTACCCCGACGCGTTCAGGCCGTTTGCGGAACGCATCACCGAGGTTGAATGGGTCGATTCCCGCAACGAGACGATAGCCTGGTCTGTTCTCGCAACGCCCGAGGGCACGGGTGCCGCTGAGGTCATGTCGGCCGCACGCGCGGTGTGCCCCGAGGCGGCGCAGCTCGTGTCGGCCGGTATGATCTCGGCGACGAGCAGGCATCCTACAGAGACAAACATCGCCTTCCTGCTCGACACGCTCGAACTGTACACGGCACGTCGTCGCATGAAGGCCGCGCAGTCGCGCCTGCGGTCCAACAGCTCGCTTTCGAGCGATGAGCGCAGGGAGCTCGCCATCCAGGCAACACGGGATGCCGCGCGCATTCGAGAGCTCGAGCGGGCCGTTGAGGGGATAGCCGACCCCTTCCGGCAATAACGAGATTGTCAGAAAAGCGCAATCTTCTGGCACAATTGGGTATAGAACCGTGGTAAAGTAATGAATCCTATGTGCTAAGAAGGGAGCATCTGTGCCAAGAAAGACTCAAAGCACTGAATCCGCGCTGGACGCGACCATCGAAAAGCTGCTCAATCTCGGCTCGAAGTCCGGTTCCGTCACTGAGGACGAGATTCAGGTTGCCCTCAAGGATGTCGATGTAACTGATGCACAGCTGAGCTCTATCTACCAATTCCTCCGCGATCGCGGCGTCGAGATCGTCTCTGCCACCGAAGACGATGAGTCCGAGCTGGTTGTGGACGATGACGACCACGACGTTATGAGGGACGAGGATCTCGACGGGGACGAGAGCGACGAGGACCATGACCTTAAAATGGCCAAGCGCGCGGATGCCGAGATGGCCTCGACTAAATCGAAGAAGAAGGCTCGTACCGTGCGCACCACGCGCAGCCGTTCGCGCGCTCGCGGCATCGACGCCTCAACGGTCATGCTGACGGGTGACCCGGTTCGCATGTACCTTAAGGAGATCGGCAAGGTCGATCTGTTGACGGCCGCCGAAGAGGTCGACCTGGCCATGAAGATCGAGGCCGGCCTGGACGCTGCCGACAAGCTCGAAAAGCAGGAGGCTGGCGAGCTCGAGCTCACCCGTGCCGAGATGCGCCGCCTCATGCGTGTCGAGCAGGTGGGTTTGGACGCCAAGCAAGCGCTCATCTCCGCGAATCTCCGCCTGGTTGTGTCCATCGCCAAGCGCTACGTGGGTCGCGGCATGCTCTTCCTCGACCTCATCCAGGAGGGCAACCTCGGTTTGATTCGCGCGGTCGAGAAGTTCGACTACGAGAAGGGCTTCAAGTTCTCCACGTACGCCACGTGGTGGATTCGCCAGGCCATCACGCGTGCCATCGCCGACCAGGCCCGCACCATTCGCATTCCGGTCCATATGGTCGAGACCATCAACAAGCTCGTCCGCGTGCAGCGTCAACTGCTTCAGGACCTCGGTCGCGACCCGACCCCCGAGGAGATCGGCGCCGAGATGGACATGAGCGCCGACCGTGTGCGCGAGATCCAGAAGATCTCTCAGGAGCCCGTGTCGCTTGAGACGCCCATCGGCGAGGAAGAGGACTCCCAGCTGGGTGACTTCATCGAGGATGCCCAAGCGGTCGTTCCCGCCGATGCCGCGAGCTTCTCTATGCTGCAAGAGCAGCTCACGCAGGTGCTCGACGGCTTGGCCGAACGCGAGCGCAAGGTTATTGAGCTGCGCTTCGGGCTTGTCGACGGTCATCCGCGCACGCTTGAGGAGGTTGGACGCGAGTTCGGCGTCACGCGCGAGCGCATCCGTCAGATCGAGTCCAAGACCCTGGCCAAGCTGCGTCATCCCAGCCGCTCCAGCAAGCTCAAGGATTACCTCGAGAACTGCTAAGTCAATATGAGCGTATGCTCTTTTGCGCCCCTTGCGAGCCCTGTGCTCCAAGGGGCGCTTTTCGTACTTGTCCTGGCGGGCGAGGGCCCCGACTCCCGTGATCGCAGGGGAGGGATTGCGGTGGCTCATCTGTATACAAAAAGACCCGCGAGAACGCGGGTCTGAAAATTCTGGCTCCTCGAGTAGGACTCGAACCTACAACAACGCGGTTAACAGCCGCGGGCTCTACCATTGAGCTATCGAGGAATTGTCAAGCTGCTCACGTGCTGTGCTCCTGAGCAACGAAGTTAATTATACGGAACGTCCCGCGTGACGCAAGCCCCAATTTTAAAAAAGTTTTTGAGCCGTGGATGGGTCATGGTCAGGAACCGTGGATGGCCTTGCTGATGTCTGTGCCTGCGCATCGAAGAATAGCTGTAGGGTTTTGATCCGTGCGCTACACATTTGTGCATTCTGCCGCGCTGTTCACAGGGAGAAGGGCCTGAATCTGTCGAAAGGTCGATATTCCGCGCGATTTCAGCGACACGTTACCTTTATCTTTATTGGCGACAAACGTAAGGTAGGGCATGTCATCGGTTGATTCATATCCGTTGATTACAGACAGCCGCCCTACCAACGGGTGATGATTTCCTCGACGCTCGAAGATGAGCGTTCGCCAAGCTGTAGTTGCTTGGGTGTGTTCGTCTCATATGGAGGTAGACATGTTTGGGTTGCATCGCAATCGGCGGGAGTCAGACGAGGCGCGTCCGCTCGGAAAGCTTACACGCTCCGAGGCCGTTGGTGGGGTCGCCATAGCCGCACTTGCGGTTGGCTCGATGCTCATTGGAGCGCCTGTGGTTGCCCGTGTGCTCCCTGCCGCGGCAGATACGCTTAAGGCGTCGATCCCCAGCCAGGAGAGCTCCACGGCTGCCACTGATCGCGCTCAAAAGGAAGGCGGGGTTTTGTCAACGTCGGCCAAGGAGCGTGCGGAGAGCGGTGAGTATCCGGAACTCACGCCGGAAAGCGAGCCATGGATTGGGCGTCCTGCTCAGAACGTGCTCGTTGATCGCGCGTACACATCGCGTCGCGTCGAGTTTCCCGTCGGCAAGCCTGTCACGCTCAACAATGAGGAATGGGCTGCAAGCGAGGCCAAGGTGACGTTTGGGTGGACGGGTACCATGCGTGTGACGTGCAACGGCGCAACTGCATATGAGGATTACGCCAGTGCCGGCATAGCCCAAAATGCCCTCAACTTCGATGCCAACTCCTCCGATTGGCAGGACAAGGCAGAGGCGATTGGCTTTGGCCGTGAGCCGTACCAGCTGGTTGTGGTTGACATGACGTTCGAAAACGTTGATGCCACGCCGCAGACGGCAGACCTCGATGAGTTCTATGCTGCTTATCTTGGCTTGTACAATGAGTCAAGTTCCATTGGGGACTATGCCCAGGAGGGTTATTTCCTCGCGTGGTCTAGCTGCGACCACGAGGTTCGCGATGAGCATGCCGAAGGCGATGGTGTGTGGACGTCGAGCTCGTTCTCGTTGGACCCCGGTGCGTCACAAGACGTTCAGGTGGCATTTTGGGTGCCAAAGCGCGAAGTCGAGGAGGTGCGTGCGGGCAAGGGTGAGTTTGTCGCCCGCATTGGCGACACCTTTGAGTCCGAAGGGGACGCCGGGGATCTGCATTATTCCTCTAAGGCTGTTTCTTGGCGTCTTGACCTACAGGAAGGCAAGTGAGTAGCCTCGACGGTGCATGTTTGTCGCGGAAGTGATGGTTACAATTCGGAGCATGATGCAAAGGCAGAACGTACATATTCCAACGGTGTTGTGGGTTGCCTGGGGCATACTGCTCTGGGCAGGTTATCCGGCGATGGGAGAGAGCGCCTCGATGAGCCGCGACCCCGTTTTCACGGCGATGGCGCTGGGGGTTTGGATCGTTGCGGCGGTCCTGCTGTTGAACCCGGGGCTGTGCAATCGGCTCACTGTTCCTCGCCGTGTGTTTGGCGGGGCGGCCACGTTTGTGGCGGGGTGCTCATACACTCTGGTGCAGGTGTTCGCGGGTTTCCTAATGGGCCAGCTGCCCTATGTGCTTGATGAGCGCCTCATCTGCCTCATTGCGTCTGCAATTGCCGCTGCATGCTGGTCTTGGGAGGGGATTTTCCTTGCGAAGGGGTGCGGGGGACGTGACGATGCGGGACCATCGGGCGTCTCCCGTGTTTTTGACGCGCGTCGAATGCGCATGGTGCCAGCGTTGTTCTTTTGCATCGGATGTTTACGGCCTCTCGCCATGATGTGGTGCTTTCCCCATTTTGCATGTGGGGCTTTGTGGGGAACGCAGGTTGTGGGGAATCCGATGGCGAGCTTGGGGCTCGTGGCATCCGTGATAGGCGTCGGCATGTGGGTGGTTCGAATTGCGCGGCCTGGTGTTGGAAGTCCCACGGGAGTATCACGGCGTTACGCATGCGCCCTGCTGGGCTCATATGCATCGGGCGAAGTCGCCTCCTATGCGGCTTCGTGTGCGATTCCTCTAAGGGGGCCATTTGGAGAGCTTGCCTCCTATGGCCTGTGCATGGTTCTGGTTGTGGCGGTGATCGCCGGCGTGTTTGTGGTCTGGCGGCATACGGGACAAGAAGCTGTGGAGGGCGGAGCCGACGAATCGTCTTTGGACTTGGACGAGGGAGACGAGCGGCGGCATGAGCGACTGGCTGAGACGTACCATCTGACGGAGCGCGAGACAGTGTGCCTTCTCCTTGCGCTGGATGGGATGACCTCCGCTGCCATCGCGGAGCGATTGGGCATCAAGGCTCCGACCGTTCGTGCGTATCAGCAACGTGCGTACCGCAAGATGGAGGTCGCCTCGCTCACAGAAGCACGCGAGCTGGTCGCCCGGCAGGCAGTCGTTGAGCCCCTGTCATCACCAGACACGCCTACTCCGAATGAACGAGAGTCCTTTAAGCGTCGCGGCTCGGGTCGTCTCCGTGGTGTTCAGCGCGCATCGCGTGCGTTCTGCTCGGCAACAGTGGGTTTTGCCATCGCTTCGGTTGCCCTGCCAACCGCTCTTGACCAGTCATGGGGCGCGGGCGACGTTGTACTTCGCGCAGGGATCGTGATGGCATGCACGGCGGCTGCATGGGCATTTTCCCACACGGGGACGGATGGGGGCGTCACGGCTTCTCTGCGCTCTGCGCATAAGCTGTCCTCTTCCCGGGGAGGACGCTTGGTAGGCGACGAGGCCTTCGAGCCGTTCGGCCCGCAGGCTCGAGCTGCCACGTGGGGAGTCCTATGCGAGATCGTCTTCGCGTCGGCAATTCCGGGATTATTGAGCTGCGCTGCCATCGTGGCCATCGTGCTCTGTGCAATCTCCTCGTCCATCTCTTGGATGTGTCATCACGATGCCGGAGGGGCGGCGATCTCGTCTGTCCCCGTCGCTCCCACGTCTCCGGGCGTGACGCTTGACGTTCTCCATGTTGTCTACTTGGCGCTGCTTTCCCTTATGATCGGCATTGCTTGGGAGGAGGTGTGGCGCTCGGCCTCACCGCTCAGCTTCGCACCGCTCATGATGCCACTGTTCGGATGCATCATCGTTGTGTGCGTTGGAGGGCTACGCTCCCAAGGGGTGGGGGCCACGCGCCAGCTTCTCAGCGGCACGCTGGTGGTTGTGTTCGCTGCGGAATCAGGGCAAGCGTCCGTCGCCCTCTTTGGCACGTCCGTGCTTGTAATCTACCTGCTCGCATTGTCTTTACGCAACACGGTGCGGATGTCGGCTCGTGGGTTGCCGCTCTGTGCGCTGTTTGGGGTGGCGGGCATCCTCGGCGGTGGCAAGGTGACGAATGTGTACGCCGACCTCTCATATGCCCAGTTTAGAGATGTGGTTTTCGGAGGATACGCGTCCATGGGAGATGTCGTACCGGCGAGCGGCATGGGCGATGTCAGAACCGCGATGCTCGTGGCGATTGTCACCTGTCTGACCTTGTTGATGCTCCTGACCGTATGGGCGGGTGTTCGGCTTCTTACCGATGTCCGTAATGAGCGCTATGCCGCGGCGCTCCTCGCTTCTCACAATGAGGATCGTTCTCGGCTGGAGAGTTACCTTGCAGGTCGAGGCCTCAACTCTGTCCAGGTTGAAGTTGCGCTGCGTATCGTCGCGGGGGAGTCGGGCCCACAGATCGCCCGCGCGATGTGCTATTCAATCGGCACCGTCAACTCCGCCCGGGATGCCGCCTATCGACTGCTACGCGTTCATCGTCGCGCCCAGCTTGTTGCTTTGCTGCGAAGGGATGCGGGGCTTTAAGGCACTGAACAATGTCCTTCTCGAGTGTTTCCACGCCGTGTGCGCCTGTCATCAGGCGCACACGGCGTATTCATATCCTCTGATGGCAGACGAAGCCGTTCGCGCCTCCTATGTTCCTTGTCGACGTATGACCGCGATGCGCGTGCATGAGCCGCGCTCGAGGAAACACGGGGAAAGGAAGGCCATCGGATGTCTGAATTGCTCAATGGCGGGTGTCGTGCTGGTAGGCCAAGGCGCAAGCACGCTGGACGCAAAGGATGTGCACTGTTGATGCTTTTAGCGATGTGCTTGGCCGCTGCATGTGCATGGGGAAGTAGCTTCGTGTTTGGAGGGCCATCCTCACGTCTAGAGGAGTTTCCCAGGCGTTCGCAGGAGCCCATCGTCGCGCCGCTGTACCAAAACCCGGAGTATCCGTCGGGATGCGAGGCGTTTTCGCTCGCTATGTGTCTGCGTTCGATGGGGTATTCGGTTGAGCCTTCCGCGCTCATAGACACGTACATGCCGACCGACCCCACGTGGAGCGATTTCGTCAACCATTTTGCAGGCGACGCGCGGAGTTCCGGCAGCGCCATGCCGCCCGCCGTGGTAGTCTGCGCAGATGCGTATGCGGCTGCCGTGGATGCGCCACTCCACGGCGTTGAGCTCACCGGGTGCTCCTTCGATGAGGTTGCAACAGTTGTCGAACGTGGGTACCCCGTGCTCACGTGGATCACGACGGATTTCGAGTCACCGCGCTTTTCCACCACGGGCGCACGTGGCTATCGCCTGTATCGGAACTTCCATTGCGTATTGCTTTACCGTGTTCAAGGTGGGGTTACCTACGTCGCCGATCCGCTCGTCGGCCTCGTCGAGTACGATACGAACTCATTCCAAACCCTGTGGGAGGAATGCGGCAGCCTCGCGATGACAGTATCGGAATCGTAGAGGCAAGTCTCCGTTGCGACGCGTGGCGACCTGTGGGTGCCCAGGGATATACCCCGAATGCGAGTTCCGCACAAGCCGAAGGCCACTTAATGTGGCCTTCGTGCGAGCAGGACTGTTCGAGCAGGCGGGGTATATCCCTGGGCATCAACAGGTCGCCATCTTCGCTTTTTATGCGCTCCGCGCGAAATTCTATTCACCATGTTCGACATCCGCCATACCGTGTACAATGGACAAAGACCTTTAAGTGCGTACGAGATACCACAAGGACCATCAAGCGGGGCGCCCGCGCCCAGCATATATGCCTTCCTGTGATGCTCGCACGCCAAGCGGTCGGGCATTATTTTTTTGACCTGCAATTGTCGCAGGTCAAGAGTGTAAGGAAGGAGTTCGAGAGCATGTCTTCACCTAAGGCCGTCATCATGGATGACACCGCGATCAACCGCGCCATCACCCGCATCGCGCACGAGATCGTCGAGAAGAACGAGGGCGTTGAGGACCTCGCGCTTGTGGGTATCGTGACCCGCGGCGATTTGCTCGCAAAGAAACTCGTGGACGAGATCGAGCGTATCGAGGGGGTGCGCGTCCCGCTGGGAAGCCTCGACATCAGCTTCTACCGCGACGACTACCTCACCAACTTCGCTCCTGCGGTCCACGCCACGGACATCGCGTTCAACCTGGATGCCAAGCGCATCGTGCTCGTGGACGATATTCTCTACACCGGCCGCACCATCCGCGCCGCCCTCGACGCCATCATGGACCTGGGTCGCCCCAGCCGCGTCGAGCTCGCCGTCCTCGTTGACCGCGGCCATCGCGAGCTGCCCATCTGCCCCGACTTCGTGGGTAAGAACGTCCCGTCCTCTCACGAGGAGAACGTCCGTCTGTATCTTGAGGAGGTCGACGGCCGTTCCGCCGTCGAGATCTTCGACGTCGCGCCGGGTGGCCACGTTGGCTCCGCGCCGCTGGGAGGCGAGTAATCCGTGTTCAACAACCACAAGCACCTCATCGACATCTCCGAGTATTCCGATACCGAGCTCATGACGATCCTGCAGACCGCCAAGGCGTTCTCCGAGGTCAATGAGCGCACCATTAAGAAGGTTCCGACCCTCAAGGGCAAGACCATCGTCAACATGTTCAACGAGCCCTCTACGCGCACCCGCAGCTCCTTCGAGCTGGCCGAGAAGCGTCTTTCCGCGGACACGCTGAACTTTGGCGGCTCCTCCACCTCCACGGTGAAGGGCGAGAGCCTCATCGACACCGTCATGACGCTCGACGCCTATAAGATCGACTGCATCGTCGTGCGCGACAAGCACGCCGGTGCGCCTCACATCGTGAGCCAGGCGAGCCCTGCCGTCGTCATCGACGCCGGTGACGGCAAGCACGGCCACCCCACCCAGGCGCTGCTCGACCTGTACTCCATCTGGGAGCGCAAGGGAAGCTTCGACGGCCTCAAGGTGGGCGTCGTGGGCGATATCGGTCACTCCCGCGTGTGCGGCTCCCTCATCCCCGCGCTCAAGATCATGGGTGCCGAGGTCACGGCCGTGGGTCCCAACACCCTCATGCCGCCCCGTCCCGACATCCTGGGCGCCGACCATGTGTCGAACAGCCTCGACGATGTCCTTCCCGATCTTGACGTCGTCTACATGCTGCGCATCCAGCGTGAGCGCCTTGAGGGCGCGCCGTTCCCGAGCGAGCGCGAGTATCACCGCCTCTACGGTCTCACCAAGGCCCGCGAGGGCCTCATGAGGCCCGATGCGATCGTGTGCCACCCCGGCCCGATCAACCGTGGCGTCGAGTTCGACTCCTACATGCCCGACCATCCGGAGCGCTCCGTCATCCTCGACCAGGTGTACGCCGGTATCTGCGTGCGCATGGCTGCCCTGTATCTGCTGCTTGGAGGTGCCGATAATGGCCTTGCTTCTTAAGAATGCCCACGTCGTCGACCCTGCCGTCGAGCTTGACGGATGTGTAGACGTGCTCGTCGAGGGCGACAAGATCGCCGCTGTCGGCGAGAACCTCACGTGCGATGCTGCCGAAGTCATCGATCTTACCGGCAGGTATCTCGTCCCCGGTCTGGTGGACATGCACGTGCATCTGCGCGAGCCCGGCTTTGAGGCCAAGGGCGACATCGAGTCCGAGACCGCCGCTGCCGCGCACGGTGGCTTCACCGGCGTGTGCTCCATGCCCAACACCAAGCCCGTGACCGACAACGGCGTCGTGGTCGAGTACATCAAGTCCGTCGCCGCCGCCAAGGGCCACTGCCGCGTGTACCCCTCCGGTGCCATGACGAAGGGCCTCAAGGGCGAGATCATCTCCGAGATGGGCGATATGGTCGAGCACGGCTGCGTGGCCTTCACCGATGACGGCCATGGCGTCCAGGGCGCCGGCATGCTGCGCCGCGCCATGGATTACGGCCAGATGTTCGGCAAAGTCTTCATGAGCCATTGCCAGGACGAGGACCTCGTGGGCGATGGTCAGATCAACGAGGGCGCCGTCTCCACCCGTCTCGGCCTGCTCGGTTGGCCGGCGGAAGGCGAGGAGCTCCAGATCATGCGCGACATCATGATCGCCGAGCTCACCGGTGCCAAGCTGCACATCCAGCACATCTCCACCGCCAAGGGCCTGGATATGGTGCGCGCCGCCAAGGCCAAGGGTCTGCCCGTTACCTGCGAGGCTACCCCGCATCACCTGTTCCTCACTGAGGATGCCATCGACGGAACCTACAACACGTGCTTCAAGGTCAACCCGCCGCTGCGCACCGCCGCCGACGCCGAAGCCCTCATCGCGGGCGTCATCGACGGCACCGTGGATGCGATCGCGACCGACCACGCCCCGCATTCCGATTGGGAGAAGTCCCGCGAGTTCGAGCTCGCTCCGTTCGGCATGACCGGCCTCGAGACCGCGCTCGGCCTGGTGATCACCAACCTGGTCAAGACGGGCAAGATCACCTTCGCCCGCATGGTCGAGCTCATGGCTATCGAGCCCCGTAAGATCCTCGGGCTCGATCAGGTCACGATCGCCGAGGGCAGCGTCGCCGACCTCACCGTCTTCGATGCCGATGTCGCTTGGACCGTGTCTGAGGACGATTTCGTCAGCCACGCCAAGAATTCCGGATTCAAGGGCGCTGAGCTCACCGGTCGCGCCACGGATGTTTTCGTGGGTGGAAAGCGCACGCTCGCCAACGGCGTCGTTTGCTAAGATAGCTGTATCTGCATAGCGCGGCCCCTCGATTTGTCATTGCGGGGCCGCGCGTACATCTTGACCATGCACCGCATGGGGAGGGGAGCATATATGCCGAATCCTTCACCTGCGCGCATGCACGATTTCGAGGTCGTCACGAACGAGAAGATCGCCGATGGCATCTTCTCGCTCGTCATTTTGGCCCCGCGTCTCGCATCCGCGCTCAAGCCCGGCCAGTTCGTCAACGTTCGCGTGCCCGGCGATGCCAGCGAGCTGCTGCGCATTCCGCTGAGCTATGTCGCGGCTGATCCGCAGGCAGGTACGGTAGAAATCTGGTATGCCGTTGTGGGTAATGGAACGCAGCGCATGTCGGAGTGGAAGCCCGGCTTTAAGAGCGACCTTCTTGGCCCCGGGGGCCATGGCTGGTGCGTGCCCGAGGATGCCAGCCGGGTGCTCGTGGTGGGCGGCGGCATCGGCGTGCCGCCGGTGCTGTGCCTTGCGCGCGATCTCGCGGCGGCGGGTGTTGCCGTTGACGCCTGCGTGGGCGCGGCGACGGCCGACAAGCTCGTGGGCGTTGAAGACTTCGAGGCGCTGGGTTGCGGCACGGTTCGCGTTGCCACCGACGACGGTTCTGCCGGCAGCTGCGGCTTCTGCACCGATCCCGCTGCCGAGCTCTTGGCCGCCGGCGGGTACGACTACGTGGCCACATGCGGTCCCGGTGTCATGATGAGCAAGGTCGCCCAGGCGGCAGCGGATGCCGGCGTGTATTGCGAGGCGTCTCTCGAGCGCATGATGAGCTGCGGGTTTGGCGCCTGCAGCACGTGCAACGTCGAGACGACCTCCGGCATGCAAGGCGCCTGCATGTGCGGTCCCGTGTTCGATGCATCCAAGGTGGTGGTCTGGTGAGCCAGGTGAATATGGCCGTCGATTTCGGCGGCGTCAAGATGAAGAACCCCATTAACACCGCGTCGGGGACGTTCGGCCAGGGGTGGCAGTTCTCCGAGCTCATGGACGTGAGTCAGCTCGGCGCCATCACCACCAAGGGTTGTGCGGCGGAGCCCTGGCCGGGCAATCCCGCACCCCGCATGACCGAGGTCCGCGGCGGCATGATGAATTCCGTGGGCCTTCAGAATCCCGGCGTGGAGGCCTTCGCGCGCGATTACGGTCCATGGCTCGACGAACTCACGGGCAAGGGGACGCAGGTGATCTGCCAGGTTGCCGGTCACTCCACGGAAGAGTACGTCCGCGCCCTCGAGATGTTCGATGAGCTGTGCCCGTGGGCGGCTGGCTTTGAGATCAACGTGAGCTGCCCCAACATCGCAGCTGGCGGCGCCGCCTGCGGCTCGACCCCCGATGGCGCCGCGGAGGTCATGCGCGCGTGCCGTAAGGTGACCGATCGCCCCCTGTTCGTGAAGATGGCCCCCGTTCGCATTCCCGAGATCTCCCGGGCGCTCGAGGCGGAGGGAGCTGATGGCCTCACCGTCATCAACTCCATTCCCGGTATGGCGATCGATGTGCATACGCGCCGCTCCAAGCTCTCCAAGCCCACGGGTGGTTTGTCCGGTCCGCTGTGCCATCCCATCGCGGTGCGCATGGTGTGGGAGGCCGCCAATGCGGTCGATATTCCGGTCTGCGGCGTCGGTGGCGTCATGACCGGTGAGGATGCCGCCGAGTTCATCTTGGCCGGCGCTTGCTGCGTCTCGGTTGGCATGGCGAGCTTCGTCGAGCCAGACGCCTCTGTGCGCATCCTGCGCGAGCTCGAGGAGTGGGCGGAGAGCCAGGGCGTTCGTGATATCAACGAGCTGATCGGAGCCTTTGAATGCTAGAGGCGGACGCCCGCGACCGCGTTATCGTCGCCATCGACTGCGACCGTACCCGCGCCCTCGAGCTTGCCGATGCCCTGTCCGGGCACGCCAAGTGGCTCAAGGTGGGCATGACGCTCTTTTATGCCGAAGGTCCGCAAATCGTTCGCGAGTTCAATGAACGTGGGTTCAAGGTTTTCCTGGATCTTAAGTTCCACGACATCCCGCATCAGGTGCGCGGAGCCGCTCGTTCTGCCGCGCTCGCCGGTGCGAACCTGTTGTCCGTGCATGGTTTGGGTTCCGGTGCCATGCTCGCGGCCTGCCGCGAGGGGGCGGAGGAGGCTGCCGAGATTCGCGGTAGTCGTCCCAAGCTCGTTGCCATCACCGTGCTCACGAGTATGAACCAAGATGCCCTGACGCAGATCGGCGTCGATTCCCCTGTGGCCGATGAGGCCGCCCGTCTTGCGTCGCTCGCGCAGGCCAACGGCATCGACGGTATCGTCTGCTCTCCCATGGAGGCACGGGCAATGCGTGAGCTGTTGGGGCCGGATGCGCTCATCGTCACGCCCGGGGTCCGTCCCGCTGGTGCGGAGCTCGGCGACCAGTCCCGGGTTGCAACGCCCGCTCAGGCCATCGAGCGTGGTGCGAGCCATATTGTGGTGGGGCGTCCCATCACAGGGTCAGAGGACCCCGTTGCCGCATACGAGGCGATCGTCGAAGAGCTGGTACGGGGCGTGAAGTAATGATGGAGCGGGCACCGTGCCTGTCCAAACGGTGTCCGCATAGCCTTTAAACAGGCATTTCTCGGTTCTTTTCTCCGTTTTGCTTGCATTTCGCCAGTGCATGGACTACCCTAAGGAGCCGTTAAAGGTTCAAATGCGCACGTAAATGCCCATATTGGAATCTTAATTCGTATGAGTAACCCGTTATTGGAGGTACACATGGCGCTTCCTCAGCTCACCGATGAGCAGCGTAAGGCCGCTCTCGAGAAGGCCGCTGCCGCCCGTCACGCCCGTGCCGAGCTTCGCGAGAAGATCAAGAAGGGCGAGACCACGCTCGAGTCCGTTCTTAACTCCGACGACCCGATCGCCTCTCGCATGAAGGTCTCCACGCTCATCGAGTCCCTTCCTGGTTACGGCAAGGCCAAGGCCGCCAAGATCATGGACGAGCTGGGCATCTCCGCCACCCGTCGCGTCCAGGGCCTCGGCGTCCGTCAGCGCGAGCAGCTCATCGAGCAGCTCACCAAGTAAGTGGGTCTCATCGAGCCAAAGCTCTTTGTGATTTCCGGGCCGTCAGGCGCAGGGAAGGGTACGCTGGTCGCGCGCGTTCGCGAACAGATGCCTAACCTGGGTCTGACGGTTTCCGCTACCACGAGAGCTCCGCGCGCCGGCGAGGTGGACGGCGTGAATTACTATTTCCTGACCGACGATGAGTTCTCCGCGCGGATTGAGGCCGGCGAGTTCATCGAGTGGGCACAGGTGCACGATCATCGGTATGGCACGCTTGCCAGCGAGGTCGAACGCAATCTGGCCACCGGTCAGTCCCTCATCTTGGAGATCGACGTGCAGGGAGCGCTCGCCGTCAAAGAGCGGTTCCCCCATGCCGTCCTCATCTTCATCGAGCCCCCGTCGCTCGAGGTTCTGCGTGAGCGCTTGATCGGCCGTGGATCGGAAACGTCTGAGTCTCTCGAGCTTCGCCTGCATACCGCCGAGAGCGAGATGCATCTGCGTGATCGCTACGACGAAATCGTGGTGAACGATGACCTCGATCGCGCGACTGAGGAGCTCATTGCCGTACTGCATCGTCACGAAAGGAACTGATTCCAGTGTCTGTTGTGAAGCCCGCCATCGATGACTTGCTGGAGAAGACCGACCACAACCGGTTCCTTCTCTCCGCTCTTGCGTCCCAACGCGCAAGCGATATCAACAACATGTTGCGCGGCCAGCACAATCGCGTGCTCGCTGTTCAGGATACGGATGACCTGACCGTGCTGCTCTCTGGCAAGGACACCATCTCCATGGCCATGGAGGAGATCGTTGATGGCACCATCTCCTATGACCACGCCCGCTATGAGGCCGCCCTTGGCCACATCGACCCGTCGGAAGCGTAGATGGCCAGCCGCGTTTGCCTGGTGCACTATCACGAGATAGGACTCAAAGGCAAGAACCGTGCTCGGTTCGAGCGCATCCTCATGGACTCGTGCAAGGCGGCTTTGGCCGCCTTTTCCGTTTCGTGCGTGACGCGCATTTCCGGGCATATCCTCATCACCTTCTCCACCAAGGGCGAAGCCGAGCGCGCCATGCCGCTGATCGCTCAGGTTCCGGGTGTCGCACGTTGCTCTCTCGCGTTTCATACCAACCGTGAGCCCTCCGAGTACTGTCGGGCGGCGATCGACGCGCTTGCAGAGTTCGGCCCGTTTGACACGTTCAAGGTTGCCGCCCGCAGATCGAACACCGATTACGAGCTCACGAGTATGGACCTCAACCGACAGGTGGGCGAGGCGCTTTGCCTCGCGTATCCCGAGAAGAAGGTCCAAATGCGCGAGCCCGATGCCACTGTCCACGTGCTGGTCGTTCAGGGCAGCGTCTATGTGTACGCCAAGAGCATGCGGGGTGTTGGCGGCCTGCCCCAGGGTAGTGCCGGCAAGGTCGTGACGCTGCTCTCCTCAGGTATCGATTCTCCAGTCGCCACGTGGCAGCTTGCCCGTCGCGGCGCGGTTGTGGTGCCCATCCACTTCTCAGGTCGTCCACAGACCGCCGATACGAGCGAGTACCTCTGTCAGGACATCATCGAGCAGCTTGCACCTGCGGTGCAGATCGGTCGCATGTACGTGGTGCCTTTTGGCGACTGCCAGCGCGAAATTTCGCTTAAGACACCCTCCGACCTACGCGTTATCATGTATCGCCGCGTCATGTACGCGGTGGCCGAGCGCATTGCGAAGATCGAGGGGGCAAAGGCGATTGTCACGGGCGAGTCGCTGGGACAGGTTGCCTCCCAGACGCTCGAGAACATCATGGCCGTAAACGAGATTGTGGACATTCCGGTTTTTCGTCCGCTCATCGGATCCGATAAGCAGGAGATCATCGAGCGCGCCAAGCAGATCGGAACGTACGAAATCTCCTGCCAGACGGCGCCCGATTGCTGCACCTTGTTCATGCCCCGCCGTCCCGAGACGCACGCGAAGCTCGACGCCGTTCACGAGGCGTGGAACATGTTCGATCACGAGACGATGATCGATTGCCTGGTTGAGCACGTCGAGTACGTTGATTTTACCGCTCCCGTCTATAAGCGGCCGCGTGCGATGCGCGAGCGTCATGACGAACTGGCGCCGCGTTTTCTCCGTCCGAAGGCCGATGCGCCCGAAGACCTTGCAACGGAATGATTTCCATGCTGCCGTAGGTAGGCTGATGCGAACGGGGTTGAGACGATATGGTCGTTTCGACCCCGTTCTGCTTTTGGAGCCATCCCTACCGAGATCGCGGGCCCTCCCTCCCTTGGTCCCATGTCCATCCCATCGCGAAGCCCTTGCCTTTTGCGGGCAGGAACCTTGCCTGACGTGTCAGTCGCGTGCCTGAGCCCTCAACAGAGCATTGAAGACTTTCTAAAAAACTCCCGAACTCATCGTGCGAGCACTGCAACGATGGATGGGGGAGGTGGTGACATGGCTCAGGTTGAAAAGAAGCGTGTGGCCCTCGCAACGCGCGTCGCGCTGTACCTGCGTCAGAGACCGATCGCGTGCTTCGCATTCGCACTGGTGACAGGACTGGTACTGGGGTCGGTTGGACTTGGGATGCTCTTTGCCGGGGGAGTCGCGAGAGATGGATTTGCCTCGGCTGATGGGGTTGAGATACGACGCGATGTCGACTCGGATAAAGGCACTGACATCGATTCTGGGGACACAGATGAAACGGAGGCCGATGGAGCGGGAGCCGATGGGGAAACAGGGGACTCGCTCGACGCCATCATCGTTGATGTTGCCGGGGCGGTAACGGAACCAGGCGTCTTTGAACTCGAAGCGGGTGCGCGTGTGGGCGACGCGATCGCCGCCGCGGGGGGAGCTCTTGGCGACGCTGATTTGTCGCGAGTTAATCGCGCGGCTAGGGTATCGGATGGACAGCAGATCTACATTCCGCGTGTTGGTGAGGAGCTGTCCGAGAGCGCGCTTGCGGGCGGATCTTCATCGGGAGATGGCGCGTCGTCGACGGGAGACGGAGATGCGGGTGGCTCCCTCGTGAACATCAATACAGCAGGCGAGGCGGAACTCGACGAGCTGCCGGGTATAGGGCCCTCGACAGCGCGTTCAATCATAGAAGACCGCGACGCGAACGGACCCTTTTCCACCATCGAGGATCTTATGCGTGTGAGCGGCATAGGGGAGAAGAAGTTCGAAAAGCTCAAATCGGGCATCTGCGTGTGATGGCGATGCGCGGGGGCGTAGTTGAGAAGCCCGTACGTCCGTATATTCCGCCCACGGCCTTTTTGGCGATCGGGTCATGTGCATCTGCCGCATGCGTCATGCAGATAGGTTGGACGCGGCGGGCACAAGTGACGGTTGCGCCTTGGGGCACCATCGGGGCGTTGGTCGTTCTTGGATGCGCACTGGCACTGTTCGCATGGCGTTTCATAGCTCGTTGGGAGGGGACCGCTCATGGAGATGACGCGGGGTCATTTCCCGGTCGCTACGTGCGTCTTTCGCTGGTGTTTGCCGGCGTTGGGTGTGCGGTTGCTGCTGCGATCTCGGGCGTGGAGCTCGCCGGTTGGGAGCATCGCCTGCACATGGCGGGGTCTGCATCGGTAAGCGCCTGGCAGTTCGTCACCATAGGAGACCCGAGTCTCGGCGAATACGGGGCATCCTCAACTGTCGAGTTGGTTGACTCCGGTATCCCTACCGGCGTTCGGCTAAGAGCGACCATGGGACGCACCATCGAATCCGGTGCGGCGCTTAGGGTTGTCGGGCACATCGAGCGGTTGGAAGAAGGTGATTGGGCACGCGGGAGGTTCATGAGGGGCGAGGTGGGAGTTCTCGATGTCGCCACGGTCTTGGAAATGGAAGAGAATGCGTCTAGCTCGCCCGTCGCTGTGGCGCGCACCGTTGCGCTTTCCATCCTTGATTCAGCGTGCGGTCCATCCCGGGCCTTGCTGGCTGGTACGGTTTGCGGGCGCGTGACGGAGCTCGCGCGGGAAGACGCGTACGATGCGTTCTCTCGCTGTGGCCTCACGCACCTTGTCGCCGTGTCTGGGAGTCATCTGGCTTACATCTCCGCGATGCTTGAGATGCTGCTGCGGCGCTTACGCTGCGGGCGCGCGGCAAAAAGTGCGGCGCTTCTGGTAGTCATGGCGCTGTACGTGATGTTCACCGGGGGTGCGCCCTCTGCGCTCCGGTCGGTCTCGATGGTCGGGCTGGCTACGGCAGCAATCCTCGGTGGGCGTCGATCGCACGCCCCCTCTGCCCTCGCTCTCACGGTGACGGCCCTCGTCTGGCTCAATCCGGGAGTTGTGTACGATCTCGGGTTCCAGCTCTCGGCGCTCAGCGTCTTGTTCATCGGGGTGCTTGGCCGGTATGTCTCGTATGCCCTCGCGTGCCTTCGCCTGCCGACCGCAATTGCCGAGCCGCTCTCCCTCTCACTTGTCGCGCAGTGGGCGACACTCCCTGTAACCCTGCCGGTGTTCGGTGAGGTGTCGCTCATCGCGCCATTGGCGAATCTCGTTGTGGGACCGGTGATGACGGGGCTGCTGATGGCGGGTCTTGGAGCGACGGCAGTCGGGGAGGTGGTGTATGGCGTGGGTGTGCTTGCGGATGTGCCGGAGGCGTTGATCGCTCGTGTTGCCGATGCGGTCTTGTGGCTGCCCGACGCCCTGGCGCAGCTCGCCATCTTTCTCGCGCGGCTCTTCGCCGCCGTTCCCTTTGCATCGATGACGGTTGTCGCTCCTTGGTGGTTGCCGGTACTTGCATACGGTGCGGCGATTGTGGTCTATGTGAGGTGGCGCGATGCCTCGGCGCGTCGAGTCTCTTGCATCATCGGTTTGCCGGCGTTGCTGCTCGTGGCGCATATCCTGCGATGGTCGATGTACGCCCCGGCACAGGTCGCGATTCTTGACGTGGGACAAGCCGATGCCATTCTCATTCGCGATGGCTCGAGGACCATGTTGGTCGATGCGGGCGTCGACAATGCCGTCGTAGAGGCGCTCGCGCGAAACAACGTGTATGCGCTGGACGCGGTGGTCGTGACACATTGGGATCGCGATCACTGGGGCGGTCTCCCCGATGTGCTCGACGCCATGCCGGTCGGCCAAATCGTCGTTGCCTGCGGCGCATCCGCGCATGCGCCTTCCGAGCTCTCAAGCGTCTCTCAAGAGATTGTCGAGGTGCAAGTAGGCGACGTGATCCGTGTGGGGGAGTTCGCCTGTAGGGTTGTATGGCCCCAGGGTTTGGTCTCTGGTGAGGAAAATGCCGACTCCCTCTGCTTGGACGTATCGTATGGCAATGGTGAGGGGGCGAGTCTGGACATGCTTCTTACGGGTGATACGGAACAAGATGAGCTTGCGGAATACGCGGATGAGGTGGGGGATATCGACGTGCTCAAAGTGGGTCATCATGGTTCGGAGATCGCTGTTGCCGAGAAGCCGCTTGAGCTGCTGGATCCCGAACTCGCTGTGGCGAGTGCGGGCGAGGGGAATTCCTACGGCCATCCCGATCCGGTGTGCGTGTCACTGCTCGAACGAGCCGGTGCGCGTTTTCTGTGCACCAAGGACGTGGGCGATGTGATCATTCGTCCGGGAAAGACGGGTCCTGTCGTTAAGACCCAGGGGATTCAATGACGGGAACGAGGAAGGTGAAGGGCCGGAATGCCGGTATTCGGCATCCGAGGAACTCTTCAAGGTCCGCATCGGGGTATAGTTGATGAAATTCTCCGCCCGTCAGGGATACAGCGCCTGACGTGTCGTTTCGAAAGGGGTGCGCATGGCCGGGCAAGGGCTGTTGCCAGGATATTTGATCGTGGGATCCGACGAACTCAAGAGCTCGCGTGCCGTCGAGCGTATGCGTGCTCGCCTGGGGAAGTCAGGCATGGTCGAGTTCAACCTCGATGAGCGCGATATGACCAAAGACCCGCAGGTCGACGATATCGTCGCCTCCCTCAACACCTTTCCCATGGGGGCTGAGTTCCGATTGGTCATTCTGACCAACTGCGACAAGCTCCCTAAGGCGATGAGCGAGCCCCTTGTCGAGTATTTTGCCAATCCGTCCCCGACGACCGTGTGCCTGGTGGTGGCCACCACTCTTGCCAAGAACACGCGCTTGTATAAGGCGATCAAGAAGCTTGGCGATAAAGCGATTATCGACTGTGCGCCCAAAAAGACATGGGAGATGCCGCCCCAGGTGGTCAAGATGGCAGCAGCTCATGGGAAGGCGATGGGCCTTCCCGCCGCCGAGGCGCTGGTTGCGCGCTCGGGAGAGAACACCAGGATGCTTGACAACGAGCTCAAGAAGCTCGCGTCCATGGTCACAGGGTCCGAGATAACGCTTGCCGATATTGAGCGACACGTTATGCGGACCGCCGAGGTCAAGCCTTGGGAGTTCTTAAACGCCGTTGCCGCGCGAGATCTTGTGCGTTCGCTGGAGTTGCTCAAGCTCCAGCCGGCAAAGAGCGAGGTCAGGCTGTGGTCCTTGCTCGTCACACGTCTGCGCGAATTGATCATTGCGAAGTCCCTCGACACCCGAGGGCAGGGGAGCCAGCTTGCCACCACGTTGGGCGTCCAGGGTTGGCAGGTCAAGAACCACCTTTCATGGGCGCGACGCTGGCGCATGGACGAGCTGCTCGAGGCCTTGTCCCAGGCGATCGAGGTCGAGCTTGCGCTCAAGGGTTCGCGCGACAGCGAGCTGGCGTTGCGTATGTGGGTCATCTCCATGACCAGTCGGTAACTGCAGGGCTCGGGATGCCAAACTGGTCCGACGAGGTGTCGTTGCATGTGCGGTCATCGTCATGGGCAGTTGATAGGTTCGGACATGGGAAATGGCAAGTGGCCCCGGCGGCTCGCACGGATCGCATATGACCGTACGGGCTCGCATCTTACTTGTGAATTCCGCAAGTAACCTGCACAATTACGCAATGCGGCTTGCGCCGCGGCTGGACCGCGTGTAAAATACTCGCCCGTATGACCTCAACAACCGTGTCTCAGAGGCCGGATAGTAAGACCTTGTAAGTACCCGAAAGGAACCGAACCCGATGGCAAACATCAAGTCCCAGAAGAAGCGCATCCGCACCAACGAGATCGCTCGCGTCCGTAACAAGGCGATCCGCTCCGAGCTCAAGACCGTGATCAAGCACGTTAAGACCGCCGTCGAGGCTGGCGACAAGGCTGCTGCCCAGGCTGCTGCCACGACCGCCTACCGTAAGCTCGACAAGGCCGTTGCCAAGGGCGTTATCCACAAGAATCAGGCTGCCAACCGCAAGTCCGGCGTCCAGAACCTCGTGAACAGCCTCTAGGTCTTCGCGAACAATTCGCTTTGCGACGGGTCCCGTTCTCACGGGGCCCGTTTTTTGCCGCGACTCGCTTTCGGGACGTGCTGGCGCGTGTCGGGGCGGGGGCTTGAGCTTCGGACACTCCTCACGCAGGGTTTGGTAGCACAACTCGACAAAACTTCATGAAATCGCGAAGTTTTGTCGAGTTGTGCTACCGTTTTCGACGGGGGTTTTCGATTGAAAGGCGGGGCGCCCGCGTTCATTCAAGTTGAACGCGGGCGCCCCGATTGCGTGCCGTTAGACTCGCTGTGCCTGTTGGCTCGGATTAGCCGACTCCCGGCTCGCGCTACTTCAAGTTTCTGCCGAAGGCGTCGGCGGCCTTGATGGCCTCGATGAACTCTTCGGGCGAGAACGGGGCGGGATTCGCCTGCTTCCACTCGTTCGTGTTCTGGGCCAGCTCGGCGATGCGCTGCAGGTGGCTCTCGTCGAGGTCGAGCTCGGCAAGAGTGACGGGAAGACCGAGCTTCTTGTTGAAGGCGGCATAGCGCGCCAGCTGCTCGGTGTCGCTCGTGTAGGCGAACAGCACGAGCACGCCGAAGCTCACGACCTCTCCGTGCAGGTGCGTGCGCCCGGGGCGCTGCACGCCCGTCGTGGCGTTGTAGAAGGCGTGCGCAAGTGAGGAGTTATAGTAGAAGTCGGGCTGGTTGGTGAGGTTGGAGACATACCCCGTGTTGACCACGATGTCGAGCGCGATTTGGCGCACCGCTTCACTCGACTGGCCGACGCGGACGTCGGCCAAGCCCTGCTCGCCGTAGGCCATGAGGGGATCGGTGCAGGTGTGTGCGAGCGTGAGGCCCAGCGTGCCCGTGTGCGTGAGCTCGGCCTCGCTGGTGGCATATTCGACCTCGGGCTGTTTGGAGAGGGCGTCGCCGATGCCGGCCCAGAAATACTCCTCGGGTGCGGCGGCGATGATGGCGGGGTTGATGAAGATGTGCGCAGGCGCGTCGGGATAGGCGTATCCCTTGAGTGAGTGGTCGTCGTTGTAGACCACGGCGATGGCGGTGGCGCTCGAGCAGTTCGAGCAGATGGTCGGAACGGAGAAGACGGTCTTGTCGAGCTCCTTGGCAGCGGTCTTCACCGTGTCGACCGCCTTGCCCCCGCCGATCGCGAAGGCGATGTCGGCATCGCGAAATGCCCGATTCGCAACAAGCGCGTCGATGGCGGACTGGGTGGAATCGGTGCCGTAGACGATCTCGTCGAGGATTTGCACGTTTGCACTATCGAGTGCGGCGCGGATACCAGGCGCCGCAGCGGCGAGGGCGCGGCGTCCACCTACCAGGACGACGGTTTTTGCCTGGTAGGGGGCGAGTACCGCGGGGATCGCCTCGAAGCAATCCTCGCCAACCGTATAGCTGCTCATTTGAATGGTGCGCATGTGACCTCCTTGACGAGTTGTCGTTCGTGACATTCTAGGACGGTGTTCGCACGCGGCGCTCTGTATCGAAATCGGAAAAAGAGTGTTAACGTGAGATTTCCGTTCTGGGAAGAAAGGTGGCTGTCATGAAGGTCGCGGTGAGCGCCTGCCTGCTGGGCGAGAATTGCAAATACAGCGGGGGCAACAACCGCTGTGAGCGCCTGTTGGAGGTGCTACATGCCCGTCCTGATATCGAGGTGATCCCTGTGTGCCCCGAGGTGGCGGGCGGTCTGCCCACGCCTCGCCCACCTGCGGAGATCATGGGCGGTGAGGTTGTCAACAATCTTGGCGAAAGCGTGGATACCGCGTATCGGGCGGGCGTCGCCGCCGAGATGGCGCGGCTCGCGCCGGCGATCGAGACGGGGGAGCTTGCGGCAGCAGTTCTACAGTCCCGGAGTCCCAGTTGCGGCGTTCATCAAGTCTATGATGGCACCTTCACGGGGACGCTTATTCCGGGGCAAGGCCTGTTCGCCCAAGCGCTCGCGGCGGCGGGCGTGCGCTTGGTGGACGCATCCGATTTAGATGACGTACTCGATTAGATCATGAGAAGTAGAAGACCTCTTCGAATTTCTCATCAAGGGCGATGCGGAGGACGAGGGCGAGTTTGGCGGAGGGGCCTGCGGGGTAAAAATGTACGTAGTTCTGCATCTGAGCAAACGGCAACGGCGCTGAAAACCTGACAGCTTTACCACCGCCCATGCCTGCCTCTCCCAACCATCACTTTGTGTATTAAGGGGTGCCTATGAATTACGTTGTCATCATGTCTGCCTTTGCCTTGCTATGCGGTGTATTGAGCATGCTATTCTTTTCCGGTCGAGGAGCCAAGCTCATCGCCGGCTACAACACCTCGACACCCGAGCAGCGTGCTCGATATGACGAGCGGAAACTATGCAGAGCCATGGGGTTCATCATGGTTGGTGCGTTTTTCGCTCTCGGCACGATGGCACTTGCGGAGTTCGCTCGCATGCAAGGCTCGATAAGCCGTGATTCATCGGTTTGGGTTACGCTCATGGCGGTTTTCGCGATGGCTGTCGGAATCTTCTTTGGCATCAGGCACATGAACACCACCTGCCTCCGGCAATCGTAGTGGATTGTCCAGAGCGTTCCCGTACCGCTGCGTGTAATCGCTGAGTTAACGGATGCGCTTCCATCGCACGGGTCTCGCCACGTGCTATCATGTCGAGCCACAGGCGTTGATGGGGACGAGTAGGCCGGACCCGCACGGAAAAGAGAGCTTGGGGCGGTGGGATCCAAGTGCGTGCGACCAGTCGAAAATCACCCCGGAGCCGCGGCCCGAACGGCTGCCATCCATAGCGTTTTGCAAAACGACTACGTCCCCAATGGGGAGTGTCGTTTGCGGGGACGCGGGATGGTGCCCAGTAGGCGTCGCCGGGATGGCCGTCGTCACGGGCCAGCCGAGTACGAGGGGAGCGCATGTGCGCGAACCTTTGAGCTGGGTGGTATAGCGAAACGCACCGCGGGCCCTGCTTCCCGTATCTCATACGCGCTTCGTCCCAGCTTGAGCTAGGACGGGCGCTTTTTTCATGCGCCCATAACGAGAAGGGGGTATTCGTGGCAAACGAGTACAAGCAGACCATGAACCTGCCCAAGACCAAGTTCCCCATGCGGGCGGCCCTGGCGCAGCGCGAGCCGGAGCGCCTGAAGCGCTGGCAGGAGAACCATGTCTACGAGCTCATGCTCAAGAAGAACGAGGGCCACGAGAAATTCGTGCTCCACGACGGCCCTCCGTACGCCAATGGCCCCATCCACCTGGGCCACGCGATGAACAAGATCGCCAAGGACATGATCAACCGCTACAAGGCCATGCAGGGCTATGAGACCCCGTACGTTCCCGGCTGGGACTGCCATGGCCAGCCTATCGAGCACAAGGTCGAGGAGAAGCTCGGGACGGAGAAGTTCAACCAGACGAGCGTTGCCGAGATCCGCGAGCTGTGCAACCAGTTCGCTGTCGAGAACATCGACCTGCAGCGCGAGGGCTTCAAGCGCCTGGGCGTCCTGGGCGACTGGGACAACCCATATCTCACGCTCTACCACCAGCACGACGCCGCCGACATCGAGGCCTTCAAGGCCATGTTCGATAAGGGCATGGTCTATCGCGGCCATAAGCCGGTCCACTGGTGCAAGCACTGCCATACGGCCCTGGCCGAGGCCGAGATCGAGTACGGCGATGAGACGAGCCCGTCCATCTACGTGCGCTTCGAACTCACGACCAAGCCGGCGGGCCTCGAGTCCTTCGACGGCCCCGTTGACTTCGTGATCTGGACCACCACCCCCTGGACCATCCCGTCCGACCAGGCGGTCTCCCTCAAGCCCGAGGCGATCTACACCGCCATCGAGCACGATGGCCGCGCCGAGATCATGCTCAGGGACCTCGCCGAGAAGGTCTGCGGCATCGCCGGATGGGACGTCACCCCCGTGATGGTCGATGGCAAGCCCTATGAGGTCCCCGCCGAGGTCCTCGATCACCTGCACTACAAGCAGCCCGTCTTCGACGGCGTCGAGGGCGTGGCGCTCCTTGCCGACTACGTAGGCACCGAGGACGGTACTGGTATCGTCCACAACTCGCCCGGCCACGGCGTGGACGACTACTACGTCTGCATGAAGGAGGGCATGGACGTCTGCATGCCCGTCGACGACGACGGTCGCTACTATAACGGCACCGAGTTCGGCACCGGCGGCCCGTTCTCCGGCATGGACACCGATGAGGCCAACCCGCATATCATCCAGTTCCTGCGCGACCGCGGCATGCTCGTGGCCGAGGTGAAGATCACCCACAGCTATCCGCACTGCTGGCGCTGCAAGAGCCCGGTTCTCTTCCGCGCCACCGACCAGTGGTTCGTCTCCATGGACAAGACCGGCCTGCGTGAGCAGGCGCTCGACCAGGTGCGCAACCATGTCACGTGGTATCCGGAGCACGCCGTCAACCGCATCGGCGCCATGGTGGAGCAGCGCCCCGATTGGTGCATCTCCCGTCAGCGCAACTGGGGCGTGCCGATTCCCTCTTTCACCTGCGCCGACTGCGGCGAGAAGATCATGAACGACGACACGCTCGACGCCGTCATCGTGCTCTTCCACGAGAAGGGCTCCGACGCTTGGTTCACCGACGCACCCGAGTCCTACCTCGGCGACGCCTGCGTGTGCCCCAAGTGCGGCGGCCATCACCTCAAGGCCGATCGCGACATCCTCGACGTGTGGTGGGACTCCGGCGTGTCCTGGAAGGCCGTGTGCGAGTATCGTCCCGAGCTCAAGTACCCGGCGGACGTGTACCTCGAGGGTTCCGACCAGCACCGCGGCTGGTTCCAGTCCTCGCTGCTGACCTCCGTTGGCACCAACGGCGTCGCCCCCTACAAGGCCGTCATCTCCCAGGGCTTCACCCTGGACGGCCAGGGCCGCAAGATGTCCAAGTCGCTCGGCAACGTGATCGACCCCAACAAGATCTGCGACGAGATGGGCGCCGACATCATCCGCCTGTGGGTCGCCTCCGTGGACACCTCCACCGACGTCGCCTGCGACCACGAGATCCTCGCCCGCACCTCCGACGCGTACCGCCGCTTCCGTAACACCCTGCGCTTCCTGCTGTCCGTGCTCGAGGGCCAGTTCGAGCCCGCGACCGACGGCGTGGCCTTCGACGAGCTCATGCCGCTCGACAAGCTCATGCTCGCCCGCCTCACCCAGGTCCAGGCCGAGGTCGACGAGGCCTACGCCGGTTATGAGTTCAACCGCGCGTACCGCACGCTGTACGATTTCGTCGTCACCGAGCTCTCCAACGTCTACCTCGACGCGCTGAAGGACCGCCTGTACTGCGAGAAGCCGGGCAGCCACGAGATGCGCAGCGCGCAGACCGTCGTGGCCGAGCTGCTCTCCATGCTCATGCGCGACCTGCAGCCCATCCTGTCCTACACGGTCGACGAGGCCATGGAGTTCGCTCCGGCCGGTTGCCGAGACAACCAGGAGTACGCGGCCCTGCTCGATTGGTACAAGAGCCCCATCACGCTCGAGCAGGCCAACGAGTTCGCCGGCGTCCTCGAGGCGTCGCTCGGGCTGCGAGGCGTGGTCACCAAGGCCATCGAGGAGGCTCGTTCCGCGGGCACCTTCACCAAGAGCCAGCAGGTCCGCGTGAAGGCTACCGCCCCGGCCGAGGCCTATGCGCTGCTCACCGGCGACAAGGCTGTCGACCTCGCCGAGTTCTACATCGTCTCCGAGGTGGAGCTGGCCGAGGGTGCGGCGTTCACCGCCCAGATCGAGGCCGCCCATGGTGAGGCGTGCGACCGCTGCTGGAACTACCGTACCTCTACGGGCGTCCACGGCGAGCACGAGCACATCTGCGACCGCTGCTTTGAGGCGCTGAGCTAAAGGCGCTGAGCTAAGCTCAGCGCATGACGCTGCGCGGCGGCCAGGCACGCCACCTTGCCCTTCAATCGTCGGGCGCCGCACGCTAGGCGTGCGCCCTCCTCTTTCAGGGCAATCTGGCGCACCTGGCCGTCGCTCGCTGATGTGCATGCCCACATCAAGGATCGCGTGCCATTGGGGACGTGCCCCTTTGGCACGCGGCATGACCTTCTACATCAAGGATGTTCACTTCGGAGTTTGGGGATTCCTTTGGCCGAGAAGCCGGATACAAAAACCTTTGAGCCGTCGCTTGGATGGCGCGCGTGCGTGGCGCTCGTCGCCGCCGTCACGGTGTTCGCGCTCGATTACATCTCCAAGGTGTTCGTTAAGAACACGCTCATGCTGACGGGGGAGAGCGTATCCGTCATCCCAGGGATCTTGAGCTTTCGTTTCGTCGCGAACATCGGTGCCGCGTTCAGCATGGGCGAGGGCATGGGCATGCTGTTCGCCTTCTTTGCCGCAGTCGTCATCGTTTCCATCGCCTTGTACCTTGGTCACGTGAGGAAGGTGTCGAAGGTGGAGACCTTCGGGCTCGGCCTTGTTGCGGGGGGCGCGATTGGCAATGCCCTCGATCGCCTGGTTCTCGGCTACGTGGTCGACTTCATCGCCAGCGACTTCATCGATTTCCCCGTGTTCAACGTTGCAGATATCGGCATTTGCGTTGGCGTCTTCCTCGCGTTCGTGGGCTTCATGTTCCTGTCTCCCGCCGCCCAAGTCGATGCGGGTGCCGAGCTCGACGCACGTGACGCCCGTGCCGCCGCCCGTCGCGCCAAACGCCGCGGCGAGCGCGCCCGCGCGGTGCGTGAGCGCCAGGAGTGCGACAAGCCGGAAGGGGAGGGACGCTAATGCCCGCCGACCTTCACCTGCTCGTTCCCGTCGAAGCTGCGGGCGAGCGCCTCGATGCGTATCTGGGCGCGCAGGATGCGTGCCCCTCACGCTCTGCCTGCGCGAAGCTCGTTGAGGCGGGTGCCGTGGCCATCAACGGCGAAACGTGCCTCTCCAAAAAGCAGCAAGTTGCCGAGGGTGACCGCATCTCCATCGAGCTTCCCGAGGTCCGCGAACCGGGAGCCATCATTCCACAGGCCATTCCCCTCGACATTCGCTACGAGGACGACTATCTCATCGTCCTCTCCAAGCAGCGCGGTTTGGTGTGCCATCCGGCGCACGGCCACGAGGATGGCACGCTGGCGAACGCCCTTGCGTACCATTGCGGCCTTGATCACCTGGGCACGGTGCAGGGGGAGGACCGACCAGGCATCGTGCACCGCCTCGACCGCGACACCTCGGGCCTCATGCTCGCCGCCAAGGACGATGACACGCAGCGCGCCCTGCAGAACCTCATCCGCACGCGTACGCTCGACCGTCGCTATATCACGCTCGTCCACGGCGAGATCGTCATGGACGAGGGGACCATCAACACGGGTATTGCGCGCTCCACACGCGATCGCGTGAAGATGGCCGTCTCCGATGATCCTTTTGCACGTCAGGCCATTACGACGTTTAAGGTGCTTGAGCGCTTTGAGCCCGCGCGGGGCGACGAGGGCTATACGCTCGTCGAATGTCACCTCTACACGGGGCGTACGCACCAGATTCGCGTGCACATGCGCCACATCCACCATCCGCTCGTGGGCGACCCGCTGTACGGTAAGGGCAATGAGCGCATGAACCTCTACCTCGACCGTCAATTTCTGCACTCATGGAGCGTCTCGTTCGTGCATCCGGTGACCGGTGAGGTCGTGAGTTGCAAGGATGAGCTTCCTTGGGACCTCGCGGCGGCTTTGGATGAGCTGCAC
The DNA here is from genome assembly GCF_003479805.1 of Collinsella sp. AF08-23. GTDB lineage: Bacteria > Actinomycetota > Coriobacteriia > Coriobacteriales > Coriobacteriaceae > Collinsella. The sequence goes on along the minus strand of NZ_QUHV01000006.1, from coordinate 38,516 downwards.
GACCGCTCGCTCGGACGCACGGAGGCGGGGGAGCAGATCATTCCACGCCTCGGCCTCCTCGAGGATTGAGCCCTCTCGATTGGAGATTGCGTGCCCGGGCGCAGACTGTCGTACACTGAGACGTACGAAACAATCGCGACCCGGGAGGCGTTTTGACACCTATCGTCGCCTTCAACAGCATCGTTGGCTTCCTATTCACCTGGTGCTTTCTGTACCAGGTCGTTTTCTTCTTCATCGGACTTCTGCGGGGCCAGGTGAAGATCCCCGCCGCCAAGAAGCAGCATCGCTATGCGTTCTTCATCGCCGCCCATAACGAGGAAGCGGTGATCGCCAACCTCGTCAAGTCGATTAAAGACCAGGACTATCCTTCCGAACTGATCGACATCTTCGTGGTGGCGGACGCGTGCACCGACAACACCGCCCAAGCGGCGCGTGATGCCGGTGCCATCGTCTACGAGCGCAACGACCTCTCCCGCAAGGGAAAGAGCTGGGTCATGGACTACGGGTTCGACCGCATCCTCAAAGAGTATCCCGGCAAGCACGAGGCGTTTTTCATCTTCGACGCCGACAATCTGCTCGCACGTGACTACGTCACCGTCATGAACGACGCCTTCGACCAGGGGTATTTGGCGCTCACGAGCTATCGCAACTCAAAGAATTTCGGTAGCTCCTGGATCAGCGCGGCCTACGCCACCTGGTTCATGCGCGAGGCGCGCTATCTCAACAACGCGCGTATGATCTGCGGCACCTCGTGCGCCGTCTCCGGCTCGGGCTACCTCGTTTCGGCCAAGATCATCCAGGGCATGCACGGCTGGGACTTCCACACACTCACTGAGGATATCCAGTTCGCTACCTTCTGCGCCATCCACGGTGTTCGCATCGGCTATGCCCCGGCCGAATTCTTCGATGAGCAGCCCGTCACGCTCAAGGCCTCCATCAAACAGCGCATGCGCTGGACCAAAGGCTTCTATCAGGTGCTTTTCACCTACGGCCGCCACATGCTCACGTCCATCACCAAGTTTCGCCGCTTTGCCGCCTACGACATGCTCATGGTCATCGGTCCTGCCATGCTGTTGACTCTGCTCTGCCTCATGGTCAACACCACCTTCATCGTGGTCGGTAGCCTGAGCCACGGGTTCTTGGCAACCGACTCCGAGATCGAGATGGCAATCGGTTCGGTAATCATGATTTTTGCTTATATGTACGGCACGTTCTTTGTCATGGGGCTCTTCACTACTATCACCGAGTGGAAGCACATCCATTGTCCGCAGCGCTGGCGCATCTTCGCCAACTTGTTTACCTTCCCGCTGTTTATGTTCACGTATGTCCCGCTCACCGTGGCGGCGCTGTTCCTTAAGGTCGACTGGGTTCCCACGCCGCATGACGTGAGCGTGACGCTCGACGAGGTGCTCGACGGGGCCAAATAGGTTTTACGCGTCGTAGCCGTTTTCGGACATGAGCTCGTTCCAGAGTTCTTCTTCGAACTGGTCGAGCTCATCGCGACGCTCGTTCTCAAAGCGTTTCCAACCGTTCACATAGCCATCGCTCGGCAGCTCATCATATGCGTAGGACGAATTGATGGCCGTTCCGACCACCCCGAACATGAGGAGTGCGAACGCGATTGCCAGCAATGAGATGATCCCCAACGTCACTGCGGCAAGGACATAGGCGAAGTTTGACGAGTTCGTCTGAGGCGCGGTCGAAGCGCTCGCGCTTTCGATCACTCGCTGGCCGTCAATGGACTCTATGACGTCGGCGTCCGCCGCCTGTGGACCGGTCATTTGGGGTTCGGGTTTGGTGCTGTAGTCGAACGTGGGCGTTTCCATAGGTCTCCCGTGAAAGGTCGAGTTCATTGCCGCCATTATACCCGCGTTGGCGTGGCGGCGGGCGAGTGTCGAGGTGGTATACATGGTACAGGCGGGCAATTTGATGGAGGGGGCTTCGTCTAGGGGCCTCGCTGCAGGTGCGTTGACGCTGCTCGTGTGCGTCCTGTTGGTTGCGGCTGCGGTGGTCGATGCGCGTGAGCGGAGGTTTCCCACCGTGCTCGGAGTGGGCTTGGCACTTGCGTGCGCGGCCTTGAGCTTGGCTACGGGAGGCCTGCTGCGACTCATGTGGTGCGCGCTGGTATCCGCCCTCACGAGTGCGGTGATCGTCGCATTCGAGTTGTGGTGGCGCCGTTGGCACAAGGGACGCGCGGGCCTTGGCATGGGGGACGTCAAGTTCCTCGCCGCGCTTTCGCTTTGGAGGCCCCTCGAAGCCCTCGCGGCGTTTGGAGGCGGCTTGGTGTTGCTTGCCTTGACCGGCTTGTTTGCACGGCGCGTCTCGTTGCCGCTACTGCCCTTCGTAGTTCCTTTGTTGTTGGTGGTGATCGTTGCCGTTCGTATGGGTTAGCCGTCCGGCTGCGAATGCGAATCGATGTATGTCCGCACGCCGTGCGATGATTGGTCTCGATCAACGATGACAGGAGGAGATGGAACATGACGAACGTACAGCAACAGAAGACAAATGATGTGAATCCCCGTATGACTGTCGATGCCTCAGAGTCAACGAGTGATCTCACGCATCGCCTACTCGCCATGCCCGACCAATTGAGCGCCGAGCTGGTCGAGCGTATGGAGGAGGATCGTGCTGCAGGATGGATCAATCCTTATCGCGCCGCCGACGATGCGGCGATTCGCCGCGAGCCGCGCGCAGGTGACGCCGGTAGCATCTGGCGTCCGTCGTACGTGCGTGATGCCGAGAAGATCATGCATCTGCCCGCCTACAGCCGCCTCAACGGCAAGACGCAGGTGTTCAGCTTCCGCAGCAACGACGATCTCTCGCGCCGTGGCCTCCACGTGCAGCTGGTGGCGCGCATTGCGCGGGACATCGGGCGCGCGCTCGGTCTCAATTGTGACCTCATCGAGGCGATCGGTTTGGGGCACGATCTGGGGCACACGCCCTTTGGCCATGCGGGGGAGGCGCGCCTCAACGACATCACCACCGCCCGCACCGGCCGCTCGTTTTTCCACAACGTCCATTCGGTCCGGGTGCTCGACAAGCTCTACGGTCGCAACCTGTCGCTGCAGACGCTCGATGGCGTGCTGTGCCATAACGGCGAGTACGAGCAGCGCGTCTTCGAGCTCTCGGGCATGGAATCGTTCGAGCAGTTCGACCACGTGGTGGGGGAGTGCTACACCCACGACTTCGACTACGTCAAGACGCTGCGCCCCATGACGCTCGAGGCTTGCGTGGTGCGCATCTCGGATATCATCGCCTATGTGGGGCGCGACCGTCAGGACGCCATCGAGGCGGGTTTACTCTCGGAAGACGCGTTTGAAGACGGTTTAGGTGGTCGATACAATTCCTGGATTCTCACGCGCGCCTCGATCGACATCGTCGAGCACAGTTACGGTAAGGACCGCATCGAGATGAGCGAGGAGCTGTTCTGCGAGATCCGCCGCGCGAAGCGTGAGAATTACGAAAAGATCTATCACTCGGCTGGCATCGAGGAGCAGGAGGCGGCGACGATGGCGCGCGCATTCAGCCTCATGTACGAGCATTTCCTAGGCGACCTTAAGGCACATGACGAGCAGAGCTATATCTTCCGCCACCACATCGCGCGCATCGACAAGGCTCTGTCGTACTACGGGCGCACGTACGAGTGGGAGCGTGATCTTGACCAGACGGTCGTCGATTATATCGCGAGCATGACAGATGGATACTTTACCGAGCTTGCGTGCACGTTGTTCCCGGAGCTCAAGTTCCCCCAGCGCACGTACATCAACGAACGCTAATACGAACAGGTGTTTGAATCTATCATTCCATTTGCTAGAATCACATGCGATGGCGAATCGACGGAACGGATTCATGGATACCCTTTTCAGCAGCTCCGAGCGGAGCAAACAGCTCAAGAACGCACCCTTGGCGGTGCGCATGCGTCCCAACACGCTTGACGATTACGTGGGTCAACAGAAGGCGGTGGGGCCTGGTTCGTGGCTGCGCAGCGCCATCGAACATGACGTGTTTTCGAGCGTGATCCTCTATGGACCTGCCGGTACGGGTAAAACCACCCTGGCCCACATCATCGCCGCACACACGAAGAGTGAGTTCGTCGAGGTTTCGGCGGTGACGGGTACGGTCAAGGACCTGCGTCGCGAGATCGAGGAGGCCAAGCACCGCCTCATGATGTTCGACCGCCGTACTATTCTGTTTATCGATGAGATCCATCGGTTCTCCCGCTCCCAGCAGGATGCTCTGCTCCATGCGGTGGAGAACCGCACCGTGGTCATGATCGGCGCCACCACCGAGAATCCGTATTTCGAGGTCAACTCCGCGTTGCTCTCGCGCAGTCGTGTGGTCGAACTGACGCACCTGAGCGACGCGGACGTTGAGCAATTGGTGCGCCGTGCTCTTGGGGCCCCAGAGGGCTTGGCGGGCAGGTACACGGCGAGTGATGAGGTCATCAAGGCGATCTGCACGCTTGCCGCGGGCGACGGGCGCAGCTCGCTCACCACGCTTGAGCTCGCAAGCGAGATTGCGCTTACGCGTCCGGCAGACCCGGCGGAGGACGTTCGCGCCGAGGGAGCTCCCATCGAGATCACACTCGAGGACGTCAAGCAGGCGAACCCCAGGCGCGGGCTCTCCTATGATAAGTCTGGCGACATGCACTACGACATCATCTCCGCGTTTATCAAATCGATGCGGGGCAGTGATCCCGATGCCGCGGTGTACTGGCTCGCCCGCATGATCGACGCGGGGGAGGACCCCAAGTTCATCGCGCGTCGCATCATGATCCAGGCAAGCGAGGATATCGGGAACGCCGACCCTACAGCCTTGCTGGTCGCCGAGGCCGCATTCAAGTCCGCTGAGGTGATCGGTTATCCCGAATGCCGCATCAATCTGGCGCAGGCAGCCATCTACAACGCACTGGCTCCCAAGAGCAACGCCGCCGAAGCCGCCATAGACGCCGCCCTCGAAGACGTGCGCTCGAGTGGTCAGCGCGAAGTCCCCAACCACTTGCGCGACCGCCATCGCCCGGGTTCAGACGAATATGGAGAGTACAAGTATCCACACGACTACCCAGAGGGCTGGGTACCGCAGCGGTATCTCCCTGAGGGTCTCGAGCCCGGCGCCTTCTGGCACCCCAGCGGCCGAGGTTGGGAACAATGGCGCGCCGAGACCCGCCCTAGATAACCGCTGTGGTTCACAACTCTTTCAAAGTGTGCGCCATGCCTGTCATCTCGCTTCCCCCGTGCGCGGGCGGCGATCATTTTGTAGATTCCGCACGCAAAGAAGCGTCCAGTGGACGCTTCGTCTTGCGCAGGACTTGACCGAGCAAAATGATCGCCGCCCGCGCACGGGAGAAGCGAGATGGTTGAATTGGACGCGAACGGGTATCATCAATCTATCTGTGACGAGACAACTACGGAGGCATTCATGGATCCCATCCAGATCGTCCTTATCGTTTTGGCGCTCGCCGGCGCTTGGGCCGTCGTCGAGTTGGCCCTCATGCTGCGTCGTACACGCGGCGTGGTCGATTCGCTCGATAAGACCGTCGAGCAGATCAACAGCACCATCGAGGAGGCGCGTCCTGTGGTCGCCAAGCTCGATGGTGTGGTCGACGAACTGCAGCCGGCTGTGTCCCAGATCGAACCCCTGCTCAAGCAGGCCACGGTCGCGACTGAGGCACTCTCGGCAGACCTTATCGAGGTCAACGGTGTACTTCGTGACGTCTCCGCGGTAAGCGGTGCCGCCAGCAGCGCGTCGAGTGCCGTGACCGGTTTTGCTGACGCCGCGAGTGAGAAGGTTCACAAGCTGTTTGCCAAGCCGCGTAAGACTGAGTCCATGCCCGCACCCCGCACCTTCGGCGACACAGCGGCTGCCCCGGCAGCAGAGACGCCCGGCTCGTTCGACCATGCCTCGGGGGAGACAGAGCCCATTGAGGCAGATGAGCCCCGTCAGTACTTCACCTACACCCCCGCCGAGGAGTCCGACCATGAGTAATCCCACGCGTGTCGCCCTTACCGTTGCTTGCGAGCCGCATCTCGCGCGCATCGTGCGCATGACCGCCGCGAACGTGGCGACGCTTTCCGCCATGTCGGTCGAGCGCGTCGAAGACATGCGCATGGCTGCGGAGGAGGCATTCATCTACGCTTGCGGAACGACGCCGGGTGAGGACCTAGTCATCGACTTCGATGTCGATGAGCGTCATGTCGCCATGACGTTCCAGTTGTCCGCAACGGCGTTCGCAGTGCCCTCTGAGGAGGACCCGACCGCCGTGTACGCCGATCTCATCTTGGGCTCGGTCTGCGATGTCTACGAAAAGCACGAGGCGCCCGCTCGCTTGGTGCTCGACGTGAAGGCGGACGTCGATGCCATCTAAAACCTCGGGTAAAAGCGCCTGGGACAAGGAGAAGACGCGCGAGCTCTTCCGCCGCTTCAAAGAAGAGGGCGATATGGATGCTCGCGAGAAACTCGTGATGTCCCATCTGAATCTCGTGCGCTTCATCGCCAATAAGTTCAAGAATCGCGGAGAGCCTCTCGATGACCTCGTGCAGGTCGGGTATCTGGGCTTGCTCAAGGCTATCGACCGCTTCGATCCGAGTCGCGGCCTCGAGTTCACCACGTTCGCCACGCCCACCATCATGGGCGAGATTAAGCGGCATTTCCGTGACAAGGGTTGGAGCGTCCGTGTGCCTAGGCGCCTGCAAGAGCTCTCGGCAAAGGTCAACCAGGCCACCGATACCCTTACCTCCAAGCTTCAGCGTTCGCCGACTATCGCCGAGATTGCGGAGTATCTGGACGCCTCCGTCGACGAGGTGCTCGAGGCCATGGAATCTTCTTCCGCGTATAGCTCTGTTTCGCTTGAGGCGCCTTCGGGCATGGAGGATGACGACACCCCCTCGGTCATCGACCGATATGCCACGGAGGATGAAGACCTCGCCTTCACCGATGATCGCATCATCATCGAGGAGGCACTTGCGAGCTTCTCGCCGCGTGAGCGCGAGGTCATTGAGATGCGCTTCCTGCAGGGGATGACGCAGATTGAAATTGCCGAGAAGCTCGGCATCTCCCAAGTGCAGGTGAGCCGTCTGCTCAGGCGTACGCTCAAGAAGATCCAAGACAAAATCGACCCCGACGGGTCCATGGCCGGCTAGGTCCGGTTGGTGAGAGGAACTATGAAGCACGATACTTCGCACGCAGAGCGTGTGGCCCGCATCACGTTTTTCAACATCTGGATCGTCATCGGCGTCATCATCATCGCCTCCGTCGCGCTGAACCTGATCGGCTCGCTTTCGAGTGTGCTGCTCTTCCTCTCCGTCGGTTGCCTCTCGGCATTCGTCGCCTCGCCCATCGTCAATTGGCTCGAGCGCCACCGTGTCCCCCGTGGTGCGGGTGCCCTGATAGGCCTCATCGTTGTCATGGTCGGCTTGATTCTACTCTTTGCGCTCGTGATCCCCATGGTTACCGGGCAGCTCATCGACCTCCTGCGCGATGCTCCTTCCAAATTCTCCGCCCTCGGTGCGTGGGTGGTGCGCATGGAGAGCAAGTACGCCGTGGTCGAGCATTTGAATGACATCGTTCAGCTCGATTCGATCTTCACCGCCGCGCAGGACATCGTCAACCAGGCGCTTTCGGGCCTGCTCGCGGCTGTGCGCGATGGCATCGTTCCCATGGTGAACAACATCGCCTCGACGGTCTTCATCGTGTTCCTCGGCTTCGTTCTCGCGTTCTGGCTTGCGTGCGATTACCCCCGCATCAACGAGGAAATCTGTCGCGTGCTGCCCGAGGGCAAAGCCGACGACTATCGCCTCATGGTTGCGGTGGTCAGTCGTTCGGTGGGGGGCTACCTGCGCTCGACGGTCATTAACTCCGTCATCCAGGGCTTCCTCGCCTTCGTGGGATTTGCGATCGTGGGCCATCCGTACGCGGGCGCCATGGGTGTTCTTTCGGGCGTGTTAAACATCATTCCCGTGGTCGGCCCCTCCATATCCGCGGCGTTGGCGTCTCTGATCGCACTTGTGTACAGCCCCATCATGGCGCTGTGGACGATGGTCATGGCTATGCTCTCCCAAAACATCACGGACAACGTGATCGCGCCCAAGATCAACCAGTCCACGATGCAGGTGCATCCGGTTTTGTCGCTCACGGCGCTCGTTGTTGGATCGACTTTCGGTGGAGCCGCGGGAATGATCGTCGCGTTGCCGCTCGTTGCGGTCATCAAATCGCTCTTCATCTTCTATTTCGAGACGCGCACCGGCGAGCAGATCGTTTCCTACGAGGGTGCGCTCTTCCGTGGAGCCCCCTTCCGTGATGCACAGGGCAACCCGGTTCCTGCTTTTGACGCGCTGGGAGACGACAGTTTCGTAGCCGACTCGCAGATCATCGACGAGAGCTCGGTTCCCGAGGCGGAGGCCATGCCCAAGCCCGAGCTCGAGAACCCGTGGGCAAAGCTCATCGACTTCGAGAACCCTTTCACCTCGCACGAGCACGATGTGGGTGCCAAGAAACCCGAGGAAACCGACACAACTGATGACGGCCGTTAACGTATACTAGACGGGTTGGAAACTGTCCCGGTGATCGGGACCTCATTTAACCCAGGGAGTTTACGCATGGCCGCCGACTATCCCACCATGAAGACCGCCGAGATCCGCTCGGCCTACCTCAACTTTTTCGAGAGCAAGGGCTGCAAGCTTTATCCGAGCTCCTCACTCGTTCCCGATGACCCGTCCCTGCTGCTCGCCAACGCCGGTATGAACCAGTTCAAGGAGTTCTACCAGGGCAAAAAGGTCATGAAGGAGATCGGTGCGTGCTCGTGCCAGAAGTGCGTGCGCACGAATGACATCGACATCATCGGTGCCGACGGGCGCCACGCCTCCTTCTTCGAGATGCTCGGCAACTTCGCCTTTGGCGGCGTGACCAAGGAGCAGGCATGCACGTGGGCATACGAGCTCATCACTGAGGTCTTCAAGCTGCCCAAGGACCGTCTGTACTTCACGGTCTTCACCGAGGACGATGAGACCGAGTCCGTATGGCGCTCACTCGGCGTGCCTGCCGACCACATCACCCGTCTGGGGGAGGACGACAACTTTTGGGCGGCCGGCCCCACCGGTCCGTGCGGTCCGTGCTCCGAGATTTACTTCGACCTTGGCGAGGAGGTGGGCTGTGGATGCCCGGACTGCGCGCCCGGCTGCGACTGCGATCGCTTCCTCGAGTTCTGGAACCTCGTGTTCACCCAGTTCGATCGCCAGGAGGACGGCTCCATGCCCGAGCTGCCCCACCGCAATCTCGATACCGGCATGGGCCTCGAGCGCATGGCCGCCATCATGCAGCACAAGAGCTCCTTCTTCGACGGCGACGTCATGCAGAGCCTCATCAAGTTGGGCGAGGAGATCTCCGGCAAGACCTACGTCGACGACGACTACACCGGCGCCTCCCGTTCCTTACGCATCATTGCCGACCACGCCCGTTCGGTGAACTTCCTCATCTCCGATGGCGTGCTTCCCGGCAACGAGGGCCGTGGCTACGTGCTGCGCCGCCTGCTGCGTCGCGCCGTGTTCCACGGGCGATTGTTGGGCATTGAGGACGCGTTCCTGGGCCGTTTCATCGACGCGGTGAATGATGTGATGGGCGACGCCTATCCGAGCCTGCTCGAGAACGTTGGCCTGGTCAAGGGTATCGTCGAGGCGGAGGAGGAGCGTTTCTCCACCACCCTCAACAACGGCCGCGCTTATCTCGATGAGCAGCTCGCGGCACTCGCGGATGGCGAGCAGCTTCCCGGCTCCGCCGCATTTATGCTGCACGACACGTTCGGGTTCCCGATCGACCTCACCGTCGAGATCGCCGAGGGCGCCGGCCATGCGGTCGATATCGAGGGCTTTAATGCCGAGATGGCCGAGCAGAAGGCCCGCGCCCGCGCCGCCGCCAAGGGTGACGCCTGGGGTTCCTTCAACGACGTGTGGACCGAGCTTGCAGACCAGTTGCCCGCCACCGAGTTCGTGGGCTACGACAACGAGAGCATCGAGGGCGCGAAGGTCCTCGCTATCGTCGTGAACGGCGAGCGTGTCGAGCGCGCCGAGAACGTCGCGGAGGCTGCCGTCGTGCTCGATCGCACCCCTCTGTACGCCGAGATGGGCGGCCAGATGGGTGACCACGGCCTTATCGACACCGTCGACGCCCAGTTCTTCGTCAATAACACTATCGCCAAGGGCGGTCTGTACGTCCATGAGGGCAAGCTCATCGGCGCCCTTTCGCAGGGTGACACCGTCTTTGTCGGTTACAACCTCGCCCGCCGCGGTCTGCTCCGTCGCAACCACACCGCCACCCACCTGCTCGACGCCGCCTTGAAGGAGGTCCTGGGCGACCACGTCAACCAGGCCGGTTCGCTGGTGTCTCCCGAGGGCCTGCGCTTTGACTTCACGCACTTCGAGGCCATGACCACTGAGCAGGTCCGCGCGGTGGAAGACCTGGTCAACGAGCAGATCTTTGCCGCCAAGCCCGTGGTGACCACCGTCATGGGCATTGAGGAGGCCAAGGCCTCCGGCGCCGTGGCGCTTTTTGGTGAGAAGTACGGCGACGTGGTTCGCGTCGTGTCCGTGGGCGTCGAGGATGAGCCCTTCTCCCGCGAGCTGTGCGGCGGCACCCACGTTGCCAACACGGCGGAGCTCGGATTGTTCAAGATCGTCTCCGAGTCCTCCACCGGTTCCAATGTCCGTCGTATCGAGGCTGTGACCAGCACCGGCGCCATCACGTATCTCGAGGAGCGCGCTGCGCTGGCCGAGTCGGCCGCCGCTGGCCTCAAGTGCCGTGTTGAGGAGGTTCCCACGCGCATCGCTGTGCTCCAGTCCGAGCTGCGCGAGGTCAACCAGAAGCTCAAGCGCGCGCTCACCGGCGGTGGCTCCGATGCCATTTCCGCGGCGATCGAAAATGCCGCCGACATGGGTTCGTACAAGCTCGTGACCGCCGAGCTCACGGGGCTCGAGGCGGCGGACCTGCGCAATGTGTGGGACACCGTGCGCGGCAAGATCGCCGGCCCGGTCGCCTGCGTGCTCGCCACGGTGACCGAGAAGGGTACGCCCGCGCTACTGGCCGCCGCGACCGATGACGCCGCCGCCGCTGGTTTCCACGCGGGTAACGTCATCAAGCAGATCGTGCCGCTCGTCGATGGCCGTGGTGGCGGTAAGCCCACCATGGCGCAGGCTGGCGGCAAGAATGCCGCGGGCATCGCTGCTGCTCTCGAGGCCGCGAGCGATGCGCTGAACGCGTAACCGAGGCGTCCAGAGGTGGTTGCACTCGCGCTCGATATTGGCGGCACACGCACCGGTATCGCGGTCTCTGACCGCACCGGGCGCGTCGCTATGCCGCTCAAGGTCCTCCCTGCTTCCGAGGTTGAGAATATGGCGCTCACCTTTCGCATGATCATTGAGGACCATGAGCCCGATGTCCTCGTCTGCGGACTGCCCCAGACGATGGCGGGGGAGGAAGGCCCGCAGGCAGAGCATATCCGTGCGATCGCCGAACGCGTAGCGCGTGCCTGCGACCTTCCCCTCGAGTTCATCGACGAGCGCCTTTCCTCGAGCGAGGCCAAGCGCGTTTTGCGTGAGCAGGGTTTGAGCGAAAAACAGATGCGCGGTAAGGTAGATATGATCTCGGCTTCGCTGTTCCTGCAGGCGTGGCTCGACTCTCAGAGACGAAAGGAAGACCGTGGCTGATTACTCCGGTTCCCATCGCCCCGGCGACACGTCCCGTCCGGCGGGCAAGCGATTCCGCACCAATGGGTCTGCCCCCGCTTCGTCTGCCTCGAGTCGTACCGCCGCGCCGCGTCCAGCGGGCACTCGTTTCTCGCAGAACACCTCGCGTCCCGTTTCCGCCCAGCCCTCCCGCACTGGTGTTCAGCCTGTATACAGCCGTAGTGGAGATTCGCATAAGAAGGGCTCTCCGATTCCGGTGATCGTCGGCGTCCTCATCGCCATCGCCGTCGTCGCAGGTGCTGCCATCTTTATCTTCCCTCGTCTGTTTAGCGGATCCGATCAAACCGTTGAGGCGGGCCAGCAGGTCACTATCACCATTCCCGATGGTGCCTCTGGCGATACCATAGCCTCCATCCTTTCCGAGAACCACATTATCGAGGATCCCTCGGAGTACTATGCCGCCGTCAAGAAGCTGAATGCCGAGATGTCGCTCAAGCCCGGCGATTACCAGTTCGAGACGCTGCAGGATCCCGTCGAAGTGGTCGAGCAGCTCGTCGAGGGCCCGAATGCCAGTGGCGCCAAGCTCACGGTGCCCGAGGGCAGGACTGTCGGGCAGACGGCGCAGCTCGTTGAGGAGACCTATGGCATCTCTGCCGATGACTTCCTTGCCCAGGCAAAGGCGAGCGCTTACGTTTCGGATTATCCCTTCTTGTCTGAGGCAGCCGACGATTCCCTTGAGGGCTTCCTTTATCCAAAGACGTATACCTTCTCGGGCACTCCCACGGCCGATCAAATTATTCGCGCCATGCTCGACCAGTATCAGACGGATGTGGTCGACGCGCTCGACTTCACGGCCGCCCGCATCGCTATCAACGAGCGCTATGGGCTCGACCTCAGCGATTATGAATTGCTCGTCCTCGCTTCCGTTGTTGAGCGTGAGGGATTGAACGCCAGCCAGCGCGCGCATGTTGCCTCCGTCTTCCTCAACCGCATGAGCGGGAAGGGTGATTTTGCGGGTCGCCCGTACCTGCAAAGTGACGCCACGCTCATGTATGTGACGGGCGGCGCCGTCACGGCCGATGACATCCAGAGCATCGACAGCCCGTATAACTCTTATAAGAACGCGGGACTTCCCCCCACGCCCATCTGCGCGCCGTCGGTCGAGGCGATTCAGGCTACCTTGAACCCGACCGATTCAAATGACCTCTACTTTTACATCACGCAGGACGAGGAGTATTTCTCCGAGACCTACGATGAGCACATGCAGTCTTGGGAGTAGGCAATGAGCTGGTTTTCCCCTGCACGCTATGTTTCGAGCGTTGAGCGCATCGACCTCGACGCCCTTTGGGCGTCCGGCAAACGCGCCATTCTACTCGATCGCGATAATACGCTCGTCCCGCGTGACCGCAAGGACGCGCCCGCCAGCGTGGCGGCGTGGCTCGACCATGCGCGCGAGCTCGGCTTCGAGCTCATCATGGTGTCCAACAACTGGCACAAGAGTCATGTCTCGCGCTCGGCGCGCGAGCTCAAGATGGATTACATCTCCTTCGCGTGCAAGCCGCTGCCCTATGCGATCACGGCGGGTATGCGCCGTTTGGGCGCGAAGCCGGAGGAGGCCGTCATGATCGGCGACCAGCTCTACACCGATGTGTGGGGCGGAAACTTCGCCGGTATCGACACTATTCTGGTCAAGCCACAGACAACCGTCGACCTGTGGTACACGCAGATTTTCCGCATCTTCGAGCGCCGCGCCCTGCGTCACGTGGCCTGCGAGGAGTAGGTCGCCATGGCGCAGGCGGTCAAGCACGGATGCGATCACGTCTTCTTCGTCGGATTCCTTGGGGCCGGCAAGTCGACGCTCGCCCGAAACCTGGGACGGATGTTCCATCGCCGTTTCGTCGACACCGACCGCTTGGTCGAGCGGCGTTGCGGCAGCACCGTCGCCCGCGTGTTCGAGGAACTTGGCGAGGACCGCTTTCGCGAGCTCGAGACCGCCGTGCTCGAGGGGCTGCGTTCGGAGCGCAGCCTGCTCGTCTCATGTGGGGGTGGTGTCGTGGAGACCCCTCGCAACATCGAGCTCATGCACGAGATGGGCTACTGCGTGTATCTCGACGGTGACTTAGACGACTCCCTGCGTCAAATCCGCCGCTCCGACACCCGACCCGATTTCCGCAGCGCCGAGCACGCCGCGCGTCTGCTCGAACATCGCCGCCCGTTGTACCGACAAGCCGCCGACCTTACCGTGGATATTCGCGGCACCTCGTTCACCGATGTGTCCTATACCGTTGCCGAACTGCTCTTGGAGCGTGGTCTGATATGACGATTCGTCGCAAGCTTCTCAACTTTGGCACCCGCAGCACCGATTTGCGCTTTGGCTGCGGTGCGTTTTCCGAGCTCTCCAAAATGCTCGCCGGCGCCGTGGGGCGTCCCTGTCGCGCCTTCATGGTTGCCGATGCCGACCTGCCCGAGGACCTTGTCCTTAACGTGCGCCGTTCGCTTATCGATGCCGGATATCGCGTGGATGAGGTGGCGCTCGATGGAGAGGCCGCGAGCTCGTTCGCAACTGTCGGCGGGTTGTTCGTGCGCCTCGCGTCTTTCGGCCTCACTGCCGAGGACCTCGTCGTGGGCGTTGGCTCCGCCCCCGTCTGCTCCATCTCCGCGTACATCGCCCGTTCGTGGTGCGGAGGGTGCGCGTGCGCTCTTGTCCCCACGACGCTCGATGCCATGATCATGGCACCCACCCAGATGGTGCCCCTTTCCGTTGGGGCACATGATGCGGGCGTGTCGCTTGCGCCTGAGGTCGGTCTCGTCATATGCGATCTCGACCTTGTGCGCGCGTTCGACTCGCAGCGCAATGGCCTGGGCTACGCGCTCATGTGCGCGGCGAGCCTCGCCGAGAGCCGCAAGTGCTGGGAGTCGTTCGAGTCCACGGTCGAGGGCATGGTCGCCGGTAGTGAAGTCTCGCTCATGGAGGCGTTCACCAGTGCGCATACCTCGCGCATGAATACTGTCAAGTCGGCGAGCCCCTCCGCACGCCGCGCGTTCATGTACGGCGATACCACGGCTCGCGCACTAGCCGTGTGTTTGAATGACTCCTCCATCCCCGGGTACCGTCTTTACGCCGAGGGCATGCGCTTCGAGGCGCGTCTTGCCGTCGACGTGTGCGAGTTTCCCGTTGATGAGATGTTTGCCCTCGACGATCGCCTGGAAGACCTGGGCATCGAGGAGCTCGAGTTCTCAATCGAGCCCGAGGCGTTCATCGATGCCGTGCGCGCCGAGCGCTTCCGTCGCTCGAACCGTTTCCAGTTTGCCCTGCCCAAGCATCCGGGCATCATTCGCCTGGCATCGGTAGACGACGAGGTCTTCGAGCGCCACGCCCGTGCGTTCCTCGCCTCGCGCCATCCCTAGCCTCTTGGAGTGCGATAATGGCGCAGGACGCATCTGTCTTCCCATTGCACACATCCCAGCCAGCCTGTTCTCGAGAAAGGATCATCCTATGTCCCAGAAACTTAACGGTCCCGCCGGCCGCATCGCCCGCCTGCGTGCCCTCATGGCAGAGCGCGGCTACGACGCCGTGGTCGTGCGCGACGAGGCAAACCTTCGCTGGCTCACTGGGGCCATGCGGGTCTTCGATTACACCGGCGAATACCCGCACGCCGCCTTTATCACCGCTGATGCCTGCTACCTGCACACCGACTCCCGGTACTTCAACACCTTCGAGGAGAACCTTCCCGAGGGTGTCGAGTGGAAGCTCGACATGGAGGTCATCGACATTCCGCGTTGGGTCGCCGAGCGCGCCCGCGATACCAAGAGCCGTACCGTCGCTGTCGAGGACGACATGCAGATCAACTTCTACCGCGGCATCGAGCGCGGGCTAGAGGATTGCTCCATCTGCGCGAGCCTGCCGCTCATGCACGGAGATCTCCAGCTCATGCGCGCCATCAAGGACGCCGAGGAGATCGAGCTCATGCGCCATGCGCAGTCCATCACCGACGCCGCCTTCGTCCATATGTGCGAGTTCATCCGTCCCGGCTACACGGAAAAGCAGCTCCGCACCGAGCTTGAAACCTTCATGTTCGACAACGGTGCCGATGGCCTGGCCTTTGGCTCCATCGTCGCGAGCGGCCCCAATACCGCCAACCCGCACGCCATCCCCGGTGACCGCGTGGTGGAGAAGGGTGACTTCGTCCTTATGGACTACGGCGCGGGGTACCGCGATTACAAGTCGGACATGACCCGTACGGTCTGCGTGGGCGAGCCCTCCGAGAAGCAACGTGAGATCTACGACATCGTTCGCCGTACGCACGAGGAGTGCGTCGCCGCGATCCGCGCCGGCGTGGACGGTCACGATATCCACCTGCTCTCTCAGAAGATCATCGGCGATGCCGGTTACGGTGAGTACTACGGCCACGGCCTCGGTCATGGCGTGGGCATCGACATCCACGAGCTTCCGGTCTTCGGCCGCAAGAGCAACATCGTGGAGGAGGGCGCCGTCATCACCGTGGAGCCCGGCATCTACCTGCCCGGCGTGGGCGGCGTGCGCCTGGAGGACTACGGCGTCGTGACGAAGGACGGCTACGAGCCCTTCACGACCTCTACGCACGAGCTGGTCGTCATCGACTGTTAAGCGCATTTGAGAGTATACTTTTCAGGTTCGACTCCTCTACAGAAAGGCAAGCCATGGCTTCCATTACCACCGCCGACTTCCGCAACGGCATGGGTCTCAAGATCAAGGACAAGTACTACACCATCGTCGAGTTCCAGCACGTCAAGCCCGGCAAGGGCGGTGCCTTCGTCCGCTACAAGACCAAGGACCTCAAGACCGGCCGCGTGGTCGAGAACACCTGCAACGCCGGTTCCAAGTTCGAGAGCGTGCAGCTCATCACCAACGAGATGCAGTACCTCTACAACGACGGCGACAACTACTACTTCATGGACATGAGCTCCTATGAGCAGATCCCGGTGCCCGCCGACTTCATCGGCGACAACGCCAAGTGGCTGCGCGAGAACGACAACGCCCAGCTCCTCTACGCCGATACCGAGCTGCTCGGCGTGAATCCGCCCATGTTCATCGAGGCCGAGGTCGTCGAGACCGTCCCGGGTGCCAAGGGCAACACCGTCCAAGGTGCCACCAAGCCCGCCACCATCGACACCGGCGCGGTCGTTCAGGTCCCCATGTACCTCAACGAGGGCGAGCGCATCAAGGTCGATACCCGCACCGGCGAGTTCGTCCAGCGCCTCTAATCGCATCCTCGCGCATCACGCATTCACGTAAGGAGTGACCATGTCGCAAGAGATCACCATCGCAGGAATCGGCATCGCGCCTGAGGTCCTGGCCGCCATCGTCTCCCGTTCCGTCGAGCAGGTCGAAGGCGTCGCGTCTGTGGGCGTCAAGGACCTCGCCACCAATCTCGTTTCCATGTTCTCCGCCAAGTCCACGCAGGTGGGTGAGGACGTCGAGGCCGAGGTCATTGACGACAAGCTCCGTCTCACCGTGCACCTCACGGTCTTCTTCGGCTATCCGTTCAAGAAGCTCGCCGAGGTCGTGCGCGAGGCCGTGGTCAACGCCATCGATGCCCAGGTGGGCGTCGAGGTCGAGAGCGTGAACATCTGCATCGACAGCCTCGTTTTCCCCAAGGAGTAGCGCGTGGCATCCCTTAAGGTCAACCGCGGGCGTACGCTCGCCCGTAGCCAGGCCCTTCAGATCTTGTTCCAGGCGGAGGTCCGCGGCGAGTCCGTGGCCGACGTTCTTGCCGGCGATTTCACGCTTTCCAAGGGCCCGCTGGCAGATTACGCGGTAGAGATCGCGCGCGGCGTGGACGCCAATCGCGAGCGCATCGATTCCGCGCTGCGCGCCGTCTCCGCCAATTGGAGCCTCGAGCGCATGCCCGGTGCCGACCGCAACTTGCTGCGCGCCGCCGTGTACGAGCTGTACTTCCAGGTGGCCGATACCCTCGATGCCGCCGTCGTCATCAATGAGGCCGTCGAGGTCGCCAAGGCGTACGGCACCGACGACTCCGCCGGCTTTGTGAACGGCGTGCTCGGCCGCATCGTCCGTGAGCGCCATCTGCCGAGCCTCCAGCACGTTGCGTGCACCGTCACGGCAGATGACTGCGAGGCTGCCTGCATTTCCGCCCTGTGGTTCGAGATCGATCCCAAGCGGCTCGAGGCGGAACGCGAAGCCGCCCGCGCCGCCGAGGAGGCCCGCGCGCGCTTCGAGGCAGCCGAGTATGGCTTTGAGACCGAGGACCTCGACGATATGTTCCTCGACCCGTTCGATTCCTCCGACGGGGAGTAGGACATGGCCGAGGGCACTTTCGACGACATCACGGAGCGTCTGGACCAGATCATCGCTCAAGTTCGTTCCAAGGACACCTCGCTCGAGCGCAGCCTCGATTTGTTCGATGAGGCGATCGAGCTTGGCTCGCGCGCCGTGGATATGGTCGACTCGTTCGAGCTGTCGCCTCGCGAGGTCGACATGCTCGATGAGCGGGAGTCGCGTGACGGCTCCGAGGACTCGGCAGATTCGGCGGTCAAGGACGCGCGTACACCCGAAGCAACCGCGTCTTCGGATGGGCCCTCCGGCGCGGATTCGAGCGCCGAGGACGCGTAAGAAGGGCACATCGTGGCACGTGTTCGTCTAGATGATGAATTGATTTCCCAGGGCATCTGCGAGAACCGCGCAGATGCCCTGCGCACGTTGATGGCGGGTCTCGTCTCTTCGGGTGGCGAGCGCCTGAGCTCTCCCGGGATGATGGTCAAGCCCGGCACGCCCTTGCATGTCAAGGGGCGCATTCCCTATGTGGGCCGCGGGGGCCTCAAGCTGGCCGGTGCCCTCGACGCGTTCGAGGTCGACCCCTCGGGCCTGTCCTGCCTCGATGTGGGATGTTCGACGGGTGGTTTTACCGACTGCCTGCTTAAGCGCGGCGCTGCGCACGTGGTCTCCGTCGATGTGGGCCGTGCCCAGTTCGACTGGTCCTTGCGCAACGACGCCCGCGTGACCCTGCTCGAGCGCACGAACATCGTCGATGTACCCGCGCTCGGTCATGCGGGGGCCTTCGACCTAGCCGTGTGCGATGTCTCCTTCACCAGCATTCGCACCATCTTACCTGCGGTGCTCGAGCTTATCTCGGCCGACGGCGCCTTCCTCACGCTCGTCAAGCCGCAGTTCGAGGCGGCGCCAGACGAGGTGGGGGAAGGCGGTATCGTGCGCGACCCCACGGTGCACGCGCGCGTGTTGGAGCAAACGGTGCGCCTGCTCGCCCAAAGCGGCCTCGCCCCGCTCGACGTGTGCGCCTCGCCCATCAAGGGGGCGAAGGGCAATCGTGAGTTCTTCCTGCTGGGCGCTCGGGGCGCCCGCGACGTCCAAGGTCTGTGTTCCAACGCACGCGCCCTCGATGAGCGCATCGCGTTGCTCGTGAGTAAGGCGGCCTCGCTATGATGGTCTTTCTCGTCCCCAATTACTACAAGCAGGAGGCCGTTGAGAGCGGTCTTGCCTTGGAGCTCTGGCTCACGCGTCAGGGCTTCGAGGTCGAGTGGGCCCCCGACCAGCGCTCCGGCATCGAGTTGACGCCCGACCTTGAAGACTGTGGGCTGGTGATCTCACTCGGCGGTGACGGTACGCTGCTGCGCGCCGCACGCATCGTGGGATACCGCGAGATCCCCATTCTCGGCCTTTCCTATGGCCATTTGGGCTTTCTTACGGCGGCCAGGCCCGAGGATCGCAACGTCCTCACCGTAGTGGGTGATGCCCTTGCAGGTGAGCTGCACGTGAGTCGTCGCGCAACGCTCGCCTGCGATATCGTGAGCGTTGATGAGTTCGGCGAGGAGCGCTCCTACACGAGCTTCGCCCTGAACGACTTGGCCCTTACGCGTGGCCCGCTGTCCGATATGGTTGAATTCGATATCACGGTCTCGGGCCATCATATCGACCGTCTACGTGGCGACGGCGTGGTGGTGTCCACGGCCACCGGCTCGACGGGCTATGCGCTTTCCGCAGGAGGCCCCATCGTCAGCCCCGATTACGCGGGCATGGTCTGCGTGCCTATCGCGGCGCACACTATTCAGGCGCGCGCCTTCCTCACCTCGCCCTCCGATGTGATCGAACTCAAGATGTCCAAGGACCGCCCCTCGGTGCCCGCCATCGCCGTCGACGGCCAGTTCCTCACCTGCGAGGGCGAGGTCGACCGTGTGGAGGTTCGTCGGGGTGACGCCGATGTTCTGCTGCTCGATTATGGTCCGCAGAGCTTTTACCGCTCGGTGAGCCGTGTGTTCTACGGAGTGCGTCATGATCGATGAGATCCATGTCGATAATGTGGCCTTGATCCGCGAGGCGGACCTCGTACCGGGCGCGGGCCTCACCGTGCTCACGGGTGAGACCGGAGCGGGAAAAACCGCGTTGCTCTCCGCACTCAAGTTGCTCATGGGGGAGCGTGCCGACTCCTCCGCGGTTCGAGAGGGGAGCGAAGGCGCGCTGGTGGAGGGCCGTCTGTTTGCGGGCCCACATGACGAGGAGGGCTTCGTGGTGACGCGCCGCCTGGGTGCCGACGGTCGCTCTCGCGCGCGCATCGACGGCGGCTTGGCCAGCGTGCGTGAGCTTTCCGAGCGCGTGAGCCCTCTGATTGACCTTTGCGGCCAGCACGAGCATCAACGCCTGCTCGATCCCGCCTCCCATGTGGGTATGGTAGACGCATGGGCGGGCACCGGCGTTGCCGACGCGCTCAAGGCGTATCGCGAAGCGCTTGCGCGCGCCGCCGAGGCGGCTCGTGAGCTTGCCCGTGTGGAAGAGGCAAGCCGCACGCAGGGAAGTCGACTTGAGGAAGCCCGTTTTGCCCTTGAGCGTATTGACGAAGTCGACCCCAAGCCCGGTGAGTACGAGGAGCTTGAGGAGCGTCTGCCCCGAGCGGAGCATGCCGAGGCGCTTGCGAGCTGCGCCAACGACGCCTCTGAGGCCCTCTCGGGCGAAGGGGGAACACTTGATGCCCTCAACTCCGCCATTGCCGGCCTTTCGCGTATGGGTTCAGTCGATGCCAAGCTCGCCGATTTTACCGAGGAGCTCACGAGTGCCGCGATTATCATCGAGGACGCCGCCTCCGACCTACGGCGCTATCGTGACTCCGTGGATTACGACCCCGCCGAGCTCGCGGCGGCACAGGAGCGTTTCTCGGCCTTCAAGGGACTGCTGCGCCAATGGGGTCCGCGCATGGAGGACGTGTTCGCGCGTCGTGCCGAGGCTGCCGAGCTGCTGAGCCTCGTCGATGACGCCGAGGCCCGCGTCCGTCGTGCCCGCGAGGCGCTTGAGGCTGCCGAGGCCGTTCTCGATGAGGCGGCCCGCGCGCTTACCAAGCGCCGTAATGCCGCGGCTCCGCGGTTTTGCCGCGAGGTGGGCAAGCAGATGGCACGACTGGAGATGGGGCGTGCCGAGTTGGTGTGGGAGAGCCGCGAGCTCCCGCGCGAACGCTGGACCGCCCAGGGGCCCTGCGCTTGCGAGCTGCTGTACCGCAGTGGCGCCGGCCTTACGCCGCGTCCCCTGCGCCGTATCGCGAGTGGCGGCGAGCTCTCGCGCGTGATGCTCGCCGCAAAAGTGGTGCTTGGTGAAGCCGACGCCGTCGATACGCTCGTATTCGACGAGGTCGACGCCGGCGTTGGCGGTGCCACGGCGCGTTCGCTCGCCCAGGTGCTCGCCGACCTTGCCCGCACGCACCAGGTGATCGTGGTTACGCACCTCGCGCAAGTCGCGGTGCAGGGCTCCGTCCACTACGTGGTCCGTCGCGATGATTCCGAGGACGTCCCCGAGACGCGTCTGCTGCGCGTTGAGGGTCCCGAGCGGATCGCCGAAGTCGCCCGCCTCCTTTCGGGCGACGCCACCGAGGAATCTCTCGCCCACGCCAAGCAAATGCTCGCTGAGGCAGGACAACTGTAGACGCTCGCCCATCGAGAGCATATAAGATTCGGCGCTCGGTCAAGTCCTGCTCGCGACGAGGCCCCACAGGCGCCTTCCGCTCGTGCGGAATCTACGTCGAACCTTATATGTTCTCGCTGGGCTACGTTGAGCTTACGTTTACGGGCGACTTTCAGGCGGAATCTCGTTCTGAATGCGCGGCCGTCGAGCCTTGGGGCTGGGTCGGGTGCGTGTTTGCCGTAGATTCCGCACGCAAAGAAGAGCCCAGTGGGCTCTTCGTCTTGCGCAGGACTTGACCGAGCGGCAAACACGCACCCGACCCAGCCAATTTCAGGTAAGATGGTCTGCATGAATACTTTTGACACTTCCCACATCCGCAACTTCTCGATCGTTGCGCACATCGACCACGGCAAGTCGACGATCTCCGACCGCATCCTCGAGCTCACCCGCACGGTGGAGGAGCGCGACATGGAGTCGCAGCTGCTCGACACCATGGACATCGAGCGCGAGCGCGGTATCACCATCAAGTCGAATGCCGTCCGTGTGATGTACGACGCCGATGACGGCGAGACCTACCAGTTCAACCTCATCGACACGCCCGGTCACGTCGACTTCACCTATGAGGTCTCCCGCAGCCTCGCGGCATGCGAGGGCGCCGTTCTCGTGGTCGACGCCACCCAGGGCGTCGAGGCACAGACGGTCTCCAATGCGAGCCTCGCGATGAACGCCGACCTCGACATCGTACCGGCCATCAACAAGATTGACCTGCCCTCCGCGCATCCCGAGGAGGTCAAGGTCGAGATCGAGGACGAGCTTGCCATCCCCGCCGACGACGCCGTGTGCGTCTCTGGAAAGACGGGCGAGGGCATCCACGACCTGCTCGAGGCTATCGTCTTTCTCGTGAGCCCGCCCACGGGCAGCGCGGACAAGCCACTCAAGGCCCTCATCCTCGACTCGTACTTCGACGAATACCGCGGCGTGGTCGCCACGGTTCGCATTTTCGACGGACACGTCAAGAAGGGTGACCACCTGCTCATGATGCAGGGCGGCGAGGAGTTCCTCGTAGACGGCGTGGGTGTGCGCCGTCCGGCTGAGTTCGCCGTCGATGCGCTCGGCGTAGGCGAAGTCGGCTTTGTGGTCACGGGTCTTAAGGATCCCGAGGCCGTGCACGTGGGCGACACCCTCACCCTTGTGAATAACCCCTGCGACGCGCCGCTTGCCGGCTATCGCGAGGCCAAGCCCATGGTCTACACGGGCCTGTTCCCCATCGACAACAAGGACTACGAGAACCTGCGTGACGCGCTTGAGAAGCTGCACGTCAACGATCCGTCACTCATCTGGGAGCCCGAGACCTCGGCGGCGCTCGGCTTCGGCTTCCGCGTGGGCTTCCTCGGCCTGCTGCACATGGAGGTTGTGAAGGAGCGCTTGGAGCGCGAGTTCGACCTGGCGCTCATCGCCACGAGCCCCTCCGTGGACTACCACGTCTACAAGACCGACGGCGAGATGCTCGAGGTCCGCAGCCCGCAGGACCTGCCCGACGTCACGCGCATCGACCACATCGAGGAGCCCTACCTCAAGGCCAAGATCATCACTCCGCCCGAGTACACCGGCGCGGTCATGCAGCTCGCCATCGAACACCGTGGCATCACCACCGACATGATCCACCTGTCGCAGAAGTCCGTGGAGATGCACTTCGATATCCCGCTCGCCGAGCTCATCCTCGACTTCTTCGACCAGCTCAAGAGTCGCACCAAGGGCTACGCCTCGCTCGACTACGAGTTCTCCGACTATCGCGTGAGCGAACTCGTCAAACTCGACATCCTGCTGTCCGGCGACGAGGTGGACGCCCTGTCGTTCATCGTCCACAAGGACAAGGCCTACGGTTTGGCGCGAGGGCTTTGCGACAAGCTCAAGGAGATCATCCCCCGGCAGCTGTTCGAGGTGCCCATCCAGGGCGCCATTGGCAACAAGATCATCGCCCGCTCCACCGTCAAGGCGCGCCGCAAGGACGTGCTCGCCAAGTGCTACGGCGGCGACATCTCGCGCAAGCGCAAGCTGCTCGAGAAGCAAAAAGAGGGCAAGAAGCGCATGAAGGCTATCGGCAGCGTGGAAGTGCCGCAGGAGGCGTTCCTCGCCATCTTGAAGGTCGAAGACTAATCTGGCTTCCTCAGGCACCCCACCTTCGGGTTCAATCGTCGGGCGCCGCACGTCAGGCGTGCGCCCTCCTCTTTCACCCGAATCTGGGGCACCTGAGAAACCCAGATCGAGTTGATAGGCTTATCGTCGATTTGAGGGGTTTACTTGATCGACCTACGTGAACAATTCAGGCGTCAGCCGTTTTTGATGGCGCCCATGGCGGGGGTCACGGACGCGGCGTACCGTATTATGTGCCGCCGTCGCGGAGCCGAGATGGCGTACACCGAGATGGTGAGCGTTGCGGGTCTTTCGTACAAAAGCGCCAAAACGTGGGTGCTCGTGGAGCCAGAGCCCGAGGAGCCGCAGATCTGCGTGCAGCTGTTCGGCACCAAGCCGGAGCAGTTCGCCTTCGCCGTCGACGCCGTGCAGGAGCGAGTGGGGGAGAAGCTCAGTCTCATCGACATCAACATGGCGTGCCCGGCGCGCAAGGTCATCACCAAGGGCGAGGGATCCGCGCTCATGAAGGAGCCCGAGCTTGCCGCGTCGCTGGTGGAGGCGTGCGTGCGCGAGGCGCGCGTGCCCGTCACCGTCAAGATCCGCCGCGGTTTCGCGGCGGGGGAGAACACGGCCGCCGAGTTTGCAGCGCGCATGGAGCAGGCGGGCGCCGCGGCGGTGGCGGTTCACGGGCGCACCGCCAATCAGCTCTACACTGGCGAGGCCGATTGGTCCACCATCGACGAGGTCGCCGCGCGCGTGGACGTACCGGTGATCGGCTCCGGCGATGTGTTTTCGGCCGAGGATGCGGCGCGCATGCTCAACGACACTGCCGCAGACGCAGTGTTCATCGCGCGCGGTATATACGGAAACCCTTGGATCTTCGGCGACGCCCGTGCGTTCGCGCTCGATGGCGTTCCCGTGCCGGAGCGCATCGCGCTCGAGCGCATTGACGCCCTGCGTGAGCACCTCACGCTGTTGCACGCCACGCAGCCCTACATGGCGCGCGCCCGTGCCTTTGCGGGTTGGTACCTCAAGGGGCTGCCGCACGCCGCCGCTTGGCGCGGCAAGGTCGTGCGGTGCACCAGCTACGAAGAGTTCATGTCGATGCTCGACGAGGTCGAGGCTGACGTCGTCGCCTTCGAGGCTGCCCCCGCCGACGCCGCTTGCGGGGCAGATGTCGTTTTCGGTGCAGGAGCCGCCCCCGCCGCCCCAAGCGTCTTCGGGGCATCCGCTCCCGCCGCTCCGGGCGCCTGCAGGTCAGCCGTTCCCGCTGCCGGCGGCGTCGCCGACGCGGGACCGTCGTCGCCGGAGCGCGTGTAGCCATGCGCTTCGAGGCTCTGTACCTGCATATACCCTTCTGCAAATCCAAATGCGCGTACTGCGATTTCGACTCGCGCGCGATGGGCGAGGGGTGCGCGCTGGATGAGGCCGTGGCCACCTACTGCGACGCTCTTGCCGCGCAGATCGACGCCCATGGCAGGGCGGGGGATCTGGCGGAGGTCCAAACGGTGTACATCGGGGGCGGAACGCCCTCGCTGTTGGGGGTCCGCCTGGTTGAACTCGTCCGGCGTGTACTCGGCTACTGTGATCCGGTCGAGTTCACCTGCGAGGCGAATCCCGAGTCGTTTACGGCCGAGCTTGCGCGCTCGTTGCGCGCCGCGGGCGTGACAAGGGTTTCCCTTGGCGTGCAGTCTTTGCAGGCGGATGAGCTTCGCGTGATCGGGCGCATCCATTCGGTCGAACAAGCTTTGGAGGCCGTTGCTCTGGCAAAGGGGGCTGGATTTTCCACCTCCTGCGACCTGATGTGTGGGTTGCCCGGTCAGACGTTCGACGCATGGAGGGACACGCTTAAGAGGGTCCTCTTGGCGGATCCCGACCATGTTTCGGTGTATCCGTTGCAGCTTGAGGAAGGCACGCCTCTGGAGCGTCTCGAGGCGGCGGGGAAAATCGAGGTGCCCGATGAGGATTTCCAGGCCCAATGTATGGACATCGCGGCGGAGCTTTTGCATGCGCATAGTTACGAGCGCTACGAGGTGGCGAGCTATGCCAAGCCCGGGCACCGCTGCCAGCACAACATCGCCTACTGGACCGGCGTGCCTTATTTGGGTATCGGCCGCTCCGCCGCAAGCATGTGCGCTGCAACGGGCGACGTCAGCTTGTTGCTGGAAAACACGTTCGACGGAACGCCAGATAGTGAGTCTGACGGCACGTCCGATGGCGCTGCCGGCAGATCGTCTGCCAATTCGTCCACGGCCCGCATTCGCTTCACGCAGCTCGACGACGCGGGTGAGGAATTCGACCACGAGTTCCTTACGCCCCGCGAAGCCATGGCCGAGGACCTCATGCTCGCGTGCCGCATGACCGACGGTATCGGCCCGGAGCTGCTCGCGCGTGCGATACGGGTCGTTCCGGCGAATGAGCTCTCCGCTGCCTGTGATCGCGCTGTTGAACGGAAGCTCGCCGCGTGGGACAACGGAACGCTCAAGCCCACGCACCTCGGCTGGCTCGGCGGCAACAAGCTCTTCGGCATCTTCTGGGATTTGGCGGCTGATGCGTAACGCTGTGTGCACGGCCTGAACGCGCGCCGAGTGCCGGGCCCCCGCATCTCAGCCCTCGGCCGCCGTTCTTCGCCCTCGCAATGTGAGAAATCCACGGTTTGAAATAAGCCCATTCATTCAAACCGTTGATAAATCACATTACCACCTACTTTTTTGTGAGAAATCAGGTGTTTGAAACGGCCGGCTTGTTTCAAACCCCTGATTTCTCACATCGCCAATGCCAAGCGTCGTCGTTGCCCCGGTGCCTTTCGTCGCCGTTACGGGCAGCCCTCGTCGCCATTGCGGGCACGCTTCTCCGCTAGCGACACCGCCTTTTGCGAGGGACATCTTTTCGCCAACGCTTGCATCTTCCCACGTTATGCGCCATGCTGTCCAAAACGCTTGAGAGGAGGGGTATCATGCCCGGTAAACGCGAAGACGTGATCAGCTGGGACGAGTTCTTCATGCGTGCGGCCGTCGCCGCGAGCCTGCGCAGTAAGGATCCCAACACGCAGGTCGGCGCCTGTATTGCCGACACCAACCACCGCATCCTCTCGGTGGGCTACAATGGCACGCCCTCCGCCCTCAACGACGACGATTTCCCCTGGGGCACAGCGGACGACCCCCTGCATGACAAGCACAATTACGTGATTCATGCCGAGGCCAACGCGATCCTCAACTACCGTGGCTCCCTCAAGGACATGGCAGATGCCACCGTCTACGTCACGCTTTTCCCGTGTCACGAGTGCGCCAAGACCCTCGTGCAGGCGGGCATCGGCGAGGTCGTCTACCTCGACGACAAGTACTGCGGCACCGAGGACAACCTCATTTCCAAGAACATCCTCGACCGCTGCGGCATTGCCTATCGCCAGGTCCAGTTGAGCGATCAGCCTGCTGAATAGGCTCTTGGACAGGTGACTACACTGCCGCTAGGTACGGGTTCCGGTCGAGCGACCGATTGCATCGCCGCTTGTAAAAGCGGTGGACACGTTTTGTACGTGGATGTGTAAAACGCACCCGCCCCGCTTATCGCACGCGGGGTCGGGATATAATGTCTCCCACTGAATGTAACCCATGAACAGGGGAGTCTTTGCCATATGGCAGGAATGAACGATAAAGACTACTACGCCATTCTGGGCGTTGATAAAGACGCCTCCGCCAAGGACATCCAAAAGGCCTTCCAGCAAAAGGCCCGCAAGCTCCATCCCGATGTGAACAAGGAGCCCGATGCCGAGGAGCGCTTCAAAGAGGTCTCCGAGGCATACGCCGTTCTCTCCGATGAACAAAAGCGCGCCCGCTACGACGCCATGCGCTCGGGCAGCCCCTTTGTCTCGGCCGGCTCGCCGTCCGCGGGGGGCTATCCCGGAGGGTACCCTGGCGGATACCAAGGCGGCTACACCGGCTTTGGCGGTTTTGGCTTCCCGTTCGGCGGCATGGGCGGTTTTGGTACGCAGCGCCGCCGCGGCGCGTCCGCCTATAACCCTTCTACCGGTGCCGACGTTATCGTCGAGGTCAAGCTCTCGCGCGACCAGGCAAAGGACGGTGCCAAGGTGGCCGTCAAGTATCCGCGCTATGAGCCCTGCGACAATTGCCACGGCTCGGGCTCCGTGGCATCCGAGCATCACCGCGCCTGTCCCACCTGCGGAGGCACCGGCGCCATTGCCGTCGATTTGGGCATGTTCGGCATGGGTCAGGCCCGCATGGTCTGCCCCGAGTGCGGCGGTTCCGGCAAAGTCGTGGCCGACCCCTGCCCCGTGTGCGGGGGAGAGGGCCGTACGCGCGTTCAAGCCGAGGCCGTGGTCGAGTTCCCGGCGGGCACGCATGACGGCGACGTCGTTCGCATAAAGGCCCGCGGCAACGCTGGAACCAACGGTGGGGAGACGGGCGACCTTGTGGGCCGCGCCCATGTGGCTGCCGAGCGCCTCGAGGGTCGCGCGCAGAGCGGCTTTTACATGCTCGGCCTGGTCTTGCCGTTCCTGGTGCTTTCGGCGTTTTCCGGCACGTTTTCCATGTTCCTCATGCTGTGCCTGTTACCGCTCGTCATGGGCATCTTCATGATCGTCTCCGATGACGTGTTGCATCGCAGCGGGCTGTGGTGGAAGCGAGGTTTGCAGGTGCTTGCGAACGGCGCGGCCAACGGGCTGGTGTTCGCCATGATTGCCGTTTGGTTTTCCAGCTGCACGCAGGCGGTGTTCCTCGCGCCGTATCGGTTCATGTAGGCAGGGCTAAAGTCCGAGCGGAACGTCCGCACATGGCACGCGCTGTTCGCTTCTCCCGTCTTGCGGAGCGGGGTGTGTCGATGCCTTGGGGTGTCTGTGCATCGCGCGTGTGGATGGGCGGAACTATGGGTAAAACGAAAGACGCCCGCGGCGTGCGCGCGGCGGGCGCATAAGGTTGATCATTCATTGGGGGAGGGTCCACAAGGTGGCGGACAAAAGGGATTACTACGAGGTGCTGGGCGTCGAGCACGATGCCACGGCCGACCAGATCAAGCGCGCGTTCCGAAAGAAGGCGGTCAAGCTTCATCCCGACCACAACGACGCCCCCGACGCCAACGAGCAGTTCGCCGAGCTGAACGAGGCATACTCGGTGCTTTCCGATGACCAGAAGCGCGCCATGTACGATCGCTACGGCACCGTCGACGGCATGCCCGGCGGGTCCGGCTACGTCGACTTCTCCGACATCTTCGGCGGCATGGGCGTCGATGATATCTTCTCGTCGATTTTCGGCGGCGGAGGATCGGGCGGCGGCAGTCCGCGCGACCGTGCCCGCCGCAGGGCCGGGCGCGATATGGCCATCTCGCTCACGGTCTCGCTTGAAGAGGCGGCGATCGGTTGCAAGAAGACCATCTCGTTCGATCGCTTGGCGCCGTGCGGGCATTGTCACGGTTCAGGTCGTGGAGAGGGTGGCCAGGAGAAGACCTGTCCGCGCTGCAACGGCTCCGGCTATGTGACCACCGTCCAGCGCTCCATCTTCGGCCAGATGCAGTCGAGCGCCCCGTGTCCGGATTGCGGTGGCGAGGGCACCATCGTCGACAAGCCGTGTGAGCACTGCCACGGCGAGGGTCGTTCTCGTACGCACGAGCGCCTGGATGTCGAGGTCCCGGCCGGTGTTGCGACGGGCCGCCAGCTGAGGTTGCGTGGCTATGGCGAGGCCGGCTACCGAGGTGCCGCATCCGGCGACCTCATCGTGACCATCCAGGTCGAGGACAACGAGCGCTTTGAGCGCCATGGTGACGACCTCCTCTCTGAGGTTCACATCGGCATCGCCGAGGCAGCACTCGGCTGCCTGGTTGAGGTCAAGGGCATCATGCCCGACGAGGAATTCGATCTTGAGGTCCCCGCCGGCACGCAGTACGGCTCCCTCATCACCGTCGACGGGCATGGCATGCCGCGCTTGGGCGGCGGCGGTTCGCGCGGTCGCTTCGTGGCTCGCATCGTCATCGACGTCCCCACGCACCTCTCCGCCGACGCGCGCGAGGCACTCGAGCGCTATGCCGCGGCTTCGGGTGAGCATGCTGCCGGCACCGCCAAGAAGCGCTCGGTGGGCGATCGCATCCGTGACGCCATCGACGATATCCTCGACTAGAACGGACCCGTATGACGCGCCCCTTCGCCAGCGTGGTTAACCTGGGATGCCGGGTAAACCGCGTCGAATCCGACCGCATCACCTCCGACCTTGCCTCTGCGGGCTTCGCGCTCGTGGACCAGCAAGATGCGGACCTCATCGTCATCAACACCTGTGCCGTCACCGGTGAGGCCGAGTCAAAGACCCGTAAGGCAGTGCGGCATGCACTCGGTCTGCCCAACGAGCCCATCGTTATCGTGACTGGCTGCGTGGTCAACCTTCATCCCGGTGAGCTTACGGAGCTGTCGCCGCGCGTAATCGCCGAACCCTCCAAGATCGACGTCGCCCGCACGGCCGCTCGAGCCGCAGGGCTCTCCTTGCGTACCGACGCGTCGGCAGGCGAACACCACGACCTAGGTGACCTTCTGGGCCGCTCGCGCCTGGGCATCAAGGTCCAGGACGGCTGCAACAACCGTTGCTCCTACTGTATCGTGTGGAAGGCACGTGGTCCCGAGCGCTCTGTTCCCGTCGAGGCGGTCCTGCGCCAAGTGCGCGAAGCCGAACGCGCCGACATTCCCGAGGTCGTGCTCACGGGTGTCAACCTGGGGGCATATGACGGCGCGGATGCCGAGGACTCTCATGTGGAGATCGACGAGCTGCTGCGCATCATCCTGCACGAGACGGACATCCCCCAGGTTCGCCTGTCCTCGCTCGAGCCCATGGACGTCGACGAGCGCCTTATAGACGCCATGGTGGCCGGCGGCGAGCGTGTCGCCCCGTTTTTGCATCTACCGCTCCAGTCTGGTTGCACCGCTACCCTGGAGCGCATGAATCGCCCCTACACGGCAGAGCAATACGAGGCTACGGTCGCCATGATCCGCGGCAAACTGCCCGCCGCCTCTATTTCCTGTGACATCATCGCGGGCTTCCCTGGGGAGACCGAGGAAGAGTTTGCTCAGAGCCGCGCCCTGTGCGAGCGCGTGGGCTTTAGCCGCATGCACGTATTCCGCTATAGCGCGCGACCCGGTACCCCCGCCGCGGAGGCGCCCGATCAGGTGGCGCCCGAGGTCATGGCGGCCCGCGCCTCTGAGCTTCGTGCGGTTGCCGAGCGGTGCGCTCAGGCGGATGCGGCCTTACGCGTGGGCACGTGCGAGAACGCCGTCTTGGAGTATGGTAACCGCGGTACCCTGGGCAGCTTCCATCGCGTGATCGTGGACGATGTGCCCCTCGACCGCGCCGGCTCCCTTGTTCGCGTGCGGGTCGACGCCATGGATGATCGCGGTATCCTCCATGCCCATGTCCTGCGCGGGAACGACGACCAGTCGGTAGCCCCCAACGCCTCTGATGGGTCTGCCGAAGGGGAGGGGCGGCGATGAGTGGCTCCGCTACCAGTACGGCGAAAGTGCGGCTTTCCATCCCCGCGGGGGTTGACCCCACGCGCGTGACCGGCCCGGCCGACGCGCTTCTGCGTGCCGCCGAGCGCCGGTGCGAGGCCAGCGTCACCGTGCGGGGGAACGCCGTCTCGTTGAGTGGCGCGCCCGGCGAAGTCGACCTGCTCACGCGCCTGTTCACCCACATCATGCAAGTTGCCACTACCGGCGTTACCCTCACGGCGGACGATGTGGATCGCGCCATCGACGGCCTGCGCGCCGAGGACGTGCGCTCCTCCGGCCCGCGCGATGACGTGCTGCTCAGCTACCGCGGCAAGGTCATTCGGCCCAAGACCCCTGGCCAGCAACGCTATATCGACGCCATTCGCGAGCACACCGTCACCTTTTGCACGGGTCCCGCGGGTACGGGCAAGACGTATCTTGCCATGGCCATGGCGGTGGCAGCTCTGCAGCGCCGCGACGTGGGGCGCATCGTACTCACGCGTCCCGTGGTCGAGGCGGGGGAGAGTCTGGGCTTTTTGCCCGGCACCCTGGAGGAGAAAGTCGATCCTTACGTTCGCCCCCTCTACGACGCGCTGTTCGACATGATGGACGCCGAGCGCGCGCATGAGCTCGTTGAGCGCGGCGTGGTCGAGATCGCGCCGCTCGCCTACATGCGCGGCCGCACCCTGAACGACGCGTTCGTGATCTTGGACGAGGCGCAAAACACCACGCCCGAGCAGATGAAGATGTTCCTCACGCGTCTGGGCTTTAACTCGACCTTCGTTATCACGGGCGATGCCACGCAGCGCGACCTACCTGGCAAGCGCGGCGGTCTCACCGATGCCCAGGAGATCCTGTGCAGCGTGGAGGGCATCGCGTTCGTGGAGCTCGCCCGCGCCGATGTGGTGCGTCACCGGCTTGTTGGTAAGATTGTGGAAGCGTACGAGGCGTTTGATGCCGAAGGCGTGCAATCTGGAAAGGAGGGGCGTCATGGCCGTTCTCATCAGTAACGACGCCGAGCTACCCACCCTCATTGCCGAGGAGGAGATTCGTGCCATTGCGGCACATGTCCTCGCCGCAGAAGGAGTGGAACGAGAGGTGGAGATCTCCCTTTCGTTTGTGGACGAGTCGGAGATGCGCGAGCTCAACCACGAGTGGCGTGGCATCGATCGAACCACCGATGTCCTCTCCTTTGAGTGCGACTCAGCTTTTGACGATGAGCTTCCTGCCGATGAACTCATCGAGCTTGGCGATGTCATCCTGGCGCCCGAGGTGATTGAGCGCCAAGCACCCGGGTTTGGCAACACGCCAGCCGACGAGTGCCGCCTCATGCTTGTGCACGGCCTTTTGCACCTGCTGGGCTATGACCATATCGAGGATGATGCGGCTGAGGTTATGGAGGCCCGCGAGGACGCGCTGTTGCGCGAGCTCGCCGTCATGCGGGGAGAGAACCCCGACGACGTCGAGGTCGGTCCCATCACTAACCACGCACACGATTAGGAGGCGCCATGATTCCCGGTTCCAACAAGGACCATCCGTCGTTTTTGCGCTCGTTTGGCTACGCCATTGAGGGCTTCATGACCGCCGTCAAGACAGAGCGCAACATCAAGGTCATGCTCGTGGCGGGTATCCTTACGGTCATCGCCGGTTTAGTGGCCAAGCTTCAGTTGATTAGCTGGGCGCTTATCGCGATCTGCATCGGCCTGGTGATCTTCGCCGAGCTGTGTAACACCGCCATGGAGGCCATCGTGGATCTGGCCACGCAGGAGCTGCACCCGCTTGCCAAGCGCGCCAAGGACATCGCCGCTGCGAGTGTCTACGTGCTGTCCATCACCGCCGCGATCGTGGGCATCCTCGTGTTCGCCCACGCCTTCGGCTTCCTCGGCCCCTGGCACTGACCGCCTTTCCAATTGGGGACGTAGTCCCTTTGTAAAACGCAGCCCTGTCAGCAGTCGCACCTTGTAGCTCACACCGAATGGTGCAGTTGGGGAATGGCGCAGTTGGGGTACGTCCCCAATTGCACCATTCGATCGCTGTGATTGTCCGCACCGTTCAAGTTCCAACGTATCTGTTGAGGAGTACCTATGTCCGATGTTATGACCGATTTCGACCCGTTTGCCGACCTCTCCGACGATGAGCTTGATGCCATGCTCGAGTCCGGTGAGATGCCTGACTTTTCCGGCACTGCTGGACCGGCACCCCTGTGCGCCGATGTGCCCGAGGGTTTCCGTTCCGGCTTCGTTGCCCTGGTGGGCCGTCCAAACGCTGGCAAGTCCACGCTGCTCAACGCCTGCTACGGCGAGAAGGTCGCCATCACCTCACCGGTGACGCAGACGACCCGCCGCCGCCTGCGTGCGGTGGTGAATCGCGAGGACTGCCAGCTCGTCATTGTGGACACGCCTGGTATCCACAAGCCCAAGGACGGCTTGGGCTCCGAGCTCAACAAGAGCGCCCTGGGAGAGCTTGCGGACGTTGACGTGATCGCGTTCGTGATCGACGCGAGCGCGCCCATCGGTCGTGGCGACGCATGGGTGGCCGAGCGCGTGGCTGCCGCCAAGGCACCCAAAGTGCTCGTTCTTACCAAGGCCGACCTCGCGAGCCCCGAGCAGATGCTCAAGCAGATCGAAGCCGCGCGCGAGCTCGTGAACTTTGACGACGAGATCGTCGTGTCTTCCACGGAAGGCTTCAACGTGGAGGCGTTCGTGGATGTGGTGGCGCGATTCCTTCCGCAAGGTCCGCGCTGGTTCCCCGAGGGCATGGGCACCGACGAGGCCGACGAGGTGTTGGTTGCCGAGTTCGTGCGCGAGAAGGTGCTGCTGCGCACGCGCGAGGAGATTCCGCATGCCGTCGGCGTGATCTGCGATGAATTCGAGCGTCCCAAGCGCGATCTGCTGCGCCTGCATGCCACCGTTTATGTGGAGCGCGAGGGTCAGAAGGGCATCCTCGTGGGCAAGGGCGGCGAGATGATCAAGCGTATCGGTATCGAGGCGCGCCGTGACTTGGAGCGCATGTTCGGCTGCCGCGTGTACCTGGGGCTGGACGTTAAGGTCAAGCCGCATTGGCGCGAGGACGCCCGCGAGATCCGCCGCTTTGGCTACGCCGCCGATGACGAGTAGCCACGTTTCTCACTCGTACAGACTGACGCCCGTGATCGTCCGGTGCCGGTGCATGTCATCGCTTGCGAGTTCCGCACGAGCAGAAGGCGCCTGTGGCGCCTTCGTCGCGAGCAGGACTGTTCGAGCAGGCGATGACATGTACCGGCACCCTCCACATGCGCTGCGGCTGGTCGTGAGCGGTCATGGCCGGTAGCCGCACGTATCGCACGAAGGCCATCGTGCTCGACAAGACCAAGCTCAAGGAGACGGACCTTATCCTTACGCTCGTCGACCAGACCGGTCGCCAGATCCGTGCGGTTGCCAAGGGCGCGCGCAAGCCGGGGAGCCGCTTGGCGGCTCGCTGCGAGCTGTGCTGCGAGGTCGACCTGCTGTTGGCGCATGGGCGCGGCCTCGACATCGTCTCGCAGGCGGAGCTCATCGCGGCGCCTTTGGGGTCGCAGCCCACGTACGAACTCCTTGCCGCCGCGAGCGCGGTGGCGGAGGTCGCGGAGCGGTGCACCTATGAGGATGCCGAAGATACGTTCGTGTACCCCATCACGCGCGCGGCGCTGGCGCAGCTGGCCCAGGCAGACCCCGTCCACCAGGACCTCCTGGTAGCTGCGTACGCCTTCAAGCTGTTAAGTCATGTGGGCTACCGACCCGATTATTCGTGCTGCGTCGCGTGCGATGACGAGCACCCCACGTACTTCTCGGCCCAGGCGGGCGGCTTGCTGTGCGCCAGTTGCGCGCAGGGCGTTCCCGGGTGCGAGCGGGTGGATGCCAACATGGCGCAGTGGCTCGAGGGTCTCATTGCCCTGCGTTTCACGGAGCTCGCCGCCTCAAACATCGACCCCCATACCGCGGCGCGGCTCCTCGGCTTGGCCCATATATGGGCCGCCACGCACCTGGATTGCCGCTTAAGGGCGCTCGAATTCTTATTGGGGCGTTAATAAACGGCAAAATCTGACGCATTTCTGTCAGATTTCTGCAGTTGTGTCCCACGTTATGCATTCCAGGAGACAAATCTACCCAGTTTGGTAATATATTCGACTGTTTGATGTGTCTACGTATCGTTGGGGATGGAGAGGTTGCTTAATGACGCTTCTCGAGCTGTTTGAATTATTGAAAAAGCATATGAAGCTGGTCGTGGGACTGCCCGTTGTCTGCGCGTTGCTTGTTGCCGCGTATTCATTTATTGGAATGCCCAACACGTATACGGCAACCACAAGCCTGTACGTTCTTACCAGCCAGGACCAGTCTTCGAGCAATCTCTCTTCGGATCTTTCGGCCTCCCAGATGGTGGCAAACGACGTCACCACGCTTTTGGAGTCCAACCGCGTCCAGAACGCGACCGCTGACGATCTGGGCCTCAAGAACTTGAGCGATTTTGAAATCTCCGTCTCCAGTGCCACCACGTCTCGCGTTATCGAACTGTCAGTGACCGGTACCGATCCTCAGCAGGTGGCCGAGGTCGCGAACGCCATCGCCGATAACGTCTCCGCCATCTCGCAGGACGTCATGAAGGTCCAAGCCGTTAACATCATCGACCAGGCGGTCGCGCCCCAGGCGCCGAGTGGTCCCAAGCGTCCTCTGTACGTTGCCGTTGCCTGCATGGGCGGCCTGTTTGCAGCCGTCGCGATCGTCGTTGTTGCCGATATGCTCAACATGAAGGTCCGTAGCGCCGAGGAAGTCGAGGAGCTTCTGGGCGTTCCGGTTATCGGACGCATTCCGCTTGTGAAGGGAGGCCGCTAATATGGCAAAGCAGCAGAAGGTCGGTGTCGACCAGATCCATATGCAGAACGCGATCAAGACGCTTGCGGCCAACATTCGCTTCGCCTCCGTTGACGATCCGATTCGCTCCATTGTGGTGACGTCGTCGGTTCCCAATGAGGGCAAGACCACGGTGGCCATCTCGCTTGCCGAGGCCATGGCCAGCTCGGGGAGTAAGGTGCTTTTGGTCGAGACCGACATGCGTCGCAGGTCCGTCGCGAACAGCTTGGGCGTGCACGCGCGTTCCGGTGTGTATGCCGTGTTGTGCGGTCAGGTCTCTCTTGCCGACGCCGTGGTGAGCACCGCTGCCCGCGGCATGTATTTCCTCGATTGCGAACCCCACATTCCCAATCCGGATGCCCTACTCGGTTCCAAGCGCTTCCGTAATTTAGCCGAGGCTGCGCTTTCCAGCTTCGACTACGTCATTTTTGACACGCCGCCGCTGTCCGCCTTCGTCGACGCCGCGATTCTCTCCACTGTTGCCGACGGCACGCTGTTGGTCGTTGGCCAGAATGTTGTGCGCCGCGATGAGCTTACCGCCTCGTTTGCGCAGCTTGAGAAGGCAGGCGCGAATGTCTTGGGTGCCGTCATGAACCTGTGCAAGAGCGAGAAGAGCGAGTATTACACCGAGTATTATTCTCGCGGCGGCGACGATGCTAACGCCCCGAGTGCTCCTACCTCCGCGCCCTCTGCCGCGCCGGCGCCTTCCAAGCCCAGCGCACGTCCTGCGTCGCGCTCCGCCGCCCGTCCTGCAGGATCCGCGCGCTCGGCGAATGCCGCTCCGGGCCTTAAGCCCCTGCCCAATACTCCCGGTGCGTCGGCGGGTAAGATCGCTCCCGACTCGACGGCGCAGTTTATCGCAAGCATGAGTGCGGGCGCCAAGAAGAACTAAGCGCCACAGCGAGTATCGACTACTCCGCCGTGCCACGAGCACGGCGGAGCTTTACTAAAGAAGTGAGGGGGCAGTCATGAGAGACATCCATTGCCATATACTTCCCGGCGTTGATGACGGCGCTCGTGATCTTGCCATGAGCCTTTCGATGCTCGAGGCTGCCAAGGCTGCTGGTGTGACGAGTATTGTCTGCACACCCCATTGCCGTGATCCTTATTTTGACTACGACGCTATGTGGGCGGCATTCCGCGAGCTGCAGGCTCATGCGGATGGCTTTCCCCTGCAGATGGGCTTTGAGGTGGCGCACCCTAAGCTCATGGAGCTGGGGGTGGAGCAGTGGGCGCCCTACCTGTGTTTTGACGGGGGCAACGAGTTTCTCCTTGAGCTTGACCCCCACGCTACTGAGCGCGATTTTGCCGACTACGAGCGGACCATCTTTGAGCTTCAAGGTCTCGGTTATTCGGTGATTATCGCCCACCCCGAGCGGTATCGAGCAATTCAAAAAGAACCTGACATTGCAGAGCGGCTTGTGCGAATGGGATGTCACTTGCAGGCCTCTTCCGACTTTCTTGCCGGGGGTCGCTTTGGTAAAGAGAAAAAGCCCGCTAAGAAGCTGTTTGACCGCAATTTGTATCGGTATATTGCAAGCGATGCGCATAGGCCCGAACACTATATGTATCTTGCTCGCGCAATCGACAAATATCCACGACGTGGGTCGCATATGAGGATCTAAACTGATACCCTATAAGAGAATTTGATTTGGCATGTTGCCCCGTTTGCACTTGAACACGGGTTCGAGCGCCAACGGGGCAGGAGGCCGGTAAAGCTTTCTGCGTACATATCTTGCTCCTAAGGGGATCGTGCCACGTGCAGAGCCCAGCGGTGCCAAGAGAGCGAATAAGACTTTCCCGCATGGCGTACGCCTATGGCGAAGCTATGCCGCGCGAAGAGGAGGAAGCCATGGCTGCAGTTTCATGGTATGTGATTCAAGTGCCTACGGGTGCCGAGCGCAAGCTGTGCAATCTGATTGAACACATGGCACCTGAGGGAGCAGTTGAAGAGTGTTTCTCTCCGCGGTACGCCACGCAGATGAAGCGTGCGGGGGAGTGGGTTGATGTTGAGAAGCCCCTGCTTCCAGGTTACGTAATCGTGGTGAGCAGTCGGCTTGATTTGGTTATACGCGCATTGCGCGAGATTCCCGAGTTCACCCTCCTCCTCAAGATGGGAGAGTCGTTCGTTCCCTTGGCCAGTGATGAGCGCGCATGGATCGAAGCCCTTACCAATAAGGGAAGTCGATGCGTGGACATGAGTGTGGGCGTAATGGATGGGGAGCACGTCGCCGTCCTCTCCGGCCCCCTCCGTGGGCACGAGGCGCGTATCACGAACGTAAACCGCCATAAGAACCTTGCCTTTGTGGAGCTCGAGATATGTGGACGAAGAGTCGCAACAAAGGTGGGACTGGGAATTGTCGGTCGAAGAGAAGACATACCAGCGTCAAAGGGTGACAGCCTCAGACGCTAGCCTTACAAACGTACCGGGGGGTGTTCCTATAGTTTTGTCAACTGGGAAATGCTCT
>NZ_QUHV01000005.1 GCF_003479805.1 Collinsella sp. AF08-23 | reverse complement strand
TCGAAATTTATCGATGGCCTATTTCAGACTGTAATGGGGTAGGCTCTAGCGGTCTGTCGAAAACGCGAACGAACGCGGACGGGGAAGTGATATGGCATGAAGTATTTGGAGATGATCGAGGCGGTTGCCCGTGAGCGGCACCATGCTCCGGCGGTGCGCGTGTCGACGGGCGCTGAGTTCGATTACGGCGAGGTGTGGGCGGCGTCCGACGCGCTCGCGGCATATATATCGGCTCATGTCGAACGGGGCGTCCCGGTCATGGTGTACGGGAATAAGGACCCCTTCATGGTGGTGGGATTCCTCGCCTGCATGAAGGCCGGGTGTCCGTATGTTCCCGTCGACTGCACCTCGGTTCCCGCCAAACGCGTCGCGTCCATCGCAAGGCAAATCACGCGCGAAGGGTCGTGTCCGCTGGTTTTGGCTACCGAGGATATTCCGCGTGTCGAGGAGATGCCGCCGCTCACGGTGTTGTCCCAAGACGAGTTCTGTCGCATCGCCGCGACGGGTGGCGAAAGCGATCGCGGGCGTTGGATTGCAGGCGAAGACATCGCCTACATTCTGTTCACCTCGGGGTCGACGGGTGCCCCCAAGGGCGTTGAGATCACCGCAGCGTGCTTTGACAACTTCTGCGCTTGGGACGTGGAGCTCGCCCGTATGGCGGACGAAGGCCGTTCCCTGGGCGCCGTTTGGCTCGATCAAGCGCCTTTCTCCTTCGACCTGTCGGTCTTTGAGATGGCCGGTGCCCTCGCGAGCGGGGGATCCCTCTACTCCCTTGCCTCCGCAACGCAAAGCTCCGCTTCATCCCAGATGAAGGCCCTTGCGGACAGCGGCGTCCAGGTGTGGGTTTCGACCCCATCGTTTGCCGAGCTGTGTCTGGCGAACGTGGAGTTTCGCGATAAGCTCCTGCCCGATCTTCGCCTGTTCATCTTTTGCGGTGAGACGCTCCCCAACATGGTAGCCGCCCATCTTCTCGAGCGCTTTCCAGCTGCCCGCATCCTCAACACGTACGGACCGACGGAGTCGACGGTGGCAGTGACCTCGGTTGAAGTCACGGCAGACATGGCGTCTTCCGACGAGCCCCTGCCCGTAGGCGTCCCGCGTCCTGGCACGCGCTTGCGCATCGTGGATGCGGATGGATCCGATTGCGAGCCGGGCGTTTTCGGCGAGGTCGTAATCGAGGGGAACACCGTTGCACGTGGCTACTTTGGCCGCGACGACCTCACCGCGCGGGCATTTGGGCAGGCCGAGCTCGATGGCGAGCAGGTGCGGGCGTACCGCACGGGCGATGAGGGCATGCTCGACGAGGACGGCATGCTTCACTTCCGCGGTCGCCTGGATCTTCAGGTGAAGCTCAACGGCTTCCGCATTGAACTGGGGGAAATAGAGGAGCAGCTGCGCCGGCTCCCCGAAGTCGCCGCTGCCGCGGTGACGGCCACATATCGCGACGGGAAGGTGTCGCACCTGGTGGCGCACGTGGTGCCCGCGCGCCCGCTTGAGCAGACGCCGTTTAGGGAGGGGCTCGCGCTGAAGGAGCGTCTAAAGGCGACGCTTCCGCACTACATGATTCCCAAGAAGGTTGCATTTCGAGATTCACTGCCCATGACGGGCAATGGCAAGCTCGATCGCCGGAGCCTGCAGAGCGCGGGCTGCTAGGAGGACGCATGGGTTTTTATACCTCGCCGTCGTTCTTCATGGCATCTGCCTTCCTGGTGGTGCCCGCCGCCGTTCTCGGCCTCACGGGCAGGTCCATGAGGGCATATGGCATGACGGCGTCGTGTCTGATGATGGCACTGCTGTTTACCGGGAATCCACAGGGTCTGGCAGCGCTTGGCGTCTTTCTCACTATCGCTTCGCTGGGTGCCTATGCGGTGCATCGCAGCTGGTGTACCGAAGGCGGTGCCAAAAGCCTTGCGGTCTATCGCGCGGCCCTGCTATCCACCATCGTCCCGCTGGTGATCTATAAGGTTGGGGCGGTGTTTGACCGGGACCTGCTGGGGTTCATCGGCATCTCCTATATCACCTTTAAGGCGGTGCAGGTTCTCATCGAGATGCGCGACGGCCTCATCGAGCGCATGGATCCGCTCGACTATCTGTATTTCCTGACCTTCTTCGCCACGTTCACCTCGGGACCGATCGATCGATCCAGGCGCTTCGTCGAGGACATCCACGCCCCTAGACCGCGCTCCGATTACGCCGACCTGCTCACGCGCGGCGTCATGATGATGTTCGCGGGCGCCGCAATGCAACTCGTCCTCGCGACGATTGCGCGGGGGTTCTACGACGCGAGTTGCGCTCCCGCCGGCACGCTCACGCTCGATGCGCTCACTATGCCCGTCGCCTGCCGTGAAGTGCTTCGGGCATATGGGTACGCGGCGTACCTCTTCTTTGATTTCGCCGGGTACTCGCTTATGGCGATGGGCTTGGGACGGTGCTTTGGCATCGCCGTTCCGGCGAATTTTCGCGCCCCGTACATCGCCGTCGATATCAAGGATTTTTGGAACCGCTGGCACATAACGCTGTCGACGTGGCTGCGCGACTTCGTGTTCATGCGGTTCGTTCGCATGGCGACCAAGCGCAAGCTCTTTTCGAGCAGGCTGCAGACGGCGTGCGCCGCCTACATGGTCGACATGGCGCTTATGGGGGCTTGGCACGGATTGACGGTGGACTACCTTGCGTACGGTATCTATCACGGTGTCCTGCTCGCGGTGACGGAGGTCTACCAAAAGCGCAGCTCATTCCACAAGCGCCATCGCAAGGAGGGTTGGTACAAGGTGGCGTCGTGGTTTGTCACCTTGCAGCTCGTGGTCTTGGGGTTCGCCCTGTTCTCAGGGCAGGTCTCGGGCCTGATTGCGGCGGCGTTAGGCTGACGATGAGCTCGTCGGCATATAGACAAGGCGCCTGCGTGGCGCATGAGAGAAAGGAATTTCCCATGGCAATGGACAAGAACGAGATCGAATCCCGGGTACTCGAGATGCTCGAAGAGATCTGCGATGACGAGGCGGTGCGCGAGGAACGCGATGTCGACCTGTTCGAGGCGGGTCTGCTCGACTCGCTCGCGGCCATCGAGGTGCTCGTTGGCATTGAGGAGAACTTCGGGGTCGAAATCGCGCCCACGGCGGTTGAGCGCAAGGAGATGAACACGGTGAATAAGATCATCGAGCAGATCGCGGTGCGCTTGTGAGCGCCTCCGGAGGGCGTTTTGGGCGAACCGGGAGTGCGGTGTCACCCGTGGCGTCCGTGTCGCATGTGGTGGAGCGCGTGCGAGCATGGTGGTATGGGGGCTCGGTTTCTGCGGCGATCGCCTGGACGTGCGCGCTTGTGGCACTCGCCGCCCTGCTTGTGTGGTTTTTCATCTGCTCTCCGTACGGCGCGCCGGCTTCTCCGGTTTACGCCGAGTTTTAGCATGCGACCGATAGCGAGAGGAGGGAGCATGATATGAAGCGTCTCATTGCGGTATGCGCCGCGCTTGCGCTGATTTCGAGTGCCGGTGTTGCCTTTGTGTGCGCGGGTGGCGTGCGCGCCCTGCCGCCTTCGGACTTGAGGACGGCGTATCCCAGTTACGCGGAGGTTGCGAGCTGGGATTTCATGGCGGGCGAGTACGATGCGCTCCGAAGGGGTGGAGACGACCCGCGGCTTATTCTCGGCTCTTCCGAGCTCAATTCGGCCCCTGCGGGCCCCGCTCATCCGGGCCGTCTGTTCGCCGATGGGCGATATGGCGTCACCTCGGTTGTGGCGGGGCGGGCTGGCGTCAATGACCTGTGGCAGGCGATTGAGGTTGGCGCGTTCGCTCCCCATATGCCAAAGGGGAGCCGTCGCGTCGTCATCTTTGCGAGCATGCAGTGGTTCATGTGCTATCGGGATCCGGCGAGTAC
The DNA here is from genome assembly GCF_003479805.1 of Collinsella sp. AF08-23. Taxonomy (GTDB): domain Bacteria; phylum Actinomycetota; class Coriobacteriia; order Coriobacteriales; family Coriobacteriaceae; genus Collinsella. The sequence continues at coordinate 144,011 of NZ_QUHV01000005.1, read as the reverse complement.
CTTTCCCGGCGTGTTTTCGCAAGGCGCCTACGATGCGTTCATGGCGAACCCCTCCATTTCGCGTGAGATGAAGGCTCGTGTTGTCGAGCGCGTGCGAACATATGGCGTTGAAGATGCCGACGGGAGCGCCTCCACGCCTTTGGGATTCGTGAACGCCGCGGATCGCGCTGCGACCTCGCTCGCCTCCGACCTGCGCCTCGCGCAGTCGTTGCGCGCGGATGGGGCGGGGGAGCCGCATGACCCCAAGGCGAGTGCGGGCAAGCAGGGCACCGCGGGAGGAAAAACCGCCGCGCTCGATTGGGGCGCGCTCATCGAGGAGGGTAAGCAGCGTGCGTCCAAGGGCTCGTCTAACAACGAGTATGGTTTTTACGATGGCTGGTACGAGAAGAAGTTCGCAGCCTGGCTCGACGGTGCCCAGCGCGCCTGGCACGTGGACGACGGCGTGTACTTCAGCCAGCAGGAATACGAGGATTTCGAGCTCATGCTCGACGTTTGCCGGCAAGTGGGCGTAGAGCCGCTCATCGTTATCCAGCCCGTCAAGGGCAAGGCGTACGACCAGACCATCTACACGCGGGAGGTGCGCGAGGCGTACTACACGACGATCCGCGCGATATGCGATCGCATGGACGTGGAGGTCGCCGATTTTTCGGGATACGAGTACGATCCGCTGTTTCTGCGCGACTATTCGCATCCGTCCGCCTATGGCAGCGCCCTATACTCCCAGGCTATCTATGACTTTTGGACGCGCTAACCACGGCGATTTGGGTATAAACAGTTGATATGCACGAGGCGTCCGTCAGGACGGACGCGAGACCAGACCGAAAGGGCCTCATGTTCGATCAGCAGACCCGCCGCATCGCTTTGCTCATTGCCTTTGGCGTGTGCCTGCACGTCGCCGTTTCCCATCTCGACGTGGTACTGGGTGCCCTGTCCGCGATCGTCGACATCTTGTTCCCCGTTCTACTTGGCCTGGGTTTCGCCTTCGTTCTGAACGTGCCCGTTTCGGGCATGGAGCGCTTGCTTGCTCGTCTTACCTCCCGGCTGCCTGAGAAGTACCGGCCTCGCCCGGGCACCGTCACCATGGCGAGCATCGTCATCGTGCTCATCCTCATCGCAGGCGTCGCCGTACTTGCGGTGACCATGCTCGTCCCTCAACTCGTCGCCTCTGCCAAGACGATCGCGCCGTTGCTTGCCGAGCGCCTTCCCGAGATCGAGCGGGCGCTCGCCGAGAGCGGCTTCGACGTCGACAGGCTCGCCAAGGTGTTCCAACACTCCAGCTCCTCCGCGGCTGATGGTTCCGCGTCGGGGCTCGAAGGATTACTGAGTTTCGGCCTCGGGTCGGTCGCGACCTCGGTGTTCGCGGCGGCGCGCTCGACGGTCTCGGTTATCTCCAGCACCGTGTTCGCCTTCGTGATCGCCGTGTACGTCTTGGCGAGCAAACGCACGCTCGGCCGTCAGGTGAATCGCGTCATGGACGCCCATCTCGATGCGGGTCACGCCGCGCGGATCCGCCATGTCGCGCATCTCGCCTCCGACACGTATTCCAAGTTCCTTTCCGGCCAATGTGTCGAGGCATGCATTCTGGGAACGCTGATATTCCTCGCGTTCTCCGTGGTTCGCTTGCCCTATGCCGGGCTCATCGGCTTCTTGACGGCCCTGTTCGCCTTCGTTCCATACGTGGGCGCGTTCGCCTCGTGCGCGATCGGCGCGTTCCTCACGCTGCTCGCCTCGCCCGAGCACGCGCTGCTCTGCGTCGTCGTCTACCTGGCGGTTCAGTTCGTCGAGAACCAATTCATCTACCCGCACGTGGTGGGCTCCTCCGTGGGGCTTTCCGCCCTGTGGACGCTCATTGCCGCGCTCGTGGGCGGCAACCTGTTTGGCATCGTGGGCATTGTGTTCTTCATTCCCATTGTGGCGGTGCTCTACGAATTGTTCAGGGAGTGGACGAACGCGCGTCTTGCGGAGCGCGGCGCGGCGGGGGAGGCCGATGCATGATTGAGATTCGCGATATCGCCAAGACGTATACCACGGGCGATCTGGTTCAGCGTGCGCTCGACGGCGTTTCGGTGACCTTTCGTGACAACGAGTTCGTGGCGGTGCTCGGGCCATCCGGCTCAGGCAAGACCACCTTTCTGAACATCTTGGGCGGATTTGACCACGCCGACTCCGGTGACATCGTGGTCAACGGCATCTCCACGCGTGACTACGGTGACGCCGAGTGGGACACCTATCGTAACCACCGCGTGGGCTTCATCTTCCAGAGTTATAACCTCATCCCGCACCAGACGGTGCTCGCCAACGTCGAGCTTGCTCTCACCCTGGCGGGCATCGCGCCGGCCGAGCGCACGCGCCGGGCGACGGCAGCGCTCGAGCGCGTGGGTCTGGGCGGCCATATCAACAAGAAGCCTGCCCAGCTCTCGGGCGGTCAGATGCAGCGCGTCGCGATTGCCCGCGCGCTGGTGAACGACCCTGAGATCGTGCTGGCCGACGAACCCACGGGTGCCCTCGACACTGAGACGGGCATCCAGGTCATGGACCTGCTTGCCGAGGTCGCGCGCGAGCGGCTCGTGATTATGGTTACGCACAATCCGCAGCTCGCTGAAGACTACGCCACGCGCGTCGTGCGCATCCAAGACGGTCGTATCGTGGACGACACGCGTCCGGTGGGCGAGAAGGAGCTTGCCGAGGGACTGGCGGAAGGGGCGGGCCGCGAGACGTCCACTGACCCCAAGAAGCGCTCGTCCATGAGCCTGCTCACGGCGCTGTCGCTCTCCTTCAACAACCTGATGACCAAGAAGGGCCGCACCATCATGACGGCCTTCGCGGGTTCGATCGGCATCATCGGCATCGCGGCGATCCTGGCGCTCTCCAACGGTGTGAACGGCTATATCGCCAAAGTCGAGCAAGACACGTTGTCGAGCTATCCGCTCACCATTGCCCGCCAGAGCTACGACCTCACGAGTATGATGACGGGCGACGCGGGCACTTCTTCGGGCGAAGATACCGCCGGCGCGGCGGGGGAGGGCACGGCCGGTGACGACACGGCTTCCGCCTCGCACGATGACGCCCAACCCGAGCCTGGTGATAAGATTCCCGTGTTCACCATGCTCTCCGACATGTTCGCCAGCGTGAAGTCGAACGACATGGCGAGCTTCAAGGCCTTCCTCGATAAGGACGCCGATGAGCTCGAAGGAGAGGTGTCCGCCATCCAATACGATTACGGCATCACGCCGCTCGTGTACCGCGCGGACGAGGGTGCCGATCCGGTCCAGGTCTCGCCCAACGCCTTGTCCACGGCTATGACCGGCGGGGCGAGCTCTGCCGCCATGGCGGGCACGATGATGACGGGCACCACCGCCTTCAACGAGATGATTGACAATCCCGAGTTGCTCGACGAGCAGTACAACGTGGTGGCCGGTCGTTGGGCGCGCGAGGCCGATGAATGCGTGCTCGTGCTCTCTGCCCGCGGCAAGATTTCCGACTACACGCTTTACAGCCTCGGCGTGCTCGACCCCTCCGAGCTCGATCGCATGGTGGACGGCGCCATGAGCGGCTCGGGCGAGATCGATGTGCCCGAGGTCGACGTGGACTTCACCTACGAGGATGCCCTGGGGACGAGCTTCAAGGTGCTGACCGCCTCCGATTTCTACCGCAAGAACGCCGAGACGGGCGGTTGGACGGACATGTCCGATGACGCCTCGTTCGTAGGGCAACAGGTCGCGAACGGCCTCGACCTCAAGGTCGTGGGTGTGGTGCAGCCGAGCCCTACGGCCAAGTCCGCGGCGCTCTCGCAGGGCATCGCCTACACGCATGAGCTCACCGACGAGCTCATGGAGCGCGCTGCGAATTCCGAGATCGTCAAACAGCAGCTTGCGCACCCCGAGGTCGACGTGTTCACCGGCAAGCCCTTCGCCACCCTGCAGGAGGAGGCGAAGCAGGGCGTGGACCTGGCGAGTTTGTTCATCGTGGACGAGGCGGGCCTCAAGTCGGCGTTCAAGATCGACGAGAAGGCGTTGGGCGCCGGGCTCGACCTGTCTGGATTCGACTTTGCAGGGCTGAACTTGGGCGGCGTCGATATCGACCTTTCCGGGGCGCTCGGCTCGCTCGATCTCGACGCGATCTTGGCCAACCCGCCGCAGCCCGATCTATCCGAGATTTGGGGTGACTTGAGTGACGGCGACCTGCTCACACGCGAGCAGCTTGAGGCGTCAATGCAAGCGGCGTATGCGTACTCGAGTGGTTTCGTGGCATGGCTCGAAGGCAACGGCGGGGATCTCAGGCCCGATGACCCCGACTTCGCCGCCAAGTTGCTCGAGGCGTTTGCCTCGTATAACAACGCGGAAGAGGCTCAGGCGCAGCTTGCCATCATCGCAAAAAACGCGGGCGAGCCGGTGGCGGAGCGCTTGCAGGAGGCGATGCGGCCCTATATCGAAAACCAGCTTGCCCCGTATATGACCGAGGCATTCTCCCAGATGCTCGATCAGGCGGGGGAGAAGATCGGCGCCGCGATCGCCTCCCAGCTCCAGACGGGGCTTGGCCAGGCGATGGCAGCGGTTGCCCCGCAGCTCGCGCAGCGCCTTGCGGCGAATATGCAACAGGCGTTCTCGGTTGACGGCACCGCGTTCGCGAATGCGATTCATTTCAACATGGATGCCGAGGACCTGTCATCGCTCATGACCAGCTACGCGAACGCCGGCAAGCTCACGTATAGCAACAATCTCTCTACGTTGGGATACGCCGATCCGTCCGACCCGCAGTCGGTGAGTATCTACCCCGTCGACTTTGAGGCCAAGGAGGTTGTGCTTTCCGCGATTGATCGCTACAACGAGGATATGCGCGCGGCGGGCGAGGACGACAAGGCGATCGTCTACACCGACTACATGGGTGTGCTCATGGGCAGTGTCACGAGCATCGTCAACATGATCTCGCTTGTGCTCATCGCCTTCGTGAGCATTTCGCTCGTGGTGAGCTCCATCATGATCGGCATCATCACGTATATCAGCGTGCTGGAGCGCAAGAAGGAAATCGGCATTCTGCGCGCGATGGGTGCGTCCAAGCGCAACATCGCCAATGTCTTCAACGCCGAGACTTTCATCGAGGGCCTCATTGCCGGCGTGTTGGCGATAGCCGTGGTGGTGCTGGTGTCGTTCCCGGTGAACGCGTGGGCGCTCGCGAACCACCAGATCGAGAACGTCATGCAGTTGCCGGTGGCGTCCGCGCTCGGGCTCATCCTCATTAACGTGTTGCTCACCGTGGTTGCGGGCCTCATCCCGAGCCGCAACGCCGCCCGCCGCGACCCGGTGGAGGCGCTGAGAAGTGAGTAAAACCTCAATTTGGGGACAGGCACTTTTTGAGGTCGAGAAAGCGCGGGGGACTGAGTTAACTAACAGTTAGGTTTCCTGGCTCAAACATGAAGACGTCTCAATTGTGCGAACGATCGCCAGCTGGTGAAATAGTCAGTGAGCAGCTGCGACGCATACACTTTGCACGAAGGGACGAACCATGCATATTTCCGAGGTCATCCGTAACCGCCGACGCGGGCTGGGCTTGACGCAGGAGCAGGTGGCTCAGCGCCTGGGGGTTTCTGCGCCGGCAGTCAACAAGTGAGAGCGCGGCATGAGCTACCCGGATATAACGCTGGTCCCCGCTCTCGCACGCCTGCTCGAGACAGACGCCAATACCCTCCTGTCGTTCGAACCCGAGTTGAGCCAAGAGGCGAACCTCGAAATTCAACGCGAGGTTGACCGGCTGGTCCGAGAGGATGGGTACGAGGCGGGTTTCGCATACGCGCAGGAGCGGATGCGCCTGTATCCGGCAAGCGATGAGCTCGCCATCGTGCTCACGCAGTACCTGGACGGCGCGCTCGCACTCTTTCAGGTTGAGGAGCCAGATAGGTATCGTCCCACGCTAGACAAAGCTTACGAACGGCTGTCCCAAAGCACGCTGCCCGAAGCCCGAGAGCAGGCGTGCGGCATGCTTATCGCCCGCGCTATGCAGGAAGAGCGCTATGAGGATGCGCAACGCCTGCTCGACACCATTCATCAGCCGCAGATTGACAAGGAGGAGCGCCAGGCGATTCTTCTTATGCGCCAAGGCCATGATGAGGAGGCGGCGCGTGCGTGGGAGGCGCGCCTGATTAGAATGTCGGCCGACCTTATGGGGACGGTCAATAGCATTATCGAGATTGCCTTGCGCGAGGACCGCGTGGACGATGCACTCGCATGCGCCCACCGCGCGCAAACGCTATTTGAGGTACTCAACCAGCCTGGATGGATGGGACTCGTGCCCAGCTTGACCGTTGCGGTTGCAACAAAGGATACGAATGAGACGTTTGATTTGCTTGAGCAGATTATGTCGTCTCTGCATGGTGCCGACGCCGGCGCTCTTAAGAGTCCTTTGTATCGTTTCACCAACTTTAATGACTTGACGCAGCTAACCTCGCAAATGGGCACCGTGATGCTGGCCGGTGTTCAAGCGGATGAGGAGTACGCGTTTTTACGCGAGGCTCCCGGCTATGAGGCCTTTCTTAACAAGTGGAATTCACGGTAAGTTTCGAGTACGTCGCTGCCCGGACGGGGGCGGCCGAGGTTTTCGTAGAATCCGCACGCAAAGGAGAGCCCAGTGGGCTCTCCGTCTTGCGCAGGACCTGACCGAGCGAAAACCTCGGCCGCCCCCGTCCGGGGCGTCGCGGGGCGATATGGGGCGACGGCAACAGCCGGCCGCACTCTCGCCAACCGCCCTCACCTGCAAAAACATTGCGAAGACAATATGGAGACGCCCGTGGGCGTGTATACTAATCAAGCTGTGTCCACTAGGAGGATTCTGCCTAGGCCATCTACCTGCGCATTTGGGTTGCCGCGCACGAAAGGCCGAGACGAATGCAAGGAGTGGCGCGCAAGTCCGTATGTGGTCCTCTAGGGGCACGCGCAAGGGGCGCGTGCAATGTCCCAAGACCACCGAGAGTTGGAGATCGAATGATCAACATGATTCTCGGCCGCAAGATCGGCATGACCCAGGTTTGGGACGAGGACGATAACGTCGTCCCCGTCACGGTCATCCAGGCTGGCCCCTGCACCGTCTCGCAGGTTAAAACTGAGGCGACCGACGGCTACAACGCCGTCCAGATCGGCTTCGGCGACATCAAGTCCAAGCACGTGAACAAGCCCATGGCTGGTCACTTTGCTAAGGCTGGCGTCGAGCCCGTCCGTTACCTTCGTGAGGTCCGCGTCGAGAATGGCGAGGAGCACAAGGTCGGCGACGTCGTCACCGTCGCCGATTTCGAGAACGTCGCCAAGGTCGACGTCATCGGCACCTCCAAGGGTAAGGGCTTCCAGGGTCGCATCAAGCGCTGGAATCAGCACCGCGGCCCCATGACCCACGGTTCCCACATTCAGCGTCACCCCGGCTCCATCGGCCAGTGCGCCTACCCGGCCCGCGTCCTCAAGGGCGTCAAGATGGCCGGTCACATGGGCAACGCCCGCGTGACTGTGAAGAACCTCTCCGTTGTCCGCATTGATGCTGAGCAGAACCTCATGCTTGTCAAGGGCGCTGTGCCCGGTGGCAAGAACGGTCTGGTCGCCATCCGCATGGCGTAAAGGAGGACCGTCGCTATGTCTAAGTTTGAAGTGAAGAACGTCGAGGGCAAGCAGGTCGCCGAGGCCGAGCTCGCCGACGCCGTGTACGGCATCGAGCCGAACGTGCACGTCATGCACCACATCGTCACGTGCCAGCAGGCCTGCTGGCGTCAGGGCACCCAGTCCACCAAGGGCCGTTCCGAGGTCTCCGGTGGCGGCAAGAAGCCGTGGCGTCAGAAGGGCACCGGCCGTGCCCGTCAGGGTTCCATCCGCGCCGCCCAGTGGCGTGGTGGCGGTGTGATCTTTGGGCCCAAGCCCCGCACCTATGTGAAGCGCATGAACAACAAAGAGGTCAAGCTCGCCATGCGTTCCGCCCTGTCCGCCAAGCTCCGCGACAACGAGCTCGTGCTCGTGGACGACTACGGTTTCGAGAAGCCGTCCACCAAGGCCGCTGTCGCCATGCTCAAGGCTCTGGGTCTCGAGGGCAAGCGTCTGACCATCATCGTTCGCGAGGATGACATCAACGCCTATCTCTCCTTCCGCAACATCCCCAAGACGTGGATCATCACGCCCGCCGAGGCCAACACCTATGACCTCATCAACAACGGTGCGCTGATTATGCCCGCCGACGTCGCCGCTCACTTCGGGGAGGTGCTCGCCTAAATGACCGCTCACGAGATCATCATCCGCCCGATCGTGTCCGAGCGTTCCTACTCCGCCATGGAGGAGAACAAGTACACGTTCGAGGTCGCCAAGAACGCCAACAAGTTCCAGATCAAGGACGCTATCGAGGAGCTCTTCGGCGTGAAGGTTGTTCGCGTCAACACCCTGAACGTCAAGCCCAAGACCAAGCGCGTTCGCTACGTCGCTGGCAAGACCCGTTCTTGGAAGAAGGCCGTCGTCACGGTGGCCGAGGGTCAGACCATCGAGGTCTTTGGCGCCCAGGCGTAATTCACGCCTACGTTAGTTCTTGACGCTTGCCTCTCGTGTAGGGGAGGCAAGCTCAAGTGCTCCGTGCGTAAAAATAGGAAACGCCCGGAGCCGTGGTAATCCGGTGTCACTGCATCCGCATCCCAGCTTGCAGTGGCCAACGGACCGATATGAAAGGGATAAGGAATGGCTGTAAAGCACCTTAAGCCGACCAGCGCCGGCCGTCGCTGGCAGACGATCGCGGACTTCTCCGAGATCACCTGCACCACGCCCGAGAAGTCTCTTCTCGAGCCGTTGCCGGTCAAGGCTGGTCGTAACAACGCCGGTCGCATCACCATGCGTCACCAGGGCGGCCGCGTTAAGCGTCAGTACCGCGTTATCGATTTCAAGCGCAATAAGGATGGCGTGCCGGCCAAGGTCGCTACCATCGAGTACGACCCGAACCGTTCCGCTCGCATCGCCCTGCTTCACTACGTGGACGGCGAGAAGCGCTACATCCTGGCCCCCAAGGGCCTCAAGGTCGGCGACACCGTCGTTTCCGGTGCCGGCGCCGACATTAAGCCGGGCAATGCCATGCCGCTGTCCGAGATTCCCGTGGGTACCCTCATCCACGCAATCGAGTTCCAGCCTGGCAAGGGTGCCGCTATCGCCCGTTCCGCTGGTACCGCTTGCCAGCTCATGGGCAAGGAGGGCAAGTACGCGATCATCCGCATGCCTTCCTCCGAGATGCGCCGTGTCCTCGTGACCTGCCGTGCCTCCATCGGTGAGGTCGGCAATGCCGAGCACTCCAACATCGTGATCGGCAAGGCCGGTCGCCATCGTAAGATGGGCGTCCGTCCGACCGTCCGTGGTACCGTCATGAACCCGGTCGATCACCCGCACGGCGGTGGCGAGGGTCGTTCGCACACCTCCGGTCGTCCGTCCGTCTCTCCGTGGGGCACTCCCTCCAAGGGCTACCGCACCCGCAACAAGAAGAAGACGTCCAACGACCTCATCATCCGTCGTCGCAAGAAGTAATCGATACTCGTTAGGAGAAAGCACTTATGAGCAGAAGTCTCAAAAAGGGCCCGTTCGTAGAGGCGCGCCTCCTCTCGCGTATCATCGCGATGAACGAGGCTGGCAAGAAGGACGTCGTGAAAACCTGGTCCCGCGCGTCCACCATCTTCCCCGAGATGGTCGGCCACACCATCGCCGTCCACGACGGTCGCAAGCATGTTCCCGTGTACGTCACCGAGTCCATGGTCGGTCACAAGCTGGGCGAGTTCGCGCCCACTCGTACGTTCCGTGGCCACAAGGCCAAATAGGGGGTTTAGGTAAATGGCTACTACTTCCACCGAGACCCGCGAGGTCCGCGCTACGGCCAAGTACGTGCGCGTTTCCCCCGGCAAGGCTCGTCTCGTGATCGACCTGATCCGCGGCAAGAACGTCGCTCAGGCCTTCGATATCCTTCACTTCTGCACGCGCTCCGTCGCTGTTGACGTGGAGAAGGTCCTGCGCTCCGCCGTTGCCAACGCCGAGCACAACAACCAGATGCGCGCTGACGACCTGTTCGTCAAGGCCGCGTATGTCGACGAGGGCCCCACGCTTAAGCGCATCCGTCCTCGCGCCAAGGGCTCCGCTTCCCGCATCCTCAAGCGCACGAGCCACATCACTGTCGTCGTCGCTCCTCGAAAGGAGGCTTAAAGCGTCATGGGTCAGAAAGTCTATCCTACCGGCTTCCGTCTTGGCATCACCGAGAACTGGCGCTCCCGCTGGTTCGCTGAGAAGGATTACGCCAAGACTCTCGGCAACGATATCGAGATCCGTCGTTTCCTCGAGAAGCGCCTCGCCCGTGCCGCCGTCTCCCGCGTTGAGATCGAGCGTGCCGGCGACAAGGTGAAGGTCATCATCCTCACCGCCCGTCCTGGTGTCGTCATCGGCAAGAAGGGCTCCGAGATCGACGGTCTCCGCACCGAGCTCGAGCGTGTCGCCGGCGTTACCAAGGGCAACCTCTCCGTCGACGTCATCGAGGTCAAGCGTCCCGAGCTCGACGCCGTTCTGGTTGCTCAGTCCATCGCCGAGCAGCTCGAGGGCCGTGTGGCCTTCCGCCGCGCCATGCGCAAGGCCGTCCAGTCCGCTCGCAAGGCCGGCGCCAAGGGTATTCGTATCCAGTGCTCCGGTCGTCTCGGCGGCGCCGAGATGGGCCGTCGCGAGTGGTACCGCGAGGGTCGCGTGCCGCTGCACACCCTCCGCGCTAAGATCGACTACGGCACCGCCACCGCTCACACCACCATGGGCTCCTGCGGCGTCAAGGTCTGGATCTACCAGGGCGAGAAGCTCCCGGGCCAGCCTGTTCCGAACATGGCTCTCGAGGGTACCTCCCGTCCGCGTCGTCGCAACAACGATAGGAGGAATCAGTAATGCTCGCTCCTAAGCGTATTCTTCACCGCAAGGTGCAGCGTGGCTCCATGAAGGGCCAGGCCAAGGGCAACACCGAGCTCCATTTCGGTGAGTACGGCATCGTCGCCCTCGATCGCCACTGGATCACCAACCGTCAGATCGAGGCCGCTCGTATCGCCATGACCCGCTACATGAAGCGTGGCGGCAAGGTTTACATCACCATCTTCCCGGATAAGCCCATCACGAAGAAGCCTGCGGAGACTCGCATGGGTTCTGGTAAGGGTAACCCCGAGGAGTGGGTGGCCGTTGTCAAGCCGGGCCGCGTTATGTTCGAGATCGCCGGCGTGTCCGAGGAGATCGCTCGCGAGGCCCTGCGTCTTGCCCAGCACAAGCTGCCGATCAAGACCAAGATCATTACCCGCGCTAAGAACGGGGAGGACAAGTAATGAAGCCCGCAGAGATTCGTGAGCTTTCCGACGAGGCCCTGGCTGAGAAGCTGAAGGATTGCCGCGCCGAGCTCTTCAACCTTCGTTTCCAGATGGCCACCAGCCAGCTGGACAACACCGCTCGCGTGAACACCGTGAAGAAGGACATCGCTCGTGTCCTCACGGAGCAGCGTGCCCGTCAGATTGCAGCGGAGAAGTCCGCTGCCACCAAGTAGCGCAAGGAGAGATAATGGCTGAAGCAACTGAGCGCAACGCGCGCAAGGTCCGCCAGGGTATCGTTTCCTCCATCATGGGCAACAAGAGCATTGTTGTGACCACCACGGAGCGCAAGCGTCATCCCAAGTACGGCAAGATGATGACCAGCACCAAGAAATTCCACGTCCACGACGAGGAGAACACGGCCGGCGTTGGCGACACCGTTCGCATCATGGAGACCCGTCCGCTGTCCGCCACCAAGCGTTGGCGTCTTGTCGAGATCATCGAGCGCGCCAAGTAAGCTTGTTGAAGTAAACCCTCCGGTGACGTGCGCCCGTCCGAGTGCCATTTAGGTACTCGATCAGGGCGGTCGCACCTCTCGCCGGCTTAGGTTCGGAAAGGTTCCAACCATGATTCAGATGCAAACCATGCTGAACGTTGCCGACAACTCTGGTGCGCGCAAGGTTCGTTGCATTAAGGTGCTGGGCGGCTCTAAGCGCCGTTACGCCGGCATCGGTGACGTCGTCATGGCCGCCGTGCAGGAGGCCACGCCCGGCGCGAACGTCAAGAAGAAGGATGTCGTGCGCTGCGTTATCGTGCGCACCGTCAAGGAGGTCCGTCGCAAGGACGGTTCCTACATCCGCTTCGATGACAACGCTGCCGTCGTCATCAACAAGGATGGTTCGCCTGTCGGCACCCGTATCTTCGGGCCCGTCGCTCGCGAGCTTCGTGACAAGAAGTACATGAAGATCGTCTCGCTCGCACCCGAGACCCTCTAACGTAAGGGAGAGACCACTATGTCTATGTCCATCAAGAAGGGCGACAAGGTCGAGGTGCTCTCCGGTAAGGATCGCGGCAAGCAGGGCGTCGTCCTGCGCGCGCTGCCTTCCGAGGGCAAGGTTATCGTCGAGGGCGTCGCTGTCGCCAAGAAGGCCGTCAAGCCCAACGGTGCTGGCCAGCAGGGCGGCATCGTCGACAAGGAGATGCCGATCGACGTTTCCAACGTCCAGCTCATCTGCCCCGAGTGTGGCAAGCGCACCCGTGTTGGCCACGAGGCCGGCGAGCTCGACGGTCACAAGACCAAGCTCCGCATTTGCAAGAAGTGCGGTCACAAGTTCTAAGGATTAACTCCTAGAACTCCCACCGGAAGACCCCTCCGAGGCCCTCCCGGCGGTTTCACGCAAACGTCCTCGGAGTCGCGCTTCGCGCGGCTCCTACGGAATGTTTGCTTAGAAACCGCCGTCCGGGCCTCGGAGGGGTCTTCCTGCGTTTACGGGGTTACGCGTCCCTGGCGCGAATGGTGGAATCGGAGCCAGGTTCCATTTGCTGTAATAGTAATTGGCTCGGCCAAAAACGCGCAGAAGTACGCAGAAATACGCAATACTGTGCTATGCTGCTTCTCAAAAGATGCGCAATGGGTGCATCTGCACGTGGCGAGAGGATTGCTATGGCTATCGAGCGCGACATGACATCGGCGGCACCAAAGGACGCGGCGGCGGCTGCAAAAGCCGCCTTTGAGGCGGTGGCGGGCAAGCCGTTCCCGAACGACATCTTCACCGCACCTCACCTGAACTGGGCGATCATCGGCTGCGGTGTGATCGCCAACCAGTTCGCCCAGTCCTTGGCGCTCGCCGGGCGCGCCGTGTACGGTGTCGCCAATCGCACGCACTCCAAAGCCGAGGCGTTTGCCCGTGAGTATGGCGTCGAGCGCGTCTACGATAGCTTCGAAGATCTGTATGAGGACCCGGACGTCGATTGCGTGTATATCACCACGCCGCACAACACGCATATCACCTATCTTCGTGCCGCGTTGGCTGCCGGGAAGCATGTTCTATGCGAGAAGGCCATCACACTGAACTCGGTCGAGCTCGAAGAGGCGCGTACCATTGCAGATGAGCATGGCGTCGTCCTCATGGACGCGACGACGGTTCTCCATATGCCGCTGTACGTCGAGCTTATGCGCCGCGCGGAGTCGGGTGAATTCGGCCGCTTGCGCCTGGCACAGGTGAATTTCGGAAGCTTCCACGATTACGAGGATGTGTCAAACCGCTTCTGGAACCGCAATCTCGCGGGTGGTGCCATGCTCGACATCGGCGTGTACGCACTCTCCGTCGCCCGTTTGTTCATGGAGAGCCAGCCGAACGAGGTCGTATCACTCGCCAATCTGTTCGAGACGGGAGTGGACGAGGAGAGCGGATTCGTGACGCGCAATGCACAGGGCCAGCTCGGTGTGTTCTCCTTAAGTATGCACGCCAAGCAGCCTAAGCGCGCGACCCTGTGTTTCGACGACTGCTATATCGAGGTCATGGCGTATCCACGCGCCGATCGCGCCGTGATCACCTGGACGGCGGACGGGCATCGCGAGGAAGTCAAGGCGGGCGTTGAGGCCTACGCGCTTTGCTACGAGGCGGCCGACCTTGAGAGCGCCGTCGCTGGAGACGCCTCCAAGCTCAAGCTCATCGATGTCGCCTCCGATGTCATGAAGACCATGACGCGGCTGAGGGCGGATTGGGGCGTCGTGTACCCCGAGGAGGAGTAGGCGCATATGCTTGCCGACGATCGACTCAACGCCATTGTGCGGATGGTAACCGAAGCGGGGTCCATGAGCGTTGCGGACCTCGCCGAGGCCCTGGATGTGACGGCATCGACCATTCGTCGAGATTTGCAGACCCTCGATCGGGTGCATCGTTTGGCGAAGGTTCACGGCGGAGCGACGAGTCTCGAGCGGGCGCATATCGCGCGTGACCTCACCATACCCGAGCGAAGTGAACTGCATGTCGATGACAAACGGGCCATCGTGCGAGCGGCTGCGTGCCTGATCGAGCCGGGTTCGTTCGTCTACATCGATTCGGGGTCGACGACGCTGCAACTCGTATCATGCGTCCCCGCCGATGCCGACGTCGCTTACGTCACGAATTCGGTAGGACATGCCCGCCGCTTGATGGAGCGGGGATGCCGCGTGATGGTGACGGGCGGCGAGCTCAAGCCGGAGACCGAGGCGCTCGTGGGGCCCGATGCGACCGCGATGCTGGCGCGTTATCGGTTCGCATGCGGCTTTTGGGGTGCCAACGGCATAAGCAAAAAGCACGGCATGACCTCGCCCGATCCATTGGAGGCCGAGGTCAAGCGTGTGGCGATGGGACAGGGCTCGAGACGCTACGTGCTTGCCGATGCGAGTAAGTTCGGCATGGAGGCAGCGGTGAGCTTCGCCACGCTCGACGATGCGGAGATCATCACCGCCGGCGACGTACCCGACGAGTATGCTCACCTGTCAAATCTCGTGCGCGTGTAGGGGATTCGAGGAGATAGGCTCTACTCGACGCCCTGGAAGAGGCATCCTGAGCTTGATCCGGGCATGCGCTTGTCGGGCGTGCGGCCTGCGAGCGCGGCGTCGAGCGCCCGCTTGGCGCGCGCGACGCCGCAGGCGAGCTCGTCTGCGTCCATGAGGGTGCCGTCGACCAGGAATCTCGTGACACCCGCGTGCAAAAGCGCCGGGATCTGGGGAGTGGCGTCCAAGGCGACGCCGTCGTACAGGTGGCTGCGACCGTTGAGGCCCGTGCGTACGGGGAGCAGGCGTCCGTCGATATTCTTAAGCTTGAAGTCGCGCGTGCGCAGGCGGCAGTTCGCGCAATCGTGGATGCAGGCCCCCGCTACCTGCAGGATGCAGTGTTCGCTCGTCATGACGCGCGGCGCGCCGAGGACCATGAGGCCGAGCTCCATGCTGCCGCGATGGGGTGCGATGCGCTCGATTTCGGCAAGCGTAAGTTCGGGGGAGAGCCATGCACCCGCAGCACCGCGCTCGGCCAGCGCCCGCATGCACGCCACGTTGTGGACGGGGATGCAGCTGCGGAGTTCGACGGATGTGCCGCGCTCGGCGCCGAGAGCGAATTCTGAGATGGTGGCCACGGCGACAGGGCTCCCCGGCAAAATCCAAGGGTCGAGGCGCTCGTGGTCCATCTGACGGGAGACCTCGTCGAGCACGGGGATGATGCCGCGCTCGCATCCATCGACGGGGGAGAGTCCCGCGGCGAGCAGGTCGTCGACGGACATGTACATGCGGGTCGCACCGGCAGCGCGCGCGGTGGCCGCATGGTCGGTCGAGGTGACGAGCGCGCAGATCTCCGGGCTTGTGTTCGGGGCCGGTGCGCATTTGGCGTCATCGCGGGACGGGGCTGACGCAGAATTCGAGAGGCTTGGGTCGACGCGCTCAGGAGCGACAGCCAAGCAAGAATCAGCGGTAATCGCAATTGCCGCGAAATCGAGCGGAGCGCCGCTGCGCCGACGATCGAACGGGGTGAGGATGGCGCGCTCGAGCGCTTCGCACGCTGCCGCGCGCACTTTGTGCACGGCGGAGAAGCCCATACCGCAACCCTCATCGAGCTGAATATCGAAGGACACAGCCTCGAAGGGGGAGGAGCCCATACGGCCCACGTGCTCGATAAGGTCCTCTGCGGTGACTGCCTTGGTTCGCGCGGGCTCGACGATGAAACCATCGGCGCGACCGATGATCGAGGGGTCGTCGGCGCAGCTCAACTCGACGGCGAAGGGCTCGCCGATGCGGGAGATGACACGGCCGTCGACCGCGCGTTTGCGAGCGACGGGCCGTTTGAGTGCCGCCTCGGCGGCATCGAGGGCGGCTTGACTACGGATGAGGCGCACGCGGGCGCCCGCGGGCATGGGGCGCGCCGTGCGGCACTCGATGACGTCGTCTGCGCACGCGTCGTCGGGCGCGAGGGCGGTGAGGAACTGGTCGAACTCGTCATCGTGGCGGAGCTCGAGCAAATCACCCTTGCCGACCGGCTCGGAAAGGCGCAGGCGGGTCCATGCGGCGCGCCGGCGCTTGTCGTCGGGCTTGAGGCCCTTTGTGTTGCCGAGCGGTTTGCTGCCGAGGACCTCGCCTACGATCTGGCCGCGGTTATTCGAGCGCTCATAGCTCATCATCTCGTCGCCCGAGCGCCCCTCTTGATACTCGGTGGTGAAGTCGCGATTGAAGCAGCGCTTGAGCTGGCGATAGCGCGCCTGCGCGGTCTCTTCCAAGATCTCGCGGCCCGCGAGGATGTCGTCGAGCTGCGCGCGGTAGGCGCTCACGATGGAGTGCACGTAGTCGGGGGCCTTCATGCGCCCCTCGAGCTTCAGCGCATGCGCCCCGGCGTCGAGCAGACGGGGCAGCATGTCGGCCGTGCAGGTGTCACGCGGGCAGAGCGCTCGCTCGCGCCCGGGCTTGGACCAGGAGCGACCCGTTTCATCAATGAGCTCGTAGGGCAGCCGACAGGGCTGCGCGCACATGCCGCGGTTAGCCGAGCGCCCTCGGGAGGTGAAGCTGGAAAGGAGGCAAACGCCCGAGTAGCAAAAGCAGATGGCGCCGTGGGAGAACACCTCGAGCTCGATGTCCACCGCGTCGTGGATCGCGGCGATCTCGTCAACAGAAAGCTCGCGGGAGAGCGTGACGCGGTCCGCACCTGCGGCCTTGCACCAGGCGGTTCCGCGGGCGTCGTGAATGTTCGCCTGCGTGGAGATGTGCGTCTCCACCTCGGGCATGAGGCGGCGGATCTCGAAGAACAGCCCCCAGTCCTGGATGATGAAGGCATCGGCGCCGAGCCTCCAACAGCGCTCGACGAGCGCCAGAGCTTGCGACATCTCCTCGTCCTTGATGACGATGTTAACCGTCACGTACACGCGCGCGCCCGCCAAGTGCGCCGCCCGACAGGCGGCCTCGAACGTCTCGTCAGTGAAGTTATCGGCCTTGCGACGCGCATTGAACGACCCCATGCCGCAGTAGATGGCGTCGGCCCCGGCCGCCAGTGCCGCGTAAAACGGCTCCGGTCCGCCCGCAGGTGCCAGCAATTCAGGTTTGGAAGAATAGGAACGCATAGGGACTCCTGGAATAAAATGAATGCTCGATAAGTATACCTATACGGATTTGTGGATTTAGCTGCATACATCAAGTTGCGGTCGCATTCCGTCTCATATAGGCGTATAGTAACGACTGTTTTGTCGGCTCCTGCCGCGATTCGTCATGCCGCGAACAGCCAGATGCGGTGTTGATGGCAGCAGGAGGCACGAGGCTAACCCACGAGGCCAACCCCGTGCTTAAAACCCCAGTAAGGAGTGAAAATGGCTGAGGAGAAGTACATTCCCCGTCTCAAGACCAAGTACAACGACGAGGTCAGGCAGCTCATGCAGGACAAGTTCCAGTATGAGAACGTCATGATGATCCCCAAGTTCGAGAAGATCGTCGTGAACATGGGTGTCGGCGAGGCCGCCACCGATTCCAAGGCTATCGACGGCGCTGTCCGCGACCTGCGCGTCATCACCGGCCAGCAGCCCATGGTCACCCGCGCCCGCAAGTCCATCGCCTCCTTCAAGCTGCGCGCTGGCATGCCCATCGGCGCCAAGGTCACCCTGCGCGGCGACCGCATGTGGGAGTTCTTCGATCGTCTGACCTCCGTCGCCATCCCCCGTATCCGCGACTTCCGCGGCATCTCCGCCAAGTCCTTCGACGGCCGTGGCAACTTCTCGATGGGCGTCACCGAGCAGCTCATCTTCCCCGAGGTTGACTTCGATTCCGTCGACCACACCCGTGGTATGGACATCACCATCGTCACCACCGCGAAGACCGACGAAGAGGCCAAGGCCCTTCTCGACGCCTTCGGCTTCCCGTTCAAGAAATAGGTTCTTAAAGCCCCGGGTTCCACAGGCGGTGCGCGAAGAGCACGTGCCGCCTGTCCGAGGCGCATATATACGTATGTGAGGAGGAAATAAGTGGCTAAGACATCGATGATCGTCAAGTGCAATCGCAAGCAGAAGTTCTCGACCCGCGAGTACACGCGCTGCCAGCGCTGCGGCCGTCCGCACTCTGTGTACCGCAAGTTCGGCCTGTGCCGTATCTGCTTCCGCGAGCTGGCGCTCAAGGGCGAGCTTCCCGGCATCAAGAAGGCCAGCTGGTAAGTCACTGCCAGCGCGCCCATCTCATCTATGAGGCGGAGCGTACGGAAGACGTGCCTTATAGGCTTTCCCGCTAAGGGTGGGGGAGTACCGAGGGCACGGACTCATCAAGAACGAAGGAGAATCCACATGAATCTCACCGACCCGATCGCAGACATGCTCACGCGCATCCGCAACGGCAATGCTGCGAACAAGGCCGAGGTCTCGATGCCGAGCTCCAAGAAGCTCGTCGAGATCGCTCGAGTCATCTACGAGGAGGGCTACATCGAGGGCTACACCGTTGAGGACACCGCCCCCGCCAAGACCCTGCACATCACCCTCAAGTACGGTCCCAAGAAGGCCAAGGTCATCAACGGCATCAAGCGCTACTCCAAGCCTGGTCTGCGCAAGTACGCCGGCGTGAAGGACCTCCCCCGCGTCCGCGGTGGCCTCGGTACCGCCATTGTTTCCACCAGCCAGGGTGTCATGGCCGACCGCGATGCTCGCAAGAAGGGCATCGGCGGCGAGGTCATCGCCCTCATCTGGTAATTCGCTTAGGCGAGTAGAAGGAAAGGAGAACACCGTGTCTCGTATCGGTAAGAAGCCTGTCCAGATTCCCGCCGGAGTCGAAGTGGCAGTTGACGGCACGCACGTGTCCGTGAAGGGCCCCAAGGGTACTCTTGAGGCTGATTTCTATGAGAAGCTCACCATCGAGGTGGCCGACGGCGTGCTGACCGTCTCCCGTCCCGACGACGAGCGTGAGACCCGCGCCCGCCACGGCCTCACCCGCGCCCTGATCCAGAACATGGTCACCGGCGTTTCCGAGGGCTACACCAAGGTCCTCGAGCTCGCTGGCGTTGGCTACCGTGTCCAGCTCAAGGGTAAGGATCTGGATCTGTCCCTGGGTTACTCCCACCCGGTGATTTACACCGCCCCCGAGGGCATCACCTTCGAGTGCCCGGACAACACCCACATTCACGTCAAGGGCATCAACAAGCAGCAGGTCGGCCAGGTTGCCGCCGAGATCCGTGGCAAGCGTCCGCCGGAGCCTTACAAGGGCAAGGGCATCCACTACCTGGGCGAGCACATCCGTCGCAAGCTCGGCAAGGCCGCTAAGTAGTAGAGCGCTTCCACGTCGTAAGACCAGCACCCCGTCAGGTGCTGGCAGGACTTCATAAGGAGTTTCACATGAACAAGCAACAGGCAAAGCGCGCCGGCCTCAAGCGTCGTCAGCGCCGTGTCCGCGGCAAGATCTTTGGCACGCCCGCCCGTCCGCGTCTTCGCGTCGTGCGCTCCAACGCCAATATCTACGCCATGATCGTTGACGATACCAAGGGTCACACCCTCGTCTCCGCCTCCACCCTCGAGGCCGAGTTCAAGGGCACCACGACCAGCAACAAGGAGGCTGCCGAGAAGGTCGGTAAGCTCGTGGGCGAGCGCGCCCTCGCTGCCGGCATCAAAGCCGTTTCCTTCGACCGCGGTGGCCGCATCTACCACGGTCGCGTCAAGGCCCTCGCCGACGGTGCCCGCGCCGCCGGTCTCGAATTCTAGGAGGTAAGAGCATGGCTCGTAACCAGCAGAAGCAGCAGCGCGAGGCCTCCGAGTTCGAGGAGCGCGTCGTTTTCATCAACCGCGTCGCCAAGACCGTCAAGGGCGGTCGTCGCATGAGCCTCGTGGCCCTCGTGGTCGTGGGCGACGGCAAGGGCAACGTTGGTCTTGGCATGGGTAAGTCCGCCGAGGTGCCGCTGGCAATCTCCAAGGCTTCCATCGACGCCAAGAAGAACATGTTCCACGTGCCCGTCACCGCTGAGGGCACCATTCCTCACGACGTCCAGGGCGAGTTCGGTGCTGCGAGCATCATCATGCGCCCCGCTGTCGAGGGTACCGGTGTTATCGCCGGTGGCGCCGTGCGTCCTCTGTTCGAGCTCGCCGGCATCAAGAACATCCTGTCCAAGTCTCTCGGTTCCGACAACGGCCTCAACATCATCAAGGCTGCTGCCGAGGGCCTCAAGCAGCTCTCCAGCCCCGAGGATGTCGCCGCCCGCCGCGGTCTCACCGTCTCCGAGATGTTCATCGGCAAGAAGGAGAACTAGGCATGGCTACCATCAAGATCAAGCAGGTTCGCAGCATTAACGGCTGCAAGGAGGATCAGCGTCGCACTGTTCGCGCCCTCGGCCTGCACCGCATCAACGACACGCGCGAGATCGCTGACAACGAGAGCGTCCGCGGCATGATCTTCAAGGTCAAGCACCTCGTTGAGATTGTAGAGGAGTAACAATGCAGCTTCATGATCTTACGCCGGCTGCCGGGTCCACCCACAGCCGTAAGCGCGTCGGTCGCGGCAATTCCGGCAAGGGCGGTACCTATGCCGGCCGTGGCCTGAACGGCCAGGGCTCCCGTTCCGGCGGCACCAAGGGCGCCGGCTTCGAGGGCGGCCAGACCCCGCTCGCGATGCGCCTCCCGAAGCTCCCCGGCTTCAAGAATCCCCGTCGCATCGAGTACACCGCGGTGAACGTCTCCACGCTCGAGGTCAAGTTCGAGGACGGTGCCGTCGTCGATGGTGCATCCCTCAAGGCCGCTGGTATCACCAAGTCCGAGTTCGAGCCCGTCAAGGTGCTCGGCAACGGCGAGGTTTCCAAGAAGCTCACGGTCAAGGTCGACAAGATCTCCGCTTCCGCGAAGGCTAAGATCGAGGCCGCTGGAGGAAAGGTCGAGCTTCCGTGCTAACTGGTTTGAAGAACACCTTCCGCATCAAGGAACTCCGCGGGAAGATTCTTTTTACCATCGCTATGCTCGTCGTGTACCGTATTGGTGCACACGTTCCGGTGCCCGGCATCCCCTTCCAGGGGATGTCGGCCCTTTTTACATCCGCCGGTGACACCTTCGCCAGCGGTGCGATGGCCCTGCTGAATCTTTTCTCGGGCGGTGCGCTTTCCTACGTGTCCGTCTTTTCGCTGGGTATCATGCCCTACATCACCAGCTCGATTGTCTTGCAGATGCTTCAGGCCGTTGTGCCCAGCCTGCACGAGTTGGCTCGTGAGGGCGAGGTCGGTCAGACCAAGATCACCCAGTACTCTCGTTACCTCACCCTGGCCCTCGCGCTCTTGAACGCCATTGGATACCTGTTCCTCTTCAAGAGCTTTGGTATTCAGTTCGCCGGCGCCGATGCTCCCGAGATCATCTTCGACATCATGATCGTGGGCACGCTCGTCGCGGGCGCCATGCTCATCATGTGGATTGGTGAGCTCATCACTCAGCGTGGGATCGGCAACGGCATGAGTCTCATCATCTTCGCCAACATCATGGCGGGGCTTCCCCAGGCGCTCATCCAGTCCATGGATGGCGGCAACGTTGCCATTATCACCACGCTCGTCATCGTCGTGGTGATCCTGTGCGTCATCCCCTTCATCGTGTACCTCGAGCGCGGCCAGCGTCGTATCCCGGTGCAGTATGCCAAGCGCGTCGTGGGTCGTCGTATCATGGGCGGTCAGTCCACGTACCTGCCCATCAAGGTGAACACCGCGGGTGTCATCCCGATCATCTTCGCGAGCGCCCTGCTCTACTTCCCGGCTCAGCTCGCCGTGTTCTTCCCCAACGTGGGTTGGATGCAGGCCTTTGCCGGCGCGCTCTCGAGCGGCTGGATCAACTGGATCCTCAATGTCGTCCTCATCGTGTTCTTCGCGTACTTCTACACGTCCATGGTGTTCAACCCGGACGAGACCGCCGAGAACCTCAAGAAGCAGGGCGGCTTCATTCCTGGTGTTCGCCCCGGCAAGCAGACGGCGCATTACATCAAGAACGCCCTCAACAAGATCACGCTTCCCAGTGCGGTCTTCCTGGCCCTCATCGCCATCGTTCCCTCGATTGTGTTCTCGTTCACCAACAACGCGCTCATCCAGGCCTTCGGCGGCACTTCGGTGCTCATCATGGTCGGCGTTGTGCTCGATACCATCGACAAGGTCGAGAGCCAGCTCAAGATGTACGACTACGACGGTTTCTTCAAATAGGCCTCTAAGGAGTCTTTTATGAACATCGTGTTGTTGGGCGCCCCTGGCGCCGGTAAGGGTACGCAAGCCCAGCGTCTTGTTGCCGATTATGGTGTGGCGCATATCTCCACGGGCGACCTGCTTCGCGCTGCCGTCAAGGCTCAGACTGAGCTTGGCGTTGCTGCCAAGAAGTACATGGACGCCGGAGAGCTCGTTCCCGATCAGCTCGTGATCGACCTGGTCAAGGAGCGCCTTGCTGCCGACGATGCGCAGAAGGGCTTCATCCTCGACGGATTCCCGCGCAACACGACGCAGGCCGTGACGCTCGATACCGAGCTTTCGGCTATGGGTCGCGAGCTCGATGGCGCGCTTTTAGTCGATGTTCCCGCCGAGGTCATCGTCGATCGCCTCTCTTCTCGTCGCACCTGCCGCGATTGCGGTTACACCGCAGGTCCCGATACCGCCGTGTGCCCCAAGTGCGCAGGCGAGATGTATCAGCGCGATGACGACAAGCCCGAGACCATCAAGAACCGTCTTGATGTCTACCGGAAGAACACCAGCCCGCTCGTGGAGTACTACCGCGGCCAGGGCATCCTCAAGGTCGTCGATGGTGATCGTGATATCGACGTGGTGTATGCGGATGTGAAGGCTGAGCTCGGTCTATGATCAAGATCAAATCTGCCGCCGATATCGAGCAGATGAAGAAGGCCGGAGCTCTGTCCAAGATGGCGCTCCGGCAGGTCGGCTCGATGATTCGACCTGGCGTTTCGACGTTTGAACTCGATCAGCTTGCCGAGCAGATCATCCGCATGCACGGCGGCACGCCCGCCTTCAAGGGCTACGGCGGTTTCCCCGGGTCCATTTGCGCTTCGCTGAACGACGCGGTTGTTCACGGCATTCCCAATCCCGACGTCATCCTGCGCGAGGGAGACATCATCTCGATTGACACCGGCGCGATCGTTGACGGTTGGGTGGGGGATAACGCTTGGACGTTTTACGTTGGCAATCCCAGCACCGAGGCAAAGGGCCTGTGCGAATGCACGCTCGACTGCCTTAAGGCGGCAATCGAGCAGGCCGTTCCCGGAAACCATATCGGAGACGTGGGGCATGCTGTTCAGTCGCTCGCCGAGAGCAATGGCTATGGAGTCCTTCGTGACTACGTGGGCCATGGTGTTGGTCGCGCTATGCACGAGGATCCCAACGTGCCGAATTATGGCAAGAAGGGTCGTGGTGTGAAGCTCCAGGCTGGCATGGTCATCGCCATTGAACCTATGATCACACTTGGCTCCAACCGCGTGCACACCGGTTCCGATGGCTGGCTCGTGTCGACCGACGACGGCCTGCCCGCGGCGCACTACGAGAACACGGTCGCCATCACCAACGACGGCCCTGTGATCCTCACGCAGGATGCACAAGGCCCATGGTGTCCCATGACCGGCGGTTCAATGTAACCGCCCGTCCCTGGGCTTTCCTATATCATCCGCTGCTCGGGCAGTCCTCTTCGCACGAAGGCCCCACTGGGGCCTTCGGCTCATGCGGAACTCGCATCGGACGATATGGGAAAGCCCAGGGACTACGGTACCTTGGCAGCCCGACGGGGCGGGCCCGTATGGTCCGCCGCGAGTTCCGCATGAACAGAAGGCCACTAAATGTGGCCTTCGTCGTGAGCAGGACTGCCCGAGCGCCGGACCATACGGGCCCGCCCCGTCGGGCTGCCGGTGGGACAGAATATTTGTGGAGCGATTGGGAATTTCCCTTTCTCCTGTTTAGCATGTAGTAACATGCACTGTTGCTGTCGTTTTCGAGAGAAAGATGATGCACGTGAAGAAGGAAGACGCCATCGAGCTTGAGGGCACGGTCACCGAGCCGCTGCCGAACGCCATGTTCCGCGTTGAGCTTGAGAACGGTCATTCGGTTCTCTGTTCCATTTCGGGCAAGATCCGTATGAACTACATCCGTATTCTGCCGGGTGACAAGGTCGTTGTGGAGCTCTCTCCCTATGATTTGACCCGCGGTCGCATCACCTATCGTTATAAGTAACGACCATTCGCACGTATTCGAACCGGAAGGGAGTGCTCTGCCCCGTAAGGTTCGATACATGCTTCCAGCCATTCGTTATTAACGCCTGCGGCTGGGCGAGTAGATAACATTCCACCTTGTAGCTTGAGCACTACCGAAAGGAAGAACGATGAAGGTACGCCCTTCCGTCAAGAAGATGTGCGATAAGTGCAAAATCATCCGCCGCCATGGCAAGGTTCTCGTGATCTGCGAGAACCCGCGCCACAAGCAGCGCCAGGGTTAAGAGAGGAGATCCACAGTGGCCCGTATTAACGGTGTCGACCTTCCGAACGAGAAGCGTGCGGAGATTGGTCTGACCTACATCTACGGCATCGGCCGCACCACCGCAGCGAAGATGTGCGCCGAGCTCAACATTGCCGACGGCACTCGCATCAAGGACCTCACCGAGGAGCAGATCTCGGCGATCCGCGATTACATTGATAAGAATGGCCTGATGGTCGAGGGTGACCTCCGTCGCGAGCGCGCCCAGAACGTCAAGCGCCTCATGGACATCGGCTGCAACCGCGGCCTCCGTCACCGCAAGGGTCTCCCTGTTCGCGGTCAGCGCACCCACACCAACGCTCGCACCCGCAAGGGTCCGAAGCGTCAGATCGGTGCCAAGAAGAAGAAATAAGGGAGACTGACGCATAATGGCTACTGCAAAGAACAAGCGCGGCGCCTCCACCCGTATCAAGCGCGCCGACCGTAAGAACATCTCCGTGGGCCAGGCTCACATCCGTTCTACGTTCAATAACACCATCGTTTCCATTACCGATCCCGCGGGCAACGTCATCGCTTGGCAGTCCGCTGGTACCGTGGGCTTCAAGGGTTCCCGTAAGTCGACCCCGTTTGCCGCCCAGATGGCCGCCGAGGCTTGCGCCAAGGCCGCTATGGAGCACGGTATGCACAAGGTCGCCGTCTTCGTGAAGGGCCCCGGTTCGGGCCGCGAGACCGCGATCCGCTCCCTCCAGGCCGCTGGCCTCGAGGTCTCCAGCATCCAGGACAAGACCCCCATCCCGCACAACGGCTGCCGCCCCAAGAAGCGTCGCCGCGTGTAACTGAAAGGATCGATTTATTATGGCAATCGACAGGACTCCGGTTCTTAAGCGCTGCCGCCAGCTCGGGATCGATCCCGTTGAGCTCGGCTACAGCTCCAAAAAGGAATCTATCCGCCAGCCCAAGCGCCGTCGCAAAGAATCCGAGTACGGCATGCAGCTGCGCGAGAAGCAGAAGGTCAAGTTCATCTACGGCGTTCTCGAGAAGCAGTTCCACCACTACTACGAGCATGCTCTTCGCATGGACGGCGTTACCGGTGAGAACCTCATGACCATTCTCGAGACCCGTCTCGACAATGTCGTGTTCCGTCTCGGCTTCGCTCGCACCCGCAAGGAGGCTCGTCAGACCGTCCGCCATGGCCACTTCACCGTTAACGGCAAGCGCGTGGACATCCCGTCCTACCGCGTGAAGGCCGGCGACGTTGTGGCTGTGGGCGAGAAGTTCCGCGACTTGCTCCCCATCAAGGAGGCCCTCATCTCCTCCGAGCGCTTCGAGGTCCCTGGCTGGCTCGAGGTCGACATCGAGAAGCTTTCCGGCAACGTCATCTCGCTGCCTTCTCGTGACCAGATCAGCGGCGACATCAACGAGCAGCTCATCGTCGAGCTTTACTCGAAGTAATCGTTTGCGCGCTACGCTGGAGGTATTACATGTCCGAATTCATCAGGCCCCAGGTTCACGTCGAGGAGATCAGCGAGACTGCTGCTCGCGTTTCCGTCGAGCCTCTGGAGCGCGGGTATGGCGACACGCTGGGTAACTCCCTGCGCCGCGTGCTGCTTTCCTCGCTCGAGGGTGCAGCCGTCGAGGCCATCCAGATCGATGGCGCCCAGCACGAGTTCACCACGATTCCCAACATGGTCGAGGATGTCACCGACATCGTCTTGAACGTGAAGGGTCTCGTGTTCCGCACGCTTGGTACCACGGACGAGGGCACTGCGACTATCTCGGTCGATGGCCCGTGCGAGGTTACCGGCGCAGACTTCTTCATTCCGTCCGAGTTCGAGCTCGTCAATCCCGAGCAGCACATCGCGACCCTCACCGAGGGTGGTCATCTGACCATGAGCATGCGCATCGGGTATGGTCGCGGCTACGTGTCCTACGAGCAGAACAAGCGCGACAATGATCCTATCGGCATCATCAACGTCGACTCGCTCTTCTCCCCGGTCAAGCGTTGCGCCAAGCTCGTTGAGGCGTGCCGCGTTGGCCAGCACACCGACTACGACCGTCTGGTTCTTGAGATTGAGACCAACGGTGCGCTTTCCCCGCGTGACGCGGTTGTGTCTGCGGCCAACATCATCAACCAGCACATGGCTGCGTTTATGACCCTGGCCGACGAGCCCGAGGCGGAGGAGGAGATTTCCATCTTCGCCCCCGAGGTGACGAGCGACAATGCCGAGCTTGACAAGCAGATTGAGGACCTGGACCTTTCCGTCCGCTCTTACAACTGCCTCAAGCGTGCGAGTATTCACTCCGTGCGCCAGCTGGTCGAGTTCTCCGAGAACGACCTGCTGAACATCCGCAACTTCGGCGTGAAGTCGATCGAGGAAGTCAAGGACAAGCTTGAGTCCATGGGTCTGAGCCTCAAGGCTTAAACCCTAGGTATAGAGGAGAACTAGACCATGCGTCACAATAAGAAGAAAGGCCTGAAGCTCGGCACCGACGCCAGCCACACCAAGGCCATGAAGAAGAGCCTTGCCAAGGCGCTCTTCGAGAACGATCGCATCAAGACCACCGAGACGCGCGCCAAGGCCCTGCGTTCCTATGCTGAGCCGATCATCACCTGGGCCAAGAAGGGCGACCTGCACTCTCGTCGTCTCGCCATCGCCAAGCTCGGTGATAAGAATCTCGTTGCTGAGATTTTCGACAAGGCCGCTCAGGGTATGTGGGCCGACCGCAATGGTGGTTACACCCGCATCATGAAGCTCGGTCCGCGCAAGGGCGATTGCGCTGAGATGGTCATCATCGAGATCGTCTCCGAGCCTTGCACCCCTAAGGCGAAGAAGGCTGCTCCGGCTAAGAAGGCCGCTGCTCCTAAGGTCGTCAAGAAGGACGAGGCCGTCGAGGAGGCTGCTGAGGTCGTCGAGACCGAGGCCGCTGTCGAGGAGACCGCTGAGTAGCACGTAGCTGCTCGTGCATCACATTGAAGAGGGGTACGTTCGCGTGCCCCTTTTTGTTTTACCTGGGCGACTGGCGGCGGGCAGTTCACTCCCTGTTCGGGCAGTCCTGGCTCGCACGAAGGGCCCACTGGGCCCTTCGGCTCGTGCGGAACTCGCATTGAGTGAACTGCCCGCCGCCAGTCGCCCAGGCAAAACAAGAGAAAGGGGGCGAGAACGTGCTTGAAGTGAAGGATGTTGGCGTGGTGTTGGATGGGGCTGAAGTCCTGTCTGGTTGCTCATTCTCCCTTGCTCCGGGTGAGATTGTTGCCCTAACGGGAGATAACGGGTGCGGAAAGTCCACCCTTGGTCGTGTGTTGTGCGCGGCGCAGCTGGTTGACGATGGCTGTGTGGTTGTCGATGGTCACGACCCCTCTGCTAACGAACGTGAACGCCTCATGGTTCGGTCGCTTGTTGGCCGTGTGTGCCAGGATCCCGTTGATCAAATCGTTTCCTCCCTCGTATTTGACGAGATTGCCTTTGGGCCCCGTAATCTTGGCCTGTCGGAAGAAGAGGTGTCTCAGCGTGTCGACTGTGCACTTCGCCGTGTAGGGTTATCAGGGTTCCAGGATCGCGTTACGACGGCACTTTCCGGCGGAGAGCAGCAACGCATCGCCCTTGCCGGTGTGCTCGCCATGACTCCTCGATATCTTGTGCTTGATGAGCCTACCGCGCAGCTCGATCCGGCGGTCCGCGAATCACTCCGTACGCTCTTTCGCACTCTTGTCCATGAAGACGGCATCGGCGTCGCTCTCATTACGCACGACCCGCTTGAGATCGCTCTTGCAGACCGCATCGTGGATGTTGCCTCCATCAACGGAGCTCTAGGCGCCTCCGAGTCTGCTTGTCGCGCGTCTTCCGGCCCTCAGGCTGTGCAACATTCCTTTGGCTCTTGCACGGGTCGGGAGGCTGCCAGGTGCCGAGCTGTTGCCACGCCGTGCGATGCGCCGATCCTTGAGGTGGAGGGTGTCTCGTTTAGCTATGGCGATCGTGCCGTCCTCAAGGACATTTCGTTTTCGCTGCACGCCGGCGAGGTGGTGTTGCTCACGGGCGCATCGGGTGCCGGCAAGTCGACGCTTGCCTCGCTTGTCGCGGGATTGGTCTCGCCTGATGCGGGCTCCATTCGCCTTCACACCTGCGCGGACAACTCCTCCGTCGCAGATGTTGCCCCTGCTTCCCCGGTGCATCCAGTTCCCGGCACTGTCGGGCTGTCGTTCCAGCAGCCAGAAGCGCAGTTTTTCCTCGAGACGGTCTACGACGAAGTCGCCTATGCTCCGCGCAACCTTTCGCTCAGTGAGGACGAGGTCGATCGTCGGGTCTTTAAGGCCATCGATGCCGTAGGGCTCGATCGGAAGCTTGCCGATGCCTCTCCTTTTGAGCTTTCCGGGGGGCAGGCTCGCCGCGTTGCGCTTGCATCGGTGCTTTCGCTCGATGCGTCCGTATACGTGCTCGATGAGCCGAGCGCCGCCCTTGATGCGCGGGGCAGGGCATTCGCGCACCGTTTCGTGACGGATCTTGCCGCGGAGGGCCGGTCGGTTTTGGTGATTACGCATGATGTCGATGAGTGGCGTCCCTTTGCGACACGCGAGCTCATGTTGTCAAATGGGTCCCTACATGCAGCCCGCGCGCCTGAAGGCCCCTCAGATGCCTCTTTACAGCCGTTTGCGGGTGACTCTGCCATGGGTCATGCGTCGAGGGGGCCTCAAGCGTTTGGCACGGTTTTTGGTGAGTATGTTCCCGGGACACCCGTTGCACGCCTCGATGCCCGTGTGAAAATCGTGCTTCTGTTGCTTGCGACGGCTGGGGTCTTTTCTGCCGGAGTGCCGGCCATGCTCGTTGTTTGGCTGCTGATCCTGTTCGGCTGCCTCGCGTCGTCGCGCATGCGGTTGGGCCGTGTGCTGCGCGGCATACGACCCGTTGCCGTCATCCTCGCGTTCACGCTCGTTGCGAACCTGGTGTCGTGCGATGGCCGGGGAACGGTGGAGTTGGTTGGCGCGATTGGTCTCAGCCCGGCGGGAGGCTTGCGGGGACTCATGGCTATAACGCGCATCTTGTTACTCGTGGGCTTCTCACTCGTTGTTGCCTCGTCGACGACCGCGACTCAGCTGAGTGATGCCTGCGTGCGCCTGTTGAGCCCCCTGGCCCGTTTTGGTGTGAGCGTGGGTCCTTTGGGCACCGTGCTCGCCGTGGCACTGCGATTCATCCCGCTCGTGAGTGAGGAGCTCAATCGGATTCGACTCGCCCAGCGTGCGCGCGGAGCCCAGTTCGATGCCGGTCCGCTCTTCTCGCGCATCGGCGTGTGGGCTTCGGTGTTCACGCCCCTCATGATTGGCCTGTTCCGCCGTGCGGATCGTTTGGCCGAGGCCATGTCCGCCCGTTGCTATGATTCCGTTGCCGCTGGGAAACTGCCCGCTCCTCGTCGATTGGCTCCTTATGATCGCCTTGTGCTCGCATTGGGGGCGGCGCTCGTGCTCGTCTTGACCATCCTGGGTTTATGTTGGTGATTTTGGTAGCATAGGCACGAAAGATTGCAATAAGGAGGCTTCAGTGGCCCAAACAGACGATATGCGCGTGGGCGCGCCGTCCTATTTCGAACCGGAGGTGCTCGACGGCACCTTGGTGTTTCGGCTGGGCTACGATGGCGCCGGCTTCTCCGGGTTTGCCGAGCAACCGGGGCTTAGGACGGTCGCAGGGGAGGTCCGCTGCGCGCTCGAGACCTTTTTACGCCGTCCTATCGACCTCACGTGTGCCGGTCGCACCGATGCAGGTGTTCACGCCATAGCGCAGTACGTGAGCGTCCCCGCACACCATGATGAGTTGGCCATCGAGCATCGACGGTGGATGCGCGCGATGGCGGCCTTGCTCCCCGATGACATAGCGCTTGGTAGGGTGTTTCATGCCTCCTCCGGCTTCTCGGCTCGCTTTGACGCGCGTGCTCGAACCTATACCTATCGCATAGCTACGGGCGACGCACCGCCGCTGCTCACGCGCAAGGTGACTTGGTGGCATCGACTGCCCTTGGATGTCGAGGCGATGGAGTGCGGCGCTTCGTATTTGGTGGGGGAGCATGACTTCAAGAGCTTCTGCAAGATGTCTTCCGCCATCGGCAAGCCCACGTGTCGCAACGTGATTGAGGTCTCCTTCGAAAGGGAGGGCGCGCTGGGTGAGGAGCACATAGCCTTTACCATCACGGGTAATGCGTTCCTGCATTCCATGGTCAGGACGATCGTTGGGACCCTCGTTGAAGTCGGCGCGGGTCGTCGAGATCCGGAGTGGGTTTTAGAGGTGATTACAGCGTGCGATCGTCGGGCGGCGGGCCCTACTGCTCCTGCGCGTGGTTTGTGCTTTATGGACGTGGCATATGACGATGGAGCTTTGACGGCCTGCCCGTAAAAATGCTTCAATATGCACATATATGATTGCATTTGCCTGTTCTATGCAAAAATGTTTCAATTAGATAGCGTGATGCCTGCTAATCCGTTTTAAAGAGATTCGGCGGTATGCTGTACTCGAAATGTGGGGAACCGCTAGGGAATGGTGGAGAACATGGCCAAAAAACGCAATGGCCGCCAAGATGCTATTCGAGAGATCGTCCGAACTGAGGACGTGCGCACTCAGCGCGTGCTCGTGGACGAGCTTAAAGCGCGTGGGTTCGATTGCACGCAGGCGACCGTCTCGCGCGATATCGCCGACATGGGGCTTCGTAAGCTGCCCGAGGGCATGTACGTCCTTGCGGAGGATCTACATCTGCAACGTATGGTCTCTGAGCTCGTGGTTGGCGTTCAGCGCACGGAGAACCTCGTCATCATCAAGGCGCAGCCCGGTACCGCCCTGGGCATCGCCGCGGCAATCGATGCCGCCGAGCTGCCCGATGTTCTCGGCTCGCTGGCTGGAAACGACACGATTCTCGTCATCACGCAGACGCCGTTGGACGGAGAGACGTTTGAGGCGATGATCTCCAAGCTGAGGAGCGTGCGCAAGTGAGCCCGATGGTAATCCATATGCTCCTGTTCGCCTTACTCATCACGTTGCCCATTGTGCTTGTTTTGTTGCTGGTGGCGTACTGGCGTCGCTTGCATCGATAGGGGAGCATGAGACTCCAAAAAGAAAAACCCTCGTCCCTATGGACGAGGGTTTTTGTATGGCTGTCTCCTATGCGGTTGGCGTCGTGGTTTGTCCGCCGCCCGTTGTACCGCCACCGGTGGTGCCGCCGTCGGGCACCTCAGGCTCGGGTTCGGGCGTGGGCTCAGGCTCGGGTTCCGGAGTAGGCGTCGTGGGCTCCTGAGGCGTGGTCGGCTGCTCCGGCGTGGGCGTCGTGGTCTGCTGCTGTTCGGTTTCCTCCGTCGTCTCCTCTTCCTTTTCCTCGTCCTCGTCTTCGCCCTTGGGGTTGGTCTTGGAGAACTTCCACTCGGAGTCCTTCTTGTAGGTGGGTGTTTCTCCGGTGGGGAACTCCTCGCGAGCAAGCCCGTTCAGAATCTGTTGCATCAGGCTCTTGAACACCGGGAGCGTCATCTGGTTGCCCATAAGGGAACCGAGGTCGACGGTGCCGTTGTAGCCGCCCACCCAGATTGCGGTGGCATACTGCGGGGTGTAGCCCACAAACCACAGGTTGGTTGCGGTGTCCGCGGTGCCGGCCGTACCGGTCTTACCGGCGACGGGCTGGTTCATGTACGGGTTGCCAGGAGCGCCCAGGCCGTTGGTCATGACGCCCTCGAGGACATCGGTCACGGCTGCGGCCACTCCAGCGGAAATGACCTGCTTGCCAGCGTCTTCGTGCTTGTACACGGTTTTGCCGCCGCGCCCCACGATCTCGGAGATCGCGACGGGCTCACGATAGTAGCCACCGTTCGCGAAGACGGCGTAGGCGGATGCCATCTCAACGGTGGAGAAACTGCCCGTACCAAGGGTCATGGACAGGACATCGTTCATCTCGGAGGTGTCGAGCCCAAGCTTCTTGCACATGGCGATGATGTTCTGGTTGCCGATGGTCTCTGCTACCTGCAGGTAGCCGGTGTTGGACGAGAGCTCGGTCGCGCGGGCGAGCGAGATGTAGCCCATGCTCTGGTTGCCGTAGTTTTGCGCCACGTAATCTGCCTGCCCGGCGATCTTCCAGGTGAGCGGCGAGTTGCAGTTGATCGTGATGTTGGGGTTCATGCCCATCTCGATGGCGGTGGCGAGCGTGAACGTCTTGAACGATGAGCCGGGCTGGTTGCGCGAAGTCGCATGGTTGATGTGGAGGACGCTGCCGTCGTCCTCGACGCGGTTGTAATCGCGCCCGCCAACCATCGCCTTGATGTACCCGGTCTTAGGGTCGATGACCGTCATGCCGATGTCGAGGTCCTTGGCGTCGCGTGCGGCGGCGGGGTACTTGTTGATGTTCTCCACCGCGGCGGTCTCAGCGGCCTGCTGCACCGCGGGGTCGAGCGTCGTCTTGACGGTGAGACCGCCTTTGAACAGGACGTCGGTCGAGAACTCCTCTTGAAGGAGGGTTTTGACGTAGTCGACAAAGTACGGCTGTGAGAAGACGTTGATGCCGGACTCGGAGACCTCGGTCACGTTGAGCGCGAGCGGCTCGGCCACGGCGGCGTCGTATTCTTCTTGGGTGATGGTGCCCAGGCGGAGCATGTTGCCCAACACCTTGTTGCGTCGCTCGACGGCGACGTCTGGATTAACGGTGGGGTCGTAGTATGAGGGCGAGTTGGGTAGGCCGATGAGTAGGGCTGCTTCGGCGAGCGTGAGGTCACTCGCGTTTTTGGAGAGGTACGTTTGTGAGGCGGCTTGGATGCCGTAGGCTCCGTGGCCGTAGTAGATGCAGTTGAGGTACATCATCAAGATCTCGTCTTTGGAATAGATCTTTTCCATTTCGAGGGCGATGTAGGCCTCGCGCACCTTACGCTCGATGGTCTGGTCGAATTGCTCCTCCGAGAGGATGGTATTACGCACGAGCTGCTGGGTGATGGTCGAGGCGCCCTCGGAGCGACCGGTGAGCTGCGCGAGCACAGCGCGGCCGATGCCGATGATATCGACGCCCGGATGCTCGTAAAAGCGCTCGTCCTCAACGTCGACGGTGCCCTGGAGAACCCACGGCGATACCTGGTCGGCGGTGACGCTCTCGCGGTTCTGGACAAAGAACTCGGCGATCTCGTTGCCCGCGGCGTCAAGGATGTGCGTGGGCTCGCTCACGAGGTACTCGTCGGCATTCGTGTAGTCGGGAAGATCGGAGAGCCAGCGGTTCACGTTACCGATCATGCCAATGCCGAACGCGATGCCCGCCACGAGCAAAAAGCCGAGAGCGGAGACGAGGATGACGGGGACGGCGTGCGTTTTTGCGCGGCTGCGCGCGTAGCGCTGTCGATGACCCATAAACGACCTCCCATATACAGGTGGGCGCGTGCCCAAAAGCCGTAACACATAGATATTCATACGATAGCGCAAGCAGCGCAGACGTCCGCTCGGGTATCCTTACTCAATGCGAAAAACACGTTGGAGCGTTCAGATTGCGCCGTACAGGTTGATGGGGCGCGTGAGAGGGGAGGCATCGAGTATGGTCGAGTTGCTGGCTCCGGCGGGCACGCCGGATGCGTTTCGAGCGGCGATTGCGGCGGGGGCGGATGCCGTGTACGTGGGGCTCGGCTCCTTTAATGCGCGTGCGGCGAACGGCGGGTTCTCGCTCTCCGAGCTTTCGCGCGGCTGCGCCCTCGCCCACGCACATGGCTCACGTGTTTATGTGGCCCTGAACGTCTGCATGCACGATGACGAACTCGCTTCTGCGCTGGAGCTTGCGTCGGCCGCGCTTGACGCGGGCGCCGATGCGCTGATCGTCGCCGATGTGGGTCTGTGCGACCTCATTCATCGCGAGCTGCCCGGCGTGGAGCTCCACTTGTCCACGCAGACGGGCGCGCAGTCCGTTGGTGCCGTCCGCCTTGCCGTGCGCGAGCTGGGAGTGTCACGCGTGACGTGCGCGCGCGAATTGTCCTTGGCGGAGCTCGCGGGTCTTTGCGCTGGGGGAACGCCCATCGAGGCGTTCTGTCATGGCGCCATCTGCATCTGTTATTCGGGCGCGTGCTCCTATTCGGCTCTCATGCGCGGGCGTTCGGCCAACCGCGGGGACTGCACCCAGCCCTGTCGTCTGGCCTATGCGCTTGAGGACGATGAGGGCCGTCTGCTCGCGGGCGGGGCGTGGGAGCGGGACGTTTCCGAGGCGAGGGGCGCCGGACGCTCCGCCGCACAGGGCGACCGCCTGCTGTGCCCGCGTGATTACCTGGGGATCCGTCATGTTTCCGCGCTGGTTGGCGCCGGAGTCGCGTCCCTTAAGATCGAGGGTCGCATGAAGGGGCCCGATTACGTGTACAACGTCGTGGGCTGTTATCGTGAGGCGCTCGATGCCGCGCTCGCCGGGGTCGAGCTCGATGAGTGCGAGCTGGACGAGTTGGAGGCACGGCTCGCACGGTCGTTCAATCGCGGATTCACCGATGGCTACCTGCGTGGAGGTCACACCGCGACGGGGGCTGGGCTTATGAGCGTAGAGCGCGCCATCAACCAGGGTCTTGAGGTGGGCATCGTAGATGAACCCGGATACGAGGGCGCATGGGTGAGATTTACCCGCGAGGTCGCAGCCGGGGATATGTTGGAGATTTGCTCGACCCCAGGTGCCAATGCCCCTGCCGACGTGCCCAAGCGCTGGCCGATCGTCCCGTGCCCGGCCAACGTGGGCGCCCAAGACCGCGCGTTCGTGCGATGCAAGCGCAAAGTCGAGGTGGGCAGCGCGGTTCACCTGGTTAGGTCTGCTGCGCTGGTTGCTGCCTCGCGTGCCGCCGTCGATATCGTGCGAGACGAGGAACTCTCGTTGGGCTCGGCCCTTACGGAGCCGTGTGAGGGGGATGGGCGTCTGGACGACGGAGGCCGATTCGCCCACGCGCGCCGTAAGTCGCCGCATCTGTCCCCGGCGGAGCGGCGACCTGTCCGCGAGAGTGAACTCTCGCGGCACGATTGCGCGCAAATGAACGATTTTGCTCATCGAGAGTTAACTCTCGGGGCTGCGGGAGGAGCCGAGGGGGCGAGAGCCGCGGGAGGAGCCGCGGAAGGAACTGGGGATGCCGTGCGCGAAGCAGGCGAGCTCGATGGCGTCATCGATTTGGGTGAGGTCTGCCGAGCGGGGGACATACCGTTCGTGGTCGAGGCATGCGCGGCGGTTGCGCGTGGCGAGGCCGACGCCTTACTCTGTCGCAACATCGGGCAAGTCGACGCTGCGTGCGAGGCGGCAGTTGCGTGGGAGGTCGCACCGCCGCTCAATGTGTGGAACGCACAAACGGCGCGCGTCCTACAGGGTTTGGGCGCTCGTCGTATCTGGTTGCCCGAGGAGCTTTCCGATGAAAATGTTGTCGGCGTGCAGAATGCCGCCCGCCTTGCAGGTGTGTCTGTTCCCGTTGCGCGGGTCGCAAGCGGATCGACTCCGCTGATGGTCATGGAGCATTGCGTACTTACTGCCGAGGGACCCTGCGATGGTGCATGCGCGACGTGTTCCCGGCGCCTGGCGAGCAAGCGCGGCGATCGCTTTTTGGTGGAGCTCGACCGAAATGCCTCCGATGCCCGTCTTGCGGTGCGCGTGGACGAGCGGGGGAGGACGCGGCTGTACCGCTGAGGGCGGTTCTGCGTTACACTAATGCCCATATGTCGTTCCCCAGCACCGCCCGTCCGCGCGAGTTCCCGCCGGCACGTGGCGAGGGTGCTATGACCTTGCAGAAAGGTGCACCTATGTTGCCCGTAGACGAGCAGATGCGCATCATCACCTCCGGCGCCGCCAAGATCGTGCCCGAGGCGGACCTCAAGAAGAAGCTCGAGCGCGGCGTCCCGCTCAACATCAAGCTCGGCGTCGACCCCACCAGCCCCGACCTGCATCTCGGCCACGCCGTCCCGCTGCGCAAGATGCGCCAGTTCCAGGACCTCGGCCACCGCGTGACCCTCATCATCGGCAACGGCACCGCCACTATCGGCGACCCGTCCGGCAAGAACTCCACGCGCCCGCAGCTCACCCAGGAGGAGGTCGAGGCCAACGCCGCGACTTACGTCTCCCAGGCGATGAAGATCCTCGACCCCGAGAAGACGACCATCGTCCACAACGGCGACTGGATGTTCCCCATGGGCCTGAAGGAGCTCCTCTCAATCGCGTCCAAGTTCACCGTCGCCCGCATTCTCGAGCGCGACGACTTCACCAAGCGCTACCAGTCCCAGACCCCCATCGCCCTGCACGAGTTCCTGTACCCGATCATGCAGGCCTACGACTCGGTCAAGATCGAGGCGGACGTGGAGATGGGCGGCAACGACCAGCTTTTCAACCTGCTCGCCGGCCGTGAGCTCATGGAGAAGATGGGTATGGAGCCGCAGATCGCGCTCACTATGCCGCTGCTCGAGGGCACCGACGGCACCCGTAAGATGTCCAAGTCCTATGGCAACTACATCGGCCTCACCGACGCCCCCGCGGACATGTTCGGCAAGACGATGTCCATCCCGGACGAGATGATTGGCAAGTACTACCGTCTGGCAAGCTCGCTCGCGCCGGCCGAGGTCGATAAGATCGACGCCGCCTTGGCCGACGGTTCCGCCAACCCCTACGAGCTCAAGCGCGCGCTCGGCCGCGACCTGGTGACCACGTACCACAGCGCCGAGGCCGCGGTCGAGGCCGAGGCCGAGTTCGATCGCGTGCACAAGAATCGCGACATGCCCACCGACATAGCAGAGGTCGCGGTCGAGATCGCGGTGAACGATGAGGGCCTCGTGTACCTGCCCGCCGTGCTCCAGGCCGCCGGTCTGGTCCCGAGCGCCGGCCAGGCCCGTCGCGACATCGACGGCGGCGGCGTCAAGCTCGACGGCGAGCCGGTCTCGCCCAAGACCTACAACGTGGACCCGGCCTCCCTCAAGCCCGGCACGATCCTGCAGGTTGGCAAGCGCCACTTCGCCCGCCTGGCGTAGGGCGTGCCCCTGCGTGTACGACTCCCTGTCCTCGGATGGCGGCGGCGCCTGTACGTCCTTTGGACCGCAATAGCGTCGAGGCGCCCTTCGTCCGCGCTCGCATCCGGTATCCGGATATTGAAGAAAGGTCGACCGGTTTTCTCGGTCGACCTTTTGTTTTGATAAGCGTTTGGGTGCCCTTGCGAAACGAACCCCATTCAGGAGCGGTTTCCCGATGCGCTCGCTCGCGGAAAGGCTGCGCCTGCGATCAGCCGTGAAGGGGCCACGACCAAAAAGGCAACGCTCCTTTCGCATCGGTTCGGCTGCCGCATTGGGTACCATGGATGAAATGACGGCTCACATGAAGGGCGGTGCCAAGGATATGGAACCCAATCTGGTCAAATTGATGCAGGCTCTCATCGACACGGCGGAGGGTCGCGTGCCGGCGGACACGGTGTTCGTGAACGCGCAGATCGTCGACGTGTACCGTTTGCGCGTGGCGCGCGGTCAGGTCGCGGTTACATGCGGCTGCATCGCGGGCGTCCTGTTCGAGGGGCGCGACTGCGCAGACGCGTCCGTTCCCGCCTGGGAGGCCGCCCGCGTCGTCGATTGCGAGGGCCGCTACCTCGCCCCCGGTTTCATCGACGGCCACCTGCACATCGAGAGCTCCAACATTCGCCCGTCCGAGTACGCCCGCATGGCGCTCACCCGGGGCACCACCACCGCCATCGCCGACAGCCACGAGATCGCCAACGTATGCGGCCTCGAGGGCCTTGCGTTCATGATCGAGGACGCCTCCCGTGCGCCGCTCGACATCAAGTTCATGATGCCCTCCTGCGTACCCGCCCTGCCTGACGAGCAGGCCGGAGCCGCGATCACCGCGGCGGACATGGAAGCCTTTATGAACGAGTATCACGGTGCGATCTTCGGCTTGGGCGAGATGATGAACCTGCCCGGCGTGTACGGTGCGGACGAGGAGACCTGCCGCCGCATCGCGGTGGGCGCGAAGACCGCATCCGGCCAGGTGGACGGCCATGCGCCCATGGCGTGCGGCAACGACCTCAACGCCTACGTCGCCGCGGGCATCATCGCCGACCACGAGAACACGGGCGTCGAGGAGGCCCTCGACGAGCTCTCCCGCGGTATGTACGTGATGCTTCGCGAGGGCACCTGCAGTCACGACCTCGCGAATCTCGCCCCGCTCATCGTCGAGAACCCCGCGCTCGCGCGCCGCTGCTGCTTCGCCACGGACGATCGCGCCCCCTCGGACGCCCTCAACGTCGGCATGATCGACAATGCGTGCCGCGTCGCTGTCGAGGCGGGTATCGACCCGGTGGTTGCCATCTCCATGGCGACGCTCTCCACGGCGGACGTCTTCGGTCTCGACCACGGCGCGCTGTGCGCCTTCGACCGTCGCGGCGCCATCGCTCCGGGCAAGCGCGCGGACGTCCTGCTGCTCGACAACCTTGCGTTTGAGGGTGCCCCACATCGCGTATACGTTGCGGGCGAGCTCCTCGCCGAGGATGGTGCCTTCGTGGGCTCCATCGCGCCGGTCGACTCGCGACCCGGCCTCGACAAGCTCGAGGGGCGCCTGCGTGACTCCGTCCAACTGCCCGAGCTCTCGCTCGATGTCTTCTCCTACAAATTCCGCCCCGGTGAAGCCGTCATCGACGTGATCCCCGGTAACGCCGTCACGGGAATGGCACGACCCGAGACCGCCGAGGGCCTCCGCCGCATCATGCTCATCGAGCGTCACGGCCGCGGGGTCGAGGCACAGCTCTCAGGTGCCGACGGCGATGGCGCGGCGGGCACGGGGCTCGCGGGCAGGCACATCGGGCAGGGCTGGGTGCGCGGTTTTGCCATCCGGGGCGCCATCGCGAGCACCATCGGCCACGACTCCCATAACGTCTGCGTGGTGGGCGATGACCCCGCTGACATGCTCGCAGCCGTGCGCGCGGTGGGCTCCGGCGGCTTCGTCCTCGTGCAAGATGGCGAGGTCAGGGCCAAGATCGACCTGCCGCTCGGTGGTCTTATGAGCGACAAGACGGCCGAGGAGGTCGCACGCGAGCACGACGCCTTCATGGAGGCCGGGCGCGCAATGGGCATCGAGCCTCCGCTCGATCCCATCATGGGCATGATCTTCCTGCCGCTGCCGGTTATCCCCACCCTGCGCATTCGCCCCGAGGGCATGTTCGACGTCACGACGTTTTCATACGCCGAGTAGGCCGCGACGCGTTCATTTCCCCGTGGTCCCTGCGAAATATAAGTGCTCGGTAAGGGTTTCGAGCACCTTTGATGCGTGGTGCTTGCATCCGATTGCGTCGGGTACGCTTCTCAACAGGTTGTGCCCCGCGGCCATATATAAGCCGCGGGGCCTGTACACGTAAGGAAGCGTCATCATGGCACGACACATCAAGCTCATCGCCTCCGACATGGACGGCACCCTCCTCGACGAGAGCGGAATGGTTCCCGCCGAGACATACGACCTCATCCTCGAACTCAAGGAGCACGGCGTTCACTTTGCGGCAAGTTCGGGCAGGCGGTATGACCGACTGTGCGAGTTCTTCGCCCCCATAAAGGACAGCATGGACTTCGTCGCATCTAACGGGGCCCAAGTCTACGCGGATGGTGTGCAGATTGACCGAGAGGTGTACTCGCACCTGGCGATTCGCCGCCTGGCACGGACCGTGGCCATGTTTCCTAACATGCATCTGGCGTTATTCGATCGTACAAAGTCCTACCTGCTCGACGATGAGGACATATTTGTACGGGAGGTCGATAAGGACCTTCCCAATGCGGAGCGTATCTATGAGCTTCCGTCGCCGAAGGTCAACATCATCAAGGCGAGTATCTTTTGCGACGATGGTAACGTGATGGACAACGCCTATGTCCTCCAGCGCGAGCTCGGCGATCTGTTCACTTTCGCGCCTTCGGGCAACTCCTATATCGACGCGATGCAGCCCGGGGTGTCCAAGGCGTCGGGCATCGCGTTGCTCATGGACCATTACGGCATCGAGCGTGATGAGGTCATGGCCTTTGGAGACGCGATGAACGATTACGAGATTATCCGATTTGTCGGCACGGGTTGCGCAATGGCCAACGGCCGCCCCGCCTTGCAGGCTGTCGCCGACAGGGTCGTTGGGTGCAACGCCGACCATGCCGTGCAGGCGGAGATGCGCCGAGTCCTCGAGTCGCTGCGGTAACGCGGAGATTTGCAATTTGATTGCATTTGTCGATGCGGGGGTCTCGGCGTGCCTTGTGACACGCGAAATCGGCTAGACTGGGAACACTGCATCGCAATGGAGTGCGCTTGGACATGCCGGATGCTGGCTTAGCGCCGCGTGGCTCCACCCGTCTTCCGCACGCCGTCGAGGGCGGGCACTTTGCAACGATTTGGGCGGCATCGCCGCATGACCCGAAAGGAATCCCATGGCAGAGACCTCTTCCAGCCGCGTCGTCATCACTGTCCTCGGTAAGAACCGCCCCGGCATCGTCGCCGGCATGACGTGCGTCCTATCCGAGGCGAGCGTCGATATCCGCGACATCACGCAAAGCATCATCGAGGACATCTTCACCATGACCCTCATCGCCGACGTGTCCGCCTCGACGCTCGGCTTCTCCGAGCTCCAAGAGGCGCTTTCCGCTAAGGGTGATGAGCTCGGCGTCACCGTCGAGATGCAGCGCGAGGATGTCTTCCAGTTCATGTACCGCCTGTAGCCTGTGCCATTTGGTGACGGGTGCATGTTTGCGCACGGCGTGATCCTCGACTCCGTCCATCGTTCCTCGTTCGCCCCGGCGATATGCCGGGGCGCTTGCCAAATAAGGAGCCCGCTATGTCGTACGACGCCCACAACATCTACTATCGCTTCGACGATCACCTGAGCCGCTTGGTTCTCGATTACGAGGCGAGCCGCCGCGTTGATGAGAATTCCGACCGTCTCTACCACGATATTCCCTCTGAGGAATACTCCGAGGACCTGTTCCGCACCCACAACGTGAAGCGCGGCCTGCGCAATGCGGACGGCTCCGGCGTGGTCGCCGGCCTCACGCGTATCTCGGACGTGCACGGATACAACGTGGTCGACGGTCGGGTCGTGCCCGACGAGGGCCATCTTATCCTGCGTGGTTACGACATCGAGGACCTTATAGAGAATGCCCAGAAGGAGGACCGTTTTGGGTATGAGGAGGTCGCGTATCTGCTCATCACCGGCGAGCTGCCCACTGCCAGCGAACTCGACGATTTCAACGGTCGCCTGGGCGCGTATCGTCATCTGTCGAGTGAGTTCGTGCGTCAGTTTCCCATCACCACGGTGAGCCCCTCGATCATGAATGCGCTGCAGCGCGCCGTGCTGCTGCTCTACGCCTTCGACTCCGATCCGGATTCCATAACGCCCGAGCACGAGGTCGACGTCGCCATCTCGCTGCTGTCCCGTCTGCCCCGTCTTGCCGCCTTTGCCCAGACGTTCCGCACCGCCCAGGTGAGCGGCAAGCGTGCGCCCGTTCCCATTCCGGAGCCCGGCTTCTCCACGGCTGGGGCGATTTTGCAGATCCTTCGCGGCGAGGACGGGTATACCCGCGCCGAGGCCATGCTGCTCGACGTCATGCTCATGCTCCATGCCGAGCAC
Organism: Collinsella sp. AF08-23; assembly: GCF_003479805.1. Classification (GTDB taxonomy): domain Bacteria; phylum Actinomycetota; class Coriobacteriia; order Coriobacteriales; family Coriobacteriaceae; genus Collinsella. The sequence continues at coordinate 101,740 of NZ_QUHV01000005.1, read as the reverse complement.
GGCGGCGGTAACAACTCGACGTTCGCCTGCCGCGTGCTGTCCAGCTCCGCAACGGATGCGTATTCCGCTTATGCCGCCGCCATCGGCTCGCTCAAGGGTCCGCGCCACGGCGGCGCCAACGCTAAGGTTGTGGCGATGCACGAGGACATCCGCGCGCACGTGACTAATTGGGATGATGAGGATGAGCTCGCCGCGTACCTGGAGAAGATCTTGCGCCGCCAGGCCTTCGACGGCAGCGGTCTTATCTACGGCATGGGGCACGCGGTCTATACCCTGTCTGACCCGCGCGCCGTGCTGTGCAAGCGCTATGCCCGCGGCCTGGCCCACGCCAAGGGCATGGGGGAGGAATTCGAGCTGATCGAGCGCATCGAGAAGCTCGCCCCGCAGGTGATGGCCGATGTGCGTGGTACCACCAAGCCCATCTGCGCGAACATCGACTTGTACACGGGCTTCATCTACAAGATGCTGGGTATCCCCGACACCCTGTTCACCCCGTTGTTCGCCGTGGCACGCACTGCCGGTTGGGCGGCACACCGCATGGAGGAGCTCATCTGCGCGCACCGCATCATCCGCCCCGCGTATCGCTCGGTGCTCGAGTCGGGCAGATACGTGCCGCTGGCTGAGCGCAAGGGCCGTCGCGAGTGCTTGGCGGGGTAGGTCCTCGCATAAGGAACGCGGTGAGGCACGCTGCCCCCATGCGCCCATGGACCTTTTGTGCACGTTCGCTGCCGCGCGGTGCGTGTGGTAGCATTGACAAGCTATTTTGACTTGGTCGGAAACCAAGTCACCCCTTTGTCCTGGTCGGTAACCAGGACGTGACCAGAAGAGGAGCCCTGCCATGAAGTCTGGCATCCATCCCGAGTATGTGGAGTGCACGGTGCGCTGCAGCTGCGGCAACACCTTCAAGACCCATTCCACCAAGTCCGAGATCCAGGTCGAACTCTGCAACGAGTGCCATCCGTTCTACACCGGCCAGCAGAAGTTCGTCGACACCGGTGGACGCGTCCAGCGATTCGCCGACAAGTTCGGTGGCGCCGCTCAGGCCGCCCTCGAGCGCGAGGCCGCCAAGAAGGCCGCCAAGCAGGCCGCTGCCGAGGAGGCCGCTGCCAAGAAGGCCGCCGAGCGCGAGGCCAAGGCCGCCGAGAAGGCCAAGCGTGCCGCTGAGTACGAGAAGAAGGCCGCCGCTGAGGCCGCCAAGAAGGCCGCTGAGGCTCCTGCCGAGGAGGCTGCCGCTGAGGCCGAGGTCGCTGCCGAGGAGACCGCTGAGGTCGCCGAGTAGCCTTCGCCTTTAGACGTACGCGTGAAACCCCGCGCCCATCTGGGTGCGGGGTTTTCATTTTGCGATCATCTTTTTCCCCGCCTTTCGGCGATATCCGTAACGTTTTCCGGTATTCGAATCGAGTGAGCGCAAAACCAACGTCTGGACCATCGCAAACGTAGGTTTTGCGCTCACTCGGCCCGCCGCCGTGTACAGGGTCGTTTTGTGTGCACATACATCCTGCGCATAGCTTGTGCGCCATTTGGCTAAAGTTTCCTTAACTGTGTCTATGCGTCAACGCGAGTATCGCGCGCGAATGTGCGCTGCCCGCTCTGGCGCATCGTGAAGAGGAAACCACATGGGATTCGTTTCTAAGCTGCTGTCCTTCGGCTCCGACAAGGACCTCAAGCGCTATTGGAAGACCGTCGACGCCATCAACGCGCTCGAGCCCGCGTATGAGGGCATGGGCGACGAGGAACTCCGTGACCAAACGCGTGTGTTCCGCGACCGCCTGGCCGCCGGGGAGACGCTCGACGCCTTGCTGCCCGAGGCGTTTGCCGTCGTGCGCGAGGCGTCCAAGCGCACCATCGGTCTTCGCCACTTCGATGTGCAGCTCATCGGCGGCATGGCTCTGCACGAGGGGCAGATCGCCGAGATGAAGACGGGCGAGGGCAAGACGCTCGTGTCCACGCTCGCCGGCTACCTGAACGCGCTTTCCGGCAAAGGCGTGCATGTCGTCACGGTCAACGATTACCTTGCCAAGCGCGACTCCGAGTGGATGGGCTCCATCTACCGCTTCCTCGGACTCAAGGTGGGTCTGCTTCAAAACGGCATGCCGCTATCCGACAAGCGCGACGCCTATCAGTGCGATGTCATCTACGGTACCAATTCCGAATTTGGTTTTGACTACCTGCGCGACAACATGGTTTTGCGCGCCGGCCAGCGCGTCCAGCGCGATCACGCCTTCGCCATCGTCGACGAGGTCGACTCCATTCTCATCGACGAGGCGCGCACCCCGCTCATCATCTCGGGCGCGGGCACCAAGAGCGCCAGCACCTACAAGGATTTCGCCCGTGCCGTGCGCGGCCTCACGCAGGGTGAGGAGGCCCAGTTCGACATGCTCGCTGCCGGTGAGCCCGTGGAGGCGACCGGAGACTTCGTCATGGACGAGGCCAAGCACACCATCGCCGCCACTGAGCAGGGCTTGAAGAAGATCGAGCAGCGCCTCGGCATCGACGACATCTACAGCGACCTCTCCGGCGCCCTCGTCAACCACCTGCAGCAGGCGCTCAAGGCGCAGTACATGTTCCATCGCGATAAGCAGTACGTCGTCACCAACGGCGAGGTCAAGATCGTCGACGAGTTCACGGGTCGCATCATGGAGGGTCGCCGCTACTCCGAGGGTCTGCACCAGGCGATCGAGGCGAAAGAAGGCGTGCTCGTGCGCGAGGAGAACCAGACGCTCGCCACCATCACACTGCAGAATTATTTCCGCCTGTACGACAAGCTCTCCGGCATGACCGGTACCGCCATCACCGAGGACGCCGAGTTCCGCGAGATCTACAACCTGCCGGTCCAGGTGATCCCCACCAACCGACCCGTCGCCCGCGTCGACCACGATGACCTGGTGTACCGCACCATCGACGCCAAGTTCAACGCCGTCGCCAGCGAGATCGAGGTGCGCCACGCGAACGGCCAGCCCGTGCTGGTGGGCACCGTCTCCATCGAAAGCTCCGAGCGCCTCTCCCGCCTGCTCAACAAGCGCGGCATCAAGCACGAGGTCCTGAACGCCAAGTTCCACGAGCGCGAGGCACAGATCGTGGCCCAGGCGGGACGCTTGGGCGCCGTCACCATCGCCACCAACATGGCCGGCCGCGGAACGGACATCCTACTCGGCGGCAACGCCGAGGAGATGGCGCGCGACGAGCTCATGCGCTACGACTTCGGCATCGACGCCGAGGTGCTCGATCGCATCCTCCACGAGGCCAACTGGCGCCTGCTCGCCAAGGACGAGAAGGAACTCGAGCCGGTGGAGCGCACCGTCTTCAACCAGGTACTCGAAGGCATTCGTGCACTTGGCATCGATATCGACACCGCAACCTTCGCCGAGATCGCCCGTGTCTACGAGGACCTGGTGCGCAAGACGAAGGCCGTGTGCAGCGCCGAGCACGACCAGGTGGTCGCCGCCGGTGGCCTCACGGTGATCGGCACCGAGCGCCACGAATCCCGCCGTATCGATAACCAGCTTCGCGGCCGCGCCGGCCGTCAGGGCGATCCCGGCGAGACCCAGTTCTATCTCTCGCTCGAGGACGACCTCATGCGCATGTTCGGCGGCGAGCGCATGGACAAGATCTCCAACCTCATGATCGCGTCCGACATGGGCGACGATATGCCCATTCAGCACAAGATGATCTCCAAGGCCGTGGAAGGCGCCCAGCGCAAAGTCGAGAACATCAACTTCTCCATGCGCAAGAACGTCCTCGAGTACGATGACGTTATGAACAAGCAGCGTCAGGTCATCTACGCCGAGCGCAACAAGATTTTGGACGGCAAGGATCTCTCTAACCACATCGACGAGGTCATTGACGACACCATCAAGCGCTGCGTGACCGAGTTCTGCCCGGTTGACTCGCATGAGGGCGAGCGTGATCTCGAAGGTCTGCATAAGTGGGTCGTGGAGCTCACCGGACGCCCGGATGCCCCTCAGTTTGCGGACGCCCCCTATGGGGAGCTCTGCGATGCGGTGCTCGCGTTTGTGGAGAAGGCCTACGACGCCAAGGCCGAGCGCCTGGGCGAGGGCCTCATGCAGGAACTCAACTGCCAGGTCATGCTGCGTGTCATCGACACCCGCTGGATGGGCTACCTCCAGGAGATGGACTATCTCAAGCAGGGCATCGGCTTGCGTGGGTTCGGTCAGCGCGATCCGCTCGTCGAATACAAGACCGAGGCGTTCCGTGCGTTCCAGACGCTCGTCAACACCATGTACGAGGACTATCTGCGCACGGTGATGCATGCCGAGTTCAAGAACCCCGATGCCGCCCGCGCGCGGATCGAGGGGGAGCGCAACCCCGCCCTCGCCGGCGCCCGCATGAGCGGTCCGGCCGAGGTCGATGGCGACACCGGCTCATCCACCATCCAGCGCCAGGCCGCGCAGCAGGCGGTGACCGCCGGTGCTGGGCGGGCACCCCAGGGGACCTTGGGTAACGCCGGTTCCACCGTGCGCACGTACCGCAAAGACCAAAGCGGCGACCCGTACTCAAACGTGGGTCGCAATGATCCGTGTCCGTGCGGCAGCGGCAAGAAGTTCAAGAACTGCCACGGTAGGAATCGCTAATGGCGGCGGATGCAAGCGCTGAGTCGATTCTGGCAGAGCTGGATGCCCTCGCCGCGCGTTTGACAGAGGTCGAGGCGTATCTGCATATCGACGAGGCCAGGGGTCGTGTGACCGAGCTCGAGCAGGCCAGCTCTGCGCCGGGATTTTGGGATGACGCCGACGCTGCTCGCGCGCATATGGCGGAGCTCTCCCAGGTGAAGGGCGACGTCGAGCTGGTTGACCGCGCGCACGAGCGTCTTTCCGACGCCCGCGCCGCACTCGAGCTGGCCGAGGAAATGGGGGAGGACGGAGCCGAGTTCGTGGCGGAGGCCGCGACGGCTGCCGAGGAGCTTACCCGCGCCATCGATGAGATGGAGCTTTCCAGCTGGTTCACGGGAGAGTTCGACCACGGCAGCGCCATCTTGTCCATCAAGCCCGGCCAGGGCGGCCTAGAGGCCCAAGACTGGACCTTCATGCTGTTCAAGATGTACATGAAGTACTGTGCCCGTCGTGGCTGGAAGGTCACGGTGAACGATTGCCCCGCAGCGGAGGTCATCGGCATCGACCGCGCCACCATCACGGTTGAGGGCAAGGACGCGTTCGGCATGCTCCGTGCCGAGGCGGGCGTGCACCGCCTGGTGCGCATCAGCCCCACGGATGCCAAGAAGCGCCGCCAGACCACCTTCGCCGGCGTCGAGGTCATCCCCGTTCTGCCCGATGACATCGAGATCGAGGTTGCGCCCGACGACATTCGCGTGGACGTCTACCATGCGAGTGGCCCTGGTGGACAGGGCGTCAATACCACCGACTCCGCCGTTCGCGTCACGCACATGCCCACGGGTATCGTGGTCACCTGCCAAAACGAGCGTAGCCAGATCCAGAACAAGGCGGCGTGTATGCAGATCCTGAAGGCACGCCTGTACGAGCTGGAGCTCGAGAAGCGCGGTGAGATGCTAGACGAGATTCGCGGACCCAAGACCGACATCGGCTTTGGCAACCAGATTCGCAGTTATGTCCTGTACCCCTATCAGATGGTGAAGGACCTGCGCAGCGGCGTGGAGACAAGCAACGTGGACGGTGTGCTCGAGGACGGAGATCTCGATCCGTTCATCATCGGCTACCACCGCTGGGCTACCGAGCAGGCGGAGTAAGGGTCATATGGCACGGCGCATCGACATCAACCGCATCATCCAGTCGCAGTTCGTGAGCGACCTGCCGCTTATCATCGCGGGTTGCGCGATCGCCGCGTTCGCGACGGATGCCTTCATGATTCCCAACGGCCTTGCCGCCGGTGGCCTGACGGGTCTCGCCACCATCATCGCCGAGCTCGGGCGACGCGCGGGGATTAGTCTGCCCGTTGGCTTGCAGACCATTATCATGAACGCGTTGCTGCTGCTCGTGGTCGTGCGGTCGGGCGGGCTCAAGTACGTGGTGCAGACGGTCACGGGCTTTGTGCTCTTCGGTTTCTTCACCGATCTGTTCGCCCCGTTCGTGCTCCAAGTGAGCCATAGCGACCTCATGCTTTCGGCGTTGTGGGGCGGTATCATCTCGGGTATCGGTTACGGGCTTGTGTTCCGCTGCGGAGCCAACACGGGCGGTTCGGATACCATTGGCCAGATCATCGCACGTAAGAGCTCGCTGCCGGTGGGTGCCACGGTCATGGCGATAGACGTCGCGGTGTGTGCCGCCTCCGCCCCGGTGTTTTCCCTCACCAACGCACTGTACGCCGCCCTTGCCATGGTCGTCATGGGATATGTCGTGGATGCGGTGGTCGATGGTGGCAACAGCCAGCGCGCCGCCTTCATCATCTCCGATGCCTACGAGGATATCGAGCACGATATCCTGCATGCCATGGACCGCGGCTGCACACGTCTCATGGCGCAGGGGTCTTGGACCAAGAAGGACCGGCCCGTGCTGTTCTTTGTGTTGAGCCGCCGCGAGGTCTCGATCATCAAGACGGTCGTCTACGAGCACGATGCCAACGCTATGCTTATCATCACCGATGTCAACGAGGCGATTGGATACGGGTTTAAATCCATTGGGTAGAACTGGTCCCCGATGCCCCGGCGCTTGCCGTGTTGCTTTGATGGTAGACCCGCCGTATTGCTAAAATAGGAGAGTCTGTAGTTCAAACGCACGACTCTAAGGAGCTCTAGTGGGTAACCACTTCCGTACCCCCGGAGACGAGCAGGCTGCACCTCAGGTGCCCCAGGTTGATCCTGTGAGCCCTTTGCACGCCGTTCCGTCACCGGATGTGCAGGACCGGTTGTTCGATCAACCCGTTCCGCAGAACACCCCCCAATCCATGTTCGATGCTCCGGCCACGCCCGATGCGCTCGAGTCTCAGGTGTTCGCCGCCGCCCAGCAGGGCGAGGCGGCTCCGTCTCCGCAGCCTGCAGCGAATCCGCTGTTCAACGTGCCCGCGCCCGATGCACCCGCCGCAACGCCTGTGAGCGTTCCGTCCCCCATGGATGCGCCAGCCCCCGCGGTCACGCCCGATCAGGCGGCCGAAGTCGCGTCCCTTGACGCGGCACTTGCGAACAATCCGGACTTCACCACGGTGTTCGCGCCCGTCGACGACTCCCGCGCCCGCCAGGCGCGCGAGGCCGGTGTCGAGCCCGTCATCCTCATGGAGCACGTCACCAAGATCTACCCGGCGCAGCCCAACAAGCCCGCGCTCGACGATGTGAACATCGAGATCTATCCGGGCGAGTTCGTCTTCTTGGTTGGCCACTCCGGTTCTGGCAAGACTACCCTGCTCAACACCATGCTGCGCAATGTTAAGCCGACCAGCGGCCGCGTGATGGTGGCGGGCCAGGATCTCATGAAGATCAAGAACCGTAAGATCCCGTTCCTGCGTCGCCAGATCGGCGCCGTGTTCCAGGATTACAAGCTGCTGCCCAACCGCACCGCCTACGAGAACGTGGCCTTTGCCCTGCAGTGCATTGGCAAGCCCAAAGCGGTCATCAAGGCCCAGGTCCCCGAGGTCCTGCGTCTTGTCGGCCTGGGTGATCAGATGGATTCTCTGCCAGACCAGCTTTCCGGCGGCGAGCAGCAGCGTGTCTCCGTTGCCCGCGCTATGGTCAACCGGCCGCCCCTGCTCATTTGTGACGAGCCAACGGGCAACCTCGACCCGGCGATCTCGCTCGGCATCATGAAGCTCCTTGAGCGCATCAACCGTACCGGCACGACCGTGATCGTGGCCACGCATGACCGCGCCATGGTCGATTCCATGCAGCGTCGCGTCATCGCCCTTGAGGGCGGTCGAGTGGTTCGCGACCAGGAGAGGGGAGGCTACGGCAACTATGGCGCCTTCTAATCTCGGATATTCCACCAAAGAGGCCTTCCGCCACTTCTTCCGCAATTGGACGACGTCGTTCGGCGCCGTCATCACTATCTTCCTGTCCCTGTTCATCATCGGCTTGTTCATCGTCGGCTCGGTGCTCGTCAACTCGGCCATCGGCAACGTCGAGGACCAGGTCACGATCCAGGCCTACATCTCCGATGACGCCTCCGATGAAGCCGTCGAGGCCTATCAGGACAAACTCGAGCGCATGGACAACGTCAAGAACGTCGAGTTCGTGAGCAAGGAGGACGCTCTCGAGGAGTACAGCTCCTCGATCTCGAGCAATGCCGACGCCACCCTCTCGGCGCTTGACGGCCAGAATCCGCTGCCGCGCTCCTTCCGCATCGAGATGGAGGATCCCTCTCAGGTCGAGGCCATGGCCGATGAGATCAAGGCCGACTCCGACTTCCGCGAGATCGTGGACGATGCCAACACCGACGTCGACGACAAAGACGCCGATGTCGCTGAGAACGTTCGTTACGGCCAGAAGGAGGTCTCCCGCCTGTTCCAGCTTACCAACTACATTCGCATCGCGGCTGTGGTGCTGGTTGCCTTGCTGACCTTTGTGGCGTTCATCTTCATCAACAACACGATTCGCCTGTCCATCACCGCGCGTCGCCGTGAGATTGCCATCATGCGACTCGTTGGCGCGTCCAACGGTTTCATTCGCGGGCCGTTTATCACCGAGGGTGTGCTCCAAGCTCTGCTTGGCGCGCTGTTCTCCATTGGCGTGCTTGAGCTGTTCCGCAACCTGGTGATTCCAAAGGTAGCTTCCGGCATCAGCTTCATGAGCTTCAATGTGCCCATGGAGATCTACTATGCCACGTACGGCGCGCTCGTCCTCCTCGGCGTGATCATCGGCCTGTTTGGTTCGGCGATCGCGATGAGGCGCTATCTCAAGGTGTAGAGCACGAACGTCGTTCGATCCCATCGGAGACCCCCTGGGTCATCCCGCGTAAACGTCCTCGGCCGGCGAGCTTTGCTCGGCGGCCTGCGGAATGTTTACTTAGGGATGACCCAGGGGGTCTCCTGCTCTCACGGCGCCGCGCGCGTGGTGGCGGGGGTTTGGTGTTGTGGGGTTGACGTTGGGTCTGACGGGGTCTTTGTTGTGGCGGCCTCGGGTTTTGCCGGGGACGGGGCTGGTGTGCAGTGACCTGAGGTTCGGTTGAGGGTTTGTCGGGCACCCTTGGGTTTGGGTACAAGAGAGCTGGTTTGAATCGGCTCTATTTGGACGAGAGGAATGCATGGGTAGAGGAAAGCGCGGGAAGAACGGACGGCACGGGCCTGCTCGGTCGCGGCGGTTGCCGGGGCTCACGGGGACGGTGCGCGTGTATGACTCGCGCGCCGAGGTCGAGACAGCGGAGGGTACGTACCGCTTGGGCTCGCGCTCGATGCGCGAGGCGATGCCTGGCGACCGTGTGTACGTAAGCTTGCATCGCGGTCGCGGCGGAGCTCGTCGCGCGGTTGTGGAGCACGTGATCGAGCGTGCGGCCGAGGCCGTTGTGGGCACCTTCGAGCTGGCTGGTCCTCTGGGCGCCGTACGTCCGCTCGACGCGCGCATCAAGCAGGATTTCTTCGTCCTTCCCTCTGATGACTCCCCTGCGCGTCTCAAGGTCACGCCAGGTGATATCGTCGCAGCGCACATCGTCGAATATCCTTCCCGTGCGGAGGCCGGTGTGGTCACCATCGAGCGCCGTATCGGCGATGCCAACGAGCCGAGCCTGGGCATCGAGTGCATCATGGCGCGGTATGGACTTACGGACGGGTACCCTCAGGAAGCGATCGATGAGGCCGCGGGGCTCTCGGTCGATGTCGATGCCGCTTTGGCCGATCCGCTGCGTCGCGATATCCGCGATAGGTTCGCCATCACGATCGACCCCGTCGATGCTCGTGATTTTGACGACGCGATCTCCGTTGCGCGCACCGTGCGTGGCGGGTGGATGCTCGGCGTGCACATCGCTGACGTGTCCCATTACGTTGACTGGGAAAGCTCGATTGACCTGGAGGCGCGTCGCCGCTCGACATCGGTGTACCTTGCCGACCGCGTGTTGCCCATGCTTCCCGAGCGCCTGTGCAACGATTTGTGCTCGCTGCGGCCCAATGAGGACCGGCTCGCCTTTACCGTCGATATCGAACTCGACGCGCGGGGCCGCGTTCGTGCGTATGAAGCGTATCCGAGCGTGATTCGCTCGCGCGTGCGCTTGGATTACGGTGCGGCAGACAACCTGCTTGCTGGAGATGTTCCCGCTGCGGCGTCTGCTGTAGACGACTCTGTGCCCGCGCCCGTTCATGGAGGACCGGGCTGTGGGGCCGGCGACGCGCTTGATTGCCCACGGACGCCTGAACCTGGCACGGCGGACGCTGCGACCGTTCGCCGTGCCCACGCCGCCCTCGACGCTGCTCGCGTCTCTGGCGTCGCCCTCGCCTCCTTCCTCAGAAACGCAGACGCGCTTGCCTGCGCTCGGCGTGAGGTTCGTCGTAAGCGCGGCTCGATCGACTTCGAGACGTCCGAGGTTCACGTGCTCTTGGATGACGAGGGCATTCCCATCGACATCGTCACGCGCGAACGTAGTGCCGCCACCAGCTTGGTTGAAGAGGCGATGTTGCTCGCCAACGAATGCGTCGCTGAGTTCCTCTCCGACCACAATCTGACTGCGGCGTACCGCGTGCATGAGGAGCCCTCGGCAGACACGCTAGCCTCTGCCGTCAAGACGCTCACCGAACTCGGTGCACTTGAGGGTGGTCTTGCAGCGGGCATCATGCTGGGGGAGCCGCGTGCCATCGCCAGCGCGGTCGTCGATGCCCATGGCTCGCCGATGGCACCGCTGGTGAACGCCCTGCTCCTGCGTGCTCAGCAGCGTGCTGTGTACCGGTCGGAGAACGGCGGGCACTATGCGCTCGGTGCCCGCGCGTACTGTCACTTCACGAGCCCCATCCGCCGTTACCCCGACCTTATGGTGCATCGCGTGCTCAAAGTGGCACTTGCCAAGCGGGAGCTGGGGAAAAAGGAGGCTGCGACCCGATCCCCCCGTCTCGTGGGCAAGGGTCCCCAGTCGCTCGTGCAGGTGTGTTCCACACTCTGCCGACAGGCGAGCGACAACGAGCGTGCTGCCGACGCGGCGGCGACGGCCTCGCAAAAAATCAAGGTCGCACAGTTCTTCGCGGGGCGCGTGGGGGAGCGCTTTGCTGGAACGGTTTCGTGGATTTCGGACATGGGCGCATTCGTGCGTTTGGATGACACGGGTGCCGAAGGCCTGATGCGCATGGCGGCGCTTGGTGCCGAGTGGTGGGAGTACGACGACATCCGCCTGCGTCTTGTGGGTGAATCGAGTGGCACGGTGATCGAGCTCGGGCAGCGTGCGATAATCGAGGTGGCTTCCGTCGACGTGTTGCGTGGGCACCTGGATTTCAAACTCATCCATATCGAGGGCCCCAATCGCTAGCCCGTGAGGGCTCCCGTATGCCGATGAGATGGGGCGTCCGGCACCGGGTCTTTCGTGTGTTTCGTACCTGTACGCTTCTGCGCTACACTGAAGCCTCGACTCTTTTCTAGGAGGACACCATGGATATGCCCATTGCGGCGCATGACATCGATTATGCCGAGGATCTGCTGGCGGAAGGCGAGCTCGATACGGCGCGCATGCTGCTCGAGGAACTTGCCGCCGAGGCTGGTGAGTATGCCGATACCGCTTGCATCGCCACCGAGGCACGCCAATGGTTCAGCTTTGCCAACCCGTTCGAGCGTCTTGCCTATCGTCGCGTGGAGCAGGATCCCCGCGAGCTCACGCAGGTAGACGCTCCGCTTGATCGTCTCTATGCGGCACTTGCCTATGTGTACGTGCAAAAACGCGACTATGAGCTTGCGCGCGATGCGCTCAAGCAGGCCGTGCGCTGGAATCCCATGAATTGCGCCCACCGCCTGAACCTCGCCGAGGTCTATCGTGCGCTCGGGGACACCAGGGAGTGGGCGGCGCTTTCGGCTTCAGTTCTCGAGCGTGCCACGACTCCGCAAGCGCTTGCGCGTGCCTTTGCGAATTTGGGCCATTTTTTCCTGTCTTGCGATAAGCTCCCCGCCGCGGAGGGTTGCCGTCGGGCGGCGATTCGCGCGTGCGCCGATGACGCCGCCGCCACGGCTCTCGCCTCGCACCTTGACCGTGAGCATCCCGAACTCGCCGAGCTCTCCGATGCCGATGCGAACGCTGCGGTCGAGGGGGAGGGCCTGGCAACCGGTGCCAATGCCGAGATCGCCGTGTGCCTGCTCATGTGCGCAACGGACGCGGCCGATGAGGGCGACCGCAATGAGGCCACGCGCCTCACCCTGCTCGCCCGCGATTTGGTCGGAGCTCCGGCGTGTGAGGCCCTCCTTCGCCTCATTCGCGAGTCTGACGCGGAGCTTTCCAACGAACAGGGAGGTGAGTAACTATGGCAGACGGATTTGCTCGTAAGCCGCGCAGGGAAAAGAAGCTTATCGCCAAGAACCGTTCGGCTCATCATGAGTACTTTATTGACGAGACCTTCGAGTGTGGGGTCGAGCTTGCCGGTACCGAGGTACGCAGCCTGCGTGAACGCGCCTGTCAGATCACGGACTCCTTCGCCCTTATCCGCAACGGCGAGTGCTGGCTTCATAACGTGCACATTCATCCGTATTCCAACGGATCGATTTTCAACCGTGATCCCGATCGCCGTCGCAAGCTGCTGCTTCACCGCAAGCAGATCGACTATCTCGACGGTAAACTGCGCACGCGCGGGGTGGCGCTCGTGCCCTTGGAGTTGTATTTCAACGAGGATGGCCGTGTCAAGCTTCTGCTTGGCCTTGGCCGAGGTAAGAAGCTGTACGACAAGCGCGAGGACATGGCCAAGCGCGACGTGCAGCGCGAGATCGATCGGGCTCTCAAGCAACGTAGCCGGTAATCGCCCATTTTCCTTCAGACGGGCACCCATGTGCGATCGGGTGCCCGTTTGCGTTTGAGGCTCTCGGCATTCGATGCCCATGCAATGGACGCTGCCTGCGCGGACGCGTTCGACGTCCCTCCCACCGACTCATACGGATGCGACCGTCCCCGCGCCTTTGTAATCCCTATACTGGTGATAAGCGCGTGGCACGCGAGACATTTGAGAAAGGGGAATGTCATGGCTATCGATTCCACGGCGATGTTCGCGATGAGCTATGGGTTGTATGTCGTGTCTGCAGAGGCGGACGGCACCAAGGCGGGATGCGTGGTCAATACGGCGGTGCAGGTGACCGCCGAGCCCATTCGCATGACCGTCGCGGTGCACAAGGACAACGTGACATCTGGGGTCATCGCAAAGGCGGGGGCGTTCACAGTTACCGCAATCGATCAAACGGCGGACATGCCCTACATCGGCAACTTCGGCTTTCGCTCCAGTGACACCTATGACAAATTCGAGAAATACGAGACGGCAATCTCGGAGGTGGGGAGCCCCTATTGTCCGGAGCACGCGTGCGCGGTATATGCATGCAAGCTGATCGACAGCGTCGACGTGGGGACACATTATCTGTTCGTCGGCGAGGTCGTGCAAGCCGAGCGGCTTTCCGATGAGCCTCCTCTCACGTATGCTTACTACCACAGCACGCTCAAAGGCAAGACGCCCCCCAAAGCGAGTTCGTATCAGGGGTAGCGTCCCCGCTGGCATGGCCGGCTTGAAGTCTAGCGGGACGGTTACTGCGCGCTGCCCGATGCGTCGCATCCTTAGAGAAACTGCTTGATAATAGGAAACCATTCCGATAACATATCGGAACGTTTGAGGGAGATCCGAGATCGTTCATGGGAAGCTTGGCGTGTCTCATGTTCGGTAAACTTGGGTATACTCAACCTACGTTCAATCGCCTGTGAAAGGAGCCAATCATGGCTGACAAGACTTACAAGTTCGTTTGCGTTGTTTGCGGTTTCGAGGTCGAGGTCGACACTCCCGAGCTGCCCGAGGATTATGTCTGCCCCGTCTGCGGCGTTGGCCCGGATCAGTTCGAGCTCGTCGAGGAGTAGCTTCGAGTTTCGAGGGGCGATTCGTTCGCTCGTAACAAGCAACTCAATTTGCAGCAGGGACGTCTCTTCGGAGGCGTCCTTTTCATTGTGGGAGATATGCCGGGGTAATTACAAATCAGCCATAGGCAGTTTTGCCTCGAGCTCGTCGTCGTGATCGCTCCGCTTCTCCGTGTCAGGCGAAACGGGGCCTTGCCTGAGACGCCGGGCGAGAGCCCGGTTGTCGGGGCAGAATTCGTCGAGTAATGCGTGGAAGCGTGCGTTGTGGCTGGGTTCCAGCAGGTGGACGAGTTCATGGGCGACCACGAACTCAAGGCATTCGGGCGGATAGGCGGCGAGGCGAGCGTTGATGCGAATGGCGCCTGTGGACGGGGTGCACGAGCCCCATCGGGTTTTCATCGTGCGGATGCTCCACCGCGAGGCGCGGACGCCCATCCTCCGCTCCAGTCGAGCAGCGATGCGGGGAAGGACGCGCCCCAGTTCTTCGCGGTAGAGGTTGTCGATGAAGTCTTGACTGCCGTGATCGAAGCCGAGGGGCGTGAGGTCTCCCCACAGCGGGTACGAGGTTCGTCCATCGCCATCGCTTTCCCCCTCGGTTGGGGAAATACGCGTGTTCCGCATCTGGGCGCGGCGGACGCGTTCGATTATCCAGCTTGCCTTGCAGTCCAGAAACGCCTGCGCGCGGGTGAAGGAGAGGCGCTGTGGAATGCTGAGTGCGACCGACCCGTCGCCGCGGACGCGCAGGTTGAGGTTCTTTACGTGTTTGCGAGTGACCTTGACGGGGATCTCGAGCCCATCGGCGTGCAGGGTGAGGACGAGGCGGGTGTCGCTCATGCGTTGCGGGCTCCTTTCGAGGTCGGCGGGCCTTTGGTTGGTGGCGCCTTGTCGCGCCGCTGGTGCACCGCGCATGGACGAGCGGCCTCGGCCGCGGGTTACGTGGCTGACGTGAACTGGGGTGCAGCGAGTCGCGGGGCGAGACGGATGGATCAGCTGCAGTCCGTATCACATCGCTGCGCAAACTCTTCTAGCTTGCGCGCGTCGTCGCACTTCTGTTGCGGGTTACACGGTACCATAGACTGAACTGTCGCCTACAGAAAGGACCGCCCATGAGCCACCGCGAACGCGAGGTCATCGGCGTCGACGACCGGGTCTCCCCGGCGCGCGCCATTCCGCTGGGAATCCAGCACATGATGAGCATGTTCGGCTCCACGGTGCTCGTACCCGTGCTGACCGGCCTCGATCCCAACGTCGCCATCATGTGCTCGGGCATCGGCACCATCTGCTACCTGCTCGTGACCGGCAACAAGATTCCCAGCTATCTGGGCAGCTCGTTCGCCTTCATCAGCCCCATCCTCGCGGTGGGCGCCACGCGCGGCCTCGACGCCGCCATGTCCGGTGTGATTGTGGCGGGCGCAGTGTTCCTCGTGGTGGCGGGCATCATCAAGCTCGTCGGCACGGGCTGGCTTGACCGCCTGCTGCCGCCCGTGCTCGTTGCCTCCGTCATGGTGGTCATCGGCGTGGGTCTGTCCGCCACCGCCGCCAACATGGCCTTTATGGGTACCGACGCCGCGGGTGCATCGGTGTTCAACCCGCAGGGCGCCCTGGTCGCCGCCGTCACGCTGCTCGCGGCGGTGATCTTTTCCGGGCGCGGCGGCATCGTCGGCACGGTGCCGGTGCTGCTCGCCATCATCGTGGGCTATGCGGTCGCCGTGGCGTTCGGCATGGTGGATTTCGCGCCCATCGCCCAGGCCGCATGGATCGGCCTGCCCAGCATCAGCTTCCCCAAGTTCGACATGGGCGCCATCGCGCTCATCGCGCCGGTCGCCGTGGTCACGGTCATCGAACATATCGGCCACCTGCTCGCCGTGGGCGAGATCGTCGACAAGGACTATCGCCCGCTGCTGCCGCGCTCACTCGCCGGCGACGGCCTGTCCACCATGATCTCGGGCTTCCTGGGAGGTCCTCCCACCACCACGTATGCCGAGAACATCGGCGTCATGAGCGTCACGCGCGTCTACTCCACCCAGATCTTCTGGTACGCGGGCGGATTCGCGCTCATCGTCGGCGGCCTGTGCCCCAAGCTCGCTGCGCTCATCAACTCCATCCCGAGCCCGGTCATGGGCGGCGTGTGCCTGCTGCTGTTCGGCCTCATTGCCTCCAACGGCCTGCGCATGCTCGTGTCCAATGGCGTGGATTTCGACGTGAACCGCAACCTCATGATCGCTTCGGTTGTCATCATCCTGGGCGTGGGCATGGAGACAGCGGGCATTGCCATCCCGTTGGGCGACTATACTCTGCCCGGCATGGCGACCTCCGCGCTCGTGGGCATCATCTTGAACCTGGTGCTCCCGCCGGAGAAGAACGCCGAGCCGAAAGGGTCTGACGAGTAACCAACGAACTGCCTCATGTGACGAAAGCCCTCTGTCACCTCATCGTGACGGAGGGCTTTGTCTTGGCGCGCGCGTACAATGACAGCATTTGGGGCACGGACGATAGGGGGCGTCATGCTCGATGGTGAGCTGTTCATATCTTCCGTTTCGATTCTGTGGGAGCTTGTCCACGGAGACGAGTACCTGCGCCGTATCTCCGCGCTCGCGTCGCTGGGCGAGCGTTCGCTCGCCTTCGACTCGAACGTCACGTTTTTCGTTGGCGAGAACGGGTCGGGTAAGTCGACCCTGCTCGAGGCCATGGCGGTCGCGTATGGCCTCAACGCCGAGGGAGGCACGTCCAACTACACGTTTGCCACGAGGGATTCCCATTCCGTCCTCCACGAGGGCATTTACATGGAGCGGGGGCGTTTGGCGCCGCGCAGCAGCTTCTTTTTGCGGGCGGAGAGCTTCTATAACGTCGCGTCCGAGGCCGATCGGTGCAGCATGAGGCCGGGGCTTCCGGGTGCGATGTACACGAATCCCGTTACAGGCGCAAGGGTCCCGCTGCACGAGATGAGCCATGGGGAGGCGTTTCTCGGATTCATCCAAGACGGCTCCCGGGACAATGGCCTGTATTTTCTCGATGAGCCCGAGGCGGCCCTTTCGCCTGCGCGGCAGCTGACCTTGCTGTACGAGATGGACCAGCTTGCACATCACGGCAGCCAGCTCATCGTGGCTACGCACTCGCCCATTCTCTTGGGGCTTCCGGGTGCGCGCATCATCTCATTTGACGATGGTGAGTTGCATGAGATCGGTTACGAGGAGACTGAGAGCTATCAGGTCACGGAGCTCTTTATCAATAATCGGGAGCGCATACTGCATGAGCTGCTCGAGCCTCGGGTATAGTGGTTCAACGTGCCGGCGGGGAGGCCTGAACTCGCCTTCGGCCATTTTGCAAGCCTTCCGCCTTCATCCGGGCGGGGATTACTACGATTGAAAGAGGATGCACATGTCCAACCAGGGTAAGACGGTCAAGGCCCACTACCGCGGCACGCTCGACGACGGCACCCAGTTCGATTCCAGCTACGATCGCGGCGAGCCCATCGAGTTCGTGGCCGGCGCCGGCCAGATGATCAAGGGCTTCGACGCCGCCGTGCTCGACATGGAGGTGGGCGAGAAGAAGACCGTCCACATCCCGGCCGCCGAGGCGTACGGTGAGCGCTCCGAGGACATGATCCTCTTCTTCCCGGCCGATCAGGTGCCGGATTTCGAGAAGATCGAGGTCGGCATGAAGCTCTTCCTGCAGGGTCCCGGCGGTATGCCCGTGCCCGTGACGGTCGTCGAGGTCTCGCCCGAGGGCGTCAAGCTCGACGCCAACCACGAGCTGGCAGGCTGCGATCTTAACTTCGACATCGAGCTCGTCGAGGTCGTGGAGTAGCGTCGCGTTCGCGCCGTCGCTAGGGCCGATGGCCCCTTGGCTCAAGTCGAAGCCCGACTCCTCATAGCGGGGGCCGGGCTTTTGCGTGATTGCCGCCGTCACGTCGGGGCAATGGGGCTATTGGGCGAGATACGTCCAAACCAGCATGAGCACCACGACGAGCACGATGCTGGCAATTGCAAGTACGAGCTTCAAGCGCGCCCCTCGCGTGCGCTCGCGGACGGTCTTTTCGGCGGCGGCGAGCTCCTCGACTTCGGCGACGCGGTCAATGCGCTCGGCACGATCTGCCTCGAGGGCATGGGCAAGAGATGCGGTCGCCTCGGGATGCGCGTGGATCTCATTGGCTTCATCAAGCGTCGATTGGGCGGCGTCCGCCTCCTTTTGCGCAACTTGGGCGGCGTGCTCTTCGGCTTTTGCCTCCTTTTCGCGTTCGGAAATCTCGCCACGCAGTTTTTTCTGACGCTTCTCGGCGTCATCTTTCGCCTCGCTGTACGCATCTCGCGCGCGGTCCGCCGCCGCTGCGACGGCGTTGAATGCCTCGCGTGCCGACGCCATGGGCTTCTCTGCCTCGGCGACGGCGGCGCGAGCCTCGTCAATTGCCGCTTGGGTTTCTTGTTCGATGCGCGGAACGTCATCCTTTGCCGTTCGCAGCGCGCACGCCGCGTCGGAGATCTCATCTTCGAGCTCGCGTTTGCGCACGGAGTACCCAGCGGGATTGGCGGAAGGGTTGCGCTGGATCTCGGCGTATTCGGCATTGAGCGTCGCCAGCAGCGACTCGGCGCTCTTGACCGCCTGCTGTGCGGTCGAGACGCCTTCGTCGTGCTCCTTGACCGTACGCTCGAGATTCTCCTGCGCATCATCGAGCCGACGCTGAAGGCGTTTGCCGGATTCGCGCGATGACCGCTCCTTGTCCTCCGCCGCATCGACGGCGGACTTGAGGCGACGCTCAACGGAGGCGTCCTCGTCTCGCATCTTCTCCAGGTTGTTTTTGAGTTCGGCGACTTCTGCGGCTATTGCGGCGCGACGCTCCTCGGCGGCCTCACGTGTCTGAACGGCGGCGTTCTTGCGA
Source organism: Collinsella sp. AF08-23 (assembly GCF_003479805.1). Classification (GTDB taxonomy): domain Bacteria; phylum Actinomycetota; class Coriobacteriia; order Coriobacteriales; family Coriobacteriaceae; genus Collinsella. The sequence goes on along the minus strand of NZ_QUHV01000005.1, from coordinate 82,945 downwards.
GCTGTTTCTTCTGCGACGATCTCGTCATAGCGCGACTCGATGTCGCGGCGGCGCGCGAGTTCGCGTTCGCGAGCGGCTATGGTGTTGTCCAGGCGCTCGAGCTCTCCGCGCGCCTCGCTGTGAGCGCGATGGGCTGCGCTCATCTCCTTCATGCTCGCCACGCCCTCTGCAAAGAACGCACCTACTGCCCGCGCGGCGTTGGTTTCTGTCCGGTCAGGCATGTTGGCCAAATCGGTTGAGCCGGCTGGCTCGGTGGTGCCGGTCGCGCCGGTCGAATCAGCCGAGATGGCCGAACCTGTCGAATTGGCCGAACGGGCCGAACCGGTCGGCTCAATGGCTCGGTTTTCGGGCTCGACTGCGACCCCATCTGCGTGTACTTCTTTGGCTGAGTCGCTGTTGGTTGCCGTCTCGTCGTTTTGGTTTGACGTCGCATCAACAGGCTGCATATCGTCACGTTCGCTCATGGTGCCCCTTTCGCATGCGGTCGATGCCCGCCGTTCGTATGGCTCTATCATACGGCGCGGTGCGGACGCATGGCTTTGGCTACCTTGATTCCAAGACGTTTTCGCATACTTGTCTTAGCGCTGCCTCTGGGAATGGGCGGTCTTGTTTATCCGTTTGGCGAATCGCGGAACGCCGCTTAACGAACAGCGTTGCCGACTTTGATTGCGTGAGGTGTAAGAGGGGTATGGTTGCGGTAGTTGTGTGCAGGTTTCTGCACAATAATTAATTGAGAGGAGAAAGACATGGGGCTTTTCACCGGTAAGACCGTAATCGTCACGGGTGGCGGCAAGGCCACGCTCCAGGATGGTTCCGCCGGATCCATCGGTTACGGCATCGATATCGCCTTTGCCAAGGAGGGCGCCAACCTCGTCATCACTGGCCGCAACGTGGCAAAGCTCGAGGCGGCCAAGGAGTCGCTCGAGGCCGAGTACGGCATCGAGGTCCTTCCGGTCCAGGCCGATGTCTCCGCCGGCCAGGACAATGAGGCTATCGTGCAGCATGTCGTCGACGAGGCGATCGCCAAGTTCGGCCGCATCGACGCGCTCGTGAACAACGCCCAAGCTTCTGCGTCCGGTGTTACTATTGCCGACCACACCATGGAGCAGTTTGACCTTGCCCTGTACTCCGGCCTGTACGCGACGTTCCTCTACATGCAGAAGTGCTATCCGCACCTCAAGGAGACCAAGGGCTCCGTGGTGAACTTCGCCTCCGGTGCAGGCCTGTTCGGCAATTACGGCCAGTGCTCATACGCCGCCGCCAAGGAGGGCATCCGCGGCTTGACGCGTGTTGCCGCGAACGAGTGGGGTAATGACGGCGTCAACGTGAACATCGTCTGCCCGCTCGCCTGGACCGCCCAGCTCGAGAATTTCCAGAACGCGTATCCCGAGGCCTTCGAGGCCAACGTCCACATGCCGCCGGCGGGCCACTACGGTGACGTCGAGACCGAGATCGGCCGCGTCGTCGTTCAGCTGTGCGGACCCGACTTCAAGTACATGAACGGCGAGACCCTCACGCTCGAGGGTGGTATGGGCCAGCGCCCGTAAGGTAAGGCTGCGCTGCAAGGCCACATCGGCGGTCCTGACGTTGATGTGGCAATCGCCCCCAGCGAACGACCTGGCGCCGAATCGTTACCGCCTTTGACGAGTGGGATCAAGGCGCGCTTCGGGCTGTAATCCATGCGTTCATGTTCCCATTGGCAAGGGGCGACTGGATTGGCGTGCGATTCGGTCGGACGGACCCGCATTCGGCCTCCCATTTCCCGGCAAGAGGCAAAAGCTGGGGGTGGGAGGCTTTTGCATGGCTTCGCGAGGCGAGGCGAGCCGCCTTTCCGCAAGGGTGAGCCGACTGCCCGTAAGTCTGAGCCGCCTTTCCATGGTCGAAACGGCACGCAAGCCGCCTTTCCCGTGGCAGAAACGGCACGCAAGTCGCCCGTTGCTCACAAACTTGAGCTTTTTCGTATTGAAAATTGGTTTCGTGAAGTAGAGGCGGCTTTGCATCTATAATCGCCGCAGGTCATGCGCTTGCCACTATTGTCGCTTCTTTCTATTTCTCGATATCGATACGAAAAACCTCAACTTGTCCTGTCTCTCGCCCGTTCCGTATGCTCGTGGCGCGTCTCGCGCGCTCGGAGTCGGCTGATTTGCCATCGGCTGGTGCATGCAATGCCGCCATCCCTGCGCTTGGAAGAACGAACGGGTCCATAGCGGGTAGAATCGAGCAACCGACTTGGAAGGGAAGACGATGGCACGTCAGGATATCGAGATTGATGAGGCGCTCACGGCGGTGGAGGACGCGCTTAACTGCCTTGACGCCGCGGCGCGTGATCTCAAGAGCGCCGGCAACTGGGGATGGTTTGACATCTTCGGCGGGGGATTCTTTAGTTCACTGATTAAGCACGACAAGATGCAGGCCGCGCGCCGCCACCTCTCCGCTGCTCAAGCGTCACTGGCACGCCTGGCAGACGAGCTGGATGACGTTCAGGGCTTCGCCGGGCTCGGCCCCGACGTCGGCGACTTCCTCCTCACTGCCGACTGGCTGTTCGACAACGCCTTCATGGACGCCATGGTCCAGCAGCGCATAATGGAGTCGAAGGGGCGCGTTGACAAGGCGATCGCCCAGTGCGAGCAGGTGCGCGATCAGCTCCTCGCGCTTCGGCGGCCCAACCGCGGCGCGGGCAACGGCCTGCCGGGCGCGGAGTAGGCAAAACGACAGATGTAAAAGGGTTTGGACAGACATATTTTGTGCTGCTCAGGCGGGAGTGCGCGGAAAGGGCGTGCCCGATAGTACAATAAGCGGCTGATATCGCGCGGTGCCGCCGGCGCGCGGATGCGAGGTCCCCTTCGCGGGAGCGCCTCGCACGGAAGGGTGATCGCCCCGTGTGCGCCCGGCACCGAATAACCGAGGAGCCGTTTCATGGATCAGTCCCTGTTCAAGTACGAGATCGTCGCCGAAGACCCCAAGACGCATGCCCGTGCGGGCATTCTACACACGCCGCACGGTGATATCGAGACCCCGATTTTCATGCCGGTGGGCACCAAGGCGAACGTCAAGGGCATTCCCACCGAGACGGTCAAGGACCTTGGCGCCCAGATCGTGCTCGCCAATACCTATCACCTCGCCATGCGCCCCGGCGCGGACACCATCGCCGAGCTCGGAGGCCTGCACGATTTCATGAATTGGCACGGCCCCATCCTCACGGACTCGGGTGGCTTCCAGATCTTCTCCCATTCCGACGCAGTCAAGCTCACCGACGAGGGCGTGCGCTTCATCGCCACCGATTACGACGGCTCCCATGTCTTCTGGACGCCCGAGGACAACATGGAGATCGCCATGAAGCTCGGCAGCGATATCTGCATGCAGCTCGACCAGTGCCCCGGGTACCCCGCCACGCGCAAGTTCGTCGAGCGCGCCGTCGAGCTCTCCAGCATGTGGGCCGAGCGTTGCTACAAGGCTCATACCCGCGACGACCAGGCCCTGTTCGGCATCGTCCAGGGCGGCATGCACCTCGATCTGCGCCTGCGCTCCCTCAAGCACCTCGAGGAGATCGGCGACTTTCCCGGCTACGGCATCGGCGGCTACTCCGTGGGCGAGCCCCACGAGGTCATGTTCGAGACGCTCGAGCCGCTCGTGTCCGAGCACATGCCGCGCTGCAAGCCCCGCTACCTCATGGGCGTGGGCAACCCCACTACGCTCGTGCGCGGCGTGGGCTGCGGCATCGACATGTTCGACTGCGTCCTGCCCACGCGTACCGGCCGTATGGGCACGGCGTTCTCCAGCACCGGCCGCATGAATCTCAAGAACGCCAAGTTCGCGAAGGACCCGCGCCCCATCGACGAGAAGTGCACCTGCCCGGTGTGTACCGGCGGCTACTCGCGCGCGCTCATCCGCCATATGGTCACGCAGAAGGAGATGCTCGGCGGCATTCTGCTGTCCCAGCACAACATTTACTTCCTGCTCGACCTCATGCGTCGCGCGCGTCAGGCCATCATCGAAGGCCGCTACGCCGAGTTCCAGGCCGAGTGGATGGCTGGCGAGGGAGCCGTGGACTTCTAGTCTGCCCGGCAATTGAAAGAGCGGAGGGTTCATCGCCCCCGTCCGCATTGCGCAATCGTCCCCGTTTGCGCTGCGTAGAGGGTAGGAATGTCGAAAATCGAGCCTCTCTCGCCCTCGTTTTTCGACATTCCTACCCCCTTTTGGTTCTCTTTTCATTGTGGGCGCCCATCTCCCGCGCCTTGGGCGGTTTTTTGGGTAGAACAAGCTGCATGTGCGAATGGACGCGTGCTTGAAAGGATTCGCAGATGCCTTACTACGGCTATGGATATGGCTACGGGTTTGGATTTGACCCGTTGTATCTCGTTATCGTGCTGGTTACCACGGTTATCGGCCTGATGGCGCAAAACTACGTCAACTCGACCTATCGTCGCTGGTCCAAAGTCGCCTCGGACGGGGAGACGGGCGAGCAGGTTGCGCGTCGCATGCTCGACGACCTCGGGTGCGGTCGCGTGGGCATCAGGGGCACCTCGGGTCACCTGTCCGACCACTACGACCCGCGCGATAACAACCTCTACCTCTCCCGAGAGAACCTCAGCGGCGGATCGGTCGCGAGTGTCGCGGTCGCCTGCCACGAGGCGGGCCACGCCGTGCAGCGTGAGAGCGGGTATTTCTTGATGAAGGTTCGCCATGCGCTCGTGCCCGTGGTGAACTTCACCCAGAACGTCTGGACCATCGTGTTTTTGCTCGGCGTCATGATGAACATGGCGGGTCTCACCACGATCGCTATCGGTTTGTTCGCGTTCTCCGTCATCTTCCAGCTCGTAACGCTTCCCGTCGAGATCGACGCCAGCCGCCGTGCGGTGGCCTATATCGAGCGTTCGGGCATGAGCGAGGTCAATGTGCGCGGTGCTCGCAAGGTGCTCACCGCCGCCGCCCTCACCTACGTGGCGGCAGCGCTTGCCAGCGTGATGCAGCTGCTCTATCTGCTCGCCCGCACCAACAGGAATCGCGACGAGTAGCCCTTCGCGAGCAGCCATACGTGAGCAGCCCCTGCGCGGTGCCCCACGCACCGTTGCGTGGCCGTGCTCGGGGCGCGTGGCTGCGAGGGGGCGTGGCGCGGCCGCAAGAGGGCGGAACGCGCCCGCGAGGCGGATGGCGCGTGCCCGGGTGCGGTTCTGCTCGCTCACGCGGTGCTTCGTTTTGTCCGCACGCGTTGCTACACTGGTTCGAGTTCGAAGATACGAGTGAGAGGAGGGCATATGAACGCGTGGAACCTGACGGGCTCCTCGCCCGAGGCACCTTCCGCGGTGCCCGATGAGGACGCGCTTTCCGTCTCGCAAGCGGCAGAGCTCGCCGCCGGTGCGCTCCACGACATTCCCAAGATCACCGTGCTCGGCGAGGTGACCGGCTTTCGCGGTCCAAACGCTCGTAGCGGCCATTGCTATTTTCAGATCAAGGACGAGTCTGCGGCGCTCGATTGCATCGTGTGGAAGGGCACGTACGACAAGCGCGCCTTTGATTTGCGCGACGGCCTGCAAGTGCTGTTCACGGGGACGTTCGACCTGTACAAGCCCACGGGGAAGATGAGCTTCAAGGCGAGCTCCTTCACCTTGGCGGGGGAGGGCCTGCTTCGTCAGCAGGTTGCCCAACTTGCGGAGAAGCTACGCCGCGAGGGCCTCATGGAACCCGAGCGCAAGCGCCGCATTCCGGTCTTTTGCACGCGCATCGCCGTCGTCACGTCGCTATCCGGTGCCGTCGTCAACGATGTCAAGCGCACGCTGCGCCGCCGCAACCCGCTGGTCGAGGTCGTCTGTGTGGGGGCGAAGGTCCAAGGGGAGGGTGCTCCCGCCGAGCTCATCGAGGGGCTGCGCCGTGCGGCCGCGATTTCGCCCGCACCCGATTGCATCCTGCTCGTTCGCGGTGGCGGTTCCTTCGAGGATCTCATGACCTTCAACGACGAGTCCCTCGCCCGCGCCGTCGCGGCCAGTCCCGTGCCCGTGGTGACCGGCATCGGACACGAGCCCGACAATTCGATTTGCGATATGGTAAGCGACCGCCGGTGCTCCACACCCACAGCGGCGGCGGAGTCGGTGGCCCCCGAGTTCGCCGAACTCGTTAATGTGCTGAATATGCGTGAGCAGCGGCTGCAGCGCTCCCTGGTATCGTTGACCGCTTCCGCGGATGCGGAATGTGAGGGCATGTTGGGGAGGATCTCCCGCGCGATGTCCATGCGGCTCGAGCGTCTTGCACTCGAGGTCGATGGCTATGCGTCGCGTCCGTGCCTGGTCGACCCCACGAATGTCGTCGATTGTCGCCGTGCCGAGCTCGCGCAGACGGCGGATCGATTCGCCGTCGCGTGCGACCGCTCACAGGAGCGTTTTACCGGTGCGCTCGACCGCCTGGCACCGCGCCTGGAGGCGAGCGTTTCCGGTCTGGGCGTCAAACGTCACGCCCTGGACCTGTACACCTCTAAGCTACGTGCCAAGGGTTCGATCATCTTGAGCGGCCCCGTGGCGGAACTGGGGAAAAGCGCGGCAGCACTCGATGCGCTCTCGCCGCTCAAGGTCCTCGGCCGCGGGTACTCCATCGCCTACGACGGTGCCGGGCGCGTCGCGACGAGCGTGGACGTGTTCGCGCCGGGTGACGAAGTGCGGGTACGCATGGCCGACGGCGAAGTGAGTGCATCTGTCCGCAACATCACACATGCTGGGAAATAAGCCGAGAAGATACAGGAAGCTACGCGTTGCCCGGAGTGGCGCCGAGTAAGGAGAAGAACATGGCAGATCGCAAGAACGTTGAGGAGCTTACCTACAAGGAGGCGTCCACCGAGCTTGAGCTTATCATCCGCAGTCTCGAGTCAGGTGATATGGAGCTCGAGGAATCGCTCGAGAGCTACACGCGCGGCGTGGAGCTTCTCAAGAGCCTCCGCGGTCGTCTGGCAGCGGCCGAGCAAAAGGTCTCCGTCCTGCTGCAAGATGTCGACGGCTCCGATCAGCTCGTTCCCGGCGAGCCCGCGGACGATGCCGACAGCCTTACCCTCTAAGAGCCATCCCCTCAACCCGTAGTCGCCCTTTCGATGCGATAATCGAGGGGGACGTCGTTTGTCGGTAGGGGGCATATCGTCCCGCGCGCAGTTCCGCACGAGCCGGACCGTCCGGTGGACGGTCCGTGCGAGCCAGGACTGTTTGAGCACGGGACGATATGCCCCCCCTGCCGACACGGGAACACAATTGAAAGGAGCCCCATGTCCGAATGCATCTTCTGCAAAATCGCCGCCCACGAGATCCCCTCGACCATCGTCTACGAGGATGACCTGGTCATCGCGTTTGACGACCTCAACCCGCAGGCGCCCGCGCACACGCTCGTGATTCCCAAGGAGCACTACGACAACATCATCGATGGCATTCCCGCCGAGACGCTCGCCGCCATGATGCACGCAGTGGCCGAGGTCGCCCGCATCAAGGGCCTCGATGAGGGCTTCCGCGTGATTTCGAACAAGGGCGAGGCCGCCGGTCAAACCGTCATGCACGTTCACTTGCACGTGCTCGGCGGCAAGCCGCTCGGCGAAGGACTCATTTGAGGCCGCAGGGCCCGCATGCAAAATAGCGTTGTGCGCGCGGTGGGATGCCTGCGTGCGCACATTCGCGCTATGATAGAACCGTTGTAACGTCCTGCGCGACGCACGATTGTCCGCGCATCATTTGTAGGGAGTGTCATGAACGTCCTCGTTCTCAACGCCGGTAGCTCGAGTCTCAAGTTCCAGCTCATGAACACCAAGACTCGCGAGGTCTTCACCAAGGGCAACTGCGAGAAGATCGGCCTCGAAGAGGGAATCTTCGGTCACAGCGAGGGTGGGGAAAAGGTCAAGGAGGCCGTCGTTCTACCCGACCACGGCACGGCCGTTCGCATGGTCATCGATCTTATCAACGAGCATGGCTTCGAGATGGACGCCATCGGCCATCGTATCGTCCAGGGCGGCTGGCACTTCACCGATTCTGCCCTCGTTGACGACGACGTGCTCGCCAAGATCTACGAGGTGGCGCCCCTCGCCCCCCTGCACAACTACGCTGAGGCCGGCGTAATCGAGTTCTGCCGCGATGCCTATCCGAGTATTCCGAACGTCGCTGTGTTCGACACCTCCTTCCACATGGGCATGCCCGAGATGTCCTACACCTACCCGCTGCCTCGCGAGGTTCGCGAGAAGTACCACGTGCGCAAGTACGGCGCGCACGGCACGAGCCATCGCTATGAGTGGAAGACCGCCAAGGAGATGCTCGGCGACCGCTGCCACCGCCTGCTGTCCTGCCACTTGGGCAATGGCAGCTCCCTGTGCGCCATCGAGGACGGCGTGTGCCGCGACACCACGATGGGCCTGACCCCGCTCGACGGCCTCATGATGGGCACCCGCTGCGGCTCCATCGACCCCGCCACCGTCTGCTACCTGCAGCGCGTGGGTGGCTACACCGCCGACGAGGTCGATACCATGATGAACAAGCAGTCCGGTATCCTCGCCATGTATGAGAAGACGAGCGATGCGCGCGACATTCGCGAGGCGGCGCTCGAGGGCGACGAGAAGGCGCTGTTCACGCTCGACCTGTTCGCCTACAAGGCGATGCTGCACTCCGGCTCCATGATCTTCTCCATGGCCGGCGTCGACACCATCACCTTCGCTGGTGGCATTGGCGAGAACGACTGGGCGACCCGTCAGGCGTTCTGCGAGTTCCTCGAGTGGCTCGGCGTTCGCGTTGATCGCGCCAAGAACAGGGAGTGCGTGGGCGGCAAGGGCGGCGTCATTTCCGCTGCCGGCTCTAGCGTCACCGTCGTGGTCATTCCCACGGACGAGGAGTATATGATTTCGCTGGACGTCGAGCGCTTGGCCAAGTAACCTCGCTCACCAGAGCATCACGCGAAGCGGCCCCTCACATGAGGGGCCGCTTTCAGTTGGGGACTACTTGACCGTGAGGACGGGAATCTCGGACGAACGCAGAACGCCGTAACTCACGCTGCCGAGCATGCCGCGCAGGGCGCCCAAGCCGCGCCGGCCCATGATGATGAGGTCGCAGCGATGGTCGGCGGCGTAGTTGGTGATCCCGTCCACAGGGGAGGGTGCCAGGCGCGTATCAATGACGACCTTGGCCTTGATGGCATCTAGGTCCTTGCCAAGGATGCTGCCGATGCTGTCGCGCAGCTCGCGGTCAGAGCGCTCGGCGATCGAGGTGAGGAGTGACTCGTAGCTCGTGTAGTCGATGGGGACCTCTCCAAAGGCACCAGCGGCGGAGATCATCGAGGGCGGCATGATATCGTTCGATACGACCGTGACGATATGGATCGTCGCCGTGGGGTCGTCCCCCACGAAGTCGATGGCAAGATGGAGCGCCGCCTGCGCGTGCTCGGACTCATCGAAGGGAACCAAAACGTTCTTGAACAACATGGGTGCCCCTTTCTCTCGCCTTGGCATCCGTTATGACATCTGTACCCTTTGGCGGGCAACCGTAGTCGTTTCGGCCGCACCTTGCGTTTTGATAGGGAAAGGGCCGGGCGCTGCCAAAGCAACGCCCGGCCCCATGGCCACGTGCGATGAATCGGAGGCTTACTCGGCCATCTGAGCCTGAACGGCCGTGATGGCCACCACGCCCACGATGTCCTCGGCCGAGCAGCCGCGCGACAGGTCGTTCACCGGTTTGGCGATGCCCTGCAGGATCGGGCCGTAGGCATCCGCACCGGCGAAACGCTGCACGAGCTTGTAGCCGATGTTGCCGGCCTCGAGGTCGGGGAACACGAGTACGTTCGCCTTGCCGGCGACCGGGGAGCCCGGGGCCTTGAGTTGCGCCACGGTGGGCACGATGGCGGCATCGAGCTGAAGGTCGCCGTCGATGGCGAGCTCGGGAGCCTTGTCCTTGCAGAACGCCACAGCCTCCTGGACCTTCTTGGCGACCTCGCCGCCAGCCGATCCCATGGTGGAGTAGGAGAGTAGCGCCACGTGCGGCTCGGCACCTCCCATGAAGGTCTGCCAGCTCTTGGCGGACGCGATGGCGATCTCGGAGAGCTCGTCGGAGGTGGGGTTGATGTTCAGGCCGCAGTCGGCGAAGATCAGCGTGCCGTCGGTGCCGAACTGCGGGGTCTGGGTGCACATGATGAAGAATGCGGAGACGAGCTTGGTGCCCGGGGCGGTCTTGAGGATCTGCAGGGCGGGGCGCAGCGTGTCGGCGGTGGAGTGGCAGGCGCCGGACACGAGGCCGTCTGCATCTCCCATCTTGACCATCATGGTGCCGTAATAGGTGGCGTCGTTCATTTGGGCGCGGGCCTGTTCGATGGTCACGCCCTTCTTTGCGCGGAGCTCGGCGAACTTCTGGGCGTACTCTTCGTGCTTGGGGCCGCACTTGGGGTCGATCACGGTGACGCCGGGGACGTCGATCTTATCGGGGTCACCCAAGATGACCAGGTTGGCGAGATCCTCCTCGACGATGATCTTCGCTGCGTCGATGGTGCGCTGATCTTCGCCCTCGGGCAGGACGACGGTCTTTTTATCCGCCTTGGCGGTGGCTTTCATGCGGCTCAGGAAATCGCTCATGTACGCTCCTCAGAATGAATCGCTCATCGCGTGCCGCTGCGCGCGATGAGCATTATTGGTGTGACAGAGGTAATTATATGACTCGACCGCTATAATCATTTGGATGAAAACGCGATATGCGGGCCATGGCGACCCCGCTCGTCGCTTCATGGGAAGAGATGTCGCCACCGCCTGCAAGGAGCTGTCATGCAGATCACTTTCGGTCTCCCGGAGGACTTCAACCCGAACGCGTACGACATGATCGTCGTCGGCGCGGGATACGCCGGCGCCGTGTGCGCCCGTCGCCTCGCCGAGACCGTCGGATTCCGCGTCGCCGTCTTGGAGCGTCGCGACCATATCGCCGGCAACGCGTATGACTATTACGACGAGGCCGGGATTCTGGTGCATATGTACGGCCCGCATATCTACCATACGTTCAACGAGAACGTGCACAATTTCCTCTCCCGCTTCACCGAGTGGACCGATTATCAGCACAAAGTGCTCGCCAACGTTCACGGCACGTTCATGCCGGTGCCCTTCAACCACAAGAGCCTGTTGCTCGCTTTTGGCGATCAGCGCGGTGAGGAGCTCTACAACAAGCTCGTCGACACGTTCGGCAAGGATGTGAAGGTTCCGATCCTGAAGCTTCGCGAGAAAAACGACCCGGACCTGGCCGAGGTCGCCGACTACGTGTACGAGAACGTATTCCTGCACTACACGATGAAGCAGTGGGGTCAGACGCCCGACGAGATCGATCCGTCCGTCACTGCGCGCGTCCCCGTGTTCGTGGGTGACGATGACCGTTACTTCCCCCAGGCCCCCTTCCAGGGTATGCCCGCGGAAGGCTACACCGCCCTGTTCGAGAACATGCTCGACCATGATTGCATCGATGTGTTCTGTGGTGTCGACGCACGCGACATCTTCGAGCTCGACGAGACCACGGTTAAGGTTCGCGGCAACGTCTACGGTGGCGAGGTCATCTACACCGGTCCGCTTGATGAGCTGTTCAACCTTGATCTGGGCGCTCTGCCGTACCGTACGCTCGACATGAAGTTCGAGACCCTCGACATGGATCGCTTCCAGCCGGTTGGCACGGTTAACTACACGGTGTCCGAGGACTTCACGCGTATCACCGAGTTCAAGAACATGACAGGGCAAGAGGTCGAAGGCAAGACCACCATCATGAAGGAGTACAGCCACGCTTACGAGCCGGGTAGCGGCCAGACCCCGTACTACGCGATTCTCGACCCCGACAACCGCAAGCTCTACGAGCGGTATCTCGAGCGCGTGCAGCACATCACGAATTTCCACCCGGTCGGCCGTCTTGCCGAGTATCGTTACTACGATATGGATGCCGTGACCGCTTCCGCCCTTAACCTCTCCGACGAGATCATCGCCTGCCATGCCTAATACCGAACAGAACTGCGTTGCGACTGCTTACGATATCGAGGCTGCCCGCGTCGCGTTTCCCATCAGGACGATTTCTGTGACGCCGGCGGGGGAGGGCCACAAGGTGCTCTCTTTTGGCATCCCCAGTTACAATGCCGCTAAGGATATGGATCACTGCATCACCTCAATCCTCGAGGGATCCAAGTTCGCGTCCGACATCGAGATCATCATCGTCGATGACGGCTCGGAGGACGAAACGGGCGCCAAGGCAGATGAATGGGAGGCGCGGTATCCGGGCATTGTCCGCGTGGTGCATCAGGAGAACGGCGGCCATGGCATGGCTGTGCGTGCCGGCCTGCGCGAAGCCCAGGGTACGTACTACAAGGTCGTCGATTCCGACGACTGGCTCGACGCCGCCGCGCTTTCCACCATGCTCACCATTCTTCGCGGATTTGAGGAGCGTAACCTGCGCGTTGACCTGTTCATCTCGAACTACGTGTACGAGAAGGTTCACGAGGGCACGCACACCACGATCAGCTATCGCATGGCGTTGCCGCGCAAAAAGGTCTTTTCCTGGGAGGAGATCGGGCGCTTCCGCCCCGATCAGAACCTGCTCATGCACTCTTTGTGCTACCGCACGGATGTCTTGCGCGGGCACGACCTCCCCATGCCACCGCACACCTTCTACGTGGACAATATCTACGCGTACGTGCCGTTGCCCAACTGCAAGACTCTCTATTACGCCGACATCGACCTGTATCGTTACTTCATTGGTCGTGAGGGTCAGAGCGTAAACGAGGCCACTATGGTCAAGCGCCTGGACCAGCAGTTCCGCATTACGCGCATCATGATGGAGTCCTACCACCTGTACGAGGACGTCGAACAGGAGAAATTGCGCTCCTACATGATGGGTTACTTCACCATGATGATGGCCATCTGCTCGGTGTTCACCAAGCTTTCCGACAAGCCGGGCATCGATGATGAGCTTGCTGCCCTATGGAACGATCTGCGCACGTATGACGAGAAGATGTACCGCAAGGCGCGCCACGGCGTGATTGGCTGGGGCACGAACCTGCCGGGCAAGCTGGGAGAGAAGACCACCATCGGTATGTACCATCTTGCGTCTAAGATCTTCAAGTTCAACTAGGGTTTGCCGAGCGGACGTGCTCGGTCGGCCCCGGAAAGACATCCCTCCCCAAACGCCCTCGGATCTGCGCTTTGCGCAAATCCTGTGGAATGATTAGTGAGGGATGTCCTTCCGGGGCCTACTGCCATCTATCGGCCTGCGCCTACTTGTCCGGGCGGTGGGGTAGACTGGTTTGCGAGAGAAAACGGACGAGAGAGGTCCTCCATGCCTGATTTCACGCCTGCCCGTGCCCGACGCGTCATCGCCGTCATCGATGGCAACTCGCTCATGCACCGCGCCTTCCATGCTGTGCCCCCCACCATGAACGCGCCGGACGGCCGCCCCACCAACGCAGTATTCGGCTTCCTCAACATGTTCCTTAAGATGGTCGACGAGTTCTCGCCCGACGGCGTGGTCTGCGCGTTCGACAAGGGCCGTCCGAAGGTCCGCATGGAGATGCTGCCCCAGTACAAGGCCCAGCGTCCACCCATGGATCCGAATCTTCGCAGCCAATTCCCCATGATCAAAGAACTGCTGAAGAACCTCTCGATCCCCGTGATCGAGCTCGAAGGCTGGGAGGGCGACGATATTCTGGGTACGCTCGCCCGCCGCGGTGAAGAGGCGGAGTGCGATATGTATCTCGTCACCGGTGACCGCGATATGTATCAACTTGTTACAGAACATGTGCATGTGGTCTCCACGCGCAAGGGCCTTTCCGACATCGCCATCATGACACCCGAGAGCGTGGACGACCTCTACCATGGCATCACGCCCAATCTCGTACCCGATTTCTACGGTCTCAAGGGCGACTCTTCCGATAACATTCCCGGCGTGCCGGGCATCGGCCCCAAAAAGGCGAGCGCATTGATCGCCCGGTACGGCAGCTTGGACGAGGTTATTGCCCATGCCGACGAGGTCAAGGGCAAGATGGGCGAGAACCTGCGCGCGCACATCGATGACGCGCTCATCTCCCGCAAGATCGCCACGATCATGACGGACGCGCCCATCGAGTGCGACCTGACCGAGGTGGCGTTCCCGGCGTTCGACGCGTCGTCCGTTTCTGCCGCCCTGGGTGAGCTCGGCATCATGGCGATGCAGAACCGCTTCCTCGCGCTGCTCGGGGAAGGCGCCGCTTCGGCTCCTGTGGCTACGAGCCTGGAGATGCCCGAGGTGCTGCGTGTTGCCCTCGACGCCTCTGCGGCCCAGAAGGGCGATGAGGAAGAGCGGGCCGCATCTGAGGAGATGAACGCGTGCTTCGACGAGCTCTGTCGTGCCCTCGATGCGGACGAGTGGCTGGGTGTCGCCATGGAGGATGACAAGGAAGATGGAGCGCTCTTCGGCATGACGCGTCGCCTGTGGGTCGCCACCGACCGCGCCCTGCTGTCATTCGAGGAACCGCTCGGCCCCTGTGCGATATCCACGATCGACCTTGACCTCTCGGCGGGGGTCATTCCTGGGGTGCTGCATCATATCCTGAGCGAGGGGCGCGTGATCTCTTGCGACGTTAAGGCGTTGCTCCACGAGCTCTCGCCCGTCGATTCGAGTGAGACGGAGCTCCTGGACCCGCTGTTGGTTGACTCTTCGCGGTTATTTGACACGGTGGTTGCCGCGTACCTGCTCGATTCCGTGCGTTCGGATTTTGCCGATTCCTATCTTGCCGAGACGTACCTGCATGCCTCGTTGCCACCCGCGGCGGGGGAGGCGGGCGCGCCGGCGGATGCCGTGAGCGCCTCTGCTCGATCCGCCTGGCTCGCCCGCATCCTGCGTGAGCCGCTCGCCGCCGCGCTTGGGGCTCAGGGCGCGGAGGACATTTTCACCAAGATCGAGATGCCGCTCGTGCGCGTGCTTGCGTCCATGGAGCGCGCGGGCATGTACGTCGACCCCGCACGATTGGCGGCGCAGTCCGAGGAACTCGTTGGTCAAATCCAGTCGCTCGAGCTTCGCATTCGCGAGCTTGCGGGTGGCGAGGAGTTCAATCTCTCGAGCCCTATGCAGCTCTCCCGCATTCTCTTCGACAAGCTCGGCTTGCCCACGGCTGGCCTCAAGAAAACCCAGCGCGGCTACTACTCCACCAACGCCAAGGTCCTCGAGGATCTCGCGAAGGACCACGAGATCGTCCGCCTCATCCTTGAGTACCGCGAGAAGACCAAGATCAAGTCGACGTACCTGGACACCCTCGGCGGCCAGCGCCGCAACGACGGCCGCGTACACACAACCTACAACCAGACCATCACCGCGACGGGCCGCCTATCGAGCTCCAATCCCAACCTGCAGAACATCCCCACTCGCTCCGAGCTGGGCCATGCGGTCAAAAAGGCGTTCTCGGTGGAGGAGGGCTCGGTCTTTGTGGCCATCGACTACTCGCAGATCGAGCTGAGGCTGCTGGCGCACCTCTCGGGCGACGAGCATCTGGTGAGTGCCTTCAACGAGGGCGAGGACTTCCATGCCGAGACCGCCGCGCGCGTGTTCGGTGTCGCGGTTGACGAGGTGACCCCGCAGCTGCGCAGCCGCGCCAAGGCGGTGAACTTCGGCATCGTGTACGGCCAGCAGGCATACGGTCTGTCGCAGACGCTCGATATCCCCATGGCGGAGGCCCGTGAGATGATCGACGCCTACTTCCGCGCGTACCCGGGCGTGCGCACATACCTGGATGAGACGGTGGCCTTCGCGAAGCAGACCGGATATGCCGAGACCATGTACGGGCGCCGCCGCCCCATCCCTGAGTTGCGCGTGCCCGCGCAGCGCATGTTCGGCGAACGCACGGCGATGAATCATCCGATGCAGGGCTCCGCTGCAGACATCATCAAGATCGCCATGGTGCGCGTGTCCGAGCGACTGCGTGCCGAGGGCTTTGCCGCCAAGATGATTCTGCAGGTGCATGACGAGTTGGACTTCGAGTGCCCGGCATCCGAGGTCGACGCGCTCGTGGCCATGGTGCGCGAGGAAATGGAGGGCGTGGCTCAGCTCCGCGTGCCCCTCATCGCGGACGCCAGCATCGGCGAGACCTGGGCAGAGGCGAAGTAGCTCTTTGCGATATCGCGGTTTTCCCGCCGAGTTACCGCGAATCGCTCGATTTTGTAACGAGTTTCGAGACGCCCCGAGTAGACGGCCGGTCTGGATGGTAAAACCCCAGTTGGCAGGAGGCCAAAACCCCCGTCTACTCGACCCCTTCGAGAATTCGTTACATTTTCGTCCGATTCGCGGCAGAGTCTCGCTGGCCGTGCGTTGGTAGATGGAAGAAGGGGCGTGGAGGCTGGTGCTGGGCCTCTGGCTTCTGATCATTCCGCATCATCAGCGGTGCGAAACTCGATTTTTAATCGACTGCATGTCGCTGGTGATGGGCTTCGCGGTTTTGGTTTGCGAGTCGATCGTGATGGGGCTTTATGCCATCGCCTCGATGATGCGGTCGATGACGGTGAGCACGCCCGCCTCGTTGTTGCTCGGGGCGAGGAACTTGCCGTGGGCATGCATGTGCTCGGCGGCATTGGCCATCACGTAGCTGTGGCCTATGATGTCGAGCATGGGGATGTCGTTATAGGTGTCGCCGAAGGCGGCGATATCGGTGAGCTTGATGCCCAGATGTTCCGCCAGATGGCGAATGCCCGACCCCTTGTCGATACCGAGGTTCATGAAATCGAGCCATTCATCACCGGCGCACGTGACGTACAGGCGCTCTCCGAATTCCGGCCCATACACCTCATCGAAATTGCGCTTGCTGTCCCAGTTGGGGAAGTATATCGAGATCTTATTCGAGTCGACATCGATTTCCTCGAAGGTGTCGATGTAGATGATATTGCGGTAGTAGATGCTCACCACGTCATGGTGCACACGGTCGCGCTCAAGCGCGTACGCGACGTCGAAGGCGCAGAGCACGGGGACGCCGCACCCCGATTCGACGCAACGCGTGAGGACCTCGCGGTACAGGTCGTGATCGATGAGGTCGCGGTAGATGAGCTCATCGCGCAGGTAGACGGATGCCCCGTTGTCGGCGACGAGCGCCATATCTTGGTGATGGGCCGGGAAGGATTCGCGCAGGGCGAGCGCGGGCCTGCCGCTCGCCGCGCAGAACACGACGCCGCGTCGCGCGAGTGCGTCAATGCGTTCGTCAACGCCCTCGGGCATGGATTTGTCATCGGCGAGCAGGGTGAGGTCCATGTCGGTGGCGACGAGTCTGATCGAGGAGAGGTCGGTATCGGCGAGGTACGAGGGAAGCATGTGATCCTTTCCGGTTTGGGCGGCGCGCGCCTTGATGTTCGCAGGTATTGTATAGCCTGAGTGCCGCACATCGGTACAAAAGCGGTTACCGCGCTCGATTTCTCTGCCCGCTGAAATTCTATGCATGTGCATGTATAAGAAATGTAACTAATCTATTTCTTGGTATACCTCCTGATTATGCTCCACCAAAACGGAGTATCCTGCCCTACAGCACGCGGAACTTTCACGCATTAAGTTGCAAGGGAGAGGGGGATGGGCCCCCTCTGGTTGCGTCGTGCGGAAGGGGTCTCAGACAAACATTGGAGGTTCATCATGACTCGTGAGACTGTTGACGTATCTATCCAACCCGCTATGCGTTCGCGCAGGGAGTTCCTTAAGCTCTCCGGCATAACGGCTATGAGCGTGGGAGGCATGATGTTCCTTGCGGGCTGCGGCCCCGCTGCCCAGGATGCAGGACAGAGCGGTAGCACCGACGCTTCCGCATCGGCGGCTCAGCTGGGCGATGGCAAGACGCTGCGTGTTGGTATGGAGGCCGCATACGCCCCGTATAACTGGCAGGTCTCCGAGGAGTCTGAGTACACCATTCCAATCGAGAACGTCTCGGGTGCTTACGCCGACGGCTATGACGTCCAAGTTGCCAAGATGATCGCCGAGGGCCTGGGTATGGAGCCCGTCGCGGTCAAGCTCGAGTTCGGCTCGCTGATCGACGCGCTCAACAACGGTCAGATCGATATCGTGTGCGCCGGTATGTCCGTCACGCCCGAGCGCGAGGACGCCGCCGCGTTCTCCGACTCCTATGTCGATGACGACATCATCATGATTTGCAAGAACGATTCGGCCTACGCCGGTGCCACGACGTTTGCCGAGCTTGCGGGCGCCTCGATTCTCGGCCAGGCGGCGACCATGTACGACGACGTGATCGAGCAGATTCCTGACGTCAACCATATGACGCCTGCTGAGACGCAGCCCATGGTCGTCGAGAACCTGATGAACGGTACGTGCGACATCATCACCTATTCCATGCTCTCCGCCCCCAAGCTGCTCGAGGTCTATCCGGAGCTCGTGGTGCTCGACATGGAGGACTCCTTCGAGGATTCCCTCATGCCCGATAACGCCGCGGTGGCCAATGAGAACAAGGCCGTCCTCGACCAGATCAACGAGATCATCGCGGGCATCGATGACGAGGAGCGTCAGGACATGTGGTCCGCCTGCATGGATCGTCAGCCTGCATAACGTATCCAAACCGCCCGAGCGCGGACATAATCTCTTCGGGCGTGGTTGCGCTTCGCTCCACAAAACGCCCTACGAGAATATGTTCGCGCTCGGGCTTTATACATCTTGCTGGGCCGCCATCTCACGATCGGTGGCCGTATCGCTATTATTCAATTAAAGGAGTCGATCCATGACCACCGCATCGGCGGGTGCTCGCCCGCTTGGTCGCTTGGCCTCGTTTGTTTTGGATGATCATCGCTACGTGTTGTTGGGAACGAGTGTGATTGCGGCGATGGGCATGAGCCTGTCCAGCCAGCCGCGCCCCGCACTGAGTTTCCTTGCCGGTGCGTATGCGCTTGAGGTCGTCTTGTACTACCTGCTCGTTGCTTGGCTCGTGCTTGCCGCCGTGGCCTTGGCGTTCAAGCTCGCTCGGTGGAAGACGTACGCGCAGGTGTCGCCCTTTACCCAACCTACCGTTGCGCGCGCGTTGCGCTACGGATCGTATGCGGTGTGCGGTATCACTGCCGTACTCGCGCTCGACCGCCTTGGCATGGGGATCGCATCTGCTTGGCAGGTCGCGGTTACGGCCGAGACGCGTCCCGCCTCCACGCTCGAGAGCATGCTCTATATGCTCTACAACAGTCGCGCCATCTTCTTCTCCGGCTTCAAGACCACCGTCGCGCTCGCGGTGTTCGGCACGGTGATCGCGTTTTTCCTCGCACTGCTCTTGGTGTTCCTGCGCATCCAGGTCATCGACCGTTCCGACAACGATTTCGTTCGCTTTTGGAAAGTCGTGGGCAGCGGTTTCGCGCGCCTTTACAGCACCGTGGTCCGCGGCACGCCCATGATGGTCCAGGCCATGATCATCTTCTTCGGCGTGTTCGCGCTTTTTAAGATGACCGACCTCACCACCACGCAGATCAACGCGATCTGGAGCACGTTTACCGCCGGTCTCGTCACCATCGTCCTCAACTCAACGGCGTATATGATGGAGGTGCTACGCGGCGGCATCGAGTCGGTTGACACCGGTCAGACCGAGGCGGCCCGTTCGCTTGGCCTGTCCCAGTGGGAGGCCATGCGCAAGGTCGTGTTCCCCCAGGGCGTCAAATTCGCCATCCCCGGTCTTTCCAACGAGCTCGTCATCAATATCAAGGACTCGTCGGTCCTTTCCGTCATTGGCACCTTTGACCTTATGTTCGCAACTACCACCGTGGGCGGCATCTACTATGCCAAGTTCGAGGCGGCGCTCGTGACGAGCGTGATCTACCTGTGCCTCACCATGATCGCTTCGTGGCTGCTTGGTCGCCTGGCGAACCGCCTCAACGTCAAGTCGGTGAAGCTTGGCAGCACTTCCGATCAGCCCGTCAACGTCGAGGAGCACTAGACCATGGCTATGAACGACAACACCGCCGTTACGGCTCCCGCCGGCGATTACATGGTGCGTATCGAGGGCCTGCGCAAGTCCTTCGGCGACCTCGAAGTCCTGCGCGACGTCAATCTGGAGGTCGCACCCGGCGAGGTGGTGACGATCATCGGTGCCTCCGGATCGGGTAAGTCGACGCTTCTGCGCTGCATCAACCTGCTCGAGACGCCCGACGCGGGACACGTGTGGTTTCAAGGAAGCGACCTCACCGCCGACCACGTGGACGTGAACTCGCTACGCGAGGACATCGGCATGGTTTTCCAGGGATTCAACCTGTTCAACAACATGGATGTGCTGGCAAACTGCACGCTGGCTCCCGTAACGCGCAAGAAGATGTCGAAGGGGGAGGCCGAGACGGTCGCTCTCGAGCACTTGCGCTCGGTGGGTCTGGCGGATTTTGCCCACGCTGCGCCCTCGACGCTATCCGGTGGCCAGAAGCAGCGCGTGGCGATTGCCCGCGCCTTATGCATGCGTCCCAAGATCATGCTGTTCGACGAGCCTACCAGCGCCTTGGACCCGCAGATTGTCGGAGAGGTGCTCGAAGTCATGCGAGGCCTGGCCAGCGACGGTATGACGATGGTCGTGGTGACGCATGAGATGGAGTTTGCGCGCACCGTGTCCGACCGCGTGGTCTTCATGGACAAGGGCGTGATTGCCGAGCAGGGCGACCCCGAGCAGATCTTCACTGCGCCACACCACGCACGTACCCGTGAGTTCCTCTCGCGTTATCTCAAAGAGTAGACAGGCGCTCGCCGCCCCGCGTCTCGGACCGTATCATCCGGCGCTCGAACAGTTTTTCACCTCATCACTTCAAGGCGAACGCGCCCCCTCCGCCCATATCATCCCGTGCTCAAACAGCGCTGTCGCGAACTGCGCGCGGGACGATATGGGCGGAGGGGGCGCGGCACATGTTTGGGGAGAGGCGTAGTACGTGGAATTTCTATTCGTTGCCGTAGCCCGTCCCCTGGCGCGCATCATCCGCCGCGAGTTCCGCACGAGCCGAAGGCCACTTAATGTGGCCTTCGTGCGAGCAGGATTGTTCGAGCGCCGGATGATGCGCGCCAGGGTACGGGGTGGTAACAAAGTCGCAACATAACAGAACGTCGCGTGAATCGATGTCACTTTAGGCTACTATAGTGACCAACGATTGACACGGCTGGTTTCGAAGGGATGAGTAACCGTGGCACAGCTTCTGGCTACATATGAGGGCATGGCGCACATCGCCATCATGCCTTGCCAGAACGCCGCCGATGCGGCCGCCCGACGCCAGCGTTCAATCTCCCGACGACGATAACTCGTTGTCTCTGTTCGCTTGGAGGTCAAGTCCTCCAAGCAGAGTCCAACTGATATCGTCGAGGGAGGGTCCGCCGCAAGGCGGATTTTTCTTACCAAACGGCCGCACGCGACTCGCGGCGCGTTTGGTGCAATGGGGACGTACCCCAATTGCACCATGTGGGGATATCGCAATCAGTTGGGCTCACCCGTTCTCAAGCCGAATGGCATATCGAAAGGATGAACCCATGAACACCGTGAACACTGTCTCCAAGGAAAAAGTCGTACTTGCCTATTCTGGCGGCCTCGATACCTCCGTCTGCATAAAATGGCTGCAAAACGAGATGGGTCTCGACGTCATCGCCATGCTCGGCAATGTGGGCCAGGAGCACGACGGCCTGGAGAAGGTTGCCGAGAAGGCCAAGATGCTCGGCTGCATCGCCGTCGAAGTGGTCGACATGACCGACGAGTTCGCCTCGGACTACATCACCTGCGCGCTTGCTGCCAATGCCATGTACGAGAACAAGTATCCGCTGCTTTCCGCGTTGTCCCGTCCGTTGATCTCCAAGCACCTCGTTGAGGTGGCTCACAAGTACGGCGCGGCGAGCGTTGCCCACGGGTGCACCGGTAAGGGCAACGACCAGGTGCGCTTCGAGACCTCCATCACGGCCCTCGACCCCTCTCTCAAGGTCATCGCCCCGGTGCGTGAGTGGGACCTCGGCATGCGCCCCGACGAGATTGCTTATGCCCAGAAGCATGGCGTGCCGGTTGCGCAGAGCATCGAGAAGCCGTATTCCATCGACGATAACCTCTGGGGCCGTGCCATCGAGGCCGGCGTCCTCGAGGATCCGTGGGCGGAGCCCCCGGCGGACATCTGGACGATGACCGTCGACCCCGTTGACGCGCCCGACGCGCCCACCTATGTCGAGATCGGCTTCGTCGCTGGCGTGCCGGCGAGCCTTGACGGGCGGGAGCTGCCGCTGGCGGAGCTCATTGCAAAGCTCAACGCCATCGCAGGCGCGAACGGCTACGGCCGCATCGACATGATCGAGAACCGCTACGTGGGTCTCAAGTCTCGCGAGTGCTACGAGGTCCCGGCGGGTCTTGCGCTCATTCAGGCTCACAAGGCGCTTGAGGATCTGTGCCTGGAGCGCGACGTGCTCCACCACAAGCTCGCCCTTGAGCAGCTTTGGGCCGACCAGGTCTACAACGGCCGTTGGTTCAGCCCCTTCAAGCAGGCGCTCGATGCCTTTATGGGCGCCACGCAGCAGGATCTCACCGGCGCGGTGAAGCTCAAGTTCTACAAGGGCGGATGCGTGGTCGTGGGCCGCAAGAGCGCCGCTGCCCTGTACGACCCCGCGCTCGCCACCTACGACAACGACGATGCGTTCGACCAGAAGGCCGCCAAGGGCTTCATCGACATCCAGGGCCTCTCCATCAAGACGTGGGCCATCAAGCAGGCGCAGCTCGCCGGTGCTGGTCAAGATGTCCATTTCGAGGTCGTGGCGGATGCCCAGTCCACTGCTTGCGACCAGGTCGTGAATTACTAACGAAACCGCATCGAGTTTACCTAAGGAGAGCGGATATATGGCACTTTGGGGCGGACGGTTCGAGGGCGGCGTGGATGTGTCCACGCAGGAGTTCGGTGCATCGCTTCCCGTCGATAAGCATCTGTATAAACAGGATATCGCCGGTTCGCGCGCACATGCCGCGATGCTCGCTAAGCAAGGAATCATCACCGAGGCGGATTATGAAGCCATCGCCAGCGGTCTCGCGGCGATTGAGGCCGAGATCGATGCGGGCGCGTTCGTCTTTGACATCAATGACGAAGACATCCATATGGCCATCGAGAGCGAGTTGACGCGCAGGATAGGCGAAGCGGGCAAGCGCCTACACACGGGTCGCTCGCGCAATGACCAGGTGGCCACCGACACGCGCCTCGCCGCCAAGGCTCTTTCCAAGCAGCTCATGGAGGCCAACCTCAAGCTTCGGCAGGTGTTGGTGCGCGTGGCGATCGATAATGGCACGGTGGTCCTGCCCGGCATGACGCACCTGCAGCACGCGCAGCCGGTCTTGCTCTCGCATCATCTGCTCGCGTATTACTGGATGTTCACGCGCGACTTCAAGCGGCTCGATGCGGCGTTTGAGGCCGCGGATGCCTCTCCGCTCGGTGCCGCTGCGCTTGCGGGCACCACGTATCCGCTCGACCGCGTGGCAACCGCTTACGCCATGGGTTTCACGCGCGTGATCCCCAATTCGCTTGACGCCGTGTCCGATCGAGATTTTCTTCTCGATTTGCACTTTGCCTGTTCGACCATGGCCATGCATCTCTCGCGTCTGGCCGAGGAAATCGTGCTGTGGAGCAGCTCCGAGTTCGGGTACATCACGCTGTCTGATTCCTTCTCGACCGGCTCGTCCATCATGCCGCAAAAGAAGAACCCCGATTTCGCCGAACTTATCCGCGGTAAGACCGGGCGCGTGTACGGTAACCTCATGCAGCTGTTGGTGACCTGCAAAGGTCTGCCGCTTGCGTACAACAAGGATCTCCAAGAGGACAAGGAGGGGGCGCTCGACTCCGCTCGTACGCTTAGCCAGTGCCTCGAGGTGATGGCGGGCATGGTGGACACGATGCACATCAACGCCGAGCGCATGCGCGCCGCCTGCAGGGTCGGTCATTTGGCAGCCACGGATGTTGCCGATTATCTCGCCAAGAAGGGCATGCCCTTTCGTGAAGCCCATGCCGTCGTGGGGCATTTGGTGCTGGAGTGCGACCACCGCGGATGCCAGCTGGAGGATCTGCCGTTCGAGGTCTTCCAAGAGGCGAGCCCGTTGTTCGCGCCCGACATTACCTCGGCACTCGATATCGATGCGATTGTCGCCGCGCGCACCACGGAGGGTGGGACGTCGCCTTCCGCGGTGAAGGAGCAGCTCAAGTTCGTTCGCACGTCGCTCGTGGGCGACGAGGCGCGCGTGGGCGGTCTGGGCTATGTAGTCTCCATGGGTGCGGGCGCGTAGGGACCCTTGGGCTCCGGTTGAAGGCGCGGTTGCGGCTCCTGATGCCGCTCTCGCTGGCCACCCGACCGAGGCCGCGCCTCCGTCGGGTGGCAATTGCGGCGAGACGCCGGCTCCGGGTGGTCGCTGCGTCCCGGATACCGATGCGACCCGGATGGCGCCTCTGCCCGAACACCGTTGCGGTTTGGACGTCGTTGCTGCATCGAGAGTTAACTCTCGATGGTGATTTCCCGCAGATAGCTGAATTGAAGCGTTCCAAAGTGAACTTTGGGAGAGGGTGGAGAATCGTCAAGGGTGGCATGGGGTAAGATGAGGCCAGCGCGTCGCCGTCAATGAAGGCTCCTCATGGGTGCCCGACCTGCGCGCACCGTTGATACCTGTTGAAAGGGGACGTCATGCCCGCTATGGAGCAGACCTTCATCATGATTAAGCCCGATGCCGTGCGTGACCGCAAGACCGGGCTCATCATCGACCGCATCGAGCGCTCCGGTCTTACCATCGAGAAGATGGAGAAGTGCGTGCTCGACGACGAGACCGTCAAGGTCCACTACGCCCACCTCGCCGACAAGCCGTTCTTCCCCAATCTCGTCGCGTTCATGACGAGCGGTCCCGTGGTCAAGATGGTCGTCTCGGGCCTCTCCGCAGTCTCCAAGATGCGCACGCTCATGGGCGCCACCAACCCGCTTGACGCCGCGCCCGGCACCATCCGCGGTGACTTCGCCGTCGATGTGAACGCCAACGTCATCCACGGTTCCGATTCGCTGGAGAACGCCGCCATCGAGATCGAGCGCTTCTTCGGCTAGTTTCCCAGTTGGAGACGTAGTCCAATTGCAAGCCGTGTCGGGGGTCGAATCGCACGGTACCCCCTAACGACCCCGCGCCATCTGCCTAACGGCGGACGGCGCGGGGTTTGTTATGGCGCGGAGCCGCTCGGGTTCGCTACACTGAAGAGCATCGGACATACGAACGAGGGGGTTCCCGTGGCAGAGAAGAGCGTAGACGAGATGACGGTTGAGGATCGCGACGCCGCGTTGGGCGACCTGTTGAACGGCGAACTCATCTGCGCGCTGGGATGCACGGAGCCGATTGCGCTGGCGTATGCCGCCGCCCTTGCGCGCCTGGTGCTCGGCTGCGAGCCCGAGAAACTCACGGTGGGCTGTTCGGGCAACATCATCAAGAACGTTAAGAGCGTCACGGTTCCCAACTCGGGCGGCATGCGCGGGGTCGAGGCTGCTGCGGTCTTGGGCGCCGTGGGCGGTGACGCCTCGGCCGCCCTTGAGACGCTCGAGGGTGTTACCAATGCCGACATCGTCCGCACGCGCGAGCTGCTCGCCCGAGAGGACTATATTGATATCTCCCTCATCGAGGGCGTGCCCAATCTGTATATCGAGGTGCGCGCCGAGGCTCTCGGGCATGCGGCGGAGGTCGCCATCTCGGAGCACCACACCAACGTTGTCCGCTGTACGCGCGACGGCGTACCCGCGATCCAATTGTGCCCCGCCGCGCGAGCCGAGCGTGACGTCGAGGACGCGTGCTCGGGGACGTGCGCGCTCATGAGTGCCGTCTCGGTTCAGGAGGCTGCTGAGGACGAGTCCCAGACGGCTCCGGTGCCGGGGCTGTCGCTCGACGTCATCCTCGATTACGTTGAGTCGGGCGATATCTCGCATGCGCGTGCCTCTCTTGAACGCCAGCTCACGCTTAACGCTGCCATATCCGCCGAGGGTCTCGAGAACGCATGGGGCGCCGAGGTCGGACGCACGCTGCTCGCCACGCGCGGCGACGACCTCGCCTGCCGCGCCCGGGCCCGCGCCGCCGCTGGTTCCGACGCCCGTATGAGCGGTTGCGCCCTGCCCGTCGCGATCGTATGCGGCTCGGGCAACCAGGGCATCACGTGCGCCCTGCCGGTGCTCACCTACGCTGAGGAGCTCGGCATCGAGGGGGAGCGTCTCACGCGCGCCCTTGCGCTGGCGGACCTCGTCGCCATTCATACCAAGAGCTATATCGGAGCCCTCTCCGCGTTCTGCGGCGTGGTGTGCGCCGCGTGCGGTGCGGGCGCGGCCATCTGCTGGATGCGCGGCGGCACGCGCGAGCAGATCGGCGCGACGGTAGTGAACACCCTCGGCAACGTGGGCGGCATCGTGTGCGACGGTGCCAAGGCGAGCTGCGCGGCGAAGATCTCCGCCGCGGTGGATGCCGCCATCCTGGGATGCGACATGGCGCTCGCCGGCCGCGGCTTCCGCGCGGGTGAGGGCATCGTGCAAGACACCGTCGAGGAGACCATCGCCAGCATGGGTTACGTGGGCCGCGTGGGCATGAAGGACACCGACGTCGAGATCTTGAAGATCATGACGGGCGAGACACGGTTGTAGGCGTGCTGCCTCTGCCTATGTGACAGCTTCGCTTACAGAGATGATCCGAGCGCGTAATGTCGAAAAATGAGGACTGTGAAACGCTTCATTTTCTACATTCCGCTCTCAGCGCAATATTGGTCTTCGTTTGAGTTCGATGCCGCTCCTGGGGTGTATTCGGGTGAAGGCTCCATGGCGTCAGTCGCCCGTGCAGAACCGCTCTTCGATCTCGTCAAAGCCCTTGGCGAAGTCCGCCATGCTGCCGCACCAAAGGGCGTGCGGCTGGTTGCCGTTGCCCACGTAGGCGGTCTTGAGCCCGATTGCGGGGGAGGGGAAGTCGCGCTTGGGGTCGTTGCCTACCATGAGCGTCTCCTCGGGGGCGAGTCCGAGTTTGCCGAGCGCCTCGAGGTAGTAGCCGGAGCACGGTTTACAGCGCGTCGAGTTCTCCCAGGTGGTCACGAGCTCGAAGGGCATGTAGAGCATGTCGCCCCAGCCCATGCGACACTCGATGCAGGCGCGCGAGAAGCTCGGGTTGGTGAGGAGGGCGATGCGCATCCCGCGATTGAGTACGGCCTCAATCGCCTCGTGGGCTCCCTCGCGCGGACGCGCGGCGATGAGGCGGTCGTTCTTTTTGGGGAGGATCTCGCGCTCGTAGAACTCGAGCATGTCGAGGATTGCGGGCTCGAGCAGGGGCACGCCACAGCGGCGCTCGACCTCATCGGCGAAAAACCGCTGGTTCGTCCGTATGTCGCCCTCGGCGCGCTCTCCGTTGTTGAGCTCCAACATGGCACTTCCCACCGAGGTGAAGAGCGCCACGGTACTCTTGCGTGCCGCTTGGGCGAGAAGGTTTGCCTCATCAAGTGCGAACATGCCGATGAAGGCGTTCAGGTTGATGCTGAGCAGCGTGTCGTCCATGTCGAAAACAACCGCTTTGAGAGCCGTCATGAACGCCTCCTTTCCGTTTATATGGGCATGTTTATGAATTATGCCCATAATCGCTGCGTTCCAGCCATGGAAATGAATGAGGGCTGCAATCTCCTTGTGGCATGGCGGGGGAGGGTGGCCTCGAAGTACCTGAGCCACGCTTTCCCGCCGTTGCCCTGCATCGTCCCTCGTACCTTCGCATCGCCTTAGCCGCGACCGGGCGGGGCGTCGTCTCCCTCATGGCCCTTCGCCGCCGTCGTCTCTGCGCGCGACATGTCGGTGGCTAGCCGGAGACGTTTTTCGTCGCTTGCCCCCATCCGCTCACCGGTAAATCGCTACCGTTCGCGGTTTTACTCGATTATGCAGACTAAAATTAAATCGATACAAATAGCTGGCATTACGCCAAGAAATAGCGTCTTAGCACCTGAGAGGGGTGGAGTATTCCTACTGCCGGACTCCAATTGAATCGATATAATTCCAACCATCAGATGCACACAATTGCCGTGTGCGCCGACGCAGGCCACGTGAGGAAGGACGTCCGCGTATGAAGTGGGGTATCTCCCTGTATCCGGAGCATTCGACGGTTGAGCAGGATTGCGCATACATCGAGCGCGCCGCGGCACACGGCTTTAGCCGCATCTTCTCCTGCCTGCTGTCGGTCGAGGGGGATCCCGATCAGGTCAAGCGCGAGTCTGCCGAGCTCACCTCCTGCGCCCACGCGAACGGCATGGAGGTCGTCTTCGACGTCGCTCCCAACGTCTTCGCCAAACTCGGCATCTCCTATGACGACCTCTCGTTCTTCCACGAGATCGGCGCCGACGGCATCCGCCTCGACGAGCCCTTCCAGCCCAGCCAGGTCGCCGACATGACCCGTAACCCCTACGGTCTCATGATCGAGCTCAACGCCAGCTGCGCCGATGGCATCCTGCCCGCGACGCTCGCGCATGATCCCGATCGTGCGCGCCTCATTTCCTGTCATAACTTCTATCCGCAGCGATTTAGCGGTCTTGACACCGCGTTCTTTGAGCGCGAGAGCGCAATCGTCTGCGAGCTTGGCGTGAACCTCGCCGCGTTCATCGGCATCCCCCGCGCCGATGCCTTCGGCCCCTGGCCCCTGCGTGAGGGCCTCGTCACCCTCGAGTGCCATCGCGAGCTTCCGCTCGACTTCCAGGCGCGCCACCTGTCTGCCATTGGCCTGGTCGACGACATCATCATCTCCAACTGTTTTGCCACCGAGGAGGAGCTGGCTTCTATTGAGCAGATCGATCGCTCCCTCGTCCAGATGCGTCCTGTCGCCGATTCCGGCTTGACCGACAACGAGCGCATGGTCGCTCTCTATCCCAAGCACAAGGTCCGCGGCGACCTGAGTCCCTATCTGCTGCGCAGCACGTGGTCACGCGTCGAGTTCGCCGACCTCGACATCCCGGTGCGTCCGGTCGGCCGCGACCTCAAGCGCGGCGACGTGGTGGTTGTCAACAACGCCAGCCCCCGCTATAAGGGTGAGCTGCAGCTGGTGTTGCAGGACATGCCCGACGACGGCACGCGCAACGTGGTTGGCACCTTGCCCGCCTACGAGCAGATGCTGCTCGACCACCTGGATTCCTGGTCGCGCTTCGGCATCTTGCTCTAGGGAAGTACAACGTAACCCAAGAGCTGTTATTCAACCCGTCACACGCCATCGACAAAAGGCAGGACGGCCTCAAGGGCGAGCAGCCTAATTGAGGAATATCGCGTTGAGCAGATCATCCTGAACTTGTTGAAGAGGAGGAGAGGACTTATGGCAAACGGTATCAAGATCGCGACCATCGGCGGCGGCTCGAGCTACACCCCCGAGCTGGTCGAGGGCTTCATCAGGCGCTATGAGAACCTTCCCGTGGACGAACTGTGGCTCGTCGACATCCCGGAGGGCCAGGAGAAGCTCGACACGGTGGGCGCACTGGCCCAGCGCATGGTCAAGCGCGCCGGCCTTCCCACCAAGGTCGTCCTCACGACCGATCGCCGCGCCGCGCTCGACGGCGCCGACTTCGTGACCTCTCAGGTCCGCATCGGCCGTCTTCCCGCCCGCGTGCTCGACGAGCGCATCCCGCTGTCCCACGGCATGCTCGGCCAGGAGACGAACGGCGCCGGCGGCATGTTCAAGGCGTTCCGCACCATCCCGGTCATCCTCGACTTTGTCCGTGAGGTTCAGGAGCTCTGCCCCGATGCGTGGATGATCAACTTCTCCAACCCCTCCGGCATGATCGAGGAGGCCATCCTCAACTACACCGACTTCGACCGCGCCATCGGCCTGTGCAACGTGCCCATCAACATGCACGCCGGTATCGCCCGCGTGCTCGACGTCGATGAGAGCCGTCTCGAGCTCCAGCTCCAGGGCGTGAATCACTTCGTCTTCGCCACCGGTGTGTTCGTGGATGGCGTCTCCGTCATCGACGAGGCGGTCGAGAAGTACGCCCACGTCTCCGAGGACGAGGCCCTCTTCATGAAGAACTTCATGTCCATCCCGTTCTCGCCGGCGTTCATCCGCGGCATCCGCGCGATTCCGTGCCCCTACCACAACTATTACTTCCATACCGACGAGATGCTCGCCGAGGAGCTCAAGGAGTTCGAGGAGGGCGACGTCCGCGGCGAGGTGGTCTCCCGCCTCGAGGACGAGCTCTTCGAGATCTACCGCGACGAGAATCTCGACATCAAGCCCAAGCAGCTCGAGCAGCGCGGCGGCGCCCGCTACAGCGATGCCGCCTGCAGCCTCATCGAGTCCATCCACACCAACCGCGGCGACATCCAGTACGTCGACGTCCGCAACGACGGCTGCATCGAGGGCCTGCCCTCGACGAGCGCCGTCGAGGTGGCGTGCCGCATCACCGCCGACGGCCCCAAGCCGCTCACCACGGGCGAGCTCAAGCCCCGCATCGCCGGCTACGTGCAGATGATGAAGGGCTTCGAGCGCATGGTGGTCGAGGCGGCGATTACTGGCGACCGCGACCTTGCCGTCGCGGCGCTCGAGATGAACCCGCTGTGCCCCTCCGACAAGCTCGCCAACATCGTGGTGGATGAGCTTATCGAGGCCCACAGGCAGTACCTGCCCCAGTTCGCTTAAGGGGCCTGCGCGAGGCGGTCCGGGCGGGCGACCCCCTGCCCACCCGCCGCTTGCGCGGCGCACGTCAACTTTCGTTGGGTATTCCTCGCTCCACGGCGTATCATCAAGGTGGGGTGATGAGAATATTGCGGTCGCATTTCCACGGCCGCGCAATGTCGTTCCCGCACCGCGCGGGAGAAGGAAAGGAGGAGAGCTCATGGTCAACATTCTGCTTTGCTGCTCCGCAGGCATGTCCACGAGCCTGATGGTCTCCAAGATGCAGGCGAGCGCCGAGGAGCGCGGCATCGAGGCCACCATCTGGGCCGTGCCCGAGGCCGAGGCTCAGGCGAACGCCGAGAAGGCCGACGTCATCCTGCTCGGTCCGCAGGTTCGTTTCCTGCTGGACAAGGTCAAGTCGGTCGCCGGCGACACGCCGGTCGAGGTCATCGACATGATGGCATACGGCATGATGGACGGTGCCAAGGTCCTCGATCAGGGTCTCAAGCTCATCGGCCACGAGTAATCGGCCGCGCGCCCGGCGCGCCCGAACCCGCGGGGGCACCCGCATCCGTGTCTATTCGATCATCACCCCACTTTTTTAAGGAGAGACGACATGGCATCACCCATGGACGGTTTCATGCACTGGATGGAGACCAAGTTCATGCCGATCGCGCAGAGGATCGGCAATCAGCGTCACCTCGTCGCCATCCGTGACGGCTTTATCTCCATCATGCCGGTCACGATGGCCGGCTCCGTCGCAACGCTTCTGAACGTGTTCTTCCGTGACCTCCCCAACACCTGGTGGGGCGCGGGCAACGCCTTCACCGAGGCCTGCACCCAGCTCATCAACGTCAACGTGAACGTGTACAACGGCTCCATCTCCATTCTCGCGCTCTGCTTCGCGTTCACCCTCGGCTACCACCTCTGCAAGTCCTATGACGTCTCGCCGATTTCCGGCGGCGCCGTCTCCCTGGCTTCCGTCGTTGCCACGATGAACTTCGCCCCGAGCTTCGCCTACACCCTGGCCGACGTCACCCCCGATGCGGTCAAGGCTCTCGAGGCCGCCGGCCTCACCGGTCTTACGGTGACGGACGCCGGTGCGGTTACGATGGACGTTGTGGGCTCGAGCATGATCTCCACGGCGCTCACCAGCGCCACGGGCCTGTTCACCGCCCTGATCTTCGGCCTCGTCTGCACGATGATCTACATCAAGCTCATCCAGGCCAAGCTCACCATCAAGCTGCCCGATTCCGTGCCGCCCGCGGTCAACAGCGCCTTCGTGGCCATGATCCCCGGCGTCGCGGCGATCTTCGTGTCCGCCATCATCACGCAGATCTGCGTCGTCGTCTCCGGTTCCTACCCGAACGACCTCATCTCCGAGTTCATCCAGCGCCCGCTGCTCGGCATGTCCTCCGGCTTCTTCACGGTCCTGCTCGTCGAGTTCCTGGCCCAGCTCTTCTGGTTCTTCGGCATTCACGGCATGAACGTCCTCGCCCCCATCACCGAGGGCATCTACACCCCCGCTCTGCTCGAGAACCTCGCCGTCTGGAACGCCACCGGCGACCTCTCCCAGCTTCCCTACATGTGGACCCGCGGCTCCTTCGACGCTTACACCATGATGGGTGGCTCCGGTCTTACCCTCGGCCTGATCATCGCCATCCTCTTTTTCTCCAAGCGTGAGGATTCCAAGACCATCGCCAAGTTGGCCGCTCCCATGGGCGTGTTCAATATCAACGAGCCCATCATCTTCGGCATGCCCATCGTGCTGAACCCGATCTACTTCTTCCCGTGGCTGCTCGTCCCGGTGATCACCGCCGCTATCGCGCTCGGCTTCACCTACGCCGGCATCATTCCGCCGGTCTACATCCAGGTTCCCTGGATTATGCCCGTTGGCCTGTACGCCTTCTTCGCCACCGGCGGCAACGTCATGGCCGCGCTCGTCGCGCTCCTGAACCTCGCTGTCTCCTTCATCATCTGGCTCCCGTTCGTCATCCTTGCGAACAAGGAGCAGGAGAAGACCGAGGCCGCTGCCTAGGCGTTAAGGGCTTCGGCTTTCAACGATTGATTCGCGTGGCCCACAGTGGTTGCATATGCTCCATGCGGGTCACGCCCGTCGGCCGCCGGTGGTCTGCTGACTCGCCGGTGGCCCTTTTACCTAGAGGAAGGTTTGCTACTCATGGGATTTCGATCTCCTTGGGCCGTTTTCATCATGGGCCTGGGCTTCTTCTTCATCGTGATGTCGAATTTCGGTGCCGCCGCCGGCTCTGAGATGAGCCTCGGCCTGCTCGTGGGCGGCTTGGCGATCGTCATCGTGAGCGGCATCTACCTGTTCGTGAAGAGAAAGAGGTAAGACGATGGACGTCAAGTTCCCGGAAGGGTTCTACTTCGGTAGTGCCACGAGCGCGGCCCAGGCGGAGGGCGCCCATACCGCCGATCACAAGGCCCCGGATATCTGGGACCTCTGGTTCGAGGAGGAGCCCTACAAGTTCCACGGCGGCGTCGGTCCAGCCGACACGTCGACGTTCTTCGAGCATTGGCGCGAGGATATCGAGCTGCTGCACGAGACGGGGCAGAACTCCTTCCGCACCTCGATCAGCTGGTCGCGCCTGCTGCCCGATCCGGAGGGCGACCCCAACCCCGAGGCCGTCGAGTTCTACCGCAACGTGTTCGGCACGCTGCGCGACGAGGACATCGAGCCCTTCGTGAACCTGTTCCACTTCGACATGCCCGTCGCCCTGCAGGAGCGCGGCGGCTGGGAAAGCCGCGAGGTCGTCGACCTCTACGAACGCTATGCCCGCATTGCGTTCGAGCTGTTCGGCGACGTCGTCAAGCGCTGGTACACGTTCAACGAGCCCATCGTGCACGTGGAGTGCGGCTATCTGCAGCAGTACCACTATCCCTGCAGGGTCGACCCTAAGGCCGCGGCACAGGTTGCCTACCACACGGCGCTCGCCAGCGCGCTGGCTGTCCGTGCCTGCCATGAGGTCCTGCCCGACGCCAAGATCGGCATCGTGCTCAACCTCACGCCCGCCTATCCGCGTTCCGAAAATCCCGCCGACGCTCGCGCCGCCCACATCGCCGAGCTCTTCGCCAACAAGAGCTTCCTGGACCCGAGCGTGCACGGCGCTTACGATCCCGAGCTCGTCGAGCTCATCAAGAAGCACGGCCTCATGCCCGTGGTCGACGAGACCGATCTCGCCATCATCCGCGACAACACGGTGGATTACCTGGGCGTTAACTTCTACCAGCCCTTGCGCGTCTGCGCCCGTGCGAGCCTGCCCAACCCCGAGGCGCCCTTCATGCCCACGTACTACTACGACGTGTACGCCATGCCGGGTCGTCGCATGAACCCGCACCGCGGCTGGGAGATCTATCCGCACGCGCTGTACGACATCGCCATCAACCTGCGCGACAACTACGGCAACATTGAGTGGATCGTGTCTGAGAACGGCATGGGTGTCGAGGGCGAGGAGAAGTTCCGCGGACCCGATGGCGCCATCCAGGACGACTATCGCATCGACTTCATCAAGGAGCACCTGACCGAGCTCGCCCGCGGCATCGATGAGGGCTCCAACTGCATCGGGTATCATCTCTGGACGTTCATCGATTGCTGGAGCTGGCTGAACGCCTACAAGAACCGCTACGGCCTGGTTGAGCTCGACCTCGAGACGCAGGAGCGCCGCATTAAGAAGAGCGGTCGCTGGTACAAGCAGCTCGCCGAGTCCCGCGGCTTCTAGCGACACGAGGGCGCCCTTGCGCGTGGCGGGGCGCCCCTATGAGGAGGGTTAATGAAAGTACAGGTCAAGATGGGCATCAGTGCCGATGACCTCTTCGAGAGCATCGTCACGTCGGTGCTTTACGACGCCGAGCAGGCGCGCGGCAAGAAGGTGCCGGCAAAGAAGCTCAAGGCGGGGTTCACCTATCAGAAGACGCTAAACGCCAAGCTCGGCGGTGCCCAGCATGTCACCACCAAGATCACCGAGTTCGAGCCCCCGCGCCTGTACGCCGCCTCCATCACCTCGTCGCGCGGCGTCAACACCGTGCGCTACGAGATTGAGCCCATCGAGGGACAGGACGCCATCAGCGTCGTCTACGAGGAGGGCTACGAGGGTGATAAGACCCTCAACGACCTCAACGGCAAGCTCATGGGCACTCTGTACAGCCCCTTTGCCAAGCGTAAAATCAAGAAGCGTCTGCGTGACATGGAGGCCTACATCAAGGCGAACGGCGCTTCCGTCCGAGACGACGAGTCCGATTCGGTATCCGCCAACGGCGAACTGCCGGAGGAGGGCCAAAGTGCGGCTGTCAACGCCGCGGAGAGCGAGGAATAACATGGAAGACATGAACAAGATCGAGATGGCCTGCTTCGAGATCATCGCCAACGTGGGCTCCGCCCGCAGCTGCTTCATCGAGGCCATCGACCTCGCCGGCGAGGGCAAGATCGATGAGGCCGAGGCCCGCGTCGTCGAGGGCGAGCAGTTCTTCCTGGTCGGTCACGCTAAGCACGGCGAGATGATCGCCCAGGAGGCCTGCGGCGACCACATCGACCCGAGCATCATCCTCATTCACGCCGAGGATCAGCTCATGAGCGCCGAGACCTTCAAGATCTTGGCCGGCAAGTTCATCGACCTTGCGAAGAAGAACGCCTAGGCGCGCTCAACGATCGACCGTTATCTTGCAGAAACGCGATGGCCCTGCAACCCAAGTCGGTTGCGGGGCCATCGCGTTATGGGCCGGGCGCCAATTACCAGTGCGCTATGCGTCCAGGCCGATGATGGAGGGCAACCAGGCGATGTCCTCGTCGGTATACGTGATGCGACCCCTGCCCAAACGCCCCTCTTGAATCATGGAGAGGATCTCGCGCGCGGCGTTCGTACCGATTTCGAGCGAGGGCGGGCACACCGTGGTGATGCTCGGGTGAAAGTAGGTCTTGGTGTCCAGGTAGTCATAGCATGCGAACGAGATGTCTTCGCCGATGCGCAGCCCAAGCTCGTTTAACGCCTGCTGGGCGCCTTGACTACGCCCGTAGTTGAGTGCGAAGACACAGTCCACGTGATCCTCGCAGACGAGGTGCATCATGTCGCGATACCCGCATTCGCGCGGATAGTCGCCAATGCGCACCACGGCGTTGTTGCGCGGCAGGCCCGCCTCGTCAAATGCCTCGAGCACACCTGCCAAGCGCTCGCGCGAGACGTATTCCTCTTGGATGCCGGCGAGCACGCCAATGCGTGCGTGGCCTGCGTGTATGATGCGGCGCGTCACTTCGCGGCAGCTTTTGCGATTGGCGGCGAGCATGTTGTCGACACATGGATAGGGAAGGGGGTTGGATATGGAGATGGTTGGGATCCCGCTCTGCTCGATGAGCTTGCGTGCGCGTTCGTCCTCAATCGCCTCGAAGAGGATGAGGCCGTCCACGCGGCGGTCGATGAGATTTTCGAGCTTGCGGATGAAGACCTCGCGATCCTCGCGAAATCCAGAGAGGATGATATTGTAGTCATTGAGCTCCATCTCGCGTTCCACCTGCGCAACAACGCTCACGGCAAAGTGGTTCAGCATATTGTTGATAAGCAGACCGATGGACATGCTCTGGTTGGAGCGCAAGCTGCGGGCAAGGTAGTTGCTGCGGTACCCGAGTTCCTCAATCGCCGCCTCGACGCGAGATTGATTGCCCGCTTTGAGTTGATGGCCGTTGAGGTAGCGCGAGACCGTTCCCGCCGACACACCGGCCCGCTTGGCGACTTCTTGGATGGTGGACACAAGGGCTCCTGGAATTGAATCGATTTGTGTATAGCATTTTACGTGAGGGCTCGAGGAAGGGGCGCGCCATTCGCGAAAGGTTTATTGCCGAGTACGAAAAAATCGCAGTTGACGCTTGAAAACGACTTTGTTTCCACGTAATCTACTGTTTCGTGAATGCATATGCTTCACATTAGTATCTGTCGGCCCCCGAGATTGTTCCAAACGGTGCGCGCGCGCTGGCGATTATCGCCTTAAGGCTCGCAACCATCTGCAGGTCAGGTAATCGGGGCCCCGTAGTTCGAAAGGGGTCCACCTTTGAGTGAGATTCAGAACTCGTCCATCTTCTCCCTCGACGACGTCGATACCGAGGAGATGAACAACCTCATCGACAACTCCATCACCGATTTCGATGAGGGTGACCTGGTCAACGGCACCGTTGTGAAGATCGAGCGCGATGAGGTCCTCGTCGACATCGGCTTCAAGTCCGAGGGCGTCATTCCTGTCCGCGAGCTCTCCATCCGTAAGGACGCCAACCCTGCCGACCTCGTTGCGCTGGGCGACTCCATCGAGGCGCTCGTGCTCCAGAAGGAGGACAAGGACGGTCGTCTGGTTCTCTCCAAGAAGCGCGCCGAGTACGAGCGTGCCTGGAATCGCATCGAGGAGAAGTTCAACGCCGGCGAGAACGTCGAGGGCGAGGTCATCGAGGTCGTCAAGGGCGGTCTTATCCTCGACATCGGCCTGCGCGGCTTCCTGCCCGCTTCCCTCGTTGACCTTCGCCGCGTGAAGGATCTCACCTCCTACCTCGGCACCTCTATCGAGGCTCGCGTCATCGAGATGGATCGCAACCGCAATAACGTCGTGCTCTCCCGTCGCGTGGTGCTCGAGGAGTCCCGCAAGGCCGAGCGCTCCGAGATCCTCTCCAAGCTCAAGAGCGGTATGCGTCTCAAGGGCACCGTTTCCTCCATCGTGGACTTCGGCGCCTTCGTGGATCTGGGCGGCATCGACGGCCTCATCCACATCTCCGAGCTCTCTTGGAACCACGTCAACCACCCCTCCGAGGTCGTCAAGGTCGGCCAGGAGGTCGAGGTCGAGGTTCTCGACGTCGATCTGAATCGCGAGCGCATCTCCCTCGGTCTCAAGCAGACCACCGAGGATCCGTGGCGCGCGCTCGTCAAGAAGTACCCCGTCGGCGCCATCGTCGAGGGCACCGTCACCAAGCTCGTGCCCTTCGGCGCGTTCGTTGACCTCGGTGACGGCATCGAGGGCCTGGTCCACATCTCCGAGATGGCTAACAAGCACGTTGACCAGCCGGCCCAGGTCACCGCTGTGGGTGCCAAGGTCCAGGTCAAGGTCATGGAGATCGACCTCGATCGTCGTCGCATCTCCCTCTCCATGAAGTCTGCTGCCGAGACCCTCGGCATCGAGATCGAGGTCACCCCGCTCGAGGGTGAGGAGAAGGCCGAGGACGCCGAGTAGCATTCCGGTGTAGCGCCTTTGAACCTTAGGTTCGCTGCAGACCCCGACGGGCACGGGCCCGTCGGGGTCTTTTCATCCCAAATGGCATATATGGACGTTGAAGGGAGCCGTATATGATCGCCGACTCCGAGATGCCCACGCGTCTTCGAGACCGTTCCGTCGTCCTCTTCGACTTCGATGGCACGCTGGCAGACACTGGCGGAGCCGTCATGCGAACTGCGCGCGCCGTGCTCCGCGCGCGGGGCATCGAGCCCACCGATGCCGATTTACGCAAGCTCCTGGGCCCGCCGCTCGTGTCGGGATTCGAGCGCGCGTTCGGCGTGACGCACGACACTGCGCTCTCACTCACTCAAGAGTATCGCGAGCTGTTCGACAAGACCGTCACTCCCTCCGACTTCCCGCCAATCGACGACGTGCCCTTCCTGCTCGATCGTCTAACGCTTGCGGGGCGGCGTATGTCGATCGCGACGTCGCGTAAGGAGTCGGGTGCTCGGAGTATGGTCGATCAGCTCGGCTGGACCGATCGGTTCGAGTGCGTCATGGGCCTCAATGAGCCCGTTCGCCTCACCAAGGCGGACTCCATCCGCGATGCCCTCGAGTATATGGGCGTTGACGCCGCCGACGTTGTGATGGTTGGGGACCGCCTCAACGATATCGAGGGTGCCCACGCCTGCGGTGTCCCCTGTATCGGCGTGTACACGGGTGCCGCCCAACTCGGTGAGCATGATGCCGCGGATGTGTCTTGCGGTTCTATGCTCGAGGTGGCGCGCGTGCTGGGTGTGGCCTAGCGGAATCGCGGCCCGCACCTCGGTCGCGCCGCGCCGCTTGTTTGCCGAGAGACCCGGGTCCGCTTGCCGAGGGTTTGCTCACGGGCTTTGCCCCATCCGGTTTATGGGGCACAATGGTCTAGATTGAACGTCTTCATGAAGGGAGTGCCCATGCGCACTGGAAGTATGGATGACATTGAGGCATATGTCGATGAGGTCTGGGAGGATGTGGTGGCCGACATCGCCGCCCTCGTCGCGCATCCTTCGGTCGCCGATGCTGGGAAATCGATGCCCGGCGCTCCTTTCGGTGCCACCGTGCGAGATGCCCTCGACTGCGCTCTCGACATCGCCCATCGCCTTGGATACGAGACGGGGGACGATGGGGGCTACGTCGGCATCGCCGATATCGCGGGGGAGCTTGATGGGCACATCGCTACGATAGCGCATGTCGACGTCGTTCCCGCTGGTCCCGGTTGGGCAACCGACCCCTATGTGATGGAGCGCCGCGAGGGTTGGCTGCTTGGCCGCGGCGTGATCGACGACAAGGGCCCGGCGGTGCTCTCGCTATACGCCGGTGCATACCTGCTGAGCCGCGGTATCAAGCCCCGCTACGGTTTCCGTGCGCTTTTGGGGTGCGATGAGGAGGTCGGGATGACCGACGTCCACCATTACCTCGAGTCTCATGAGCAGCCGCTGTTCCTCTTCACGCCGGATGCAGAGTTTCCCGTTTGCAATGCCGAGAAGGGTTGCTTTGGCGGCATGTTCGTGAGTGCGCCTATCAAAGACGGCGCCATCGAGTCGTGGAGTGGCGCGGATGCCACCAATGCCATTCCGAGCGAGTCGGTGTGTGTGCTTGCAGTCCCCGTCTCTGAGCTTCCCGCACCGCGGTCTCATGCGGAGCGCTT
Source organism: Collinsella sp. AF08-23 (assembly GCF_003479805.1). Lineage (GTDB taxonomy): Bacteria > Actinomycetota > Coriobacteriia > Coriobacteriales > Coriobacteriaceae > Collinsella. Next base: position 43,515 of record NZ_QUHV01000005.1, on the reverse strand, counting down.
GACGGTTGAGCCGCTCGGGGAGGGGCGGTCCCGCATTTTCGCCAAGGGCATCGGCGGACATGCTTCGCTGCCTCAGGGTACCGTCAATGCCATTGCTCTGATTGTCGACTATCTGCAGGAGATCTCGGCCGAGCGGCCCGATCTCCTCTCTGAAGGCGAGCGCACCTATCTCAACCTGCTTTCCATCGTGCATGAGGGAACGGCAGGCGAGGGTTTGGGCATCGAGGCTGAGAGCGCGGCTTTCGGTCCGCTCACCTGCAACGCGGGCACGATCAAGGTTTCTGACGGGCGTATCTCGCAGACCATCGACGTTCGCTATCCCGATTCGATCACCTGCGACGAGATGTCCATGATCTGCCGTGCCCACGCGGCGCGGTATGGTGCAGAATTCGTGCTCGACAGCACCAAGGAGCCGTTCTCGACCTCGGCGGAGAGCCCCGCCGTGCAAGCGCTGCTCGACACATATCGCGAGGTTACGGGCAAACATGCCGAGCCGTTCTCCATGGGAGGCGGCACTTATGCCCGCAACTTCAAGAGTGCGGTGTCGTTCGGCCCCGAGGACAACGACCTCGAACTTCCCGAGTGGGCAGGCACCATGCACGGTCCCAACGAGGCGGCGAACGAGGCGCTTTTGCGCGACGCTCTCAAGATGTATATCTTGGCTATTCTTCGCCTCAACGAGCTCGAGCTGTAAGAGACGCGGGCACCGCGGAGAATGAGCCACGGTGCCCCATTGCACGTGTGTATCGTATGCATGCAGGGATAGGACGGGAGGCAATCGTGCCCAATTTCTGGGAGCAAATCTTCGGCTTCGTGATCATTGCGCTTTCCATGGTGTTTGGCGGCTACCTGTACCGCAGACGCCATGGCGACGACTCGGGACGAACGGGTACCGCGGGCCGCTCGAGGACGAAACGTCCCCGTAAGAGGGGTTAAAAAATAGAATATGAGCGGTTATCCCGGCTCGCCGTATGCACACGCTTTAGCTGGACCATATCCGCATGATTCGACGGAAGAACGTGCGTGTATATTCAGCTGTTGCCAAATAAACCCCTCACTTTTTAAATAAAGACCCCCTTTATCGGCTTGGAACATGCTTCAAACGCCGTTCGCCCTCGAATGGGCAGGGGGAATGTGGCGGGTTGGCCGGGTGGTTGTCCACGGCATAACGCATGGGCGTCAATCTCAGTCGTCTATGTAAGCCGCGGGTAAGCTGGGGCGCAGCGGGCGGTAATGGATGGTCAGAGAGCCGTAAGAGACGGCGAACGTGGAGGAATGGGCGGCGAACGCGCGGTATTGTGCTTGCGGTACGACGGATGGGGAGTTGAAGGTTCCCCATTGGGGCCTTAAGGACACGCCCCGGACCGTCCGCGCATTGCGCACGTTTGCTCTCGAAGGGAGAACCATGTTCGATTATTCCTGCTCTCGCCGCTCCTTCCTCGGTCTCGCTGGCAGTCTTGCCGCTGTCGCCGGTCTTGGTCTGGCTGGCTGCGGTGGCTCTGACGCTCCCGCTGCCGGCTCTGCCGATGCCGCCGCTACCGTGACGGGCGAGGTCACCTATGACGGTGCCTCCTCCTTCCAGGCGCTCGTCGAGGCTGCGGCCGAGCAGTTCATGAACGAGAACCCCGACTGCGTCATCTCTGGTTCCGGCAATGGTTCCGGCGCCGGCCTCACCGCCGTTTCCTCCGGAACCGTGACCATCGGCAACTCCGACGTCTTCGCCGAGACCAAGCTCGATGCCGACGCTGCCGCCAAGCTCGTCGACCATGAGGTCGCCGTCGTGGGCATGGGCCCGATCGTCTCCAAGAACGTTACCGTCGACGACCTGACCCTCGAGCAGCTCAAGGGAATCTTCGGCGGCACCATCACCAACTGGAGCGAGGTCGGTGGTGACGACGCTGAGATCGTCGTCGTCAACCGCAAGGAGGGGTCCGGCACCCGCGCCACCTTCGAGGCCGCCGTCTTCGGTGACGAGAAGAATACCTATAAGCCGGCTCAGCCCGAGCAGGACAAGTCCGGCGACGTCCAGACCCTCATGGGCTCCACCGATAACGCCATTTCCTACATCGACTTCTCCCACTTCGATGACTCCAAGTTCACCGCCATCAAGGTGGGCGGCGTGGAGCCGGAGAGCAAGAACGTCCTCGACAACAGCTTCCCCATCTGGGCGACCGAGCACATGTACTGCGCCGAGGATGCCGACGACGCCACCAAGGCGTTCCTCGATTACATGCTCTCCGACGACGTCCAGGGCTCCCTCGTTGAGGAGCAGGGCTTCATCCCCGTCTCCGAGATGCTGGTGACCAAGGATGCCGAGGGCAAGGTCTCCAAGAAGTAACTGTTGAAGTCACGAATTCTCGAAAGGTGCGGTATGGCAAAGCACATGCCCAAGCGCAACCTTGAGAGGGTCGGTCAGGGCGTCACGGGCGCGTGTGTAGCGCTCGTGACGCTTCTTGTCCTTGCGCTGATCGTCATGGTGGCGCAGAAGGGCATCTCGACCTTCGTCAAGGACGGTGTCGACGCCGTTGGGTTCTTTACCGGGACTGATTGGAGCCTCGCCAATGTCGACGAGGCGACGGGATTGCCGCAGACCGGCGCGCTTCCGCTCATCATCACGTCTTTTGCGGTCACGCTGCTTTCGACGGCAATTGCGCTTCCCATCGCGATTGGTTCCGCCATCTTTGCGGTTGAGATCGCCCCGGCGTTCGGAAAGCGCGTGTTCCAACCCATGGTCGAGCTGCTGGTGGGTATCCCGTCGGTCGTGTTCGGTCTCATCGGCTTCCATGTGGTGGTCGCCGCTTGTAAGGCCGTGTTTGGGACGCAGACGGGCATGGGTATCCTGCCCGGTGCCATCGTGCTCTCCGTCATGATCTTGCCTACCGTCACGACGCTTTCCATGGACGCGCTGCGCGCCGTACCCGATGGATATCGTCAGGGCTCGCTCGCCCTAGGCTATACCCGCTGGCAGACGATTTGGCACGTGGTGCTCAAGAGCGCCCTTCCCTCGCTCATGACCGCGGTTATTCTCGGCATGACGCGCGCCTTTGGCGAGACGCTCGCGGTGCGTATGGTCATCGGTGGCGCGGAGGTCATGCCCGCATCCCTGTTGTCACCGGCATCCACCATCACGACCACGCTTACCACCAGCATGGCGATCTATGCGGATGGCTCCGTGCAAAAGGACGTCCTGTGGTCGCTGGGCCTGCTGCTCATGGGTATGTCGCTCATTTTCATCCTGATCATCCATCTCATTGGCAAGAAGGGGGCGAACGCCCGTGGCTGATATCTCTCAGGCGGCGTCCGCTCAGATGGGGGACATGCGTATCATTCGCCGTTCCCGCCGAGCCGATCGCTTCGCAACCGTGGCGCTTGCCGCCATCGCGGGACTCGTCATGCTCATCGTGGTCTCGATGGTCGCCTATATCCTTTATGAGGGCCTTTCGACCTTGTTCACTCCTGGGTTCCTCACGCAGCCCAGCCGCTCCAACGGCGCTGCCGGTGGTGTGGCGTACCAGCTCTTCGATTCGTTCTATCTGTTGCTCATCACGCTGATCATCTCCGTTCCCGTGAGCTTGGGGGCTGCCGTGTTCCTCACGGAGTACGCACCCGACGGCCCCATCACGAGCATCGCGAGTACCGCCATCGAGACGCTGTCCTCCCTGCCGTCGATTGTCGTCGGCATGTTCGGCTTCCTCGTGTTCTCGGTGAACTTTGGCTGGAAGTACTCGATCATTTCCGGTGCGGTCGCGCTCACCATGTTCAATATCCCTATCTTGGTGCGCGTTATCCAGCAGGCCCTCGATGACGTTCCTCAGCACCAGCGCGATGCATGCCTGGCCATGGGCCTTACGCGCTGGGAGGCGACGGTCCACGTGCTGATTCCCGCCGCAATGCCCGCCATTGTGACGGGCGTGGTTCTTTCCGCCGGGCGTGTCTTCGGCGAGGCCGCGGCCCTGCTGTTCACCTCGGGCATGTCGAGCCCGGTGCGCCTGAACTTCCTCTCGCTCAACTTCTCAAGCCCCACGTGCGCATGGAACATCTTCCGACCGGGCGAGTCGCTTGCGGTGCACATTTACAAGATTTACGGTGAGGGAAGCCCCGAGGCGCAGCACATCGTATGGGGAACCGCCGCATTGCTGATGATTTGCGTCCTGCTGTTCAACGTGGCTTCTCGTTTGGCCGGTAAGGCTCTGGCGAAAAGGATGACGGCCGAATGAGTAACAAGTCTACCCAACATGACGTTTCCGCCCCCGTGGAGTCGAGTGCGTCCGAGGCCTTCATGGATAGCGTGCGCGCCGGTGCCGCCTCCGCGCAGCCTCGCGGTGCGACCGATGGCGAAGTCGTTCTCGAGGCGCGCGGCGTCAACGTGTATTACGGCGACAACCATGCGCTGCATGATACGTCCCTCGAATTCCACAAGGGCGAGATCACCGCACTCATCGGCCCTTCCGGTTGCGGCAAGTCGACGTTCCTACGCTCCCTCAACCTCATGAATCGAGAGATCCGCGGATGCCGCGTTGAGGGCGAGATCCTCTACGATGGCCGGAACATCAACACCCGCGAGGAGAACCTCTACGAGTTGCGCCGTTCCATCGGCATGGTGTTCCAGCAGCCCAATCCGTTCCGCAAGTCCATCTACGAGAACATCGTGTTCGCGCCCAAGCGCCATGGCCTCAAGGGCAAGGAGAACCTCGATGCGCTCGTGGAGGAGAGCCTGCGCGGCGCCGCCCTGTGGGACGAGGTCAAGGACAAGCTACACCAGAGCGCCTTTTCGCTTTCCGGTGGCCAGCAGCAGCGTCTGTGCATTGCGCGCACCCTCGCCATGCATCCCGACGTGATCTTGTTCGATGAACCGTGCTCTGCGCTCGACCCCATCTCCACGCTGGCGATCGAGGAGCTCATGCAGAGCATCGTGAAGGAGCGCGCCATCGTCATCGTGACGCACAACATGGAGCAGGCGAGCCGCGCCTCCAACCGAACGGCGTTCTTCTATATGGGCGACATGGTCGAGTACGGCGAGACGGAGCAGATCTTCCAGCGTCCTCGCGATAAGCGCCTGAACGACTACCTGACCGGCATGTTCTCGTAGACCGCCTATCACGCTTCGCGCCGTACCCTCGGGCATATCATCCCGTGCTCGGACAGTCCTGAACTCGCACGAAGGCCCCACTGGGGCCTTCGGCTCGTGCGGAACTGCGCGCGGGACGATATGCCCGAGGGTACGGCGCGGCACACTGTGGTTAAGTGCTCGTGTCTGCAATGTCCCGCCCCGCCTGTCTCGGGTAGACGCCCTGCTAAGATGGATGGCTGTAAATACGATAGCGAGGAGCGTTTCGATATGGCCATTCTGCTCGGTTGCGACAGCGTGCATCTTGAGTTTCCTACCAAACTGATTGCGCAGAACGTGACGCTCGGCGTGAACGAGGGCGACCGCATCGGCATCGTGGGCAAGAATGGTGATGGCAAGTCGAGCCTGCTCGGCATTCTCTCGGGTGCGATCGAGCCTGACGCCGGACGCGTGACGCGCCGTCGTGATGTGACGGTGGGCGTCCTCGGTCAGCGCGATGCGCTTGATGACGGCATGACCGTGCATCGTGCTGTGGTGGGCGACCTTCCCGAATACGAGTGGGCGTCGAGCCCGCGCGTGCGTCAGATTCTTGACGGCCTTATCGCCGACGTGCCCTGGGAGGGCCTGGTGGGCGAGCTCTCTGGTGGACAGCGTCGTCGTGTGGACCTGGCGCGCCTGCTTATTGGCGACTATGACGTGCTCATGCTCGACGAGCCCACCAACCATCTGGACATGCGTACCATCAACTGGCTCGCCGAGCATTTGAAGGCGCGGTGGCAGAAATCGAGCGGCGCAATGCTCGTGGTCACGCACGACCGCTGGTTCCTCGATGAAGTCTGCACCTCCATGTGGGAGGTGCACGACGGGTGTGTCGACCCCTTTGAGGGTGGGTACTCCGCCTACATCCTGCAGCGCGTCGAGCGCGACCGTATGGCGCAGGTAACCGAGGAGCGTCGCCGCAACATGGCCCGCAAGGAGCTTGCCTGGCTCTCTCGTGGTGCGCAGGCGCGTAGTACCAAGCCTAAGTTCCGCGTTGAGGCTGCCCGCGAGCTTATTGCCGACGTGCCTCCCGTGCGCAACGAGCTCGAGCTCAAGCGTCTCGCGGTGAGCCGCTTGGGCAAGCAGGTCATCGATGTGATCGATGTGGACGCGGGTTACGCAAGCTCCTTGGCCGCCGTGCGTGGCTCCAAGGAAGGCACAAGTTCTCTTGGCGGCTCCGCCGTGCCGGACAATCCTTCTGCTGTGGGCAATTCCGCTGCGGCGGACGGCTTCGCTGCCCGCGGCGTGTCTCCTGACGCCGTGGCTTTGGGTCGTCCCGTTCTTTCCGATGTGACCTGGCTTATTGGTGCGGGCGACCGCTACGGCCTGCTCGGCGAGAACGGCGCCGGTAAGACCACCTTGCTCAATATCATCCAGGGCAAACTCAAGCCGCTCCGCGGACGCGTGAAGATTGGTTCCACGGTCCGGTTTGGCGTGCTGTCCCAGCAGCTCGACGAGTTGAAGCCCGTCGAGGACGACACCATTCGCGAGGTGCTTGCCCGCGGCAAGCGTTACGTGATGGTCGAGGGCAAGGAGACGAGCCCCGAGAAGCTGCTCGAGCGCCTCGGATTTACGCAGCAACAGATGTGGAGTCGTATCAAGGATCTTTCGGGTGGTCAGAAGCGCCGTTTGTCGTTGCTGCTGACCATTTTGGAGGAACCGAATGTCTTGATTTTGGACGAGCCGGGCAACGACCTCGATACCGACATGCTCGCTCTCGTGGAGGACCTGCTCGACAGCTGGCCGGGCACGCTCATCCTCGTGACGCACGACCGTTTCCTCATGGAACGTGTGACTGACCAGCAGTGGGCCCTCATAGGAGGCACGCTTCGCCACGTACCTGGTGGCGTGGACGAGTACCTGCGTTTGACGGAGGGCGCGTCTGCCGGCGGAGCGTCCCATCCTCAGGCGCCCGGGTTCGGTGGTGCTTTGGAAGCGGGGTCACCTTTGGGCGGCGGCGCGTCCGGTCAAGGAGCCGTCGCATCTGCCGTGGCGACACCTTCCCAGGCATGCGGACTGTCGAATGCGGAGCGCCAGCGCCTCAAGAAGGAGGTTGCTTCGCTCGAACGCAAAATGGAGACGCGTCGCGGCAAGGTCGAGGAGCTTGAGCAGGGGATGTTCGCCATCGACCCCACCGACTTCGCCGCCCTCACTGCGCAGCAGGAGGCAATTGCCCACGCTCGTGAGGAGCTTGATGAGCTCGAGATGGCTTGGCTCGAGGCCAGCGAGCAGCTCGAGGGCTAATGCGTATAACGTACTTGCCTCCTCGTGCATGATGTGAGGCGGCGCGGCATGTCAGCCGGATTTGACGGAGCCGCGCGTAGAATGTCGAAATTGACGCGCTTCAATCGCGTATTTTTCGACATTACACGCGCGGTGCACCGGCTGCCCGTCGAATACGAAAGCGTCCTCGTCTTGAAAACGGGTAATGGCGGCTAGGAGAACATCTCGCGGAAGCCGCGCATCACCATGTGCCAGCCGCGCTTGAAGTTGCTCTCTTTGCCCTGTTCGGTACCCTTGTGGCCGTCTGTCTCTTGGGACTCGACAGCTTGGTTGAGCTCGTTGGTTTCCGTTGTGGAGGCAACCGGTTGCGACGGCGTCGCATCGGCATTCGACGTGTCGGGCTCCCGGCCTGCACGGGGGTTCACCGCTTCCGCGTCATGTGCGATTTCGTCACGCGCGGCACGTTCGACCTCGACGGCTCGAGCCGCGCGTCTCTCCTCTGCGGCGCGAGCGCGGTTGGCAGCCTGCGTCATGAAGTGCTCCTGTGCATTGAAGGGCTCATCGCCCTCCGCTCGGGCAACGGGCTCCCAGGTGCCCTGCGCGCTCAGCTCACGAGCCTTCACGTTGTCGCGCAGCTGATCGGCCATGTAGTCGCGCACCATGGCGCGACACGTGGGGTCGAGAACGGGATAGGCGATCTCCACACGGTGCTCGGTGTTGCGCGTCATCATGTCGGCGCTCGACAGGTAGACGGTGTCGGCGTCCTCACCGAAGGAGTACACGCGCGCGTGCTCCAGGAAGCGACCCACGATAGAGCGGATGTGCACGTTCTCGGTGCTGCCCTCGATGCCCGGCAGCATGCAGGATATCCCGCGGATGATCATATCGATGCGGACACCCGCTCGGCTTGCCTCGGCGATCTTATCGATGACCTCTCGGTCGGTGAGGGAGTTCATCTTGAAGAAGGCGTGGGCGGGCATGCCGGCGCGCGCACGGGCGATCTCGCGGTCGAGGCCGTCCATCACGAGGGGCTTGAGCCCGGCGGGCGCCACGCCGAGGTAGCGGTACTCGCCGCGCAGGTTGCCCAGGGTGAGGTTTCGGAAGAACGCGTTGGCGTCCTCGCCGATGCCCTCGTGCGCAGTCATGAGCATGAAGTCCGAGTACAGGCGTGCGGTCTTCTCGTTGAAGTTGCCGGTCCCCAGTAGGGTAATGCGGCGAATCTTCCCCTGGTCATGATAGGTGAGTTGGCAGATCTTGGAATGGCATTTGAAGCCCTCCGCACCGTAGATGACGGTGCAGCCCGCCTCCTCGAGGCGCTCCGCCCAGGCGATGTTGTTCTCCTCGTCAAAGCGCGCGCGGAGTTCCATCAGCACGGTCACCTCTTTGCCACGCTCGGCTGCGGAGATGAGCGACTCGCACAAACGCGACTGACGCGCTACGCGGTAGAGCGTGATGCGCAGCGAGATACAGGTGTCGTCGTGGGCGGCCTCGTTGATGAGGCCGAGAAGCGTGCCCATCGACTCGTAGGGGTAGAACAGCAGCTTGTCGCCGGCGAGCACCTGATCGCGCATGGAGTCACCCGGGCAAAACAGCGGGCTCGGCTGGGGGGCGAACGGAGGGAACAGGAGCCGGTCGCGCACGGTGGCGGGCAACTTGCCCTCCAGGGAGTAGATATATCCCAAGTCAAGGGGCATGGTAACCGACAGGACGGCCTGCTGGCTCAGTCCCAGTGCCTTGCGGATCGACTTGAGGGACTCGCGGGCGAGATCTCCGTGCACGGCGAGGAGCACGGGCTGGAGGCGCAAGCGCTTCTTGAGCACCTTCTTCATGTGCTGGCGGTAATCCTCGTCTTCCTCGACGCCCTCGCCGTCCGGGTCGAGGTCGGCGTTGCGCGTGACGCGGATTACCGCGCGATCCTGCGGGACATAGGAGCCAAAACACGATTCCAGGCACGCCAAGATGACATCCTCGAGCAGGATGTAGCGCAGCTGGCCGTCGTTTCTCGTGATCTCGACGACGCGGGGGAGCGAGCTTGGGACCTCGATGATGCCGAGGAGCCCTTGTTCGTCTTCGGAGGCGGCGGCGAGCGTGCAGACGATGTAGAGGGCTCCGTTGCGCAGGTTGGGGAAGGGGTGGCGCGGGTCGATGATGAGCGGCGAGAAGATGGGGAGCACGTTGCGGTCGAAGTAGCTGCGCACCGCATCGCGCTCGGCACCTATGAGCTCGGAGGGCGTGATGCGCTCGATGCCCTTGGCGCGCAGGAGGGATTCGATGGCGTCGAGGGACGAGGCGGCTTTGGAGAACAATCCCGGCAACGCCGAGAATACGGCCGCCACTTGCTCGGAGGGGGTCATGCCGCTCTTGTTGTCGCGTGGCTGCCGCTTGAGGGTCGCCAGGCTTGAGAGTCCACCCATGCGGACCATGAGGAACTCATGCATGTTGCTCTCAAAAATCGCGATGAATTTGAGGCGCTCGAACAACGGCACCGTGTCGTCGAGGGACTCGGAGAGCACGCGTTCGTCGAAACGGAGCCAGGAAAGTTCACGGTTTTGGGTGTAACTCAAATCACGCTGCTTGTTGTGTCCGTCGTTGCCCATGATGGCTCCCTCGTGTTGCGGTGCTTGCCGGAAGTGGTGGTACCTGTGAAATCGCATGGATGTCTTTAGGTTATCGCCGTGCCTCGGTTCATGGTGAGTGTAACGCGCAAGCATGATGGACTCTTTACGCGATGCTTTCGAGCATGTTAAAGAATCGCGCGTATGTAAGCGATGCGCGCGGACACGCTGAGCGGGGCTTCGTTGGGCGTACACTGTTGAATATGTGAATAGACCGCGCTCGCCGCCCTTCAGGCGGCGTGTGCCATGAGCGTGAGGGGTACCTATGGTGCGAATCGGCCTTCTGACGAGCGGTGGCGACTGTCAGGCGCTCAACGCCACCATGCGTGGCATCGTAAAGACCGTCGTCAACCTGTCGACGGAGCCCGTTGAGATCTACGGGTTCGAGGACGGGTACCAGGGCATGATCTACAAGCGCTATCGCAAGATGGCACCGGTCGACTTCAGCGGCATCCTCACGCGCGGCGGGACCATCTTGGGCACGAGCCGCACGCCCTTCAAGCGCCTCGACACGCCCGAGGCCGACGGTGTGGACAAGGTCGCCGCCATGAAGGAGACCTATCGCGAGCTCAAGCTCGATTGTCTGTTTATGCTGGGCGGAAACGGCTCCACCAAGACGGCCAACCGCTTGCGCGAGGAGGGTCTCTCCGTCATTGCCCTGCCCAAGACCATCGACAACGACACCTGGGGCACCGACCTTACCTTTGGCTTCACGAGCGCGGTCGAGATCGCCACCAGGTGCATCGACGACATCCACACCACCGCGAGCAGCCACGGACGCGTCTTCGTGATCGAGATCATGGGCCATAAGGTGGGTTGGATTCCGCTGTACGCCGCGGTTGCGGGCGGTGCCGACGTCTGTCTGATTCCCGAGATCCCCTACGACATGGACAACGTGATCGCCGCGATCAATCGCCGCATGCAGGCCGGTGCCCGGTTCACCATCATCGTGGTCGCCGAGGGCGCTATCTCGCGCGATGAGGCGACGCTGTCCAAGAAGGAGTACAAGAAGCTCGTCGCGGCGCGCACCTCTCCGTCCATCGTCTACGACATCGCGCGCGAGATCGAGGCCCGCACCGGTCGCGAGACGCGTGTGGCAATCCCCGGTCACACGCAGCGCGGAGGCCAGCCCGATGCGCAGGACCGCGTGTTCGCCACGCAGTGCGGCGTCGAGGCGGCTTTGGGTTTCCTGGAGGGGGAGAGCGGCTTTATGGTCGCGCAGCGCTCTGGCAAGATGTGCCGCGTGCCGCTGGAGGAGGTCGCCGGCAAGCTCAAGTACGTCGACCCCGGCAGCGACCTGGTGCACGAGGCGCGTTCCCTGGGCATCTCCTTTGGCGACGAGGCCTGATCGGACTAGAGTCGCTGCATGCGGTAGCCCACGCCCACGTGCGTCTGGATCATCGTCGGGTGCGAGGGGTCGGCCTCTATCTTCTTGCGTAGGGTCCGCATGAACACGCGAAGACTCGCGATGTCGCTATCCCAGCTCGTCCCCCAGATTTCGCGCGTGATGAACGTGTGCGTGAGCACCTTGTCGACGTTTTTCGCCAAAAGCACGAGGAGCTTGTACTCGGTGGGCGTGAGCGAGAGCCGCTCGCCGTCGAGCTCGGCGTACCCCGCGGCATAGTCGATATGCAGGCCCCCGTTGTCGAAGGTGCTCGACTCGACGGAATCGGCCGCGGGCATGGCCGAGCGTCGCAAGTTGGCGCGCACGCGGGCGAGCATCTCCTCCACCGAGAAGGGCTTCGTTAGGTAGTCGTCCGCGCCGGCGTCGAGCGCGCCGATTTTATCCGAGTCTTCGGTGCGTGCCGAGATGACGATGATGGGCACCGCCGACCAGCTGCGGACCTTGGATATGACGTCCACGCCGTCGATGTCGGGCAGGCCGAGATCGAGCATGATGAGGGCGGGGTTGCGCGAGGCGGCGTCCAAGATGGCCGTCTCGCCATTCGTCGCCGCCTCGACGTCGTATCCATGCAGGCCGAGCGCGGTCGTCACGAGATTGCGGACCGCCGGGTCGTCCTCGACCACGAGTATGTTTGAGCGTGTGCCGTCATTCATGGATCTCGATCTCCTCGGCGGGAAGGGTGAAGCGGAAAACCGCTCCATGGGGGTGGTTGTCATGCACTTCGATGGTACCGCCATGCGCCTCTACAATCGAGCGGCACAGCGACAGCCCGAGCCCGAAGCTGCGATGGGAGTCCACGGGCAGCGCTTTGCTCGAGATGAAGAAGCGGTCGAAGACGTGCGGTTTGTCGCAGTCGGCCACGCCCGGCCCGTCGTCGGCGACCTCGACAACGACGAAGGCCCCGGCCCTTCGCGCGCCCACCGTCACGGTCGAGCCCTCGGGCGTGTACTTGAACGCGTTCACGACGAGGTTGGTGAGGACCTGCATGATGAGGTGGACGTCTATCTTTACCAAGAGGAGCTCGTCCGTATGCGCGGCGACGACCCGGTGGCCGCGCGCCCCGCGCGCGACATGGCCGAGGGCGGCGGCTATGACCTCATCCATGAGCTCCGAGGTGAGGTTGAGGTGCATGCCCGCATCCTCGACGCGCGTGATGGCGAGGAGGTTCTCGACGGTGTCGATCAGCCAGAGCGAGTCGTCGTAAATGGCGTCCGCGAGCTCGAGCCGTTTCGCGTCCCCGAGTTTCTCCCCACCATCGCGCAGCACGGCGGCAGATCCCGAGATCGCGGTGAGGGGCGTCCTCAGGTCATGGCCGATGGATCTAAGCAGGTTGGCGCGCAGCTGCTCGTTTTTGGCGAATACGGCGGCCTCCTCCCGCTCCCGCGCCGTCTTGTCGCTCTCGAGGGCGAGTGCGCACTCGCCGACGATCGACAAGACGATGGAGTGCTCGAACGCCTCGAGTCCGCGCCCCTTAAGATCGATGCCCACGACGCCGAACACCTCGTTGCCTGCGCGCACCGCAAGGTAGAGGCATTGCGCCTCTGGCAGGGTGTGAGTGCTCGCCCCAGCGTGCTTGTTGTTGTTGAAAGTCCACGTCGCCACGGCGCGCTCGTATTCGGTGAGCAGGGACGTGCGGTGGTCTTCGGCCCCGGCGCTCTCATACAGCGGCTCTCCGAGCAGGTCGCCGTCTGCGGGGTAGAAGACGACGTCGAGCCTGAGGAGCTTCACGAGCTGGCTCATGGCGATGCGCGCTCGTGCCTGGGGTCCCTGGGCCCGCTGCAGGAGCTGGTTGGTTTCGAGGAGCACGCGGGTCCTGAAGGCGTTTTTCGCCGAGGTACGCGCGTTGTCGGTGAGGCGCGCGGTGAGTTCGGCTGCCACCATTGCGGTCGCGAACATGATGACGAAGGTCACGAGGTAGCTTCGGTCGTAGCTGTCGAATGAGAACAGCGGCGTCACGAAGCAGAAGTTGTAGAGCACCACCGAGAGGATGCTCGACACGATGGTGCAGACGCGCCCCGTGGTCGTGACGGCCGTGAGCAGGGCCGTGAGGATGTAGAGGGAGATGATGCTCGAGTCGGCGAACCCGAGTCCGCGGAATGCGGTGCCAACTGCCGTGGCGATGGCGGATAGGCCCAGCGTGAGCAACATGTCCCGCCTGCTCGGCAGATGAGGTTCCGAGGCCGTTGGCCGGTCCTGCCCCCGCCTGGCCGGAACCGGCTGATCGGGGATGATGTAGATGTCGAGGTTCGGCGCGATGGCGATCAGCCTCTCCACGAGCGACTTGCGCCCGAAGAGCGCGTGATGCAGGCCACGCGCCTCGCCGGTGCGCCCCATGACGATCTTCGAGATGCCGGACAGTCGCGCGAACTCGGCGATCTGAAAGGCGATGTCGTCCCCATACACCGTTTCCACCTGCGCGCCGAGCTGTTCGGCGAGGGCGCTGTTCGATGAGAGGCGGGCACGTTCGTCCTCGTCCATGGTCTGGGTTCGCGGACTCTCGACGAATAGGGCGACGAGTTCGCCGTGGAAGGCCTTCGACAGCCGCGCGGCCGCCCGCACGATGCGCGGGTTCGTGGGGGCGGGGGAGAGGCAGACCAGGATGCGCTCGCTGGTGTAGTAGTCGCGGTTGCCGAGCACGCGCGCGGCGTCGGCGAGGCGCCCGGTGCGGTCCGCGCATCTGCGGAGGGCGATCTCGCGCAGCGCCGTGAGGTTCTCGATGCTGAAGAAGTTGCGCTGCGCGCGGTCGGCCTGCGCCGCGCGGTACACGAGTCCGGCCTTGAGGCGCTCGAGCAGGTCCTCGGGCTCGATATCCACGAGCTCGACCTGGTCGGCGTCATCGAAGACGCGGTCGGGGATGCGCTCGCGCACGACGACGCCCGTGATGGAGGCCACCATGTCGTTCAAGCTCTCGATGTGCTGGACGTTGACCGTGGTGTAGACGTCTATGCCGGTGCGCAGGAGCTCCTCGACATCTTGATAGCGCTTTTCATGGCGGCACCCCGGTGCATTGGTGTGCGCGAGTTCGTCGACGAGGATGAGCTGCGGCGCCCGGGCCAGGGCAGCGTCGAGGTCGAATTCCGCGAGTTCGATGCCGTTGTGCTCGATGGCCATATGCGGGATGCGCTCGATGCCCCGCGACAGGCGCGCCGTTGCGGGGCGCTCATGAGGTTCGATATAGCCGGCGACGACGTCCACGCCGCGCCTCTTGGCGGCGTGTGCGGCCTGGAGCATGGCGTAGGTCTTGCCCACGCCCGCGGCGTACCCGAAGAAGATCTTGAGGTGCCCTCGACGTCCGCGGCGCTCCTGTGTGTGGGCGTCCTGTTCGAGCGCTCTGAGCAGGAGGTCGGGGTTAGCCCGTACGTCGGATGCAGTGCGTGACATTGCGAGGCCTTTCTCGCCGGTGTGGATCGATTGCGGCGGTGGGATGGGCCGCCTCGAGCATGCGATGAGTATAGGGCTCCGTTCGGGGCGCCGCATCCGTCCAGCTGCATCTTTACGGCATCTTAAGGCCGGAGGGCATCACTCTAACACCGTTTTAATCCGCTTCGCCGTTTACTGTTCCCAGGCACTCGGGGAAGGGTGCCACCCGTGATTCTCGGAAGGAGCGGTTACATGAATGTCCTGATCCCGATCATAGGCATCACGTGCATCGGCCTGTTGATCTACTACATTTATATTTTGATGAGGAGTGATTCGTAACCCATGAGCGCTGCAATTCAGTACATCCTGTACTTCGCCGTGCTCGTCGTTTTGGCCATCCCGCTCGGTCGGTTCATGGCCCGTGTCATGGACGGCGAGCATACCTTTTTGTCACCCGTGCTCGCACCCGTCGAGCGGGGCGTCTATCGCCTGCTCCGCATTGACTCGCATGAGCAGATGGGCTGGAAGCGCTACCTGGTGAGCGTCCTCGCCTTCTCGGGTATCGGGCTCGTGGTGCTCGTCGCGCTCCAGATGCTCCAGGCCGTCCTGCCGGGCAACCCGCAGCACCTGCCGGGTGTGTCGTGGGACCTGTCGTTCAACACGGCGGCCTCCTTCATCACCAACACCAACTGGCAGTCCTACTCCGGCGAGACCACCCTGTCCTACCTCGTGCAGTTCATGGGCCTCACCGTGCAGAACTTCGTCTCCGCCGGTACCGGCATCGCGGTCATGTTCGCTCTGATCCGCGGTTTCCGCCAGGTCAAGGAGCAGGGTCTGGGTTCCTTCTGGGTCGACCTCACCCGCACCGTCCTGTACGTGCTCATCCCGCTGAACCTCGTGTTCGGCATCTGCCTGGCTGCCGGTGGCGTCATCGCCAACTTCCAGCCGGCCCAGAAGGCTGAGCTCGTAGAGCCCGTTGCCGTTCAGCCTAATGCAGACGGCGGCTGGAGCGTCATCGACGACGCCCAGATCGAGGGAGACACGGTCAAGGTCGATGGCAAGGTCGTCGAGGACGCACGCGTGGTCACCGAACAGTTCCTGCCCCAGGGCCCCGCGGCTCCTCAGGTCGCCATCAAGCAGTCCGGCACCAACGGCGGCGGCTTCTTCGGCGTGAACTCCGCCCATCCGTATGAGAACCCCAGCGCCTTCACCAACATCATCGAGATGACCAGCCTGCTGCTGATCCCGGCCGCCTGCTGTTTCACCTTCGGTATCGGCGTCAAGAACACCAAGCAGGGCAAGGCTATCTTTGCCGCCATGTTCATCTTGCTGGTGATCTTCACCGGCATCATCGCCGTCAACGAGCATGCGGGCACCCCGCAGCTGGCCGATGGCGGAGCGGTCAATATCGAGATGACCGACGGCCAGGCCGGCGGCAACATGGAGGGCAAGGAGAGCCGCTTCGGTATCGCCGCCTCCTCCACGTGGTCGGCATGCACCACCGCCGCTTCCAACGGCTCGGTTAACTCCATGCACGACTCCTACACCCCGCTGGGCGGTTTCGTCCAGATGCTCCAGATGGCTCTGGGCGAGGTCGTCTTTGGCGGCGTGGGCTGCGGCCTGTACGGCATGATCGGCTTCGCCATCCTCACGGTGTTCATCGCCGGTCTCATGGTCGGACGCACGCCTGAGTTCCTGGGCAAGAAGATCGAGCCGGGTGAGATGCGCTGGGCAGTTGTCCTGTGCCTGGCAACTCCGTTTGCCATTCTGGTGTGCTCGGCCATCGCCTGCATGGTGCCCGGTCTTGTCGACCAGCTCAACAATGGCGGCGCGCACGGCTTCTCCGAGGTGCTGTATGCCTTCACCTCATGCGGTGGCAACAACGGCTCGGCGTTTGCAGGCATGAACTGCAACATTCCCTGGATCAACGTCATGCTCGGTCTCGAGATGCTGTTCGCCCGCTTCATGCCCATCATCGGCACGCTGGCTATCGCCGGCTCGCTGGCCAAGAAGGGTAAGGTCGCCGAGAGCGCCGGCACCCTGTCTACCACCAACGGCATGTTCGTATTCCTGCTCGTGTTCATCGTTCTGCTGATCGGTGCCCTGAGCTTCTTCCCGGCCCTGGCGCTTGGCCCCGTTGCCGAGTTCTTCCAGATGATTGCGTAAAGGAGGGCGCAGATTTATGGCTATGCAAAAAGACATGATGGGCCGCGCGGTCCGCGACTCGTTTGCCAAGCTGGATCCTCGCGTCCAGATTCAAAACCCGGTCATGTTCCTGGTATGGCTTTCCGCCGTCATGACCTCCGTCCTGGCCGTCGCTTCCATCTTCGGTGTGCAGGACGCGGGTGTGCCCACCTACTATGTGGTCGCCATCGCGGTCATCCTGTGGCTCACCGACCTGTTCTCGAACTTCGCCGAGGCGCTTGCCGAGGGCCGCGGTAAGGCTCAGGCCGATTCCCTGCGTGCGGCCAAGAAGGATGTCGAGGCCCATCGCATCGAGTCCGTTGAGGACAAGGAGCACTTCACTGTCGTTCCCGGCACCGAGCTCACGCGCGGCGACCTGGTGATCGTACGCGCCGGCGAGCAGATCCCCGGCGACGGCGACGTCATCGAGGGCGCTGCCTCCGTTGACGAGTCCGCCATCACCGGCGAGTCCGCCCCCGTGGTCCGCGAGGCCGGCGGCGACCGCTCTGCCGTTACCGGCGGTACCACGGTGCTGTCCGACTGGATCGTCGTCAAGATCTCCAGTGAGCCCGGCCAGAGCTTCCTGGACAAGATGATCGCGATGGTCGAGGGTGCCGCGCGCAAGAAGACTCCCAACGAGATCGCTCTGGAAATCTTCCTGGTGGCCCTCTCCATCGTCTTTATCCTGGTCACGCTGGCCCTGTATTGCTACTCCTGCTTCTCGGCCGGTCTTAACGACATGGTCAACCCCACGGCCGTGACCACGCTCGTGGCGCTGCTCGTGTGCCTGGCTCCCACTACCATCGGCGCGTTGCTGTCCGCCATCGGCATCGCCGGCATGAGCCGTCTGAACGAGGCCAACGTGCTGGCCATGTCCGGCCGCGCCATCGAGGCCGCCGGCGACGTCGACATCCTCATGCTCGACAAGACCGGCACCATCACCCTGGGTAACCGCCAGGCCGCCGAGTTCATCCCGGTCGACGGCGTCGATCCCGCGGAGCTGGCCGATGCCGCCCAGCTTTCCTCGCTGGCCGACGAGACCCCCGAGGGCAGGTCCATCGTCGTGCTCGCCAAGGAGCAGTTCGGCCTGCGCGGACGCACGCTCGAGGACAAGGGCATGGAGTTCATCCCGTTCACCGCGGCGACGCGTATGTCCGGCGTGAACTACGAGGGCAATGAGATTCGCAAGGGCGCCGCCGATTCCGTGCGCGCCTACGTGGAGGCAGCCGGCGGCGTGTTCTCCCAGGAGTGCGACGAGGTCGTCGAGCGCATCGCCAAGGCCGGCGGCACCCCGCTGGTCGTGACCAAGAACTGCCGCGTGCTGGGCGTCGTGTACCTCAAGGACATCATCAAGTCCGGCGTTAAGGAGAAGTTCGCCGACCTGCGCCGCATGGGCATCAAGACCATCATGGTGACGGGCGACAACCCGCTCACCGCCGCGGCAATCGCCGCCGAGGCGGGCGTGGACGACTTCCTGGCAGAGGCCACCCCCGAGGGCAAGCTCGCGAAGATTCGCGAGTTCCAGCGTGAGGGTCACCTGGTCGCCATGACCGGCGACGGCACCAACGACGCGCCCGCTCTGGCGCAGGCCGACGTGGCCGTGGCCATGAACACGGGCACCCAGGCCGCCAAGGAGGCCGGCAACATGGTCGACCTCGACTCCAGCCCCACCAAGCTCATCGAGGTCGTGCGTATCGGCAAGCAGCTGCTCATGACCCGCGGCTCGCTCACGACCTTCTCGGTGGCCAACGACGTGGCGAAGTACTTCGCCATCATCCCCGCCCTGTTCTCGCCGATCTACCCGGGCCTCGGCGCGCTCAACATTCTCGGTCTGGCGAGCCCGCTGTCCGCGGTTCTTTCGGCCATCATCTATAACGCGCTCGTTATCGTCGCGCTGATCCCGGCCGCGCTGAAGGGCGTTAAGTACCGCGAGGTGCCCAGCGGGCAGCTGCTCTCCCACAACCTGCTCGTGTGGGGTCTGGGCGGCATCGTTGCCCCGTTCGTATTCATCAAGCTCATCGACATGCTGCTCGCGTTCTGCGGCATTATGTAAGTGGAGGTTTGTATGTTCAAAGGTGTCGCATCGCGTGCGCTGGGCGTGTTCGCGCTGTTTACCGTTGTCTGCGGCCTGGGCTATACGCTCGTCGTGACCGGCATCGCCCAGGTTGCGTTCCCGTATCAGGCGAACGGCTCTCTCATCAAGGTCGACGACAAGATCGTGGGCTCCGAGCTGATCGGCCAGAACTTCGAGGATGAGGACCACATGTGGGGCCGCATCCAGAACGTGTCGGTGGTCGAGGACGAGAACGGCGAGCTCATGGCCTACGGCGCCCCGTCCAACCTGTCCCCGGCGAGCGAGGAGTATCAGGAGCTCGTGGATGCGCGCGTCGAGAAGATCCGCGCCGCGAACCCCGACGCCGACATGGACGCCGTGCCCGTCGACCTGGTGACGTGCTCCGGCTCGGGCCTCGACCCCGAGATCTCCCCCGATGCCGCCGAGTACCAGGTGCCGCGCCTGGCGAAGGCCACGGGCAAGAGCGAAGGCGAGGTGCGCGACATCATCGCCCAGTGCACCAAGGGCCGATTCCTGGGCGTCTTCGGCGAGCCCACGGTCAACGTGCTCAAGGTGAACCTCATGTTGGACGGCGTGCTGTAGACGGCGTTTTCGACTAGAGATGCTTGCATGCCCCCGGTGCGGCCGCGCCGGGGGCATGCGCATGCCAGGAGAAATCTGCCTGTGCCGACGCGAGTCCGGAACGTGTGCGGGCGCTCGGATTTGATGCGGCGGCGCACGTTCGGGCAACCTTACGGTTTTGTTCGCCGCATGTAAGCAGAATCGATGGCGGGGGAGCGCAGCGCCCGCGAGAATGGGTGCGGTAATAACCCTTGGAAGGACCCGCCATGCAGCTATATCTCAAACTCGCCGTCGGCAACGTGCGCCGCAGCGCCCGTGACTACTCGGTGTATTTCGCGACGCTCGGTTTCGCGGCGTGCCTGCTGTACTCGTTCGTTGCCTCGACCGACCACGTGCGCACCATGGGTCTCTCGCCCGAGCAGATGGGCGTGCTGGGGAGTGCGGGCGACGTGCTGCAGGCGTTCTCCATCTTCACCGTGCTCGTGTTCCTCTTCTTGGTGCGGTATGCCAATCGGTTCCTGCTCCGCCGGCGCAAGCGCGAGTTTGCGTTGTACGAGCTGTGCGGCATGGGGCGCGGCGCGGTGTCGGTCGTGCTCGTGGCCGAGACGGCGCTCGTGGGTGCCGGCGCGCTGGCGTGCGGTTTGGCGGCGGGCGCGTGGTTGTCACCCGCATTCGGCGCGATTGCGGCCTTCGTGTTCAACGTTCCCTGGCGTCTCTCCTTCACGTTTTCGGCAAGTTCCGCCCTGTGGACCGGGTCGTGCTTTGCGGTGGTGTTCGCGTTCAACGCCGTCGACGGCGCCCGCGATGTGGTACGTAGACCCCTCATCGATCTTTTGGCCGCCGATCGCGCGCCCGAGACCATGCGTTTGGGCGAGCGCGCACTTCGGGCGGGACAAGGTGTGCTTGCGGCTTGTCTGCTCGCGGTGGTATGGGGCTTGTGCGTGTTTCAGCCTGTGTACTTCATCGCGTTCATTATCCCCATGGGACTTGCCGCATGCTTCGCCACGGCACTTGTCGCCCGGCTGGGTGTGGCACGATGGGCAGCGCATGCGCGCGCATCGGAGAGTCGGTACTGGGACGGGCTGCGTGCGTTCACTGTTCGTCAGGTTGAGGCGCGGGTTTCAAGCTCCTCGATGGCGATGGCTTGCGTATGCGTGCTCATTGCCGTGGGGTTGTGTATGATGGTGGCCGGCTTCGCGTTCAGCGTGGGGTTGCGGACGCCGGAGATGCTTTCGAGCGGCATTGCCGCTTCGATGGCGCCCATCGGTTACATTGGGATCTTCTACGGAGCTGTTTTCCTGCTGAGCGCAGTCGCGGTTTTGGCGCTGCAGCAGCTCTCGGGTGCGGAGGACGCGCGTCGGGCGTATCGTGTGCTCATGCAACTCGGGTGCGAGCATGCGGACATACGTCGTTCGTTGCGGTCGCAAGTTCGGCTGTATTTCGTCGCGCCTCTCGTCGGCGCGCTCATCCACGACGTGTTCGGTTTGTTCCTCGTGGGGTTCCTCACATTCGCGCTCGGCGTGCAGGGCTTCTTCGCCATTGTGGGCGGTGTTCTGACGTTCGTCGTTGTCTTGATGGGGGTGTATGGCCTGCTTACCGTCCATGCGGTGGAACGCACGGTGCTGAAGGCGTGACGGGCGGCCGCGCGCGATTGCGAGGTCGTGCGCGAGCTCTCGTTGGGGTGTCGGTTTCTTGCCGGCTCCGTTCTCCGGCCGTCGCGTATTCCCGTGCCCCCCAATGGAGGGACCGTTCCCAAATCGAGGAGTCGTATGTCGCCGGCTGTTCTAAACTGCGTTCCAAATCTTAGACGGCCTTGCGTTTCAAGTCCGTGAATTCGACATGTTCTTCATCGCCCGAGCTGGCTGGTAGTACACTGAAATCCCGTGGAAGCGCCGGACTCCGGTGCAGATTTCGACGGGAAGTGCAGGTAAACACCATGACAAAGCATATATTCGTGACCGGTGGCGTGGTCAGTTCGCTGGGTAAGGGCATCACCGCGGCATCGCTGGGGCGTCTGCTCAAGGCGCGCGGCTACCGGGTGACTATGCAGAAGGCCGATCCGTATCTTAACGTGGACCCGGGTACCATGAGCCCGTTCCAACACGGCGAGGTGTTCGTCACCGAAGATGGCTACGAGAGCGACCTCGACCTCGGCCATTACGAGCGCTTCATTGACGAGAACCTCACGCGCGACTCCAACTTCACCACGGGCGCCATCTACCAGGACCTCATCGCGCGCGAGCGCCGCGGCGACTTCCTCGGCGGCACGGTGCAGGTCATCCCGCACGTGACGAACGCCATCAAGGCCAAGTTCCGCGGCGTCGAGGAACAGACGGACGCCGACGTGGTCATCACCGAGCTCGGCGGCACGATCGGCGACATCGAGGGCCAGCCGTTCGTCGAGGCCATCCGCCAATACAAGAAGGACGCGGGGGCCGAGAACGTCTGCTACATCCACGTCTCGCTCGTGCCCTATATCGCGGCGGCCCACGAGGTGAAGACCAAGCCGACGCAGCACTCCGTCAAGGAGCTGCGGAGCTTTGGCATCCAGCCCGACATCATCGTGCTGCGCAGCGACCACCATATCGACGACGACGTGCGCGCCAAGATCGCCTCGTTCACCGACGTCGACGTGGATTGCGTGTTCACCTGCGAGGACGCCCTGTCCATCTACGACGTGCCGCGCATGATGGCCGAGCAGGACTTCGACCTGCGCGTCTGCGAACGCTTGGGGCTCGATCCGCGCGAGCGCGACATGGCGGATTGGGAGAGGTTCCTCGCCGCGAAGGACCATGCGGAAAACGAGGGCGACCCCGTGAAGATCGCACTCGTGGGCAAGTATACCCAGCTGCCCGACGCGTACCTCTCCGTCATCGAGGCGCTGCGCCACGCGGGCACGCATCTGGGCAAGCACGTGGAGGTCGAGCTCGTCGATGGCGAGGCGCTCTCCGATGACAACGTCGAGCAGGTGCTGGGCGACGCGTCGGGCATCCTCGTGCCGGGTGGCTTTGGCAAGCGCGCCTTCGACGGCAAGATCACCGCTGCCCGTTACGCGCGTGAGCACCAGGTGCCGTATCTGGGTATCTGTCTGGGGATGCAGGTCGCCGTGTGCGAGTTTGCGCGCGACGTGCTGGGATATGCGGACGCGAGCTCATCCGAGTTCGACCCGCAGTGCGCGCACGCCGTGATCGACTTGCTCGACGAGCAGGAGGGTGTGACCGAGAAGGGCGGCACCATGCGCCTTGGCGCGTATCCGTGCGCGCTCGTCGAGGGCACACTCGCTGCGGAGGCGTACGGCGAGGCGCTGGTGCGCGAGCGTCATCGTCATCGTTACGAGTTCAACAACGCGTATCGCGAGGAGCTGGAGGCGGCCGGCTTGGTCGTGTCCGGCACGAGCCCGGATGGCGAGCTGGTCGAGATGGTCGAGCTGCGCCGCGATGCGCACCCGTGGTTCGTCGCCACGCAGGCGCACCCCGAGTTCAAGAGCCGCCCCACGCGCCCGCACCCGCTGTTCCGTGAGTTCGTCCGCGCGGCCGCGGTCACCTCGATGTAGGGACAGTCCCTGCATCGAGGTGCGTTAGACCTCGCGCACGCGCAGGCGGGCGGCCACAAGGCCCGCGGACATGATCGCGACAGCGAAGAGCGCGATGATACCCAAGTCGATACCGACGGTGGCTAGAACGCTCGCATTCACCTCTTGGGCGCCGAGCGCGCAGGTCACGGCATCGTACATCCAGAAGGTGGGCGTGAAGTGCGCGACCGCTCGCACATTCGCGCCCATGAGCGACAGCGGCACCCACGCCCCGCCCAAAAACGACATGACCATGCCGCCCAGGTTGGCGATCGCGTTGAGTGCCTCCTCCCTAAAGCCGCATTGCGCGAGCGTGTAGGCGAGCGAGAGCGGGACGAGTGCGAACGCGCAAAGCGACGCGATGGCGAGCGCCACCTGCGCACCTGCGCTCGAAAGCAGTGCGCCTGCCCCGGAGGCGCCGATGCCGACGAGTGCGACCCATGCGCACACGCCGAGCGCCAGCACCGCGCATCCGGCGATGCTCTCGAATCCCATGCGCCAGCTGCTCACGGGCGCGGCGAGCTGTCGCCGCCGCACGTCGGGCTTGTTGAGCGTGGAGAGCACCACGCCGGCGACCACGACGATGGACGAGGTGACGGTGTACGAGCTAAAGGTGAGGTAGAACGCCAGGCGCGATGCCGCGGTGCTTTCCTCGGCCGTCTGAATAGTTTCGACGGCGGGTGCGATGTCGGAAAGCTTGCGCATGCCGTCCAGCACCTGCTCGGCGCTCGCGTGGGGCATGAGCGCGGCACGGCTCGCGATGAGCGACGCCGTGCGGCTTGCGCGCTGGGATGCCAACGCCGCCGCCTGCATGTCGCCGCCGGTCGCTATCTCGAGCTCGGGTAGCTCGCCTCCCGTTCGCGAGGCATCCATGAGGGCATCGCCAAAGCCCGCGGGAATAACGAGCACGGCGTCGGCCTTGTCGGTCGCGAGCGCATCCTGCAGGGCGAGGGGCTCGTCGGCAACGGTTATGAGCTTGTCCGTCTGGGAGAGCATCTCCTCGAGCGATTGTGCTACGGCTGATCCGTCGCGATCGACGAGTACGATGCGGGCGCGGGGAACCTCGGTGGCCTCCCGCGCGCCGCTTCCGCCCGCCTCTCCCATGAGTACAACGCCCATGCTCGATAAAAAGCCGATGTAGATGATGAGGTAGAGCGGGTGGCGAAGCGCGATGGTGAGCGCCCGTTTACAGATGTTCATGCGCGGACCTCCTCATGCAAGCGGCCGATACGGCAAGCAGCACGGCTGCAATGCCGGCGCACGCCGCTAGGCGAAGGACGAACGGGACGAGTGTGTCGTAGTAGTAGAGGGTGTAGAACAGGTCGCGGATCAGGCAGACCGGGTTGAGCCACGTCGCAGCGGGGAAGACATGTGCGACGGTATCGGCGAGCTCCATTGTGGACTCTCCGTAGAGGCCGGCAAAAAGCGACAACAGACAGGTGAGCGCCGTGAGGATGCCTCTGCGCGAGTCTGAGCCCATGCGTCCGGGCAACGCGCCCACCAGGGCTCCGATGCCGCAGGAAAGCAAGCTCGACGCCGCGATTCCAACGAGGCAGAGTCCCTCGCGCCCCGAGAAGTCGATGTGCGCGGTCAGGCAGATGTAGCCAAAGGCGATAGCCAAAAACGTGGTGGAGACCACCCAACAGGCGCCGATGGTGGGGATGAGCAGGCGCATGCGGCTCGTGCCCGAAACGGCGCGCCGCGCGCCCGCGGCTGACGAGGTGGGTTGCAGGCGCCAGACGCTTTCCCCGGCGAGCTGCGCGGCAAAGATCGAGGCCATGCCGAGTAGCGCGTAGTAGAAGCGCACCATGCTATCGGGCTGGGCATTCGTGAGCGAGACCTCCCGCACGGAGACGCCGAGACCGAGCGCGTTCTGCACGGTGGTGGGGTCGCTCAGTGCCGCGGGGTCATGCGCGGCGAGGTCTTCGATGAGCGCCACGCGTTGCAGATAGCTGGTCGCGACCGATTCGAGGATGGCTCGGTTGACGTCGTAGGAGGCGTCGCTGCTCGTGCCGGACCCGGCAGGGGCGAGGATGATGCGGGGTGCGCACGCGTCGCTGGCGGAGGGCGCGGCGGTCGACTCTCCCGCAGCGTCGACGACATACGCCCCGGCCACGGACCCCTCGGCGAGCAGGTCGCGCGCTTCCTTCTCACCGGCCACGGGATGAACGGCGAGAAGGGGTTCGTCTGCCTCGCTCAAAGTATCGACTACCTGCGAGAAGGGAGAATCCTCCCAGGCGTCGTCGGCGACGACGGCGACGTCCACCGCCTCGACGGAGCCCGTGGAGCGCATGGGCTCGAACATGTAATTGAACACCGTGGCAAGCACGATGGGGAAGATGAGCGTCCATACGACGGCGTTCGGCGTGAGCAGCAGCGTGCGCACGGTCACTTTGAAGGTGGTCCACATGGTGCCCTCCTAATCGCGCAACTCGCGGCCGGTGATCTCGAGGAACACGTCGTTTAAGGTAGGCGGTGCGCAGGTGATGCGGCCCAGGCGCGCGTTGCCTGCGCGCAGCGATGCGAGGGCGTCGGTGAGGTTGTGCTCGCTTGCCTCGCAGGAGACGGTGAGCAGGTTGCCGGCGAGCGAGACGTCGAGGACGTGGGGCAGTGCGCGCAGGCGTTCAAGCTCGCGGGTGGGGAGCGCGCCGCCGTCGCTCGCGCGAGAATCCGGTCTCGCGCGTGGGCCCGAGGGGCCTTCGAGCTCGATCACGATGCGCTCGCCCGTGCGGATGGACCGCTTGAGCTCGTCGGTCGTGCCCTGCGCGAGCGCGCGGCCGTGGTCCATGATCATCACGCGGTCACAGATCTGCTCGACCTCCTCCATGTAATGGCTGGTGTACACCACGGTCGCGCCCTCGGCGCGCAGGCGCTGGATGCCGGTGAGGATGGCGTTGCGGCTCTGCGGGTCCACGGCCACCGTGGGTTCGTCGAAGAAGATGAGCTCGGGCTTGTGGGCGATGCCGCAGGCGATGTTGAGACGGCGCAGCAGTCCGCCCGAGAGCTTGCCAGGGCGAAAGCGGACGAATTCCTCGAGCTCCACGAACTCGATCGCCTCGTCCACAAGCACGCGACGCCGGGCGCGGTCTTTCACGTAGAGCGAGCAGAAGTAGTCGATGTTCTCGCGCACGGTAAGCTCGTCGATGACCGCCACCTGCTGCGGCACGATGCCAATCCGGCGCTTGAGGTCGTAGCGCGTGGGCGCCATGGACTCGCCGAACAGGCGGATGCTGCCGCGGTCGTAGGTGAGCAGGGCGAGCATGCAGTTGATGCTCGTGGTTTTACCCGAGCCGTTGGGGCCCAGCAGGCCGAAGATCTCGCCCTGGTCGACGTGCAGGTCGAAGTGGTCGAGGGCGAGCAGCTCGTCGTAGCGTTTGACGAGCCCCTCGATCGCGATGACGTCCATGATTCCTCCGCTCCACCTCAATTCGGGGACAGTCCCTAAATTGAGGTTTTCGATTCCGTGCTTGCTGCGAACATGGTGCCCGACGCCCTCGCAACGCGGTAGTGACAATTGTCACGACTTGGTTTTACCTGCCCTAACTTGCTTTTGCTACCATGGGGAGCCATGGAGAGAATCATCGACATAGTGTTGGTGCTCGTCGCGTGCGTGCTGTTCCGCGTTGCCACCGGGGTCGTGGGCGCGGCGTCGGCCGTTGCGGGACTCGCGGGGGATGCACTTGCTGTCCCGACGGTCGTCTGCCTGCTCGTGGCGATCATCGCGGTGCTGACATGCGAGTGGGCGCGGGGGAAGTGGCGAGTGCTTGGCCCGGTGGCGTATTGCGTTGTGAGTTCGTTTGTTCCGGAGGGGCTATTTCTGCTTCCCGCCGTTGTGTACGAGTTGCTCCAATTCGCGCGGGAGCCGCTGCCGTGGCACGCGGCGCCGATTGCTTTGCTATTGCCCGCCGCGCGCATGGTGGTCGCGCCGTGTGTTTCTGGGACGGAGCTTGCGTGCGTGGGTGCTCTGTCTGCGTTGGCGGCGCTGTTGTCCTGGCGGACGAGCATGCTGCTTGCCCAGCGCGACTTGCGGCATCGGACCCGGGACGAGTTTCGCGCGCACGAGCTGTTCGGCGCGGAGGGATCGAGCGGTGTCGTGGCGGCGGATGGTTGTTCGGAGCCTAGCGCGGACGCGGTATCCGAGTGCGCCGTAGCTGACGTTGATGCTGCCGCGCGCTCGCCCGAAGGGCGCTGTCGTGCTGCCTTTTCGGAGTTGACCGAGCGCGAATACGAGGTGGTGCGCTTGGTTGCCGAGGGTCTGGACAACCATGAGATCTCCGCCGCCGCGTTCATCAGCGAAGGCACGGTGCGCAATCGGATCAGCTCCGTTCTGCAAAAGATCGGGCACAAAAACCGCACCCAGCTCGCCGTCGCCTGGTGGCGGGCTCGCGAGCGGTAGCCTCAAATTGGGGACAGGCACTAATTTGAGGTGAGACGACGCCTTTCAACGTTTGGGTGAAATAAAACGAATAGAAGGTCGAACATGAGTGTCTTAGTAGAGGCACAGCGCGTTGCTATCGCCCGTGCCATCGCTGCAAATTCAGACATTGGTGTCGAAGCCGGTTGGGGTACACCTCAGTCCGCCAGAAGAGCCTCTATAAACTGATATCACGATATCGTGATATCATGGGTGAAACTGTTTCAGGGTTAGGAGGATGCTCATGCCAGTGCTGGCACGGTTTTACGGCATAGTAATTCGCATGTACTTTTTGGGATCGGAGCACAATCCTCCGCATATCCATGCCATTTATGGGGAAGACACAGCCGCCTTTGACATCAGATCTGGCGAAATAATAGACGGTCATCTTCCAAAGCGCGCTGCCTCATTGGTGAAAGAGTGGATGGCGTTGCACAAGGATGAGCTTATTGAAATGTGGGAGACCCAAGAATTCAAGAAGCTCGATTCACTTGAATAGGAGATGCCTGTGTTTCACAAAGTGAAAGAAGTTGTTCCTTTGCAGGACATGAGGCTATGTGTGCGTTTTGCAAATGGATCGACAAAGGAATATGACGTAGAGAAGCTTGCCGCTCGATTTCCCCAGTTTGCCGCTTTGGAAGATGAGCACCTCTTTGAGGAAGTGCAAGTTGATGTCGGTGGCTATGGCATCGTCTGGAACGACGATCTCGACCTTTCTTGTGATGAGCTTTGGAAAAACGGCGTCGACGTGAAGACGCCTTTTGACGGACTCATGGCGTTTTCCGATGCAAGTGAGCTTTGGGGCCTGAGCGAGTCTGCCCTGCGCAAGGCTGTGGCATATGGAAAGATAGAAGCGGGGATTGACGCACGTAAATTTGGTAAGCAGTGGGTTGTGACCCAAGAGGCCATGAGGCGAGAGTACGGTAATCCGGTCGAGGTGCTCCGGTAATTTCGATGTGTCGTTATCGCAAGGCGGGGTTTGGCTTCTGTTGGTCTGAGCAGGGTGGCTCAACGATCGGAGACACCCTGCTCAACTTTGCCAAGCTTCTAAGGTCGCTGAGCAACGAGCGGCGCAGTTAGGCCCCCCAGACCTC
Source organism: Collinsella sp. AF08-23 (assembly GCF_003479805.1). Taxonomy (GTDB): domain Bacteria; phylum Actinomycetota; class Coriobacteriia; order Coriobacteriales; family Coriobacteriaceae; genus Collinsella. The sequence goes on along the minus strand of NZ_QUHV01000005.1, from coordinate 14,907 downwards.
CTCGGCGATGCTGCGCACGAGCGCGATCTTGGCCCACTGCTCGTCCTCGGTGAGCTTGTTGCCGATCTCGCAGCTGGCAAAGCCGCACTGTGGGGAGAGGCAGAGGTCCTCGAGCGGGACGAAGCGCGCGGCCTCGTGGATGCGCGCGATCACGGCGTCGCGGTCCTCCAACTCAGGGCGCTTGGTGGTCACCAGTCCGAGGACGACCTTCTTGCCCGGCGCCACGTGCGTGAGCGGCTCGAAGCCGCCGGAGCGCTCGTCGTCGAACTCCAGGTAGAAGGCGTCGACGTTCTCGCGCGCGAACAGGATGGGGGCCACCAGGTCGTACGGACCACTCGAGGCGTGGGTGGAGTGATAGTTGCCGCGGCACACGTGCGTGGTGACGGCCATGTCGGCGGGGCGTCCCTCGAGCGCGAGGTTGTTCACGCGCAGGTACTTCTCGGCCTCGGCCTCGGGCGTGGAGCCGGCGGCGCGGATGCCCGCCTGGAAGTGCTCGTCAACGAGCGCGCCCCAGGTGCAGTCATCGAGCTGCAGGTTGCGGCAGCCCGCGGCGTAAAGTTCGGCGATCACGGTGCGGTACGCGGCGCCGATATCCTCGAGCAGCTCGTCCTCGTTCGGGTAGAAGCTGTGCGTGCGCTCGGCCGCCGCCTCGTCACGGTAAAGCTCGAGCAGGAGCTGGGCGGGGGCGGGGATGGTCTGCTTAGCCGTGTGCCCAGGCTCCTCGAGCGCCTGAACGAACTTGAAGTGCTCGACGAAGGGGTGGTTCTCACCGGAGATCTTGCCCGTGAGGACGGCCGAGCCGTGCGTGGTCTCCTCGCCCACGAAGAAATAGCCGTGGTCGAGCTCCACGTGCTCAATCCCGCCGAGTCCCCACATGAAGTCGAGGTGCCAGTAGGAGCGGCGGAACTCTCCGTCGGTGAGCAGCGGCAGGCCGGCGGCCTTCTGCTTGGCGACGAGCTCGGCGATGCAGGCGTCCTCGACGCGGGCGAGCCCGGCGTCGTCGAGCGTCCCCGCGGCGTGTGCGGCTCGGGCCTCCTTGAGCGCCTCCGGGCGCAGGAAGCTGCCGACGACGTCGAATCGGGTGGGTGCGATGGCGGCCATGATAGGTTCCTTTCGATAGATGCGATATCTGATGAAAGGAGTATGCGGGACGCGCATCCGATTGGGAAATACTTAAAACAATCCAATATCGTTAGGAAAAACCTATGGAGATAGGTGGGTAACGAAGGCTTTCGATCCCATGGTCATCACGGGATATGAGTCCGGATAGCCTCGACGAACGCCTTCCCATAGCGGGAGAGGTGGGTGTCGCGCCGCGTGACGATGCCGACTTCCATGCGGTCGTCGACCTCGAGTGGGACGGCGATGATGTCCTCGCCGTTGAGCTCGTGCGAGATCACACCCGAGCACACCGTGTAACCATCGAGGCCTATGAGCAGGTTGAACAGGGTCGCGCGGTCGCGCACGCGAATGTTCTTGGAACGGCCGAGCGTGGACAACGGTTCCTCGGAGAAGTAGAACGAGTTGAAATCCCCCTGCTCGTAGGAGAGGTACGGATAGTCTGCAAGATCCTCGAGCGTGACCGAGGCACGTTCCGACAGGGGATGGGTCGAGGAGAGGAACACGTGCGCGGCGGTGGAGAACAAGGGCTTGAATTCGAGATCCTCGGCGCGCAGCATGCGGCCGATCACGTCGCGATTGGCATCAGATAGGTAAATCACGCCGAGTTCGCTCTTCATATGGGCGACGTCCTCGATGATCTCGTGCGTCTGCTCCTCGCGCAGGGTGAACTCGTAGCGCGCGGCGTCGTATGCGCGGATCACGTCGACGAAGGCATTCACAGCGAACGAGTAGTGCTGGCAGGAGACAGCGAAGCGGGGCACGGGTTCGGTGTCGCGTTTGTAACGCTCCTCGAGCAGGTCCGCCTGTTCGAGCACTTGACGGGCGTAGCCGAGAAACGTCTGGCCCTCGGTGGTGGTCACCATGCCCTTGCTCGTCCGGTTGAACACCGTGATGCCCATCTCGCGTTCCAAATCGCGCACGGCGGCGGTCACGCTCGGCTGCGACACGAACAGGCGCCGTGCCGCTTCGGTGACGCTGCCGCATGAGGCGACCTCGACGATGTATCTGAGTTGTTGGAGTTTCACCGGGTTCCCTTCCGTTTGCAACTGCCCGTGCCGTACATCTCGTAACGGTTTCGACATATTACGACACTCCGACCCTGCCGCTATCCGAGGCGCGAAGCCATCTGCTAGCATGTCAACACTTTACTGAAAGAAAGCGCAGCACGAAAAGACGGAGGACGCGCATATGGCGACTGACGGCAACAGGGCAACGACGGCGCGGGCGCTTAAGGTCCCACGCCTTCCGGGCGACATCATGATCTGCCCCATGATCGCGGGTCTGCTCATTAACACCTTCTGCCCCCAGGTCCTGGAGATCGGCGGCTTCTTCACGCGGCTACGCGCGGGGGTGCCAACGCGGTGGTCGCCGTGATTCTGCTGTTCGTCGGCGCGGGCATCTCGTTCAAGGCCACGCCGGACGCCGTCAAGACGGGCGTCGTCGTGCTCATCCCCAAGCTTTTGCTCGCCGCGGCGATGGGCTTCGCCGTCGCTTGGTTCTTCAACGACGACCTCCTCGGCCTGTCGTCCGTCTCTATCATCGGCGGCATCTCGTTTTGCAACATCTCAGCTAGAGGGCAGCGGCCTGTAGGATGGCGAACGCCGCGACTCCCGTCACGATGCACCAGACGAGCGACTTGGTTTTGATCCCGACTGCCGCAACGATGCCAACGGCGGGGCGAAGCTGGGTTCGAAGCTGCGAGTATTCGCCCTGCATCCTCACCGCAACGGGCGGTGGCGGAATTGTCGCGATGTGTTGCTACAATTGTCGCTGCTAGATGGTGGAGCGCAACGGCGGTTGCGAGGATAGTCTTGCGCTGAGCCCGATGGCCAAAGGGGTGAAAGCATCCCATGACGGCTGCCGTCGGGCCCCGGAATATCAGCGCTACAAGGAGGCTTTCATTATGGATGACGCGACGACGCAGCTAGCCGATCGTCTGCTCGACCTTCGCCGCAAGGCCGGCTATTCGCAGGAGCAGCTGGCGGACCTGCTTGGGGTTTCCCGTCAGGCCATCTCGAAGTGGGAGGGTGCCCAGGGCCGCCCCGAAGTCGACAACGTGGTCAAGCTCGCGCAGATCTACCGTGTGAACACAGACTTCATCCTCACGGGCTCGGCGAGCGTCCCGTCGGTGTGCGGACGCCCTCGGCGCCCGCCCCGCGCGAGCTGTCGCGTGAGTACCGCTTCGCCCTCAGTGCCCTCATGGTCATCACGGGCACTGCGGTTGTGTTCCTGCTGATCGTCGTTATCCTGACCATCCTGTCCACGATACTCACCTCGGGTGCCGACATCCCCGGCTGGAAGTAGCCGCTGGCCGAGGCCTCGTATTCACTATCAACTGATGAGGCGCGTGCAAGGTAACTTGGCGCTTGTCCGATGCGCCCTTTCTTGCAGGGTGCAGGGCTCGTGCGCTTTGGCCTTGCATGCTCACGGGCGGATTGGCAAAAGGAGCAGAAGAATTATGGGCATCCTCGTTGAGGCGTGTGGCGTATGCAAAAGTTATAAGCATGGAAATCTGAACACCGAGGTTCTTCGCCACGTTGATATGAATGTGTTGGCAGGTGAGATGGTATCCATCGTGGGACCATCCGGTTCGGGCAAGTCGACGCTGCTGCACTGTCTGGCGGGGCTTGAGGTCCCCGATGCGGGCGAGATTCATCTTATGGGCGTGGATGTCGTGCGAGCGAGGCGCGGCGAGCGCGCGAAGGTCAGGGCTCGACATGTCGGGTTCGTGTTCCAGCAGTACAATCTCATGCCCTCGCTCTCCGTGGGTGAGAACGTCTCACTGCCTGCGCGCTTTGCCGGTCGCATGGTGAGCGGGAAGGATGTGTGCGATCTCTTGGAGAGGGTCGGTATGGGAGGGAAGGAGCATGCCCGTCCAGCCGAGTTGTCCGGCGGCGAGGCGCAGCGCGTGTCGCTCGCCCGGGCTATCGCTTCCTGTCCGGACATCGTGTTCGCCGATGAACCCACCGGCGCCCTCGACACGGCGAACGGGAACGCGGTCCTCGACATACTGCGAGCCATGGCGGATGGGGAGAGCCGGGCCGTCGTCGTGGTGACGCACGATCTTGAGGCGGCCGCTCGTGCCGATCGGGTGTTTGTAATGCGTGACGGGAAGATCGTCCACATGATGACTCGTCCTGCGTCGCGGGAAATCCTCACCGCGATGGAGGCGGTTGGGGAGCGCGATACCGATGAGGGGGCGATGTTGCGATGATCCGTCTGCTTGTGGGTGATGTTCGGGAGCATTGGCATGTGTGGTTCGGTGTGCTCGCCGTTGCTACCGCATTTGGCTATATGGGAGGTTGGTTCGCATCGTTTTCCGCAACGGCGGCCGCGGACCCGATGGTCTCGACTTCTTTCTTCTTTAGAAGCGCCGCCCAGGCGATTCTCATGTTCTCGGCGATTGCCGGATGCGTCGTTCTCTCCTCAACGGCTCGGGGAAGCGTCGTCTCGTTGCGGCGAACCTACGCCCTGTGGCAGGTGATCAACATTCCTCCGGTTGTGGTGGGCTTTGCCGTCATCGTTCAAATTGCACTCGTGGGGGTCTTCGGTTCGTGCTTGGGCTTGGCCTTGTGCTGGGCAAGCTCATCCACCGTGTTCAGCGCTCTGTTCATGGATATCGACTTGTTCGAAGGGGTGCGGCTTCTGCCGGGATTTTCCCTCTGTCCTGCAGTTCTGGGAGTGTCGCTATTTTTGTCGGTGCTGGGCGGGGCGCGCGCCGCAAGGGCGGCGGCGTGTACGCCGCCCGTGATGGCTTTGCGTGACGAGTGGTCGGTCGAGGGCGCATCCGAGCGCATGATGCCGCTGCGCTGGCTTGCCGCCCTTGCCGCATGCGCCGCTGCCGCATGGTGTGTGTCCACGGTTGACCCCGTCTTAGCCCCTGTCGATTTCGGTCAGAGCACCTGGCTCGTCTTTTTGCCTATTGCAATCCCGGCGCTAATTACGGCTCTCGCCCCTGTACTTTTGCCGAGGATCCTGCGAGCGGCGACGTGTCCGTTGTCGCGCTGGACGGCGTGGCTTCTCGCGCGCAGGAGCGCTCAGCACGCCTTGACACAAAGCTTGTCGATTGAGACATCCCTCGTGGTTGCCATGGGTGTCGTTGCGGGCTTCTATTCGATGATGAGCCTGATGGAGCGGTATGCCACGGCATACGACTTGCCGATTGGGAGCGGATTCGGTCTCGACCCGCGCCTCGCGTGCGTAATGTTTGCGGGGCCGGTTATCTTGGCGGCTGTGGGGTCGTGCGCAAACGTGGTTCTCGCCTTGCGTGTGCGGGAGCGTGACGCATCGTTGCTGGAGGTGCTGGGCGCCACCCCTCGCCAAGTCTGTGTCGTCTCGGTTCTCGAGGCGTTTATGCATGTGGTAGCAGCGGGTTCGGCTGCATTGCTTGCGGTTGTGCTTTCCAACATGATCGCGGCCCATGCGTTGGGCTTGGGTGCTGGGAGCGCGATGCTGTCCGTGCGTTTTGCCCCTGCCGTCCTCATCGCCGTCGCAGGTTTCGTCGTGCTGGTCGTAGCAGGGCTGATGCCGGTGCTGCGCATGATCAGGACCGCACCGGTGCGGTTTCTCAATGAGTGACAGAATTTGCGAGTGAGCTGATTGAGCGGGCGTTTCTTCTATCGAGCCCTCTGTATGAGTTTTGTTCAACTTGTTAAACCTTGTTCAACTTGTTAAACTCTGTTCAACTTGTTAAACTTCTTTGACCGCAGAGGGTGATGTGCGGTGGTGCGCGTTAATCCGTTCAAGCCGACGGCTGGAATGAATCCACCTGAACTTATCGGTCGAGATGAGATTCTCGACGACTTTACCGAAGCGCTTGAAAACGGCCCCGGAGCTCCTGACAGATTACTTCGCGTTTCCGGGGTCCGTGGCGTGGGTAAGACCGTGCTCCTTAACGCATTTGGAGACATCGCGCGCGAGCATGGGTTCCATGTTGTTGACGTCGCCGCGAACGCGGGCTTTTGCGATCGCATTCTCGGTGCCCTCTCGCGGAATCGCGAAGTGTCCTCGCTGTCGATATCCCCTTCTATATTGGGCGTGAGCTTGGGTTCCGTCGAGATATCCAAGTCGGCGACGCAGCTGGGGGAAGCCATGTACGAGGCTTCGCGCAACGGTGGTCTCTTGATCACGCTCGATGAAATTCAAGATGCGCCGCTTGATGAGATGCGCGAGCTTGGTAACGAGATCCAGCTGCTGGTGCGCCAGGGTGCGAACGTCGCCTTTGCATTCGCGGGTCTTCCCGCTTCGGTCGACGGTGTCGTGGTGGACGAGACCCTGACGTTTCTACAGCGGGCCAAGCATGTCGAGCTCAAGCGCCTTATGGACTTTGAGGTCGGAGATTCGTTTGAGGACACGATGGTGCGCGCGGGTAAATCTGTTGCGCCTGGGGTGTCCGGTGTGCTCACGGCCGCCGCTGCCGGCTATCCCTTCATGGTCCAGCTTGTCGGATATTACACCTGGCAGTCAGCTTCGCGCCGCGGTTCTGATGCGGTTGAGCTGCTCGATGCGCAAAAGGGCATCGCGACGGCGCGCAAGAGCTTCGATAACATGGTGATCGAGCCGGCGCTCAGGCGCGTCTCGGGCAAGCAGTTCGAGTACCTTGCGGCCATGGCGCGATGTGGGTCTGGCCCCGTGGCGTCTGGCGATATCGCGCGCGAGATGGGGGTCGACCCCACGTCCGTGAGCACCTATCGTCGCCGCCTCGTAGATGCGGCGCTCATCGAGGCTCCGTCGTACGGTGTGGTTAGCTTTGCGATCCCCTATATGCGCGAATACCTGTTCGAACACGTGAGGGAGTAGGGCTGGCCTGCTGTTATCGCTGCATGTGCGCGTAGAGGGCGAGCGCGATGACGCCGGTGATTCCCGAAAAGACGAGCGCCGGCAGGACGAGTGTATGCAGGGCGGTTGCGCTGCTTATGTGCATCCAGAGCCCGGCGTGAATCGGCAATATCATCGTTGGGAACGAGAGCTGCGCCACGCAGGCGGCGATGAAGCCGACCGCCATGACTCCGAACGCCGCAGCGCGGTTGGGGATGAGGCGGTACAGCGCGAGCGCGCAGGCGATGAATGATTCGTTGACGGCCAAGGCGAGTGCAAGTCGGGGCGCGAGCGACGCGAGGACTGCCCCGAGGAGGTTCGCCTGCCCTGCCCGCAGGCTCAGCGCGATTGCAATCGCGACGACGGTGGCGGCGTAGAGGGCCTGTACGGGAAGTGATGCGGTGAGAAGGTCGCCAACTGCCAGTCGCCAAGGCGATGTGCCGCGCGCCCGCGAGACCGCTCGGGCGTCCGTCGCATAGAGGGCCCCGCAAAGGCGTCCGCATACCGCCAGCGTAGTGAACGGCAGGAATGCCGTTCCGGCAAGTGCCGAGCACGTAAGCGCCTCGACAGCCGTTGCCTCGGCATTCATGGTCCAATATGCGGGGTCGGGCGCAAAACCGATACCCGAATCCTCGGTGAGGGCGAACATCCACGAGCCGCTGCCGGCGAACAGAAAGACGAGGCATGTAATCGCAGTTCCGGCGAGTGCCAGAAGCCCAAGATGAGCTCGCACGCCCACAAGGAGCGACGCCGTCGTAACGCGGGGGTGCTGGGCGGGGGCGCGTCGCGGGCCGGTGGGTTTGGGGGCCGAGTTGCCCCGCGCCCCGGCGGCTTTGGCGAGCGCGTTGCGATCGGGAGAGACGCCATGATTGAGGAACGCGAGATTCCGTGCGGACGGGCATTGCTTTTCGTAATTCATCGACACGCCTCCTGGCAATTGCAAATCGCATACGTAAGTATCGAGGCGACGACACAAATGCCTGCGCCTACAGCCGCGCCCGCCGCAAGCGAAGCCTCGGATATGTTGAGCGAGCACGTGTGCATGAGCCGGACAGTGGGGCTCATCCAAACGACCATCGGCGTGCTTCCCGCGATGTACGCCCTTGGGTATGCAAGTAGCGGGCCGATGCTGATCAACAGGGACAGGAAGAGTGCGAGAAGGGGCATTCTGCAGACGGCGGCAATGAGGGCGGATGCCAGGTGGATCGCGCACAGGAGCAGGCAGTTCGTTAGTGTAATGGCAAGCGCCGTGCCCCATGTGGCTTCGGTGAGCGGCGGCCCGAACGTCAAGGTTTTGAGCGTAAAAGCGACTGCGCATGACAGGAAATATGCAAGCGAGAGCGCAATCGTCTGCGGTATCACCCGTGCAAGGGCGGCCGCGCCTCCCGGCACGCCTTTCGCCTGGGAGAGTTGGGCCGTCGTCTCGGCGGTGCCGACTCCGACAGCGGTGACGCCCATGATTGCCGCGGCTGGGATCCACGCGATCGTGTAGACGAGCGACGCGCGGAGGACGGATTCCGCCACGTGACCAGGGATGATGACATCGCCGACGAATCCGATGGTGGTCCCCACGGCCGCATTCGGGTCTCCCGCCACCATGAAGAGCGGTCCGTTGTCAGGGTTCAAGATGGTTGCGATGCAGGTGATCAGGCAGAGAGCGGCAAGGGGGATCAGCCGATCGATGCGGCAGGCGAGGAAGAATTCGCCGGTAAGAGATCGCATAAGTGCCGACGGGGCTCCCGAGCGCTTCTTCGTCTGACATCCAAAGCGCCACTTGCGGCGATGCGTGTATGGGGCGTTACTGGACATCGCAATCATCTCCCGATGTCGAGATAGGTTTCGAGGGGCGTCTGAGGTGCTGCGGGGCCGCCTCGCCGCGGCACGGCCCGTTATGATGGCCCATCATGATGCGCGTATAGAGCTTCTCCAGATCGCCGCCGCTCAACCTTTCGATATCGCCTGCGGTCAGCTCCGCCATGAGCCTGCCGCCGCTTAGGATGACGTAATCGGTCGCCGTCTGATGAAGCTCGGCGAGGTTGTGGCTCGATATAAGCACCGTGGTACCGCGCTCGCGGTTGAGTCGCTTGATGAGTTCGCGGATCTCGATGGTGCCGAGCGGATCGAGCCCGTTGGTCGGCTCGTCGAGCACGAGCATGCGCGGCTGCCCTAAAAGGGCGATGCCTAAGTCGAGGCGTTTGCGCATGCCCAGGGAGAAGCTGCGGGCACGCTTGTTACCTGCATCCGCAAGCCCAATCATATCGAGGATGCGCGGAATCTGTCGCTGGTCCAGCCCCCATTCGAGACAGCGCGCCTTGAGGTTGTCGGCAGCGCTGAGCAGCGGATAGCTTGCGCTCGAATCCGGGACGTAGCCGATGTTCGACCGCGCGTTCCGCAGGCCAGCTGACCCCCGTTGTCCTATGAGCTCCACGGTGCCGCTCGTCGGCTTGCTCAAGCCCATGACGATGCGAATGAGCGTCGATTTCCCCGCGCCGTTCTCGCCGATGAGGCCATAGATGCGCCCTTCTTCGAGCGAGAGGTCGATGGGGCCCAAAACGGTGTTCGAACGGTAGAGTTTAGTGATGCCAACAAGGCGCAGTGCCGCGTGCGACATGGGTGCCTCCAATGGGACGCGTTTGGATTGGGTTGTATTTCGCCGCCGCCCTAACCACCTCAATTTAGGGACAGTCCCTCAATTGAGGCACCCAAATTGAGGTGAGGGGTGGTTCCTATTTCGAGGTGAAGTTGATCTGGATGTCGCCCAGGCTGCTGGTGACGCCGATGGTGCGCGCCGCATCGTCGGCACCCCGCGGTGCCACGATGTCTCCCTGGGTGGTGTGGGCATCGATATGATAGGAGCTCTCTGCCCCCAGATATGACAGGTAGATGTCCCCGTTCGCACTCTCAATTCGACTCGCGGTAATGTCGAGCCTCTGCGCCGAGATGTCCCCGTTCACGGATTCGCACAGCAGGTCATCCTGCAGTGCCATGTCCACCAGCATGATGTCGCCGTTTTCGTTTACGACCTGGGCCTTGCGCGCCGCAGCACCTCCAAGCGAGATGTCGCCGTTGAAGTTGGTCGCGAGGATCGCCTCGCTTTCGACGCCGGAGAGCAGGGTGTCGCCGTTCTCGTTTATCGCGTCGAGCTTGGCGGCGGAGACGTTCTTCGCCACGACGTCCCCGTTACTGTTGGAAGCTCGCAGCCCGGCGAGCCCGTGCACGTTAGTCGCAACGACATCGCCCGAATCGGAGTGCACCTCGATCTCACCGGTAAACGAGGCTGGCACGCGCACCACGGTCGTAGTGTCGTCGACGCCGCCGGCCTCAGCAGGGGAGAGGTCGATCATGACGCCCTCCATGGGCTGCGAGTCGACGTCGATTTTGAGCACGCCGTCTGTGTCCTCGACGGAGACGCTCTGGCAGTTTCCCGTCCAGTACTCGAGCTCTATGGCATCGCCGTCAGCGGGTTCGAGGAGAACGTTCTCGAATTCTGACGTGATAACGATGCTCTTGTGCGGCGAGGTTGCTTCGTCCTCGAATGCGCTCACCGTTTGATGCCAGTCGTAGTTCACGGTGGACAAGCGGGCTGTATCGAATCCGGCCACCGCCCACGCGCCGCACGAGAGCACGGTGCCGGTTCCGATGAGCGCCGCGGCGGTGATGAGGATGATCTTGGGAGCCTTACGCATTGCGGGTGCCTCCTTCCGGGAGGGTGGCGTGGTTGGAGGGGGTATTCTCGGCATGGGCGGGCGTGTTCGGGGTGCCGTCGGTCTTCACCCGATTGGGCGTCTCGCCGCCATCGTCTTTACCGGACACGCGCACGAACAGGCTCGCGATCCAGCGCGCGAAGGAACGCGTTGCCCGGAAGAGCAGTTTGCTGGCCCAGAACACGGCGAAGGAGGCGACGAGTCCGAAGCCGCTCGACACGAGCGAGAGGCCGAATACGAACACGCCGGGCAGCGGCATGCCCCCGCCCAGGGTCGAGGTAAGGGCGGCAAGCCCCGCGAAGGGCATGAGCACGAGGACCGCGTCGACGGCCCACAGCGCGGCGATGACCGCCCATATCGCGACATACACGGCGAGCGTGGCCGCCGCGAGCGCGAGCACGATGGGTATCCAGATGGGAGAGAACGCGGCGAGCAGCACGATGTTGAGGGTGCGGCTGCCGGTGTTCGCGCGGGCGATGGCGCGAGGGATGGGCGGGGTCTCCGCGGCGATCTGCGCCGTGATCTCGTCGATCGGGCCCAGGTCTGCCACCGCTTCGGCTTCGGAAAGACCGTCTTCCATGCGATCGCTGATGGCCTCATCGTAGAACGCGAGCGCCTGCTCGACTTCGGCGTGCGGCAGCTTGCCCAGCGCCCGTTCGAGTTCGGATAGGAATTCCTGCTTGGTCATCGTTGTGTACCTCGCTTTGCAAAGTCATAGATCGACATAATGTCCGCCTGCTCGGATAGGAACTCGGCGATGCGCTCCTCGCCTGTCGGCGTGAGTCGGTAGTACTTTCGCAGTCGCCCGTTGTGCTCCACGGAGTAGGCGGTCAGGCACTCGGCCTTCTCGAGGCGCTTGAGTAGCGGGTAGAGCGTCGACTCGGTGAGGCCCAGGATGTCGGGCACGTCCTTCACGATCTGATAGCCGTAGGAGTCCCGTCCCTGGAGCGACGCGAGCACGCATATCTCGAGGAAGCCGCGTTTCATCTGAGCATCCATGATGCCTCCCTTCGACAGATACTATACGGCGCATAGTATAAGGCGTCAACTACCTATGATTGAACCGAGCGCGTTTGTTGCGGAAGGTAATGCCCGCGCTTGTGCACGGGCATTACCAGGGGAAGATGATGTAGCTGGGTTGAAATGAGCGCATGGCTGGAAAACTTACCGCAATTCGCGAAGCCTCCGGTCATCCAAAGGTTCAGATAGAAGCTTTGCCCGCACCGCGCACCCATACGCGATCGTAGTCGCGGAGCATCAAGATTGCGAACGTCAGGCCGAGTGCGAGGGGAACCGAAGCATCGTCCACGATTTCGATGCCATATGCGGTCCGGTTGAGGGCCCGACGTGCGTTGATGTGGGCGATTGCGCTGTTGTTTCGTACTATCGAGAACTCGTCCCCCATGAGGTTGCCGTCCACGCCGACGCCGCCGCCGTCGAACCGTATGACGTCTTTGTAGCCGTTGTCGATGCGAGTCTCGCGACGGAGCTGGATTCGGTCGAATCCCTCCATGCGTACTTGGAAGACGGGGTGCTGGAGAGCGTGTCTGCGTGTGATAGAGCCAACTTTGTACCCATGTTCATCCAAGATGTGGTAAAGGCTTCTGCTGAATAGCGTCGCGATGCGCACCAGGCGATACGCAAGCCCGTGTGAATCGGTGACATCGGCATCCTCGAATTTGCCGTGTGCGGGCCCGCCCGTCGAGCGAAGTTCGAAGAGGCCCAGCGTGGATGTATGGTTCCAGTCGGCGGCTTGCCGATTTCCAGGGTTGAACGTCTCTCCTGCAATGAGGAGGTGATTCTTGTCGCGTTCGAGCGCCTGGGCCATCACCTGCTCGTCGCCCTTCACCATCTCGTCGAGAGAGAGCCCGAAGAGCGCGCCCATCAGCACGAGGCTTTGAATGTCAGGCGTGGTATCGCCCCGTTCCCAGTTGCTGACGGTGTTTCTTGACACCCAGATGGCGTCGGCGAGATCGGCTTGCGACATCCCGAGTTGTTTGCGTCCAAGCTTGATCTGTTCCGAGAGAATCATCTGCGCTCCCTTCGTTGGAGTCGAACATGTTTGTCCTTTTCCAAGTTCACCTTACCGCCTCGAGATGACTCGAGCTGCCAAATCTCTTGTGCATTGCCTTTAGTTGAGCTTTTTCGTATCCATTTTTGAACTCGCGAAGTACGGCGGGTATCTCGTGCGGCAAAAGTGCAGGTGACTGCGCATCTTATGTTGGTGCTACTTGGCGTTTTCCGATTTGAATACGAAAAAGCTCAAGAAGCCAAGCTCCCATGCCCTCACCTCGCTTTCTCGGGTGGTTTCGATGTGCGAGGGACCGGTTTGCGATATCTCCCTCTATCAACAATACGTGAGCGCGCCGGAAAGTTGGCATAATTGGCTTGAGCATTTGCCTCGATTCCGTTTCGCGCAGGCCGACCCCTCCGCGCCCTTTACCGAACCTCCGCCATGGGTTGGTTTGCCCTGTGCTAGATTCGTCTGAATTATCGGCCCGGGGACGGACCGGGCCGCATCGACGTGAGCGAGGAAGCATGGGACGTTTCACCACCGCGAGGGACCGCAAGCAGGGAGCCGTCGCCATCATCGGCTGTGTCTTCCTCTTCACCGCGTTCGGCGTGCTCGTCTACGGCCGCTTCGCCACGAGCGTCGGGGCGGCGGCGCTGTACAACCGCGCATCGGTCGGCGTCGGGTTCATCCTGTTCGGCATCTCCATGCTGTGCTTCACGCCCATGGTCTACCTGCAGCGCATGCATCGCAGGCACGTCGATTCCGCCGTCCTCGCCCGTGAGCTCAAGGGCATCCTGCTCGGCTTTTTCTGCTACGTGGTGCCGTTCTTCCTCGCCATGGGCGCGCTCTCCTCGGCCGATACCACGGGGGTGTTCGGCCTTGTCCTCATGGTCGCTTTCGGCGCGATTCCTTTTGTGTATCGCCGTCACCGCAAGAAGGACCCCATCTCCTACAAGCACACCGGGTCCGCCGCGATCGTGGCGTTCTGCGGCGTGTTCGCCGTCATCTCGATCGCCGGCGGCGCGTTCTCCTGCAGCGAGATGCTTGACGACCTCAACGGGGGATGGCGGCAGGAGCGCTTCGCCTTCTACGGGGCCGAGATCAATAAGCCGCGCGGCCGCGGGGCGGCGCTGTCGCCCACCACGTTCGAGGTGTCGCTCTACAAGGACGGGGAGTCGGTGGCGAATCACCATGTGGATGCGCGCCTCAGCGTGAACGCCGCCGATTGGCCCGAGGTCGCGCTCGTCCTCGACGAGCCGATGGCCGAGGTTCGCTGGTACCCCAAGACCCGCACTCTCGTGGGCGCGCGCGACGTGGACGGTCCTGCCACCGCGGGCGACCCGATCGAGTAGGGGGCGGCAATGGCGCGCGCGACTGAGAGAACGGCTCCTGTGACGGAGTCCCCTCACGCCCGGTCGACGCTCAAAAGCAGCTGTCCCGCGGGGCCGGTTCTCGCTGCGCATCAACGACGCCGTCGTCCGATCCGCTCGTCCGGGCGCCTGTACGGCCCCGGGGGTTGCGGATGCGCCCTGCTCATGGCCCCGGTCATGGCCGCCGCGATGGGGTTGGCGGCGCTCTCGCTCGGGATGGCGGCGCTCGCCGTCATCGGGCTGGTCGTCGCCGTCGTCCTCACGGTGCGCGAGGTCCGCCGCGCAAGGGGAGGGGCCGGCGTTCGGCCCGGGTTCGCGGTTGCCGCGGGAGTCCTGTACCTGGCGAGCGTCTCGTACCTCATGTTCTTCATCTGGCTCTGGTTTGTCGACTGACCGTTTTGGAAGGGAGCCCACATGCTCTTCTCGCTGTATAAGGCCACGCTTGATGGTGAAATCAGGAGGGGTTTGGAATCCTCCGCGTATTCCGAGATGGAGATCGAGGGCGTGCGCTGCAAGTTGAGGCGCCAAATCGAGGAGCGGACGAGGGCGACGGGCGGCGTGCTCGCCCTCTTCGCCGCCTTCGATGCCATGTTGGTGATGACCAAGAGCTCCGTGCCCGTCCTCATCGTGATGCTCGTCGTCGAGGGCCTTGCCCTGTATGCGGCGTGGTATCTGCAGGCGGGCTGCCTCAAGCGGCAGTTCAACAAGGCCCTGCGGCGCGGGTATCCGAGGTTCGATCATTTGAAGCTGTGAGGTGAGCAGCCCGCCCGGCAATTGAAGGTGGCTGCCGCGTTCGTCTTGCGACCTGGAACGCCGGCGCGGTGGCCTGCAATCCCGGAAGGGGGGTGTTCCTATAGTTTTGTCAACTGGGAAATGCTCT
>NZ_QUHV01000004.1:9441-150396 GCF_003479805.1 Collinsella sp. AF08-23 | reverse complement strand
GCCATCTAACTGGCCGCGCGGCGCCATCCGATATCCTTACGGCACCGTGCTCGTGTTAGAAGCAGGGAACCCCGTGTTAGCCCTCGAGTGCTCTGGCGCCCAAGGCGATGGCACCAAGCACGCCCTGGTTGCCGTCGCAGGCGGGCGACACGATATAGGTATCGATATCCGCGAGCTCGGGCGTCGCCAGATACCCATTGATTTGCTCGAGTACCTTGGCGCGCACGCGGGCCATGAGTTTGGGGGCGTGATCGGGCACGCCACCGCCCAACACGATGCGCTGCGGCGAGAGTGTATAGATATACGTGCATATACCTTGGGCGATGTACGTGCTCTCGAGCTCGAGGAATCCTTCATCGTCGGCCATGTCGGACGCCCGCTCCACGCCGTACCGGGCGACCACGGCGGGACCGGCGGCGAGGCCCTCGAAGCAGCTCTCATGACTCGGGCAGTTGCACGCGAAGCCCTCATCGCCCGGCACGCGCGCAAGCGCGATATGCCCGGCCTCGGGATGCAGCATGCCGTGGAGCAGATGCCCGCCAACGTACACGCCCGCGCCAATGCCGGTGCCCACCGTGATGTAGATCACGTTGTCGAGGCCCTTGCCCGCACCGTATATGACCTCGCCCAGGCATGCACCGTTCACGTCGGTGTCGTAGCCGCAGGGTACGTTGAGCCCACGGGCCATTTCGCCAAGGAAGTCATAGCCGCGCCAAGCGATCTTAGGCGTTTGCAGGATGTGACCGTAGTCGGGCGATTTGGGATTGACCGCCGTGGGACCAAAGGCAGCGATACCCAGAGCGGCGATCCCCTTATCGGCGAACCACTCGACCATGGCGGGAACCGTCTTCGCTGGCTCCTCGGTGGGAATGCTCGCACGTTCCACGATCGTTCCATCGGCATAGCCGGTCGCCAGCACCATCTTGGTGCCACCCGCCTCGATCGCACCGATCAACTGCTGGTCCATAACGCCCTCCCTCGGGTCGGCTTCATCCGTCACCCCAGTATAAAACTCCAATACCCGTCCATATGGTCAACGGAGGTGATTGGTACCTCATTTGAGGAACAGGCACTAAATTGAGATACGAACATGCGAGCTACCCCAGGCGCAGCCCGACTCCTTATGCCATCTCGGCGCCATCATATACAAATATCGATAATCTGTACCAAAATCAACGTCGGCGAAGACATTTTTGAGAAACAGACGCGATTGAGACTCCCTAAGCGATGCCACGCGATGACGATATTGGACATATTTCCATTATTTGTTCGTCTTCTTTAGAACCACCGGCGCCGAGAGTTCCAACATCGCGCCCCATTGGTACAAATTGTCGTTATTTGTAAGATGGGGAGGCGGCCAACTGGCTGCCTCCCCATCAAGTGCAAGATTTGAACCTCAATTACGTGTCTGTCCCCAAATTGAGGGGCAAGGTCGGGCGCCTCGCGCAGCCGCTCGGTTTTCCAGATGCCCCAGATCGCTCTGAAAGAGGAGGGCGCACGCCTTGCGTGCGGCGCCCGACGATTGAAGGGCGAGGTGGGGTGCCTGGAAAAGCGAGGCTACTCCAGGCGCAGGCCGACTTCCTTGAGCTGCGCTAGGCTCACCTCGGACGGAGCCGCGGACATGAGGTCGGAGCCGCTGCTGGTCTTGGGGAACGCCATGACGTCGCGAATGGAGTCGGTGCCGGCAAGCAGCATGCACACGCGGTCGAGGCCGAGCGCGAAGCCGCCCATCGGCGGGGCGCCGAACTCGAAGGCCTCCATGAGGAAGCCGAACTGCGCGCGGGCGCGCTCCTCGGTGAAGCCCATAAACTCGAGCATCCTGAGCTGCAGCTCGGAGTCGTGGATGCGCATGCCGCCACCGCCGGCCTCGAAGCCGTCCATGACGAAGTCGTAGGTGCAGGAGCCCATCTTGAGCGGGTCCTCGTCGAGCAGGTGCAGCTCGTCGATGTGGGGCAGCGTGAAGGGCTGGTGCTCCGCCTCGTAGCGCTTGCCCTCCTCGTCCCAATGGAACAGCGGGAAGTTCACGACCCACAGGAAGTCGTGGCCCTCGCGCGGGAGCTCCAGCGCGTCGGCCATGTGACAGCGCATGCCGCCGAGGATCTCGTTTGCCTCGAGGCGCGGGCCGGCGGCGAACATCACCAGGTCGCCGGGCTCGACGTCGCAGCGGCGACGGAGCTCGGCCATCTCCTCGTCGGTGAAGAACTTGACGATGGGACTGTTCATGGAGCCGTCCTCGCGGAAGGCGATCCATGCCAGGCCCTTGGCACCGAAGGTCGCGGCGACCTTGGCGAGCTTGTCGATCTGAGCACGCGGCCAGCTGCCGGCACCCTTGGCGTTGATGGCCTTGACCACGTGGCCCTGCGTGTTCGCGGCACTGGCGAACACCTTGAAGGCGGATCCGGCGAACACGTCGGTGAGGTCCACGAGCTCCATGCCAAAGCGGGTGTCGGGCTTGTCGGAGCCGTAGGTGTCCATGGCGTCCCAGTAGGAGATGCGGCGCAGCGGCGTGGGCATCTCGACGCCCACCTTGGCGAACGCGTCGGCGAGCACGTCTTCGAGCTGCGCCATGACGTCGTCTTGCTCCACGAAGCTCATCTCGATGTCCACCTGCGTGAACTCGGGCTGACGGTCGGCACGCAGGTCCTCATCGCGGAAGCACTTGGCAACCTGGTAGTAGCGCTCGACGCCACCGACCATGAGCAGCTGCTTGAGCAGCTGCGGGGACTGCGGCAGGGCGTAGAAGTTGCCGGGCTGCAGGCGGCTGGGCACCACGAAGTCGCGAGCGCCCTCGGGCGTGGACTTGAACAGGGCCGGCGTCTCGACCTCAGTGAAGGCGCGGTCGTGGAGAGCCGAGCGGATGGCGAAGGTGAAATCGGAGCGCAGGCGCAGGCGCGCGGCCATCTCCGGACGGCGGAGGTCCAGGTAGCGGTAACGCAGGCGCGTGTCCTCAGCGGTTTCGATGCCGTCCTCGATCTGGAACGGCGGGGTCTTGGAGCGGTTGAGCACCTGCGCGTGGTCGACGAGGACCTCGATCTCGCCGGTGGCGAGCTTGGGGTTCACCGCGTCGTGGCCGCGGTCGCGCACGATGCCGTGCACGAGGATGGGCCACTCGGGACGCATGGTCTCGGCGATCTTGAAGGCGTCGCCGTCGGAGTGCTCGGGGTCGAAGTTGATCTGCGTGATGCCCTCACGGTCGCGCAGGTCGCAGAAGATCAGGCCGCCGTGGTCGCGGCGACGGCTCACCCAACCGGTGAGGGTAACCTCCTCGCCGATATTGGCGGAGCGGAGCTCGCCACAGGTGCGGGTGTGCATGGAATGCATGTTGGCGGGGTTGGTGGTGCAGTCTTGTGCCACTGCTTCCTCCTTGTTGATCTGTGCCGCCCCGTGCCGTAAGCGGGCGGCTGGTGTACAGACTGCCGGGGCGCGTAGACAGCGCGGCTCGGCATATCGCGAACACGGATTCCGGCTGCCGGGATCGACGATGAAATCGCCCCTCGCCACAGCGGCCCTCCGCGCGCGACAGCTCACTAGGATAGCGGAAAGCAGGGCACTCCATCACAGAAGAGCACCCGGCTCACGCGGTCTTAACACGCTGGGAACATTGGAGGGTGGGGGTCGGGCATGCCAATGGCAGAATTACATGGCGGCAAGAGCCCCGAACGGTTTGCCCAGCAGGTCAACCGCCCCAACACCCCGAACATCAGCTCACGAGGTCAACGGCGTCAACAAGTTCCACTCGATAAAGCCCATGCTGCCCACCCTCTTTTTGAGAATCTGGATTCATCATATCACGATTATATAAATCACGATTTGATACATTATCGGACCTACATAGACTGAAACCGAGCCGACACGTTCGACATTGCAACAGCCATCGCTTGTGTGCACATGGGTCTAATCCAGCTCCATTTAAATGGTTGGCAATGTTCCCAAATCTGACATTAGGAACTTCCACCATTCGACATTAGGAGCACATGAGCAGGGAGAATCCGCTGCTATAAAGGGACAATGCGCTGTCACCGGACGACGGACAGGCCCTATTGCCGGTCGGCGGCCCTGCTCTTCTCGAGGATGACCCGCGGGGAATCTTTTTCCAAGCCGGAGAAGAACTCGATAACGGGAATGTCCAGACCGTTTGCGATCAGGACGAGATAGTCGAGCGAGAAGTTTTGATTGCCGCTTTCAACCTTATTGAGATTAGGACGGCTTACCTCGATTCGCCGGGCAAGCTCAGCCTGTGAAACTTCATGCTCTTCCCGAAGACGGCCGATGTTCTCGCCCACCTTCTTGCATACGTACTCACATGTCTCGTCTCTCTTCATGAGTCCATCGTATTGACTCATATTCCGTACAGTGTCTGATATTTCGTACATACCAGATTTGGGCTACACTGCTGTACTATATATCATACACATGGAGAAATGGCATGGCTCAGCAGGTCAAATCAAAGCAGCGGGTGCAAGACCACGGCGAAATGCGATCGGGAGCTCCCCGATGAATCGCGTCCAAATCCCCGAACCCCTGCATGGTACGACGAAAGAGGATCCTGCGCTCCAATGCATGCGCCTCTCTCCCTTCGTAAACACCTGCCTGATTGAAAATCTCGCGAAGAAGGTGGCATAGAGACGTGAAATCGTTGAGCAACGTCGGCGCCGAACGCCTGGGAGATGCCCTCGGCGAATCCATCGACGACGGCGCAAAACTGTCGATAATCAGCTCGTATTTCACCGTGTTCGCCTATGGGGAGCTCAAAGAAGAGCTCTCCAAGATCGACGAGGTGCGCTTCCTGTTCAGCGAACCCACATTCATCAAGCGTATGGCCGACTCGAAAGAGCCTCGCGAGTTCCAGGTAGCCCGCCGCGCACGCGAGGTGGGTGTCGGTGGCTCGGGGCTCGAGCTCACACTGCGCAACAGCCTCAACCAGCGCGCGCTCGCGCGCGAGTGCGCCGAGTGGATCCGCGAGAAGGGAATCTTTAAATCCGCCAAAACGTCCGGCGCCATACAGCCGGGCGGCACATACGTGGTGGAGAACCCCTCCGGCAACGATCACGCCTTCATGGGCGCCGCCGCGAACTTCACGCAAGAGGGCCTCGGTTACGAGCGGCGCCCGGGAACCGTCACCTGCGTGAGCCATTTCGAAAACGCCACCGAGGCAGTCGGCCTCAAGATGATGTTCGAATCGGTCTGGGACAACCCCGCCATGGTCGAAGAGGTCACCGCGCAGGCAGCCGCCCAAGTCGAGACGCTCTACCGCGAAAACCCGCCAGAGTTCGTGTATTTCCTAACCCTCTACCACCTGTTCCGCGACTTCATGGAGGACGATGAGGACAACGGCATTCGCCCAGGTCTCAAGTTCGAAGAGTCCGTGGTTTGGAACAAACTCTATGACTTCCAAAAGGACGCCGTCGTGGGCGCCATCCGCAAGCTGGAGAAATATAAGGGTTGCATCATCGCTGACTCGGTAGGCCTGGGCAAGACCTACGAGGCGCTCGCCGTCATGAAGTACTACCAGGAGCGCAACGATCGCATCCTCGTACTGTGTCCAAAGCGCCTGCGGGACAACTGGACTCTGTGGACCCAGGATAACGATGACCGCAATCCGCTGGCCGATGATCGCTTCAGCTACACGGTTCTCAACCACACTGACCTGTCGCGCTACCACGGCATGAGCGGCGAGGTTGACCTCGAGCACCTGCGATGGGGCCACTTCGACCTTCTCGTCATCGACGAAAGCCACAACTTTAGGAACAAAAGCACCGACGCGGACAAGACCGACCGCTACACGCGTCTCATCGAGAGCGTCATCAAGTCAGGCCAGCGCACCAAGGTGCTCATGCTCTCAGCAACCCCGGTGAACAACCGTCTGCTCGACCTGCGAAACCAGATTGAGCTCATCACCGAGGGCGACGATGCGTACCTCGAAGAGACCGACGGCATCCCGTCGATCACCCACGTGACGCGCGTCGCCCAGCAGAGGTTCAACGAATGGAGCAAACTCCCCGACTCCGAGCGCACAACCGAGAGCTTCGTGAATGCGGTGAACGCCGACTACTTCAAGCTGCTCGACGTTCTGACCATCGCGCGCAGCCGCAAACATATCACGAAGTACTACGGCGCCGCGAGCGGAACCTTCCCGGCGCGCCATCCGCCCCTGTCGTTCCAGACGCCCATCGACCTTAACGATGAGCTGCCGCCGGTCGCCGATCTCAACGACATGATCGCCCAGCTCACGTTCGCCCAGTACCAAGTACTCTCCTACGTGCGCTCCGACCAGCGGCGCAAGTACGAGGACCGCTACGGAGACACGTGGGGTAAGGACTTCGAAAGCCAGGTCCACCGCACAACCGCGGTGGCTAACCTCATGCGAGTCAACGTCCTCAAGCGCATGGAGTCCTCCGTAAACAGCTTCCGCATCACGCTACGTCGCATTCTCGACGGCTGCATCGACCTGCGCGCGAGGCTCAACGCCGACTCATCGGGAGTCACCTATGGCACCGAGGGCCTCGAGGACGGTTTTGATGACGACGATGCCGAGGAGTTCGAGGCAGGTGGCAAAGTGCGCGTCGACTTGCGCGACGTCGACGCCCTGCGCCTGGGTCAGGACCTCGACTTCGATATCCAAGTGCTCCGCGCTTTGCTCGCCTACGCCGACGCGGTGACGCCCGAGCGCGATGCCAAGCTCGTGAAGCTGCGCGACTTCATTGCCGACAAAGTCAGAAACCCGTACAACCCCGGAAACCGCAAGGTGCTGGTATTCAGCGCGTTCGCCGACACAACCGCATATCTCTTCGAGCAGCTGGCCCCTTGGCTGAAGCAAGAGCTCGGCATCGAGTGCGCCGAGGTGGCGGGCAGTTCAAACCGAACCTACTCGCTAAAACTTCCCAGGACCACCTTCGAGAACATCTTGGCAAGGTTCTCCCCCATCTCCAAGGAGCTGCCGGAACAGCAGAGGGCACTCGGCGAGATTGATGTCGTCTTCGCAACGGACTGCATCTCCGAAGGCCAGAACCTGCAGGACTGTGATTGCCTGGTGAACTACGACATCCACTGGAATCCGGTGCGGATCATCCAGCGCTTCGGGCGCATCGACCGACTGGGCTCCAAGAACGCCCAGATTCAGCTGGTCAACTTCTGGCCGGACATCGCGCTCGACGAGTACATCCAGCTCGAGGGCCGCGTTAAGGGGCGCATGGCCCTGCTCGACGCATCGGCCACCGGCGAGGAAAACGTGCTGGAGGCCAAGGGCAGCAGCGAGATGAACGACCTCAAATACCGCCGCCAGCAGCTCCAACAGCTCAAGAGCGAGGTGCTCGACCTCGAGGATATCTCGGGCGGAATCTCCATCACGGACTTCGCCTTTGACGACTTCCGCGTTGAACTCCAGCGCTACGCGAAGGAGTACCCCGGCACACTTGAGAAATCGCCCGTGGGACTCCACGCCGTGGCACCCATCCCCGATGAGCTTCGTGCAGACGTGAAGCCTGGGGTGGTCTTCTGCCTCAAGCAAAATGACGATGCCAACAACCCCAAGGACACGAACCCCGTCTTCCCGTATTACGTGGTATACGTGTCGGGCGATGGCGAGGTCATGACGAAGCACACACAGCCCAAGCCCGCCCTCGATATCATGCGCGCCGCCTGCTCGGGGCACCCCGAACCCATCGCCGAGCTGTGTCGAGAGTTTAACCACGAGACCCGTGACGGAACGAGGATGGGCACCTACGCCGACCTGCTCGACACCGTGGTGGCAGCCATCACCGGAACACAGCAGGACAAGGGAATCGAAAGCCTATTCAGCCTGGGCGAGGTCGGCAGCGGCACCGTCATGGGCTTCAACGACTACTCGTTGGTATGTTTCGCGGTGCTGCGATGAGCGGCATCGACTGGAACGGAATCCTGCGCCTGCCCGAAGCGGCGCTCGCGGGATGCCGCCGCATTCCCAAGACGGTGCTCGTCAAGCAGGCCATGCTCACCAAGACCGAGCAGAAGAGGCTCGACAAGGTCGCGCGCCTCGAGCACTTCGCCACGGTCCAGAAGTCCACGACGCGCATCCCGCCGTACGAGGACGACGAGCGCAACGTGCAGAGCGTCGTCTTCCTCCGTTGCGAGATGACAGCCGGGACCATGGCGGTGGCCGAGGTGGCGGAGCTCGTGCACAAGTGCTTCCCGAACCCGACGGTGCTCCTGGTCGAGGCGGGCGGCTGCGCGTGCATATCGGTCGCCCTCACGCGGAGGAGCCAGGCCGAGCAGGGCGCGACGGTCGTCGACCGAGTCGAGTCGACGGGCGCGTTCGATCCTGGCCGTTCAGAATACGCGGACTTCCTAGGCGCGCTGGCATTCGGGCGGCTCTCGCAGGGCGACCTCTGGGAGTACCTGGTCGACCTGTCGCGCACCGTAGCGCTGTCCCGCGCGATTGGCGGCCTGGGGTTCTACCCCGTATGCCCCGCTCGAGACCGGGAAAAGCTGATCGCCCTCACGTCGCGCTACGATGAGATGGGAGCCTCCGTCAAGCGGCTGAAGGAGCAGCGGCGGTCGAAGGACATAACGCTCAACGAGTCCGCGAAGCTGAGGATGGAAATGAAGGAAGAGGAGCGACGCCTGAGGGCGGTCGCCGATGAGATAAAGGAGATCTGCAATGGCCGTTCTAGATGAGTATATTTTGCGAGCGGCGCGCCTTTTGAGTGATGCTGCAGATGAGGATGTTGATGCGCTCTGCCGTGAAATCATGCAGGTCTTCGACCTCGACTACACTAACCCCGAGTCTTTAAAATATATCAATTCCTCAAGCTCATTTCGCTACTCGAAAAGCGACCTAGGGATGATTCTCCAGAAGCTGCGCCTAAAGCGGGAAGACTCAGACGACAAAGCGTTCGGTGCCGCATTCTGCGCAACTATAACGCAGCATATCAGGAGACTGGAGCAAGCTCTTGAAGAGGGCGTGAAAGACGACGAGCTCAAAGCCGTATACGACTCAATCGACTACGTCTACGCAAACGCGAGGGGCTACGACTCCTACACGGACGGACTAGCCTCCTATTCCTATGGGTCTTCCAATCGCAATGATTTCAACGATGAACAGACGCAACTACGTATCGACAAACTGAAGCATTTCCGTGATGAGGAGCTCCGTAAGCTGAAAATCGCCGAAGCGCAGGGCGCTAGCGTCAGCCTCACGGCATCCGCCACGAGCAACGTACAGGTCACGTTAGAGGCAACCTTTGAACAGATTGACAAATTGCCAGAGACAACGCTTTCCGATGACGAGAAGACGCTGCTCAAAGGGATGATGGGCGATCTCAACACAAAAGATAAAAGCAAACGGGGCAGCAAGCTTGACAAACTCCTGAGCTGGCTTGCCGGCAAGGGCACCGACGTTTTTATTGCCGCCATGCCCTACATAGTTCAACTAATCAAATCTCAACTTTCCTAGGAGGAGACCTCATGGGCGAGATAGAAAAGATGACTCTTGAATCGGAGAGTCTTATTGACGACCGCCTGAATAAGCTCAAGGAGCTGATGCCCGAAGTGTTCTCCGAGAGCGGAATCGACTTCGACAAACTGCGGCTGGAGCTTGGCGACGAGGTAGACGAGGGCCTGGAGCGCTATGCGTTCACGTGGCCCGGCAAGGCCGATGCCATCCGCCAGTCGCAGATGTCCAGCACTGCTACTTTGCGTCCCCGTATCGAGAAAAGCCGCAGCCGCGATGGAGAGGATGGGTCCTTCGACTCGGACAACATTTATATCGAAGGCGACAATCTCGAGGTGCTGAAGCTCCTACAGCGCGACTACCACGGCAAGGTCAAGATGATCTACATCGACCCACCCTACAACACGGGTCACGACTTTGTCTACAAGGACAATTTCGGCAACTCTGTCGATAACTATAAGGAGCAGGCGGGACTCGCCGGCCAGTCCAACGCCGACACAAGTGGCCGCTACCATAGCGACTGGTGCTCGATGATGTACCCTAGGTTGAGACTGGCTCGAGAGCTCCTAACCGACGATGGCGTCATTTTCATTTCGATTGACGATAACGAAGACCGCAATTTGCGCATCCTCTGTGACGAGGTGTTCGGAGAGGCAAATTTCGTTTCTCAGCTAATCTGGGAACGAGCTTACTCGCCCAAGAATGACGCCAAATACGTTTCAAATAGCCATGATTATGTTCTCGTATACGCCAAATCCATTGAGCGCTTTGTGATTGGACGCCTGCCGAGAACAGACGAGGCAAACGCCCGCTACAAGAATCCAGACAACGACCCTCGAGGCGTTTGGAAGCCAAGCGACCTCAGTGTAAAGACTTACAGCCCAGATTCCGACTATCCAATCACAACGCCCTCGGGGCGTGTTGTAGAGCCTCCAGCAGGACGCTGCTGGAGGCTCTCGCGAAACGCGTTTCGCGAGAGACTCCAGGATAACCGCATTTGGTTTGGCCCAAACGGCGACAGCGTCCCTTGCATCAAGCGTTTCCTAACAGAGCTCAAATATGATGGAATGGCTCCAACTTCAATCATGTTTTACAAAGAAGTGGGTCACAGCCAGGAAGGCGCCAAGGAGCTCGTATCTCTATTTGACGAAAAGGGCTATTTCGATGGACCGAAACCGACGAAACTACTTCAGCGCCTGATAACCCTTGCGAATCTGCTAATGTGCGATAAAGAAGTAATAGAAGTGTAAAAAATTTTGCCGTTCCTATCCGGCACTTAGGGCTGTGTCGGATAGGTCAGGCGTTAGGCTTCCGGCAAGTCTATCTTGCCGACAAAGCTGTAATAAATCTCAATGTCCTGCCTGCGGGTGCCGTTCTCGTCATAGCTGCACTCATGCACGACGATTTTCTCAATCATTTCCCGCAAGAGGGTGGGGGTCAATTCTTCAAAAGCAAGGTGCTTTCTCACAATCCCCATGAATTTCTCGGCGTTGACGGTGGCGGCCTGCGACTTGGAAAGTTCCTCCTGCAAAGCGGCAGCCCGGTCTTTCAGTTCCCGCTGCTCCTGCTCATAGTCCGCCGACAGCTCCATGAAACGCTCGTCGCTGATTTTGCCGCTTACATTGTCCTCATACAGCCGCTTGATAATGCGGTTCACTTCGGCAATGCGTGTCTGGGCCTGTTCAAGCTGCTTCGTGGCTGCGGCGGTCTTTCTCTTGCCGCCGATTTCGTTCTGCTGGATGAGCAGCTTTACAAAGCGGCTCTCATGCCTGGCGGCGTATTCCGTCACTTGCCGGAGATTGGAAAGCACGCCCGCCGTCAAAAGGTCGGTGCGGATAAAGTGTGCCGTACAGTCACGGGTACGCTTCTTGTAGCTGCCGCAGATATAACAGTCCTGCTTGCGGTTCTTGTTCTGATACCGCTGCTGATACAGCACATGGCCGCAGTCGGCGCAGAACAGCATACCAGAGAACAGCCCCACTTCATCATAGCGGTTCGGGCGTTTTCGCTGCTTGCGTAACTCCTGCACACGCTCCCATGTTTCCGTGTCGATAATCGGCTCATGGTGATTTGGGAAGATAGCCTGCTTCTCGATGGGGTTCTCAACGCTGTGCTTGACCTTGTAAGAGGGCTTCTCCGTCTTGAAGTTTACCAGACAGCCAGTGTACTCCCGGTTTTCCAGCAGATGGACGACGGTGTTTGTCGCCCACTTGCACTCATAGCCGGGGTGGTAGCGTCGGGTGCTGCCCGTCCTGCGGTATTCCAGCGTCCCCGGCGTGGGGATTTGCTGCTCCGTCAGCATACGGGCAATCTTGGTCGGGCCATTTCCCGCAAGGCAAAGCTGGTAAATCTGCCGGACAACCGGGGCGGCTTCCTCGTCAACGATATAGTTCTCGTCCTTGTCCATGAGATAGCCATAGACTGGCTTGCTGGTTACAGGCTTGCCGCTCATGCCTTTTGCTTTCTTTACTGCCTTGCTTTTCTTGCTCGTATCTCTCACCAGCCATTCGTTAAATAAGTTCCGCAGAGGGGTAAAATCATTGTCCATGCCGCCGTTTGCGCTGTCCACGTTGTCATTGACAGCGATAAAACGCACGCCCTTTTGAGGGAACAGCATTTCCGTGTAAAATCCCACCTGCAAGTAATTACGCCCCAGCTTGCTCATGTCCTTGACTATGACGGTGCCGACTTTCCCGGCTTCAATGTCTGCAAGCATGGCTTGAAATCCGGGCCGCTGGAAGATAGCTCCATAGAGTTCACCTCCTTCCCGCGTGGAGTAGAGGACGGGAGTTAAGGGCTTGTCCTCTCTGCCCCTTTCGCTCCGTACCCGTTCGGGAGATGGCTCTTGAGTGCGTTTTTCAGAAAAAAGTTGAAAAACGCAAAATGCGCCCGTCCGCAAGACGCGGACGAGCGCAAAGGAAATGTAAGAAGTATTTAGATGTATTGACAGTTCATACTCATAGCCGGAATATCCCGCTTGCGGAGCATAGCTTTTTTTGACCGCAAAGCATTAGGCGGGTTACAGTAAATAAAAATGGACACGGCGATACCTCCCCGATACCGCCGTATCCTTAAAAAAGGGCGACTTTAATACACTACCCGCAATCCATTCTATAATAGGGAACAGCGGCTTTTGCGCAATATTAAATAAAAAAGCCGATAACACATAGGTTTTTTGACCTAATGCGTTATCGGCTCTGCGTCTATGCGTCTGGCACTTTTAATCATTTTTTTTGAATTTATTATATGTGTTAGCTAACTGTCCACAAGCCGCGTTAATCTCTCTGCCATGAGAAACTCTCATAGTAACTTCAAGTCCTGCTTGCTCTAATTGATGTTTGAATGCAACTATTTCCCGTTTCTGTGGTGCTTTAATTCTTGAATTGCTTGTTGGGTTGTATTGTAACACGTTAATCATAACTTTTTTGCCCCGAAACCATTTTGCAAGTTGTCTTACATCTGAGGGCCGGTCATTTATACCCGGTAAAAGCAAATACGCAAAGACAATTTTGCGATTATGCCTTTCAGAATAGGATAAGGCTTGCTTAACAACATCTTCAATAGCATATATGCGCATGTGAGGAATAATACGATTTCTTGCAGATTGTGTTGCTGCGTGTAAAGATATTGTCAACTGAATTTTAAGATGTTCCTCGCGCAATTTTTTTAATTGATCGACCGGACCAACTGTTGATATGGTAATGCCGTCGGTTGGAAAGTTGAGCCCATATCTATCTCGGAGAATATGGATTGCTTTTATCAAGTTGTCATAATTGAATAAAGGCTCTCCCATACCCATAAAAACGATACGGTTTACTTTTCGACGCAACAATATAATCTGTTGTACGATTTCTGACGATGTTAGATTACGAACAAAGCCATTTCGCCCGGACTCACAAAAAATACAACCAACAGGACAACCGACTTGTGTGCTCACGCAAACAGTTCCACCATCTCGCCGCTTGATAAAAACCGTTTCAATGTATTTGTTGTCTTTCAGTTCGTAAACATACTTTTCAGTATCACTGCTTTTGCAAATATTTTTTACCAACATTGATAGATTTTTTTTGCGTGGTAATTGCTTATATAATTCTTCATATAAGGCTTTTGCTTCATTCTCGCCAATAACTTCCGACATTTCTTTGTAAGTAAATCCGTATGGATCATTCCGTACTTCCGCAGGCGTATATTTAGGTAAACGTTTCATTTTTATATCCTTTCTTCTAAATAATAAAAGTTTGTTTTTCTGTATTTTTGATTACAATCTCTAATTTTTCTACATCAATGATATGCGTCAATTTGCATTTAGGGCAGAAAAGAGGAAAATCTTTTAATACAGTATTATGAAATACTTGAACTCTCGTCTTTCCGTTACAAATCGGACATTTTATCCAATATTTTTTAAGCATTATATTTCACTCGTCCTTTTTACACAAAAAAATGCACAGAGCAGTACAACAAAACTAAGGCATAGCTTGCACTATGTCTATACTATATCTATACGTCGTTAGTTTTTTGTATAGCATCCGCAAAATAAGCATGACAAAAAAGCCAATGTTGAAAATGGGAAAATCCTTTTTTTCAATGCTTATCTAATACGCATGCTATGCAACATAAACGCCGCCTCCTTTTATATAAATTTTATTTTATCAGAAAATCAGTCTACTGTCAATACATAACAGGAAGTATTTAACCTAATGATATGAATTGTGTGGACATATCCAAAAAGAAAGGTGAACTGTAAAATGTAACAGGGTGAATGAAAATGGCAAAAAGACCCGTACCATTGTACGACTTTAAGGCTTTCGGGGCAGCTATAAAAGCCGCGAGAAATGAATACGGCGAGAGCCGCAAAAAGGTAAGCGACGAGTTATATATTTCCCCGCGCTACCTTGCGAATATCGAGAACAAGGGACAACAGCCGAGTTTACAGGTATTCTATGACCTTGTAACCCGGTATCATATTTCGGTAGATCAATTTTTCTTCCCGAACAGCAATGCGGAGAAATCCACCGGGCGGCGGCAGCTTGACGCGCTGCTGGACGGTATGAGCGATAAAGGCATACGGATTGTAACCGCAACAGCAAGGGAGATAACGGAAGTCGAAAAAGCAGAGGATTAACCTCACAATATGAGAAATCGGGAGATTGCAGCGCATGGCGGCTGCAATCTTTTTTTGCGTCCAAAATCAAAGGAACGCGCAACAAATACCGCCTTTCGGTGGGGGTATGGAGTAGATAGCAAGCACAGCAAACGAGTACCCGTTTGCGGAAAATGCTTGTTGGGATAATCCCAAACCCTTATACCGAAAGGCGGTGCGGAAATGGAAAACCGAAAGAGAAATATACAGATGAAGTTTTACGTTACGGAAGAAGAAAAGCGGCTGATCGACGAGAAGATGAAGCAGCTTCCCATAAAGCAGTATGGGGCATACTTCCGTAAAATGGCGATAGACGGGTATATTCTTGTCGTTGACCGAAGCGACACAAAAGCATATATCCGGGAACTGCAAGGTTCGCACCTGAGTAGCCGTCGTCGGTGTACCAGCGCAGATTGGTAAAGCCGTTCTGCTTGGCGTAGGCTTCCAAAATCCGTTTCTGGTTGGATTGTGTTCGCAGATGACGTATTTGCTTTCCTGTTGTAATATTCGTCTGTTCCTGGTTCAAAATAGTTTCTCCTCTCTGATACTGATTTTATCAATGATATTTCGCAATAGCCAGCAATGAACGCTTGCATTGCGCAAGACGTTACATTATCTTCTGAAACATATAGCGCACCTTGTCCAGGCGGCTGTTTGGACGGCGGGGCTGG
Organism: Collinsella sp. AF08-23; assembly: GCF_003479805.1. GTDB lineage: Bacteria > Actinomycetota > Coriobacteriia > Coriobacteriales > Coriobacteriaceae > Collinsella. Next base: position 135,158 of record NZ_QUHV01000004.1, on the reverse strand, counting down.
ATGACTGGCTTGTCGACAGCGGCCTGATACCCTTTCAGTTCTGTAAGGCATACGCTCTGCCCGTTGGTGTAAAAGGCCAGATCAGTACGGTATGCCTGTATACAGCGGGCGGGAATCTCGCCAGTAAAGACAACTTCATCCTTTTTTACCTGGACCGTTTCGATGGTGGCACAGTATTTCGGTGCATCATGATAAGCCCTGGAAAGATATTCCCGGGGCGCATAGAGGGTGAAGGAGAGATAAGGTTCCAGCAGTTGCGTCCCTGATTCCTTCAATGCCTGTTCCAATACAATCGGGGCCAATGAGCGGAAGTCCGCCGGCGTGCTGACTGGACTGTAATAAAGCCCGTATTCAAAGCAAATCTTACAGTCCGTTACGTTCCAGCCGAACAAGCCCTGCTCCAGCCCGTAACGGATACCATCCCTGACAGCGTTTTGAAAACTCTGGTTCAAGTATCCCAGCGAAACCCGGCTCTCGTATTGTACACCGGAGCCAAGCGGGAGTGGTGTAACAGACAGTCCGATGGATGCCCAAAACGGGTTGGGCGGCACCTCGATATGGATGGTGTGGCTGGCTGCTTTGAGCGGCCGCTCCATATAAATGACGGTGGGTTCCTTTACCACTGTTTCAAGCTTGTATTTTTCCGACAGCAAAGCGGAAACAACCTCCAACTGCACCCGGCCCAAAAAAGAAAGAATGATCTCATGGGTGATGGAATCCACCTCGCAGCGCAAAAGCGGGTCAGTATCCGCAAGTTGCGTAAGAGCGTCCAGCAGCCGTTCTCTTTGCGCTGCCGTTTTCGGCGCAATCGACGTCCGCAGCATGGGGAGGGGGTCCTCACGCCACCTTTTACGAGGGAGCCGGGTTGGGTCCCCTAATACATCGTTTAACCTCACGCTGTCGCTGGGAAGGATAACAATTTCACCCGGATAAGCGGTGTCTGTCCGAACAATTTCCCCTTTGGATGGAATACGCATCTCTGTGATTTTCAGCTTTTCTCTCCCGGCCAGGGCCACCGTATCCCGCAGGCGCAGCGTTCCGCTGTATAGCCGTAGATAGACACGCCGCTGGCCGCAATCTGTATACTCCACCTTGAAAACGCTGCCGCATAGGGCGGCGCTCCCCTGTTCCCCAATCGGTTGGAACAGCCCTGTCACCGCATCCATCAACGGTTGAATGCCAAGGCCCTTTTTGGCGCTGCCATAATAGACCGGGAACAGGGAGGCGTCTTGAACCCGCCGCTGTTCCTCCCGCACAAGTTTTTCCCGGCTGATTGGTTCTCCTGCGATATACTTTTCCAATAATTTATCGTTATTTTCGATGACCGCATCCCATGCTTCTATGTCGGTATTTTCCTCCAGGACTATTTCCGGGGACAGCGACACCGTCTGCTTGATGATAATATCGGCGGAGAGCTTATCCCGAACAGACTGAACCACGCTCTGCAAATCAACGCCAGCCTGGTCGATCTTGTTGATAAAGATAACGGTGGGAATGTTCATTTTCCGCAGGGCATGGAACAGAATACGGGTCTGGGCCTGCACGCCATCTTTAGCGGAGATCACCAAGATGGCCCCATCTAAAACAGCCAAAGAGCGGTACACCTCCGCCAAAAAATCCATGTGGCCGGGCGTATCCACAATGTTGACTTTACATCTGTGCCACTGGAAGGAAGTGACTGCCGCTTGAATGGTAATCCCACGCTGCCGCTCCAAAAACATGGTGTCCGTCCTCGTTGTCCCTTTTTCGACGCTCCCCGGTTCTGAAATGGCTCCGCTGGCATATAGCAGGCTCTCCGTCAAGGTCGTCTTTCCAGCGTCTACATGGGCAAGAATTCCAATATTGATTATTTTCATGTGATTGTCCTCCCTTTACTGCCCCGAAGGGCATAAAAATCCCCAGCAGTAAAATACTTTTACCACTGGGGATGATAATTTGCGGACATACACATATGCAGCATACACCTGTTTGTGAGTGCTGTTTTTGGGATATGTCAAAATTGATAAGGCAAAAGTATTCTTAAATTGGGTACAAAAAACTAAGCCCCTACAAAAGGGACTATCATAATCCTTTGTTCCCACTTTTTGATTATAGTTTTATTTAAGAATACCTTGCCGCATATTTTTTACTCCTTTTCTGGACATGAATTATTATATCACATCAGTTTTAGGAAAACAAGTATCTAAAAGAAATTTTTCTTCCCCTTATATGTAACAATCATACCGGCTTCCTAACGTTCAGAATGGTTTCTACTGTCTGCTGCGGTGTTTGGTTGGAATTGTCCAGCCAAAAGCCGATCCGTGGTGTTGTCTGCATTTTACTAAATACAAATTCAATGTATACAGAAAGAAATATATAAGGAGTGGGAGGGATTCCGCCGTAGTCGGCATTGTAGGAAAATCCAAAAGTTTAGATTTTCTCAAAATGCTTATCTTTTGGTCTTTGGTTCGGAATAGTGTAGTGCTGGCGGTCTATCTATTGTTTTCGGTTGCTTGCTTCTTTACCGTACATGAGCATTTAAGCACGGGTGATATTGTGCTTGATTTTTTCTCAGGCTCAGCATCGACCGCCCATGCCATGTTCCTGCAGGAGCTCGGAAAAGATGATCGCTATCAGTTTATCCTTGTCCAGCTTCCAGAGCCTTGTGACCCGAAACGCGACGCCTACAAGGACGGGTATGAGACTCTCTGCGACATAGGCGAAGGACGCATTCGCCGCGCAGGCGACAAAATCAAAACCGAGCTCGAGGAATCCAACCGTCAACTCAAGCTTGGCGAGGGACCCAAGCAGCTTCCCGACATCGGCTTCCGTGTGTTCGAGCTCGATGAGTCCGGCATTGAGAAGCCCGAGCCCGGTCAGCTCCTCTTCGACGTGGTCAAGCCCGATCGCTCCGATATGGATATCGTCTTCGAGATGATGCTCAAATGGGGCCTCGAGCTCACGCTGCCCGTCGAGAAGTCTGAAGCCGCGGGCTATCCCATCTGGTCCGTCGCTTGCGACGAGCTCGTCTGCTGCATGTCCCGAGGCCTCACCATTGAGGCGCTCGAGGCCATCGCCGACATGGAGCCCAGGCGCGTTCTCATCCTCGATTCCGTCCTCGACGACACCCTCAAGCTCAACGCCGTGCAGATCTTCAAGCACGCCGGCGAGCGCATGGGCTGTGAGATCGAATTGAGGACGGTCTAGCATGGCGGCGCTCGAGTTCAAGTTCTCATCCGACCAGCAGCACCAGCTGGAGGCCATCGAAGCAACCTGCGACCTGTTCCGCGGACAACAATTTATTGGCAGCGTATTCTCCGCCGATTCCGGCCGCAAAGGCCAGACGGCAATCGGCGAGCTCATGGTCGGCCACGGCAACGAGCTTCGCGTGGCGCCGGGCCAGCTCCTCGACAACCTGCACGCCGTGCAGGAGGAGGGCTGCCTCCCGGCAACCGACGTCCTCACCGATGGGCGCCTGCGAGACTTCACCGTCGAGATGGAGACCGGCACCGGCAAGACCTACGTCTACATCCGCTCCATCTACGAGCTAAACCGCCGCTACGGCATCACCAAGTTCGTTATCGTCGTGCCGAGCGTGGCCATCCGCGAGGGCGTCCTCAAGAGCCTCCAGACCACCCGCAGGCACTTCGAGACGCTCTACGACCGCACGCCGCTCGACTACTTCGTGTACGACTCGAAGGACATGGGGCCGGTGGGTAACTTCGCCACGTCGAGCTCCATCCAGGTCATGGTCATCAACATCGACGCGTTCAACAAGGGCCTCGAGAAGGATGGCACCGCGAAGGAGGGCAACCTCTTCCACCGTCCCAGCGAGAAGCTCACCGGCGGCTTCAGCCCTCGCGAGCTCGTGAGCGCCTGCAAGCCCGTCGTCATCATCGACGAGCCCCAGAGCGTCGACAACACCAAGCAGGCCAAGGCCGCCATCAAGAGCCTGAACCCGCTGTTCGTGCTGCGCTACTCGGCCACGCACAAGCAGGCCTACAACATGATCTACCGCCTCACGCCGGTCGACGCCTTCGAGCGCCACCTGGTGAAGGGCATCTGCGTGGACTCGATCAAGGCCGAGGCGAACCTCAACGGCGCGTACGTGAGGCTCGAGTCCGTCAAGTCCGACCCGTTCTCCGCCAAGGTGTCCATCGACGTGCGCCAGGCCGACGGCACGCAGAAGCGCAAGGCCGTCACGGTGAAGACCGGCAACGACCTCTACCAGAAGAGCGGCGAGAACAGCGACTACGAGAGCGGCTGGGTGGTCAACAACATCGGCGCCGCAGTGGGCGACGAGTTCATAGAGTTCCAGAACGGCGAGGTGCTCGAGCTCGGCGAGGCGCTGGGCGACGTCAACGAGGAGGTCGTCAAGCGCGCGCAGATCCGCCGCACCATCGAGGACCACCTGGCCCGCCAGTTCGAGCTGTGGCCGCGCGGCGTGAAGGTGCTCTCGCTCTTCTTCATCGACCGCGTCGACCGATACCGCGTCTACGAGCCCGAAGTCCACGGCGGCCTGTACGCCCTGATGTCTGAGGAGGAGTACGCAGGTGCCCTGAACTCGAAGGCGCCTCGTCGCATCGCAAAGGCGGCGGGGATCGGCAAGGGCACGTGGCTCGAGTGCTACGAAGCCGTCGGCGCCCCGCTGGTGCGCGACCCCCACGCCGTGCACCAGGGATACTTCGCCAAGGACAAGAAGGGCAAGTCCAAGGACTCCAAGGGAGCCGCCGGCACCGCCGACGACGCCGGGGCCTTCGAGCTCATCATGCAGAAGAAGGAGACGCTCATCTCCTTCCCGGACGGCAAGGACGCGGACAAGGACGTCTCTTTCGTCTTCAGCCACTCCGCGCTCAAGGAGGGCTGGGACAACCCCAACGTGTTCCAGATCTGCACGCTCGTCGAGACAAAGGACAACCTGACCAAGCGCCAGAAGATCGGCCGCGGTCTGCGCCTGTGCGTGAACCAGGATGGCGAGCGCCTGTACGACCCAGAGGCGAACGTGCTCACCGTCATCGCGAACGAGAGCTACGACGACTTCGCCAACGGCCTGCAGAAGGAGCTTGAGGCTGAGGACTTCAAGTTCGGCGTCATCACTCCGGAGAGCTTCACGAAGGTCACGGTCAAGGGCGATGATGGCGTCGAGGAGCGCCTGGGCTACGAGAAGTCCAAGCAGGTCTACGACCACCTCGTCGCGACCGGCATGGTCGACGACAAGGGCGCGGTGACGCCCGAGCTGAAGGCGGCCGCCGAGGAGGGCAAGGTCGAGCTCCCCGCCGAGCTCGAGCCTGCCAAGGAGCAGGTCGAGGCGATCATCATCCACAAGTCCCAGAGGGTCCAGATCCGTGACAAGGCCAAGGAGGTCTCGGTCGAGCTGCAGAAGGACGTCACGCTCGACCCTGCGTTCCAGGCCCTGTGGGACCGCATCCGCCAGCGCACGCGCTTCCAGGTCGAGGTCGACTCCGGCAAGCTCATCGAACATGCCATCGAAGCTGTCGACGGCATGCTCGCCGTGCGCCCGCCCCAGGTGACGAGCGAGCGTGCCTCGCTGGGCATCGACGACGCGGGCGTGAGCGCCGAGGGCACGGGCACCTCCGTGGTGTCCGTTTCGGGAAAGGTGAAATACGACCTTCCCGACCCGATCGCAGAGCTGCAGGACGCCGTCGGGCTCACCCGCGGCACCATCAAGGCGATCCTCGAGGGCTGCAGCCGCCTCGACGAGTTCGAGATCGACCCCGCGACCTTCCTCGCGCAGGTCGGCGACAAGATCAACCGCGTGAAGAACGACCTCATCGCCCAGGGCATCAAGTACGTGCGCCTTCCCGAGGACGAGTGGTACACCATGCGCGACCTCGAGCTTGACGACTACACGGCCTACCTTGGGCAGAACGCGTGGAAGCCGGACATGACGAGCAAGAGCCTGTACAACTACGTGGTCTACGACTCGGCGGGGGTCGAGCGCTCCTTTGCCGAGGCTCTAGACAAGCAGGAGGAGGTTCTCGTGTTCGCGAAATTGCCCTCGGCGTTCAAGATCGACACGCCGCTCGGCAGTTACAACCCCGACTGGGCGTACGTCGAGGAGGCCGACGGCGAGCGCCGCGTGTACTTCGTGACCGAGACCAAGGGCGGCAAGAACGGCGAGCCCGCCCTGCGCGACGCGGAGAAGATCAAGATCGGCTGCGCCAAGAAGCACTTCGAGGCGCTGGACCTCGGAAACGACTTCCGCTACAACGTTCGCACAACGTACCAATACGAGGCAGTGAAAGCGTAGACGCGCTTAAGGGGGTGCCGGAACCGATGAACCTTTACGGTGAAGTTGTGGACATCAACCGCGAATACGGCCACATCGAGGTCGTCCTTGGCGTGGATAAGTGCGGCCACCCCAAGCACCGTACGTTCCTGTTTCCCAGCGCCTTTGGCCGGGGGCTGCTCACGCTGTAGGGCAAACTGGTGCAATTGGGGTACGTCCCCAATTGCACCATTTCCTCGGAGGCCTTCTGCGCCGCATTCGCCCGCGAGGTTGAGATGATCTCGATCGTTCGGACAAAATTTATTCCACGGCATGGCTCTACGTTTCCCGTCGCCCATCTTGCGACCAGCTCAATTCGGTACGCAGTAGGTCCCGAATTGGAGTGAAGTTAGTGATGCTTGCATCGAGAATCTTTTATGCTCAATCCTATTTCTCTCCAATTTTATGTTTATCGTAATATAATCATCGATATTCAAGTTTGATTGGAGGGACATGAATCTCAAACCAGTTTCGCTTGTACTGAAGGCCGTCGATGCGGGGATGATCATCGCCTGCGCGGCGCTCGCGTGGATCGCAAGCCCTCTCGGCAGCATCATGGTCTTGCAAGCCCCGGCGGCGCTCGTCGCCGCCAAAGCCCTCAGCGATGCGCGCTTTCCCATAACGATCGCCTCCGCATGTGGCCTCATTTTCCTCATATGCGCAGGTTCCTACATTTGGCGCGTGTTCACGCTCGTCGGCGATAATGGGGGATTCGAACGCAGGGCAGCCGGACTCCTCTCACGGGCGACGCTCTGGTACGGAGCCGCCGCGACCGCGTGGCTCGCATGCGCCCTCCTGTGGATTCCACTTGCCGCCGCGGCTCCCTACTCGCTCATCGTTGCCCTGTCGCTCCTCATGGGAAGCCTTTGCCTGAGTGCCATCGCATTCGCGCTCGTCCACCTCACCATGCGTGCGACCGAGCTCAAAGACGACGCAGATCTGACGGTGTAGCCATGGGAATTCGGATTAACCTCGACGTGGAGCTCGCGAGGCACAAGATGAAGCTCGGCGAACTGTCCGAGCGCGTGGGTATCAGCACCACCAATCTCTCCATCCTCAAGACCGGTAAGGCCCGGGCCATCCGTTTCAGCACGCTCGAAGCCATATGTCGGGAGCTCAACTGCCAGCCAGGTGACATTCTGGAATACGTGCCGGAGCATGACGGGGATTTCCATTCCCGTGGCGCCGATGCGCGCTGATCTCGCGGCGCTCGTCGCAGGCGGGGCGGCTCTTGCGCTGCACACCTCCGTGCCGAGCACCCTCGATGCGCCCCTCCTCATTGGACCGGTCGCAATCGCGTCATGCAGAAGCCTCGCCATATTCCTGGTGGCGCTCACATGCCCCACGCTGGTGCTCGCCTCGCGTTTGTATCGGAAGCACCGGCGAGACGACGCCGAATCGACATCCCGGGATCGGCGCCCGGGTCGCTTCACGCAACACACGGGTCATTTCGTACGGAGCCTCGACCACTCCGCGCGGTGCATGGACCGCTTCATACGCCCCCGAGATCGTTTCGCACGAGACGCGAGCCGTGCCGCACGTTGCCCCGGCCATCTCATGCGACACCTGAGTCGCATCATGCTCACATGCGCCCTATGCGCATCCGTCTGGACGATATTCGCCGAAGGGCTTCTGCTATCTCTGAAAATTACCCACGTCCTCAATCCGCCAAGCCCGGCAGGCGACCGCGTTGTCGCCGTCCATTACAACTTTTTGCTCTATGGGGAAACGACCGCATACGTCGTGCCGGGCGGGGTGGGATTCGGTGAATACTACGCGGCATTCGGGTGCGATGACGGCGTCGACCCCGTCGCGCGAGATGACTACGCGCTGGCATGGCACGGAAACCAACCCGAGCTGCTGGTCACCGGCACTGCTGCCGATCCCGTGTGGCGCATAGACTAACCGGGTTTCGTCATCAGCTTCCGCCCTTGGCCGGGATTGCCTATGGGCAGCATAGGCAATGTCAATCCGTAGGTCCGGCGCGCGGCGTTGTGCGGCTCTTACAGGTCCGGCACGTGGCGGGGTCCGGCTCCTGCGGGCGCGGCACGCGTCGAGGTCGGTGCCTGCTGACGCCACGTACCGCCGCGAACAAAAAAACGCCCCCGCAGGCAAAGCAACCTGCGGGGGCGCTGTGGGAGCATCGTACTCCGGATTACCCCGTGTTCTGCAGGCCGGCGGAGACGCCGGTCACGGTCTCCAGCACGAGGCTCATGTACTCGGCCTTGGCTTCCTCGGACAGCTCGTCCTGGTTGGCGCGGACCTCACGCAGCGCACGGACCTGCGCCAACGAAAGGGCATCCACAAACGGGTTGCGCACACGCACCGCCTGGCCGAGCACGCGGCGGTGCTCCAGCGGCCACGCGTCGCCCACAATGCGCAGCACCCACGAGCGCGTGAGCATCATCTCATCAAACACCTTCGCGGCAAGATCATCGCGGTCGCCCAGCGCCAGGTACATCTTAGCGATGCGGTTGTCGGTCTTGGCGATCGACATCTCGATGTTGTCGATGAACGTGCTGAACAGCGGCCACTCGCGGTATGCGCGCTGCAGCAACTCCAGATCGCCCAGCTCCTCGCACGCGGTACCCAGGCCGTACCACGCGGCCAGGTTGATGCGTGCCTGGCTCCACGAGAACACCCACGGGATGGTACGCAGGTCGTCAAGCGACTTGGCGCCCAGGCCACGCTTGGCCGGACGGCTGCCGATGGGCAGCAGGCCGACCTCGGTAAGCGGGGTGACGGTCGAGAACCACGGGGTGAAATCCTCGGCGTTAAGCAGGTCGAGGTAGCGCTTGTGGCTCGCACGGTTGAGCACAGAGGCCATGTCGGCATACCGCTCGGTGGTCTCGGTGTTGGTGCGCTCCACAGAGGGCGCAGAGTTAAGCAGGGTCGCCGCCGCGACGCTCTCCACATGGCGCTGTGCCAGCGTGGAATTGCCATAGCGCGCGAAGATGACCTCGCCCTGCTCCGTGACCTTGAAGAAGCAGTTCACCGAGCCGGCGGGCTGGGCCAGCACCGCGCGGTTGGCAGGACCACCGCCACGGCCCACGGCACCACCGCGGCCGTGCATGAGCACGAGGTCGATGTCGTTTTTCTCCGCCCACGCGGCGATGCGCTCCTGTGCGGAGTGCAGGGCGAGCGTGGCGGTGGTGGGGCCGGCGTCCTTGGAGGAATCGGAGTATCCAAGCATGACCTCCATGCGGCGACCGGTCTGCGCCAGGCGCGCCTGAACGGCGGGGAGCTTGAGCATCTCCTCGAGCACGTCCACGCAGCCCTCGAGATCCTCCAGCTGCTCGAACAGCGGGATCACGTCGAGCATCGGCACGTCCTCGGCATGCGCGAAGGCGAGCTGCGCGAGCTCGTAGACGTCGGCCACATGCTGGGCGCTCTTGGTGAACGAGATGATGTAGCGGCGCGCCATCTTGGTGCCATAGCGTTTCTGGATGGAGCCGATGGCGCGGAACGTGTCGAGCACCTCGCGCGTCATGGGGGCGAGCTCGCCGTGGATGCCGTGCTCGCGAATGTCGGCGAGCGCACGGGTGTGCACCACGGAGTGCTGACGGAATTCCATTTCCACCATGTGGAAGCCGAAGGTCTCGGTCTGCCAGATGAGGGTCTGGACCGGTCCGTATGCGGCGCGAACGGCGCCGGCCTCGGCGAGCGAACGCTGGACCACACGCAGGTCGGCGAGGAAATCGTCGCAGGTGCGGTACATCGTGTCGGCATTGCGGGCCACGGTGGCGTCCAGGCGCGCTGCCATCACGAGCATCACGGCACGATGGGGCTCGGAGTTGGAGATCTCGCTGGCACGCTCGGTAAGGACCTCGCTCATCTCCACCTGATGGCTCCACAGGTTGAGCAGCTCATCGGACGGCTTGGTGTATGCGGCCTCGAGCGTGAGGTTGCGGCCCACGCGGCGGCACTTGTCGGCGAGCTTGGCGATCATGTGCGTGGCGTACTTCGCGGCAACCTGACGGCTCACCTTGGCGGTGACGTTGGGGTTGCCGTCACGATCGGAGCCGATCCAGCTGCCAGGGTGGAAGAACGCCGGGCACACGGGCGGAACCGTGCCGGCATACTCGCCCAAAACCCAGTCGTCAAAACGGCGGTACACCACGGGGATGGTATCGAACAGCGTGCTGTCGAAGATGTCGATGATGGTGTCGGCTTCCTCGACGGGCGTGGGCTTCTTGAGGGCAATGGGGCTCGTGCGCACGAGCGCATCGATCTCCTGGAGCATGTGGCGCTCGTTCTCAACGAGGTCGGAGCCGCCCAGGCGCCCACGTTCCTCGAGCAGGCCGGCGATGCGGCGGATCTTACCCTCAACGGCCTTGCGGCGCGCCTCGGTAGGATGCGCGGTGAAAACCGGATGGAACTCCAGGCGAGAGAGCAGCTCGGTTGCTTTGGCTCCGCCCACCTCATCGGTGAGCTGATGGAACGCCACGGTGAGGGCGTTCGCCGGGTCGACGGCGTCCTCGGTGGAGACGCTGCGCTCACGCTCGCGCAGGATACCCACGCGATAGCTCTCCTCGGAGAGGTTCGCCAGGTGGAAAAACGCCGTGAAGGCGCGTACGATGACCTGAGCTTGGTCGATGGGCAGTGCGTCGATGAGGGAGACGGCGTCGCGGAAGGCGCGGGCGGAGGACGTCTCCCCCGCGGGCATGCCCTGCTCGTCAACATCCTCGCCATCGGCCTCGGCACCGGGATCGCCGGCGTTCGCGCGAATGACGCTCACCATGAGCTCATCGAATACATCGAGCACTTGAGCGTCGTACTCGCGCAGGATGCGGCGCTCGAGGCGCAGGAACAGCGCCAGGTTGTCGCGGAGCTCGGCGGGGATGTCGATGTCGGACAGAACCTCGACCGCCGCCTCAAGGTCGGTCAGGTCGATACGACGGGTGCCCGACATGACATCAGCGATCATGTCGCCGGTGAGCGCTTCGCTCAGGCGCTGGCCAGCTTGCGTATTCTCTGCCACACTACCTCCTTCATTGCTTAGCACGAGGCGCATAAACCTCGCAGACTGCATTATTATAGGCAGGCTCTCCCGTATCTACCACATACTTTAGTGAAGTGGAGTACATCTCCTACGTTTCAACAAATTATCGGTAGACGGCTCGCGCACTTCGGCGGGCGGCATGAGCTTCTCGGCGGGCAGCGCAGCCGCCCCAAACGGAAAGGGCGGCGGGACACTTGTTCCCACCGCCCTGGGTTTCCATCGTCGAATGCGCTACAGAGCTGCAATGATTTCAGCGGCCCCAACGCGATCGATTAAACGTTCCTCATGCGTTGCCATGTTGCGCAGCTTGACCTTGCCCGCGGCGAGCTCGTCGCCGCCGATGATCACGATGTGGGACGCGCCCAACTTATCCGCCAGCTTGAACTGGGCCTTAAGCGACTTGCCCTGGTAGTCGCACTCGGTGCGGACGCCACGGGCGCGTAGATCGAGTGCCAACGCGAACACCTCGTCGCGAAGGTCGGCACCGGCATTCGCCACGAAGACGCAGCCCTCATCGTCGCATGCCATCTCCTTGCCGAACGCCTCAAGGGCGAGCATGGCGCGCTCAAAGCCCACGGCGAATCCGACACCCGGCGTGGGCTTACCGCCCTCAAGCTCGACCAACCCATCGTAACGGCCACCGCCGCCGATGGAGCCCACGCCCGCACCCGGCGCCTCGACCTCAAAAACCGTGCGGGTGTAGTAGTCCAGGCCGCGCACGAGGGTCGGATCCTCAACATACTCGATGCCCGCCGCGTCGAGATGGCGCTTGACCTGCTCGTAATGCTCGCGGCAATCGTCGCACAGGTTGTCGCCCATAAGCGGGGCACCCTTCATGACCTCGCGACAGTGCTCGTTTTTGCAGTCGAAGGCGCGCAGCGGGTTGATCTCGGCGCGCTCGCGGCACTCATCGCACATCTCGTCGGCATGGTCGAGGATGAACTGGCGCACGGTCTCGCGATACGCGGGACGACACGCCGGGTCGCCCATGGAGTTGATGAGCAGGCGGAGCTTGGAGAGGTCGAAGCCCAGGCGCTCGTAAAAGCGCATGAGCATGATGATGCACTCGGCATCGGCGGCGGCGTCGGGAGCGCCCAGCCACTCAATGCCCACCTGGTGGAACTGACGCAGGCGGCCCTTCTGCGGGCGCTCGCCGCGGAACATCGCCTCCGCGTACCACGCCTTGAACGGAGCGGAGCCCTGGGGAACCAGGTTGTTCTCCACCACGGCGCGCACCACGCCGGCCGTGCCCTCGGGACGAAGCGCCAGGCGCTGCTTGGCCTTGAGCTTGGCGTCGGTACCCTCGGTGAGGACGCGCTCGAAATTCGCGCCGGAGAAAACGCGGAACATCTCCTTGCGCACCACGTCGGTGGATTGGCCGATGCCGTGGACGAATACGTCGAGCTGCTCGATCGCCGGAGTCTCGATGGGCTCGAACCCAAACGGGCCGAACACCTCCGCCGCGACTTCCTGCATCTTGAGCCAAGAGCGCATCTCGCGCCCGATGAGGTCCTTGGTGCCTTCGGCCTTCTGTGCCTGCATATGGTGTCTCCTTCGCGTGCGCCCACGAGCGCCGATGCGCTCCCGGGTGGTGCCGGAATTGGTGAATTCAATCAAGACAGTATACCTGCAAACAAAAGGAACCGCCCGTAAAGAGCGGCTCCGAAATACCATAGGCGGACGAGCGAGGCGGACGTCCCCGCCCATCGTAACGGTACCCCACCATGCAACGAACCTTGGCGAAGCCAAGCGGAAGCGCGTACCATTGAGGCATACTCGATCGTCCGCAGGCCCCTGACTGTCAGGGCATATTCAAAATGGAGCCGACCATGCACCAATTCCGCAACGACTATTCCGAGGGCGCTTGCCCCGAGGTCCTCGAGGCGCTCATTCAAACCAATGCCGAGCAAACGCCCGGTTACGGCACCGACGAACATTGCGAGCGAGCCGCCGCGCTGCTGCGCGAGGTTTGCGGACAGCCGGACGCCTACGTGCGCTTTATCCCCGGCGGCACCGCGGCGAATGCCGTCTGCATCTCCGCGTTCACCGACGACTTCGAGGGACCGATTCTCGCCGCCGACGCGCATCCCACCGCGCACGAGACCGGTGCCATCGAGGCCTGCGGACGCCGCATCCTCGCCACAGCCGACGCCTTCGGCGTGCTCACCCCCGCTGAGGTCGAGCGCGTGTACCACGCGTCCATCGCCGGCGGCTGCCATACCACGCGCCCCGCGATGCTCTACTTCTCCAACACCAGCGAGCTCGGGCACGTCTACACGCGCGCCGAGTTCGATTCGCTGTGCGATGTCGCCGAGAAGCTCGACCTCGCCGTGTACGTGGACGGTGCCCGCATGGCGAGCGCGCTGACCGCCGCGGACGGCGACCTCACGCTCGAGCACCTCGATTCGCGCGCCGATGCCTTCACGCTCGGCGGCACCAAAGCGGGTATGCTGTTCGGCGAAGCCCTCGTGGTGAGCCCGCGCACCGCACGTGGGCGGCGCGCAATCGAGCGCATCCCCTACCTCACCAAACGCAGCGGGCACATGACCGCCAAGGGCCGCCTCATGGGCATCCAGTATGAGGCAGTGTTTGACCCCGAGCTCCGCGACGCCGAGGGGCTTCTCCCCTACTTTACCCACGCCAAACGCTCAAACGAATGCGCCGTCATGCTCGCCAATGGCCTCGAGGCCGCCGGTTACGAGCCATATGTGCGTACAACCGGCAACCAGCAGTTCTTCTGGTTCGATTCCGATACGGCCGTCCGCATCGTCGAAGCCAGCGGTGCCGAAGTCACGCCCGCCAAGGACCCCACGGGGCGCGACCGAGTCGTCCTGCGCTTTGTGACGAGCTGGGCCTGCCAGCCCGAGCACGTCGAGGAGCTTTTGGGGTTCATCTCCGCCCTCTAGCGCACCGATGGGCCACGGACCGGAACCATACACCGCTCATAGAAAAGCGCCCTGTGACGGGCGCCTTTCCTTTTATCGTTTGGGAAACCATTTCCGCAAGAAGCTGAAGTGCGTCTCGGACAGCACAATCGACAGGAAGATCAGCGCGAATCCGAAGATCAACTTGCCGGTGAGGACCTCGCCCGCCATGAGGACGGAGAAGAGCACACCCGAGGGGCTCTCGAGCGAAAGAAGTAGCGAGCCGGTCGCCGGCGGCACGTGCGAAAGCGCCTGATTCTGCAGGAGCAGGCCGATAGTGGTGCACACTACGGCGAGAAACACAAGCTGACCGATGATCTCGGGCGTCCACTGCTCGGCAGGAACGCGCGGCTCGACCGCGATGGTCGCGATAAGCGAGAACGTGCCCACGAATAGGAACATCCACGAGGTGAGGACGCTCACGTCGCGCGTGCGGCCGATGTGGCCCACCACCGCCATGTCCACAGCGAAAAAGACTGCACCCACCAACGTCATGAGGTCGCCTATCTGGATGCTGAAGTTGTCGAGTGCAACAAAGCCCACGCCCACTAGGCACAATAGCGCCGAACCGATATGCCACTTGGTGACGCGCTCGCGGAACAGCACAAGCGCGATGAAGGGCACCAGGATGCAGTACGTGCCGGTGAGGAAGGCGTTCTTGCCGGGTGTCGTGTCCACCAAGCCGAGGGTCTGCGCGGCATACGCCGACCAGATGACGCAGCCCATGAGCACGCCGAACCCCAGGTACTCGCGGTTGAAGTGCGCCTTAATACGCTTATGGAAGACAACGAACATGATGGCAGCCGACAGAAGGAAGCGGCACGCAAGCAGCATGAACGTAGGCACGGTGTCGAGCACCGTCTTCATGGTGAGAAACGAATAACCCCAAACCAAGGCCATGGCGACGAGCATGAACTTCCAGAACAGCGGTGACCGTGCGCCGGCGCCACGAAGTTTGCCGGGCGCTCGGTCCTCTGACGGTACGGGAACGGGATCCTTGCTCGCAAAGGGATCACCGAGCTCAGTGCCGGTGGTGGCTTTGCGGCCCCCGGCCAGCACAGACTTTGCGGCAACCTTGGTCTGCCCGGCCTCTTCGGCGGCATTTGCCTGTCCGACCTCGGTCCTGCCCAGTTCCTCCTTGATCATGGCCTTCAATTAAGCCCACGCCTCGCTTTCCCCCTCGTATCGCACACCGGACCTGCAGGCGCAGGAATACTTCCGGGTGCCCCCTTTGCATGCACGTTTCATGGCGCGTACGTCCCCTATGGTGCAGACGGTATTGATGTCATCCGCACACTCGCGATCGTCGCTGGCCATTCAGGCTTCCTCGCGCACCCGAGCGTGGTGTCCGCGCCACCCGGGCGCCGCTCGGCATCACTTGTTCATCGTGTCGGCCCCCCGACGCGAAAACCTTACCATAGGGCCAACATGCAGCCAACGCACCACGCTAAAGCGCATGCTCAGCAAAAGCAAAATGTCGCATGGCGTGCGCGCCGTGCTTGCAATGCCTCAGCCTCAAGCAAATACCCGGCCGGCCTTTGGCAATCCGAAGTACACTGGGCGCATCAACTACAACAGGCACCCCGGGCACACCAGGCGCACCGGGCGCACTGGTGCGCTAGACACGCTGCTGCGCTTCAACCTGCAGAAACGGTGTCACGGGCGGCTGGTCGGGGCGGTGCTCCCCCAACATCTTCTCCATCCAGACCATGCTGTACCATCGACCGCCCTTATAGCCGCACCGCTCGAACTCGCCCACCAAACGGTATCCCAAATGGGCGTGGAACTGCTCGCTGTTGCGGGTGAGGGTCTCGTCGTCTGCACCGCATGGGACCGCAATGCACGCGTACATGTTCAGGATGCCCTGCACCTTGAGGGCTCGCGCCAATGCGTCGTGCAACGCACGGCCAATACCGCGCCCTGAGTAGCCCTGCGCCACGTAAATGGAGGTCTCGACCGCCCAGTCGTACGCGGGCCTTCCTTTGAACGTGCTTGCGTAGGCATACCCCACCGGACGACCGTCCAGCTCCGCTACCAGATAGGGAAAGAACGCGAGGGTCGCGCGCATGCGCTCGGCGAACTCCTCCGCAGTCGGCGGCTCGTACTCAAACGTGATGGCCGTCTCCAGCACATAGGGCGCGTATATCGCCGCAAGCGCCGGAGCGTCCGCCTCGGTGGCCAATCGAATGACAAGCTGATCGCTCATGGTGTCTCCCATCTTTAAGCAGTCAACCCCTTCTCGAAGGGCTGCGTCAACACTGGACAGCGTCGAACAGCATCATAATGACATGCGCCCATCTCGCCCGAGGCTTAATGATCATTTTGCAAAAACCGAGTTTGCGCACTCCTACATCGAGCGCAGATGAGCTCACACAATCGCCCCGGGCAAGGCTCCTCGAACTCGCCATCTCACTATGGCATAATCGCTTACCACCAGCTCCGAATTATCGACTCAAGGTTTTCCGAATGTTTCGTTATTGATGTTCCGAATTATCCGTTCGTGATTTTCCGAATCTTGAAACGAATATCACGGGCTCGGGAGCTGCTTGCCCATCGGCATTCTCTTCGCGCGCAGGCCTCTTGTTGTGCGGGGTCACGCTTCCACACCAAAGAACTCTCGGGTCGCGGCGATGAATTGACGAGGTGCGGCGCAATCCCCTCATCGAGGTCGTCTCGCCCGCGCAGATGGCCATGGTCAACTTCCGGTACAGCCCCGAGGGCATGGATGAGACCGCGAGGGACGCCCTCAACGCGCGCATCTGCGCCCCGCACCCGGAGGCGACCGAGCACGACATGTGGGAGACGGTGCGCCGCCTCACCGCGATCTGCCGCGAGGAGATCGAGGCGGGCGGCACGTCGAGTTAGCTCAGCGCCTGGCGCAGGAGCTCGTTGAAGAGCTTGGGGTTGCCCGTGCCGCGACTGGCCTTCATGCACTGGCCCACCAAAAAGCCGATGACCTTCTGGTTGCCGTCGCGGTACTGCTGCGCCTGGTCGGAGCAGGCGGCGAGGACCTCGTCCACGATCGGCTGGAGCGCCGACGTGTCGCTCACCTGGCGCATGCCGCGCTCGTCCACGATCTTGGCCGGGTCGTCGCCGCTTTCGGCCATCGCCTCGAAGACCTCGTGAGCTTGGTTGCTCGAGATCGCGTCCTCGGCGAGCAGCTTCGCCAGGGACGCCACCTGCGCGGGCGCGATACCGCTGGCGGCGAGCGCCACACCGACGCCCTTGAGGTAGGCAGCCAGCTCGTTCACGACGAGGTTGGCGACCGTCTGCGCCGCCTTGCCGGAAAGACCCGCCGCTGCCGCCTCGAAGAATTCGGCCGTCTCCGGGTCGCCCGCCAGCTGTTCGGCGTCGGCGCGCTTGATGCCAAAGTCCGCCTCGAAGCGATCGCGCTTGGCGTCGGGCAGCTCGGGCAGCTCGGCGCGGCAATGCTCGATGAACTCGTCAGAAAGGTCGAACGGCGCCAGATCCGGGTCGGGGAACAGGCGGTAGTCGTCGGCCGTCTCCTTCACGCGCATCACCACGGTGCGCTTGCGACTGGGCTCCCAGTGGCGCGTCTCCTGGTAGATGGTGCCGCCCTCTTCCAAGACCTCAGCTTGGCGGCAGATCTCGTATGCAAGGCCGTCGTGCAGCGCCTTGAAGGAGTTGAGGTTCTTGAGCTCGGTCTTGGTGCCCAGGCCCGTCTCGCCGCGACGGCGGATGGAGACGTTGCCGTCGCAGCGCATGGAGCCCTTCTCCATCGAGCAATCGGAAATGCCGATGGTGAGGAAGATGCGGCGGAGCTTCTCCATGAACAGGCGTGCCTCTTCGGGAGTGCGCAGGTCGGGCTCGGTCACGAGCTCGATGAGGGGCGTACCGCAGCGGTTGTAGTCGATGAGGCTCTCTGCCGCGCCGCCAATGCGACCCTCCTCGCCGCCCACATGGACCATCTTGGCGGCGTCCTCCTCCATGTGGATGCGCAGGATGCGGATGGGCACGGTATAGGAGCCGTCCTCATGGCGCTCAGCCACCGCGAGATCGGCCGTGTCGTAGGCGGCCATGCCGGCGAGCGCGCCCCCCGCCCGCTCGGGAAGCCCCTCGGCCATCTGGCGCGACAGCCCCTCGGCGTTCGCGCTGGCACTCGCCAGGCTCGCGGCCTCTCCATCGCCGAACGCACACAAGGGGCGCTCCGCGGCCCCGCGACCCGTCACCTCGAGATTCAGCTTGCCGTGCATGCAAAACGCGACCGGGCCCTGCGTGGTCTGGAAGTTCTTGGCCATGTCGGGATAGAAATAGTGCTTGCGATAGAACATCGAGTGCTTTTGGATCTCGCAGTTGGTGGCGAGACCCGCCTTGACGATGCTCTCGATGGCCCGGCGGTTGGGCACCGGCAAAGCACCCGGCATGCCCAGACACACCGGGCATACGTTGGTGTTGGGCGCGTCGTCGTGGCTGAGCTTGCAGCCGCAGAACATTTTGGTGTCGAGCGCGGTCAGCTCGGTATGGATCTCCAGACCGATGACGGCCTCCCAGTCCTTAAGGACCTCGGTTAGCTCCCTCATGCGAGCTCGCCTCCCTTCCCGGCGAAATCAGGTGCCACAACGCACCCCGGCACACCGGCGGCCTGTGCGTGGCCGCGCTCCACGGCGCGCGCGAACGTGAGCAGACGGCGGTCGTCGAATGCGCGACCCACCAACTGCACGGCAACCGGCAAGCCTGAATCCGCGCCCACACCGCACGGCACGGTGATGCCGCCGTTGCCCGCGATGTTGATGGAGATGGTGAACATGTCCGAGAGGTACATCTGCGTGGGGTCCGACAGCTCGCCGAACTTGAACGCCGTGGTGGGGCTCGCCGGCATGAGGATCACGTCCACCTGCTCGTAGGCGCGCGCGTAGTCCTCGGTGATGAGCGAGCGGGCCTTTTGCGCCGCGTAGTAATACTTGTCATACACGCCGGACGACAGCAAATAGGCACCGAGCATCTGACGGCGCTTGGCCTCCGCGCCAAAACCATGGGCACGGCTCTTGGAGCTCTGCTCGGCCAAATTGGTGCAACCGGCCTCCTGATAACCGTAACGAACGCCGTCAAAACGAGCGAGGTTGGAGAACGCCTCGGCGGGACCGATCACGTAATACGCGGCGATGGCGGCATCGAGGTGTGGCAGGTCGACCTCGACCAGCTTGGCACCTTGGGCCTCGAGCGTACGCAAAGCGCCCTCAACGGCGGCCTTGACCTCGGGGGCCAGCCCTTCTGCTTCCATGAACGCCGGGATAACGCCCACGCGCAGGCCGGCGATGTCGTCATCGATGTGCGCGGCGAACCCGCCCTCGGCCTCCTGGCTCGTACCGTCGAACGGGTCGCGCCCGCCCGCCGTGAGCGCGTCGAGCGCGAGCGCGACGTCCTCGACCGTACGGCCGAACGGACCCACCTGGTCGAGCGAGGATCCAAAGGCCACCACGCCGTAACGCGACACCACGCCGTACGTGGGCTTCATGCCAACCACGCCGCACAGGGCGGCGGGCTGGCGAATCGATCCGCCGGTATCGGAGCCCAAGGCGAGCGCTGTCATGCCCGCAGCGACCGCAGCGGCAGAACCACCGGAGGATCCGCCGGGGACGCGCTCGAGGTCCCACGGGTTATTCGTGCGATGGAAGGCGGAGGACTCCGTTGAGGAACCGAACGCGAACTCATCCATATTCGCCTTGCCCACAGGCAGGCAACCCGCATCGAGCATGCGGCGCACGCACGTCGCGGTGTACGGGGACTCGTAATTCTCGAGCATGCGCGACGCGCAGGTGGTGCGCGTGCCTGCCAGATTCATGTTGTCTTTGATTGCCAGCGGCACGCCGGCGAGCGGCGGCAGAGACTCGCCGGCCGCACGCAGGGCATCGACACGAGCGGCCGCCTCGAGGGCGAGCTCGGGAGTCACCTGCAAAAAGGCCTGGACATCGGCCTCACGCGTTTCGATTGCGGAGAGGGCGGCGCGAGCGACTTCCGTTGCCGTGAACTTGCCTGCGGCGACACCGGCGGCAATCTGAGCGGCGGTGAGTGTATCGAGCGAAATACCCATTATCGATCGCCCCCGCCCAAAATCGAGGGAACGCGGAACTGCCCATCGCGCGCGGCGCCGGCGTTCGCCAGGGCGTCCTCGGTCGCAAGTGCGCGATCCGCGTCCACGGCGTCGGAACGCATCACGTTCGACAAATCGCCGATGGGATGGAACGTAGGCTCCACATCCTCGGCGGCGTATTGGAGAATCGGCTCGAGCATCTCGACCGCGTCGTTGAGGTACGCGGTCATCTCCGTGAGCTCCGACTCATCGAGCGCGATGGTCGCGTATTCCGCGATCCCGCGCACGTCATCCTCAGTGAGTGCCATGTGGCGCCCCTTTCGATGGTGAACATGCAATTGTTCCATTATAGACACGGCGGGGCACTCCACCTTTATGGAGTGCCCCATATACACGAGATTGAAACGGCGTTCGCCGCATGCGCCGCGTGAGCTAGAACGTGAACACCTCGCGGAGCGCGGCGGCGCAAGCCTCCTCGTCTGGCCCCTCAACACGCACCGCAAGCTCGTCACCACGGCGGGCGCACAACCCCATCAGCCCCATGAGGTCGCGCGCAGAGGTCGACGCGCCCCGACATGTCACGGTCACGGAGCTCTCCCATGGGTGAACGGCGGACGCCACAAGCGCCACAGGCCGGGCATGCAACCCCTCGGCATCGGAGATGACGTGCGAAAACTCGATCATGGCACCTGCTCTCTTCCATGCCGGCGGCCGGGCGGACGACGGAGCGAACAACAAAAGCGCCGGGCGGCATGCTCACCACCCGGCGCCCTCTTTCATGTGGCGACGCAAGCACCTCACGGACATGCGCCTCGTGCGGCAACTTACTTGCGAACGACCTTGACCACGGCGGCACCGGCGGCGACGGACGCCTCGGGCTCGACGGTCATCTCGACTGCCTCGAACTCGGCACTGTTGGAAACGGCGAGCACCACACAGTCCTTGTAGCCAGCCTCGGCGATGACGGCACGGTCCATCTTGAGCACGGGCTGGCCGGCAACGACCTGGTCGCCCTGGCCAACGTAGCCGGTAAAGCCCTTGCCCTGCAGGTTGACGGTGTCGACACCCACGTGCACGAGGACCTCGATGCCGGAATCGGACATGATGCCAACGGCGTGACCCATGGTGACGGTGACCTTGCCGGAAACCGGGGCGTAGACGATATCGCCCTCAGGCCACACGGCGCAGCCCTTGCCGAGAACCTCACCGGAGAACACCGGGTCGGGCACATCGACCATCTTGATGGCCTTGCCGGAAACCGGCGCGCAAAGCACGTCGGCACCTGCCTGGGCGTCAATGGCGGCGGGAGCTGCCGGAGCAGCGGGGGCTTCCTTCTTCTTGAATATGTCGAACAGGCCCATGAGATTCTCCTTGTTGTTCCGTGCGTGCGCTCGACAGCGCTCATGCAATGTAACTTATTTTACGCCAAATCCTCGCCGTTGCTGGCGATGACCTTCTTGTACCAATGGAACGAGTCCTTGCGGCTGCGCGCAAGCGTGCCGTTGCCGTCATTGTCCTTGTCGACGTAAATGAAGCCGTAGCGCTTCTTCATCTCACCGGTCGAGGCGGACACAAGGTCAATGCAGCCCCACATGGTGTAACCCATGAGATCGACGCCGTCCGCGATGGCCTCGTCCATCTGCTCGATGTGGCGGCGCAGGTAGTCGATGCGATACGGGTCGTGAATGGAGCCGTCCGCCTCGACCTCGTCCACGGCTCCCAGCCCGTTCTCCACGATCATAAGAGGAATCTGGTAGCGGTCGTAGACCTCCTCCAGGTAATACTTGAGGCCCTCGGGGTCGATCGCCCAGCCCCAGTCGCTCTTCTCGAGGTACGGGTTGCCGGCGCCGCCGAAGATATTGCCGCCCTCGCTTGCCTTGGGGTCGGCGGAGGCGGTGGCGCTCATGTAATAACTGAAGGAGTAGAAGTCCACGGTGCCCGCCTTGAGCGTGGCGGCGTCCTCATCGCTTACCTCAATCTTCACGCCCTCGCGCTTCCACAGGGACGGCGCCCACGAGGGGTACGCGCCGCGCACCTGGACGTCGCCGCAGTAAAAGTTGTGCTCGCGCTGCTCGCGCTGGGCCTTCAGGACATCTGCGGGGTTGCAGGTGCGCGGATAGGTGGCGTTGCCGGCGATCATGCAGCCCACCTTGTTCTCAGGGTCGATCTCATGCGCCATGACCACGCACTTCGCGCTCGCCAGGAACTGGTTGTGCAGGGCGTCGAAACGCGCCTGCGGGTCGTCCCAGTCGCATGCGCCGAAGGTCATGGGCACGTCCTCGAGCCCCTCGGGCACCATGCCGCCGCCCATCACGCCGCCAAATCCGCCCATGAGCAGGCAGTTGATCTCGTTGAAGGTGAGCCAGTACTTCACCAGGCCGCGGTACTCGGTCATGACGGTGCGGGCGTAATTGAGGTAGAACTCGATGAGCGCGGGGTTCTTCCACCCGCCATAATTCTTGGAAAGGCCGTAGGGCAGCTCGTAGTGCGACAGCGTCACCATGGGCTCGATGCCCTGCTCGCGGCAGGCCTCGAATACCCGACGGTAAAACTCCACACCCGCCTGATTGGGCTCCGCCTCATCGCCCATGGGGAAGATGCGGCTCCAGTTGATGGACATGCGGTAGCACTTGAAGCCCATTTCGCCGAAGAGCTTGATGTCATCGAGGTAGTGATGGTACATGTCAACGGCCTCGTGGCTGGGGTAATGACGCCCGGGCAGGATGCCGTCGGTGATGTGGCGCGGCTCGCTCACCGTACCGCCGGTCATGATGTCCGGCACGCCGAGGCCCTTGCCGCCCTCGTTGTAACCGCCCTCGCACTGGTTGGCGGCGGTAGCGCCACCCCAGAGGAAGCCTTTCGGGAAGTTCGCCATGATGATCTCCTTTCGCATGGGCCCGGCGCGCCCGGGATGAGCCGAACGCGCCGGGCTGTTATTCGCCATTCGCTATACGGTACGTGCAGACGCACAGCCGGGAGCGGACGCCTACTTGGCGGCCTCCGGCTTATAGGTCGCGTACTCGATCACGAAGCCCACGGCGGCACCGGCGAGGGAGGCGACGATCGCCCAGACCATGTGCATGATGCCCACGGTGCTCGCAGGGTCGGTCGGGAGGAAGGACAGCCAGTTGAAGACACCCAGACCACCGGAGATGTACACCATGGCACCCGTGAGGCCGATGATGAGACCGCCCACGGCGGAGCCGATGCTCGCAACCACGAAGGCCTTCTTGTCGGGAAGGGCGACGCCGTAGATGGCGGGCTCGGTCACGCCGAAGAAGAAGGAGTGGGCGATCACGGCACCAAGAATGTAGTCATAACCCAGCGTGGTGAGGTTCACGAGCGCGATGGGCACGAGGCTCCAGTGGAATCCGAAGATCACGAGACACATCCAGAACGCGCCGACGATGGTGCAGCCGAGCACGGAGCCGATAACGGGCAGGCCAAACAGGGCGGAGAAGATCAGGGACAGAAGGTTGGTGATCAGCGTGGCGATGGGGCCGATGACCAAATAGCCGAGCACAATCGAGGCGGTCATGGTGACGAGGGGCGTGAAGAACATCTTGACGGACGCGGGCATCCACTTCTTGCACCAGTGCTCCACGGTGGAGCCGAACCAGATCATGAGGATGATCGGAATAACCGAACTCGTATAACCGGAGGCGGGCATGATGATAGGGATGCCCAGGAACGTGGCGTACCAAGAGAAGGTTCCAGCGAAGCCGAGATCGATGCTGCCCACGACCTCGCCGCCGGTAAGGGCGACCATCGTGGGATACACGAGCGCAAGGCCGATTGCCATGCCCGTGAACTCGTTCATCCTGAACTTCTTGGAGGCGGTGTACGCCAAAATGACCGGCAGGAAATAGAACATGCCGTCGGCGATGGTGTACAGAATGGTGTAAGCGCCATCGTTGGCGAACTCAGGGACGAACTGAGTGATGGCGGCAAGGATGCCCTTCATGATACCGGCGGCCGCGAAGGTGCCGAGCATGGGGGCGAAGATACCCGAGATGAGGTCAATGGCCTTGGCGGCAATTCCCTTGGGTGCGTCGTCCTCGGCGTCGATCTCCCCGCCCGCGACAAGACCGCCCACAGCGACGACGGCATCGTATACGTCCTCAACCTTATTGCCCACCACGACCTGGTACTGGCCGTTGGCCTGCATGACCTTGATTACGCCCTCGAGCTTCTCGATGGCCTCGGTGTTAGCCTTGCCCTCGTCCTTGAGCTTGAAGCGCACGCGGGTGATGCAATGCGCGACGCTGTTGACGTTCTCCTTGCCGCCCACATTCTCAAGAATGGCGCGCGCGAGGTCGTCGTACTTTCCTGCCATGTCTCAGTCCTTTCTCTCCAAAGAATCTGATCAAACCTATTTGTCCATCGCCTGGCCGGGCCCTGGCATGTGCGATATGACGACTGGATGTGCGTGATCAACCCTGTCGCAGGCGGTTGACGTGCATCATGAGGTAGAGCATCTCCTCATCGGAGCAGCTCCAGTTATATTCACGTTTGAGGTATTCGTTAAAACCCGCCGCGCAACGATAGGCGTCGGGGAAATCGCGAGCCGCCTGGCGGAACAGACCCGAGTTCTCGGTCTCCTTGCAGCTACCCCGCATAAGACGGCGGATGAGAAAGCGCAGGTGCGCCACAAAGCGCACGTACGCATAAGAGGTGCGGTCGAGCGTTTGGCCAAGCTGGCCCTCAATGATCTGCGTGGCGCGCTCGAGGATGACGGTGCTCTTCATAACGAGGTCCATGTCCTGGGCGCTGCCCATGCCGTCAACCTCGGCGTTGACAAGGTGCAAGGCGATGGAGGTCACTTCGCTCTCCGGAAGCTCCACGCCCAAGCGCTCGCGCACGACTTCAATGCCGCGACGGCCAAGCTCGGTCTCGCGCGGATACACGAAGGCGACCTCGTGGGACAGGGGATTTTCGATGGCCACACCCTCACCCGCGCGCTCGACCGCATATTGGAGATGGTCCGCGAGACTTATGACGAGATTGCCGGCGAGTTTGCAGTCGAGAGCCTTGTCCGCCAATGCGACGATGTCGGACGCAACGAGGAGGACCTCATCGGAGATGCCCTCGAACCCGTCGATTGACTTCTCGTCCACATCGCGGAAGACGCGCTGGATAACGGACTCGTCCTCAAGTTCGTAGGGCATCTCGTGGAAACCCACGCCCTTGCCGAAAACAACGACCTCTTCGCCCGCGTCGGTCGACGCGAGGGCGACGTTGTTGTTGATCTTCTTGAGGATAAGCATGAAAAAACTCCCCGAACCATCTCTGCGCACGAACGGCGACCACAAGGCCCCCGGACTTGAGTGCGCAAGTGATGCCTCCCGGAGAGTAACAACCTTGCTGCTGTTCTCCTATTGTATAAGTCACTGCTGCATAATTCTAACAGCGAGTCGCAAACGGTAGCTATTCGGCGGCAAACGGTAGACGTCAATCTCCGCCTTGCGAGCCGCTACTCGTTCGGATTGATCGCGTCGAGCAGCTCGAACCCAGAGTCGCCATCGAACTCGTAGATGAATATCCCGCAGTTGCCGATCCGCCTACCGAGCCTTTCCGTCAACTCGACGCCGAACGCACGAGGAAATTGCGCGCACGCGGCGCCGTGGCTCACCATGAGGACGCTCTCGTGGTCGGGGCGACGCATAAGCTCGGTGATGGTGGTGAACAGGCGGTTACGGAACTCCATCTCGTCCTCCCCGCCAAACTGCACGTAAAAGTCGCCGAACGGCGGCGTAAGGTTCAGGTCCTCGGTAATGCCCTCAAACTTGCCGAAGTTCCACTCCTTAAGACCCTTCACACGCTCGTAAGGCATGCCCGGCACCACGAGCTCGAGGGTATCGCACGCACGCTCCGAAGTGCTCGAATACGCATGGTCGAACGTAATCCCGCGCTCGCGCAGCTCCTCGCCCGCGCGCTTTGCCTGCTCAATCCCAAGCTCGGTGAGCGGCGAATCACACCAACCCTGCTTGCGTTTGAGCACGTTGAACAGCGTCTGTCCGTGCCTCATCATGTACAGCTTTGACATCGTCATCTCCTCCTCGCGGTTGAACGTTACCTCGTCATCCTAGGCCTTGGAGCGTACTCAAAGGCAAGTGCGGCCTTGCTATTGAGGAAGCCACGCATCGCGTGCCTCGATTGCGTAGAGCGGGATGTCGTGAATCGCCCGTCGGCCTGCAGTCGGTTGCTGCGTCCATATGGACTCACGGCATCACGACAAATACTCAGGCAGATATTCCCGCACTCCGGGAAGCGCGATACGGAGCTTGGAACGGCCTTGGAGCTCTATAATCCCCTGTTCCAAAAGACGCTTTCGATAGGTCGCGATATAGCTCGGAGATTTTCCCAAACGCTTCGCGATGTCCTCCGACGTGCTCAACTCGTCATCTTCGAGCATGGCCTCAAGAAACGCGATATCCATATCGGAGAGCTCATCGAGAGTTGGACGCAGAATGCGGTTTTCCAAATCCGCCTTTGCCATCGCAATGCCCTCTTCCACCGAATCGAGCGTCATCGCATTTGAGGCATCGCGATTTTCCCAGGAGCGGAAGCCGACGAGCTGCATCATAAAGGGGAATCCATTCGTCGCATCAACAGCGGCGAGCAGCGCGCATTCGTCCACAACTCCCCCGGCCGCCTCGACCGTTGATTTGAACGCCGTGGAGATCTCCGGGTCGGCGATTCTGCCCAACCGGTATTGGCTGGCTCGCCTGAGGAACGAAACTGACTTGTCTCTCAGCAAGGCAGAAACTTTGTAGGGCAAACCCGCCATAAGCAGACCGACGTTTCGCCCCTCACGAATGAACAGCTGATAAACCGCCGCAAGCTCAATCATTTCATCCAATTCTGGATCGACTTCGTCGACGGTGATATAGAGGCCGACATCATGAGCAGCAAGTTCTTCCAAAATGTCCGTCATGAGACTCCGCCAATTTTGAGTAGGCGGTTCCTGACGCTCCCATTCAATGCCCCCAAGCTGCCCAATAGAAATTGCACTCAGCTTTTTATCGTGTGCAGGCTCGACAAACTCAACCGTGCGGCGCTTCGTCTGTTCCAAGATGTCCTGCAGCATTCCGGGAAGGCAGGAAACGTTGACGGCAATCCATCCATGACCCTCTGCATACGATCCGAGGTGCGACAGAAGAGCGGTCTTGCCTGTTCCGCGGGGACCAACAAGGATTGACGCAAGCGCAGGGTCGCCCAACCCGCGATCGAGCGCCCGTTCAATTTCACCGGTCAGAAAAGAGCGGCCCGCTATGTACAAAGGTGCTTGACCGAAATTCGGTGTAAAGGGGTTGTTCACGATGCCTCCGATCACAATGCTCATTCGCCTACACTATACCCATTCCTTGATTTGTTTTGCGCGCTTGATTTCCTTGATTTGTTTTGCAGCTTTGATTTGCTTTGCGCCAAGACCGCAAGGACGACCCATCGCATGTTTCCATATAAGTTTTGCGAATGCGCCGAGGCCCACTATAGAAAACCACTATCGAATGTGCTCGCGCACAAGCGCAGCAACCGCGACCTCGAGCTCCGCCCTCGTATGCACCGCTAATTTCGCGTACACACTCCTCAAATGCGATCGCACCGTACTACACTCGACGCATAGCACTCCTGCCGCCTCTCGGGCAGCGAGGCCGCTACACACCAGCAGCGCTACCCGCGCCTCAGACGGCGTGAGCCCTGCCCCTATCAGGACATCAATAACTGCCTCAGAACTTGTAGAGCTCAATGCTGTCCGTTTATGCAGCGTACGCCCTGTGTCCACAAGGCCCACGAACCCCATAGCTCCCCCGGCGACAATGCATACCGTAGATATTTCCTGCGATGCAAAGGCTTTCGCCGCGTCCGCAACAACGATACCTCCACACCATATCGCCAGCCCAACGAGAAGCACCACCGGATAGGCAAATCTAAACGATTTGCAGCTATGTTGTTCCTGGAAGGACAGGAGTGCGTCAACGGACATGCCAGCGAGCACCATGCACGGAAAACCGATCATCATGTGCCCCATCGGAGAGGCATCGTTATGACAGCCCAAATACTGCAGTCCGATAATCACCATGGCCGAAGCAAACCAGATGATCGCAATAAAACTCGCCAGGAGCACTTCTCGATTCCTCACATAGCGATTCCAGATGAAGAAGAGCGCACTCGTGTACAGGAGGGTCGAACACGCAAAGAAGATCGGTGGCAAGCTTGCTATGGCATCGACGTTTAAAACAGCGACTTCGTTAATCTGGTAGAAACCCCACCCCACCATTGAAAAGCCCGCAATGATGCAAAACGCCTGCTCTCTGCGCGGAAAGAAACCGACGGTCTGAGTCATTGTCTTCGAGTCACCCGTACGCACATCCTCAGGCATCGAGGTCTCGTCGCCTCGCTTCTCAGTGCGCACAACCCACGCTAACAACGTGCACAGAATTGCCGCGGACGTTGCGATCGCAACCGTATACCACACAGCCGTTGCAGATGAAACGGAAAGAACCATGGCAGCCACCGCGGCGCATTCCACAATCCCGCAATGAGCACGTCGCGCAAGATTAACCACGCTTTCAAAACCCACCACGAGCGCGGACAACGCCAACGAGCTGAAAAGAACTGGGAGAATCCCAGTGGTAGCTATACGGCCAGACAGCGCACATGACACAGGAACAATCAGTGCGGAACACACCGCGGCATACCGAAGCATACCGCGTCGCATCTTTCTCGAATCTACTTGATTGCTGAAAATGAGATAGCAAGATGCCAGCATAAGCAGAAGCGACGGCAATGTCGACCACACCTCGTCGCACAACCACGCACGTGACCCGCTCCACGGTAGTAAGAGTGACCCAGCCAGCGCGAACCATGCCACCAAACCCAAAGCAGCGACGCTCCGACGCACTGGGCAAGGACCCCTCCCCATCACCTCGGCCGTCTGTACCGACTTGGGCGTGGTGAACTTGGCGCGCGCCTCATCAAGCGACTCGACGCCTGCCTTTGCATACGCTCGCAAACGGTACGTTCCCGCCGTTGATCGTGATACGCCGAGTTCCTTGGCTATGGAGGCCAAAGATCTACCTCGGAGGCTTTCCATCAACACGAACAGCTCGCGTTCAGACAGGTTGAAAGGACCCAATTGTTCCGCAAGCGATTCAGGGGAAACCAAAACACACTTCTCCTCGCGCGATTCTTCCACATATCGACCCCGCGTGACGAAAGCACGCAAGAACAAAGCGAGGACGGAACATCCATCCAATGCTGCAAGCAAAACAACTTCTGGCATGCCGTACGCAGAGGTTCCGTCAACCAGAAGACCGGCCATTTGCTCCCCCACAGAAGCAACGAGCGTAAGCACAGGCACCAATTCAACGCAGGCAAGCACTCGAAGCGCGCGCGGCTCATCTCCCCACACAGAGAAGACCGCCCCGATCATGTTCAGCCCAAACAGAAGCGAAAACAAAAGGGGCAACATGCCGGGCGAGCAGTCAAACGCGCAAAAAGCAATGACTGAGCCAAAGCGAGGCGCTTTCTCATTCCCTGCGAATAGGACTTGACTGGGACATTGAGCTTGGGATCCAGACCAACCGTCCTCATGCATGCATCGCAGTACTTTTGAATATCTCCGCTTGCGACGCCCCTGAGCTTCGCAAGGAGAACAAGGTTCTCCCTCCCCGTCTTCTCTTCAATGAACGGAGGGGTTTCCAGCATGATGCCAAAAGGAACATGACGATGTTCTCCCAGCGCATGACCGAGCACCTGCCCGCTTCCCTGGCGGGGAACAACAAGACCTGCCAGCACGCGCAGCATCGTGCTTTTTCCCGCGCCGTTGGGTCCCATAAACCCGATAACGTCTCCCCTTTTCGCCTCAAGAGAAGCATTGGAGAAAACAATTCGATCCCTGTACGAAACGCTCACGTTTCTCAGGGAAATCGCCGGTCCACCACCGATGACAGACGTGGAGGCCCCCATCTCTCTACCACCTCATCCCTCTATCGCCCCAATACGTTCAAAACCATCTATCTACAATTCCGCGTATGCGAGGCGTCACGCTCGCCCGTGAAGCCTTCTTTCGTGGACAAGAAGCAGCACCATCGAAATGGCCGATAGAACCGCAAGCATCGACAGCAAACTCGCCCAGTTGTTAATCGGATACGTGCCCGCTGCAACATCCGAAGCGACCGCGATATACCCCTGATATGCGCCACCGGCAAACTCCTGAAAAAATGAAGCCCCCAATCGGTAGTTCACCAGACACAGGCGATCGACAATCCAGCCTATCGTTTTGATCCAAGAGGTAATCCCCAGCAACATCCCCAAACTTGTGACCAGTGACTCGAACTGCGAGGCAATCACATAAAACAGAGCAACAACCAACGGAGCCGCGCTTGGAGATTTCAAAAAAGAGCATACCGCCATGGCAGTCCACGACAATACAGTTTCAAGCGCCCCAAAACCCAAGACAAGCGCAACAATGAGTGCGGCGTAATTCCAGCCCATGGGAATTGGCCCGTATTGAGCCCAAATACTGTCCTGCGGCCCACTCGATGCCAGCCATGCAGAAGGTTCAATCGCAATGGGGAGATCGAGCAAGAGGCATGACACCAGGATGCATGCGGCAATGAAGAGTAGTACGACGCCCTGACACACAACTGCCGCGGTAACAAGTTTTGCCGCTACATACGTCGAAGCGCCCCGCGTCTCGCACGCAATCAGAGTGCGCATCCCACCCGAATAATCTCGCGCTACAAGATCGGAGCACAGAATGCCGCACACAATCGGAAGGATAATCCCCGTTATCAACTGGTTGTTGAGGGCCAGATATGCCATATCAAAAGCAGTCGGCGAAACGCTCATGCCATCGTCGGCGAGTTGAGGCGCCGCGATCGCCATCTGCTGCAGCAAGTTGCCCCGCGCAAGCACAACCATCGCAACGAGGGAAACCATCGCCAATACCATACGGAACGGTGTCACGAACCTCCGCAGCTCGAAACTGACAAGCCGTCGGAACGCTGAAGACGCACTATGGACACTGCGCATGACCCCTCCTCATCTCATCAAATCGTTTTTTTGGGTCACACCTGCGGCTTTCACTCGGAGAGAACGCGGTGCCTTGACCGCAACCAACACCGATGCCGCAAGCACGACAAGGCAGAAGGAAATTTCGGAGCAAAGAAACACATGCAGCGCGGCGCTTGTCTCCGTATACGCCATCAGGCTATATACGGGTTTCGCCAGCCTCTCCGGCGGCATACCTAGAGTTCCCAATACTCCAGCGATAACCGTCATTGCGGGGGTATAAGACAGCGTGAGCCATATCATGGGAATAGCGAGCACCCCGGCGTGCTTCCAGCGGGCAATCAAGGCAAAGCCCATGGATGCGGCGCCGATCGCTACCACCCGAAGCATGCCGACCAAGATCGCACCGGCATAATTGATCGCCATGGAATCTGTTAGAACTCGGACCCCTGCACTCGCAAGACTCGTCATGTACGCGGCATCAAGCGTACCGCGACAGAGCAACGCGCATACCAACAGGATACATACGCTCATCGCAACAGCGGTGCATAACGAGAGGGCAGTTGCCACTAATATGAATTTCAGCGCCAGAACCTTGGCGTCTTCACCGTTCGATTGAATCATCACAACGTAGCCGTTTGCCAAGTGCTCTTCGGCATAGGCGCACACGACGAACGGCACGATGAGCCACGGGGCGGCGGAGCGCCCAAAGGCCTCCGCCGCCAGAACGAGAGGTGGCAAATCGATGCCCATGATCTCAACTTGACCTGCATTTCCGTACGCAGTCAGCATCAGCTGAACGAGCTCATAGAACAACAGCGCGAAACAGGCGAGAAACGCCCAAACCAGCTTCCGCCCTGTGCATAGGCGCAACAGCGTAAAAAAAGATCGAGACATCCTAGCATCCATCCGCTTGCCACGTGCGGCTTCCCCTTATGGAGCCATCACACCGTCGAAGACACTTCAAGTCTTAACCCGTTATGCCTGTTCTGTCTGTCGTACACCCCTGATGAAATGCATGTTTCCTGTCGTACAGCCTTACGTAAAAACGGAACGGCCCCGTACTTCGGAGCCGTTCCGCAATGCAATGTATATAGATTCGCGTGGTCTACTTTGGAGCTTTCTTAGATTAGTCCCAAGTGCACAAAGGCGTTCCACATGCCGTCGTCGTCCACATCCGTGGTGACCCAATCGGCAGCGGCCTTGGCCTCGTCGCCGCCACTGCCCATGCACACGCTCGCGCCGCAGCACGCGAACATGGGGATGTCGACCTTGGCGTCGCCCACGGCGATGGTGTCTGCCATGTTCGCGCCCAAGTGTTCCACGAGCACACGGATGGCGTGCGCCTTGTCGAGCCCCTTCACGCCCAGGTCGCCAAACAGGGCATGTTCGCCCTTGCCGCCCCAGGTGCGCGCCACCAGATCGGGGAACTCCTCGACGGAGTCCAAATGATCCTGGTAGCTCGACAGGATAAAGCTCACCTTGTTGAGGTCGTCGCGGTACAGCTCGCCACCGTAGATGAGCGCGTCCATGAACGCATGGGCCGAAGTCTCGGCATCCTCGTCGCTGGCGCCCTTGCCCTTGGCGTAGAGCCTCATGACCGGGCCGGCCTCCTCGCGAAAACGTTCGCTCGCGAACAGGCCGTTGTTGGATTCGAGGTAGAACTCGAGCCCGCGCGCATGCAGCCAGTCCACAATGTGGCGGCACTGCTCCGCCGTAATGAGCTGATGCATCACCACCTCACCCTCGGACTCCACATAGCAGCCGTTGCCGCCGATCATGCCGTCGAAGCCGATCTCCCAGATCTCGGGCGGGTTCTCGGCCTTGCTGCGGCCGGTGCACATGTACACGCGGTGCCCGTTGGCGCGGGCCGCCTTGATGGCGTCCTTCGCAGACTGCGGCACGTTGTTCTCGTAGTCGGTGATTGTGCCGTCCACATCGAGGAAGACGATCTTGGATTGCGCCATTACTCGAGCCCCTCGGCGCCGTTGGACTTGATGATCTTCTGATACGCGAAGAAGCTGTCCTTGCGGCGACGCTCGTAGGTGCCGGTGCCGTCGTCGTACTTGTCCACATGGATGAAGCCGTAGCGCTTGCGCATCTCGCCGGTGCCGGCGGAGACGAGGTCGATGGGGCCCCACCAGGTGTAGGCGATGAGGTCAACACCATCGGCGACGGCCTCGGCCATGGCCTTCACGTGGCTCTTGAGGTAGTCAATGCGGTACTGGTCGTGGATCGAACCGTCCTCCTCGACCGTATCGTAGGCGCCCATGCCGTTCTCGACCACCATCAGCGGAATCTCGTAGCGGGCGTAAATCATGTTGAGAGCGATGCGCAGACCCTCGGGGTCGATCTGCCAGCCCCAGTCGGTGCTCTTGAGGTAGGGGTTCTTGCCGCCGAAGGTCATGTTGCCTTCGGTCATCTCATGGTCGGCATGCGTGCTCACGGTGCCGGACATGTAGTAGGAGAAGGTGTAGAAGTCCACCTTGCCGGCGGCGATATCCTCGAGGTCACCGGGCTCCATCGCGAGCTCGATGTCGTTTTCGGCCCAGAAACGCTTGGCGTAGAACGGGTAGGCACCGCGCACCTGGACGTCGGAGCAGTACCAGTTCATACGGTTCATCTCGAGCTCGTTGGCGAGCACGTCGGCGGGATCGCACGTACCAGGGTAGCTCAGGATGAAGCAGTCCATATTGCCCATCTTGAACTGCGGGTACTTCTCGTGAGCGAGCTTGACCACGCGGCCATGCGCCACGAACTGATGGTGCAGGGCCTGGTAGCGCTGCTGCGGCGTGGTCTTGATGGCGGACGCCGGACCCTCAAAGCCCTGGATGAGGCCGGTCTCCATCATGGCACCCATGTCCATGGTGCCGCAGTTGATCTCGTTGAAAGTGAGCCAGAACTTCACCTTGTCCTGGTAGCGCTCGAACACAGTGGCGCAGTAGTTCACAAAGAAGCCGATGAGCTCACGGGAGGCCCAACCGTTGTATTTCTCGACCAGGTGGTAGGGCATCTCGTAGTGCGACAGGGTCACGAGCGGCTCGATGCCGTGCTCGCGGCAGCAGTCGAAGACGCGGTCGTAGAACGCGAGGCCGGCCTCGTTGGGCTCGGCGTCGTCGCCGTTGGGGAAGACGCGGCTCCAGGAGATGGACATGCGGAACATGTTGAAGCCCATCTCAGCGAACAGCGCGATGTCCTCCTCGTAATGATGGTAGAAGTCGATGCCGTCGTGATTGGGATAGAGCACGTCGGGCTTGATGTCGACCGTGATCTCACGCGGCTTCTCGTAGCTACCGCCGGTGAAGTGGTCGTCGACGGAGGGGCCTCGCCCATCGACGTTCCACGCGCCCTCGAACTGATTGGCCGCAGTGGCGCCACCCCAATAGAAATTCTTAGGGAACATTACATCCTCCTTTGTCCCGG
Organism: Collinsella sp. AF08-23; assembly: GCF_003479805.1. GTDB lineage: Bacteria > Actinomycetota > Coriobacteriia > Coriobacteriales > Coriobacteriaceae > Collinsella. The sequence continues at coordinate 100,470 of NZ_QUHV01000004.1, read as the reverse complement.
CTTTCTCAGGTGCCCCAGATCGGCGTGAACGCAAAGGCGCGGTGTACTGGCGTACATAAGCCTTTGGGTTCGCGCCGAGGTGGGGTGCCTGGGAAAGCCGGGCGAGTTAGGAAAGGTCCTCGCCGTTGGTGGCGATAACCTTCTTGTACCAGTCGAAGCTCTTCTTCTTGGAACGGGCCAGGGTGCCGTTGCCCGCGTCATCGCGATCGACGTAGATGAAGCCGTAGCGCTTGGACATCTCGCCCGTGGAGGCCGAGACCAAGTCGATGGGGCCCCATGTGGTGTAGCCGAGCAGGTCGACACCGTCCTCAGTCACCGCATCGCGCATGGCCTCGATGTGCTGGCTCAGGTAGTCGATGCGGTAATCGTCGTTGATGGAGCCGTCTTCCTCGACCACGTCCTTGGCACCCAGGCCGTTCTCCACCACGAACAGCGGCTTCTGATAGCGGTCGTAGAGGTCGTTGAGGGTGATGCGGAACCCGAGCGGGTCGATGGCCCAGCCCCACTGGCTCTCCTTGAGGTAGGGATTCTTGGTGCCCGCGAAGGCGTTGCCCTCGGTCTTGGGGGCGTCGGAGCCCTCACCCGCGGAGCAGCGCGTGGAGTAGTAGCTAAAGGAGATGAAGTCGACCGTGTTCTCAGCCAGGATCTGCTTATCCTCGTCGGTCATGCCCACATCGATGCCCTCGTGCTCGAGCTTCTTGAGCGCGTAGGACGGATAGTACCCGCGGCTCTGGACGTCGACAAAGAAGTAGTTGTCCTGGTTGGCGAGCTGGGCGGCGCGCACGTCCTCGGGGCGGCAGCTGTAGGGGTAGTAGCTGCCCGCGGCGAGCATGCAGCCGATCTTCACGTCGGGGTCGATCTCATGCGCGATCTTGGTGGCCCAGGCGCTGGCAACCAGCTCATTATGGGCAGCCAGGTACTCGACGGCCTTCTTGTCCTCGCCCTCCTCGAACACCAGGCCGGCGCCCATGAACGGCAGGTGCAGGATCATGTTGATCTCGTTGAAGGTGAGCCAGTACTTCACCAGGCCCTTGTAGCGGGTGAACAGCACGCGGGCGAGGTTCTTGTAGAAGTCGATGAGCTTGCGGTTGCGCCAGCCACCGTACTCCTTGATGAGGTGGATGGGGCAGTCGAAGTGCGTGATGGTGACGAGCGGCTCTATGCCGTGCTTTTGGCACTCGCGGAACACGCCCTCATAGAAGGCGAGGCCGGCCTCATTGGGCTCCGTCTCGTCTCCGTTGGGGAAGATACGGGTCCAAGCGAGGCTCATGCGGAAGGTCTTGAAGCCCATCTCCGCGAACAGCGCGATGTCCTCCTTGTAGTGGTGGTAGAAGTCGATGCCGGTCTGCGCCGGATAGAAGTACCCGTCCTCGAAATCGAGCATCTTGCGGACGCCCATACCCACCGCGAAGCGATCCTTGCCGTGCGGCATCACATCGACGTTGGCCAAGCCACGGCCGTCAACGTTGTACGCGCCCTCGCACTGATTGGCAGCGGTGGCTCCACCCCACAGGAAGTCGTCACGAAAACCCATCTTGCACCCCTTCTCGCGCGCCGGGCCCGCTGCCCCATGCAGCAAGCGCTCGACGAACCATGGCCCCAGTATGCCGAGCGCAAGGACGTGCCACAATGCCCCGGGCAGATGCTGATACTTCTTTTCTATGCCGTTTTACGAACTACACAACGTGATTGATACATCCTGATACCTTTTGCGAAATCCCCAGATCGTCATCGGGACCACATGGATTCAGGCTCCGCGCACGCCTATTCGAAGTAATGCATCTTATTGGTGGGAAACCCGATGGTCACGGCGAAAAACTCCCCCGGGCGCGCGTCCGCCCGCACGGAAAGGCCCATTTTGCCGCATAGGCGCTTGACCAAGTACAAGCCGATGCCCGTGGCACGCTTGCCTGTACGTCCGTTGTCGCCCGTGAACCCACGATCAAAGACGCGCGGCAGCTCCGCTTGCTCAACCCCGCAGCCGTTGTCACGGACCTCAAGCTCCACGCGCTCCGTCGCGCGCCCCTCGTCGACCAACCTGCTGGTAAACACGATTTCGGCGCCATCACCCTGGGCGTACTTCGCGCTGTTCTGGATAAGCTGGCCCAGGATGAACGTCATCCACTTCTCGTCGGTAAACACCGTGTGGTCAAGCCCTCTACGAAACGGCGACACGTGGGCGCCGATGAGCACGCGCGCGTTCGCGCGAACTGCGTCGCCCACGAGCTTCTGGAGGTCATAGGCGCGAATGAGGTAATCGCGATCAAGAGACTCGGAGCGCGCAAAGAACAGAGCCTGTTCGATGTAGCCCTCAACGCGATCGAGCTCCTCGCCGAGCGCCTCGGTCTTAACAAGGAGCTTCTCTCCCGTCTCGTCGGCGGGCGCCGCCTCCATAAGGTTTTCCAACATCAAGTGGGAGGCGGCCAAGGGCGACTTAGCCTCATGTACCCACGTTTCGACGTACTCGCGATAATCCTGAGTCTGACGACGATACTCCGCCACGTCATCATTGGCCGCTTTGGAAACGCGGCAAAGTGCCTCGTACGCCAGGCGCCCTTCCAAAAACTCGGGTCTATCCATCATCTCGGTGATCCACAGGGGATGCTCGACATCATCGATGCATGCAGCCAAGTCGGCGTAAAATGAGCGCTTTCGGCGGTAATCGACAACGAGCGCCACCAGTGCCGACCCCACGATCAGCAAGGCCATCAGCGCACTCACTGCAAACCCCGCGCCGCCCACCGCGGAAATGAACGCGCAAAGCGCCGCCGCGATGCAGGCAGGCGCCATGTGAGGCCATGACGAAGCAAGGAACTCGGATAGCTTCATGGCGCACCCCTACACCGAGTAGCCGCGACCGCGATGCGTGGTGAGATACCCCGTGATCCCGATTTTTTCCAGCGTCGTGCGCAAACGGTTGATGTTCACGGTAAGCGTGTTGTCGTCCACAAAGGCATCGGAGTCCCATAGGTCGCGCATGATCGCCTCTCGGCTCACGATCGTTCCCGCATGAGCGATAAGCAACGAGAGGATGCGCATCTCGTTTTTGGTGAGCTCGATGGAGCGGCCGGTCTGCGTTGCGGTTGCCGTGGAGCGCGACAGATCGAGGGCCACGCCATTGTGCTCGAGCGCGCGGCTGGAATCCGATGCGCCCTTGACGCGACGCAGCAGCGCCTGCACACGCGCAACGAGCACGCGCGCACTGTAGGGCTTGGGTATGAAGTCGTCCGCGCCCATGGTCATGCTCATGACCTCGTCGACCTCGGTCACGCGCGACGTGAGCACGATGACGGGGATGTCAGACTGCTGGCGCAGCTCGCGGCAGACAAGTTGCCCGTCCGTGCCCGGCAACGTGAGGTCGAGCAGCACAAGGTCGGGGCGGGCGGCCAGGATATCCTCGACCACGTGATCGAAGGTAAGGCAGTACGAAGCCTCGTAGCCCTGACGCTCGAGCACTTCGATGACCTCGTTGCGAATGGGGGCGTCATCCTCGACCACGAATATGCGCGCCATGCCACCACTTCCCTTCCACCGCCTCGTGCGCGAGGGCGTGTTCGCCGCGCGCGTGCAGCCGATTGACGTTTTGTCGTGCTTTCATTATGCCCCGCCTAGCCTCGCAACGAGAACGGCAAGCAAAGAGCTTTCATCAATGTAAGGAGCCGGCACAGGCGCGCGGGTGGGCGATTGCCTCCGCATGAGGGGCAACTTCTTCCGCGAGAGTTAACTTTCGCGGAACGATACACACGAATCGCGGCAAAACGGGCTGCGAGAGTTAACTTTCGCGGCAGGAATGCGGCTGAGGGAGACCGGCGGCGCGGGTAAGGGCCCGGTTGCGCGTAGCACATCAGGCAAAGAGCTTGCGGACGTCAGCCGAGAGCTGCGCCGCGTCACCGCTGGTCGCTCCGCGCTCGACCACCACGCCGTGCTCGTCGGAGATGAGGAACACGGCATCGCCCTCACCCGCAGCGCCCGCAACCTGCTCGGCCGTCACGCCGTCCACCAGCGAGCGTTCAACCGCATGACCGCGAACAGCGGCAAGCTGCTCTACCAGCGTTGCGGCACCGCAAAGAGCCTCGCCGGGCGTAGCGGCGAGCAACACACGGCCATCGGCGGTAAGCACGCCAAGAAGTTCGGGCGCCACCCCGGTGCCCGCCGCCTCCGCACGCGCGATGGAGGCACGGGACACAAGCGCGGCACGCGACGTATCCGCCAGCGGCTCATACGGCCCAACGCTCATAAGGGCATCGCCGTTCACATCGATCACCAGCATGAGCACGCCGTTCGGATCCTCATACTCCCCTGCCGCAAGCGACCATTCGACATGTTGTTTGGCCCATGAAAGCATGTTCGTGGTGAGGGGCGCACCGTTGACCACGCGCTGCGACAACGCTCGAATGTGGCGGTTGATGAGCGGAACCTGTCGGCGGTTCATGCGCCAACGGCACACCAAGGCGGGGTCGGCCAGCTCGAACTTCTCAAGACCGCGCTCCTGCTCGGCGCAAAACATCTCGTACGCGGCGCATTCCTCAGCCGAATTGAAGAACGGTTCGATGTCGCTCACGGCGAATCCTCCTAAGCAAAAACGTACCGGGAAAACAATTCCCCGGCACGTTCAAATCACATACAACACCCTCGGGCAAAGGAAAGTCGAGGTACACCACCCAGCTCGATCCAGGTCGGCGAGGTCTTTCCAGGTTCCCTAAAAACCCTCCAAACCGGCGAGGGCTTTCCAGGTACCGCAGATTGGGGTGAAAGAGGAGGGCGCACGCCTAACGTACGGCGCCCGACGATTGAACCCCAAGGTGCGGTGTCTGGGAAGCCCGCAGCAGCCCGTTGCTGCTTAGTGACGGAAGTGACGGGTGCCGGTGAACACCATCGCGATGCCATGCTCGTTGCAGGCGTCGATGGACTCCTCGTCACGCACGGAGCCGCCAGGCTGGATGATGGCGGTCACGCCGTGCGCAGCCAACGTGTCCACGTTGTCGCGGAACGGGAAGAAGGCGTCGGACGCGCACGCGTAGCCGCCGGCCTCCCAGCCCAGGCGCTCGCAAACCTCTTCGGCGCGCTGGCAGGCCAGCAGCGCGGAATCGACGCGGTTGGGCTGACCGGGGCCCATGCCGATACCCATCTCGTCCTTGGCGATGAGAATGGCGTTGGACTTGACGGTCTTGCAGACCTTCCAGGCAAACATGAGGTCGCGCATCTCGGCATCCGTGGGCTTGCGCTCCGTGGGGAACGTGAAGGTGGCCGGGTCCTCGTCGACCGTGTCGACGCGCTGGACGAGCATGCCGCCGTCGACGGTGCGCATCTCGAGCTTGGCATGGCCGGAGGCCGCACCCGTGGCGAGGACGCGCAGGTTGGGGCGCTTGGCAAGACGCTCGAGGGCCTCAGGCGTAAAGCTCGGGGCAATGAGAACCTCGACGAACAGCTTGTCGCGGTCGGCAAAGTGCTCGACGAGCGACAGCGGCACCTCGCGGTTGACGGCAACGATGCCGCCGAAGGCGCTCTTGGGGTCGCACGCGAAGGCGCGGTCGTAGGCCTCGGTCACGTCGCCCGCCACGGCGGAGCCGCAGGGGTTCTGATGCTTGAGGATGATCACGCCGGGCTCGTCGAACTCGCGGACGGCGTTCCAAGCCGCCTCGGCGTCGAGGAAGTTGTTGTAGGAGAGCGGCTTGCCCTGGAGCTGCTCGGCGCCCACGAGGGGGGCGTCGGAGGAGAAGAGCGGGGCGTTGGCGGCGTCGAAACGGTAGACCGCGGCGGCCTGCTGCGGGTTCTCGCCGTAGCGCAGGTCCTGGGCCTTCTCGAGCTTCATGCCCATGGACGCGGGGGCGGCGAACTCGCCCTCGGCGGTGAGCGGCGCGGCGGTGGCACCCTCGACCTGGGCGGCGAGCCAAGTGGAGATGGCGGTGTCGTACGCGGCGGTGGTGGTGTAGACCTTGACCTGCAGGCGGCGGCGCGTCTCGAGCGTGGTGGCGCCGTCATTGGCGCGCATCTCGGCAAGGACGGCGTCGTAATCGGCGGGGTCGGACACCACGGTCACGGCGGCAGCGTTCTTCGCGGCGGAGCGCAGCATGGAGGGGCCGCCGATGTCGATGTGCTCGATGGCGTCGGCAAAGGTGACATCCGGCTTGGCCACGGTCTTCTCGAACTCGTAGAGGTTCACGCAGACGAGGTCGATCATGCCGATGCCGTGCTCGGCCGCCTCGGCCATGTGCTGCTCGGAATCGCGGCGGGCAAGCAGGCCACCGTGAACCTTGGGGTGCAGCGTCTTGACGCGGCCCTCCATCATCTCGGGGAACCCGGTGTACTCCTCAATCGGGACGACGGGGACGCCGGCCTCGACGAGAACCTTGGCGGTGCCGCCGGTGGAGATGATCTCGACACCGAACTCCTCTGCCAGCGCCTTCGCGAACTCAACCACGCCGGTCTTGTCCGTAACCGAAATCAACGCGCGCGAAACCTTTCCAAGGTCTGCCATGTGCCCTCCTTCGCAGGGGTGACGCGCCGCAAGCAGCGTGCGCATCTCTATCCAACATGCACCTACTGTACCGCAGGCGGCAAACACTCACATCGCTCAACGCGCGCGATTTGGAGAACTTGCCGAGAAACCATGGCGTTTGCGCGAAAAATATGAGGTGAACGACGGGTTCCACGAACGCACCACAACACGTGCACGCTGCGGTGGTAGAAACGAGAGGACGACAGGAGGATCCATGGTCTCGCGCGTAACGTATAGGCCTTTTGACGAAGGCGACTTCGAGGATATTGCCGCCATCATTCAGGAGGCGTGGCACACCGAAGTCCCCTCGCCCGAATACGGATTTCTCGAGGCCTGCAACGACCTCTCATACTCGCTCTCCATTTCCCCCTTCTCGCAGGTGGCCCTTATCGACGATAAGCCGTGCGGCATTGTGCTCGCTTGCCCGAGCGCCACACGCGTCCGCGCCCACAAGCGCTGGTTCGTCATGTCCAAAGACTACTTCCGCCGCATGCGCGAACTTGAGCCCGAGGCTGCCGCCAATTACTGGAAGGGCGTCCAGCTCACCGAGTCTAAGAATGACAAGCTGCTGAGCGACAGCGGTTTTGCCGGGTCGACGGAGATCACCCTGCTCGCGGTGGGCGAATCGGCGCGCGGCATGGGCATTGGCAGCGTGCTTATCGATGCGGCGACCACGTATTTGGCCGAAGAGGGCGCACAGCGGGCGTTCCTCTACACCGACACCGACTGCACCTGGCAGTTCTATGAACACCACGGTTTCAAACGCGCCGGCACGTATCGCAGCACGCGCGAAGAGCGTCGCCTGCTCCCCAAAGAGATGTACGTGTACGGACTGGACCTCTCCGCTTAGAATCGACGCCGCTGTCCTGTAGCCCTCGCATGCATCACGGGATCCCTCGGACTTCGCGCCGCGCAAAGCCGATTCATCGCACAAAACATCCCCTGCATGCCGCGAATCGGGCGTTTTTGTAACGAGTTCTCGGACGAGGCGAGTAGCAGGGAAATCCGGTCGGCATTTCCGCAGGTCACAACTGTTCGATGATGGCGTCTACTCGAGCCGTTCTGATTTTCGTTACAAAATCGCCCGATTTGCGGCATGCACTTGAGCTTGTGGGGCGCGAGAGGCGCCCAACAAGCGAAAGATGCGGCTTGTCGCCACCAGAATGCGCGTTAGAAGCTGCCGCCGCCTCCGCCGCCAACGCCCCCGCCGCCTCCACCGGAGAAGCCGCCACCAAAACCACCGCCCGAGCTGCTGGAGCTCGAGGAAAGTTCCGCGACCGTGGCCTGGTACGCATCGTGCATCTCGCTCATGGGCGAATGCAGGCTACCGTGACCGTAGTACCACCAATAGCTGGGATAGTAATACATGCCGTTCTCGTCCTCGCGCAGCTCGTGCGGCACGGCGTCGGCAAGCTGACGCAGAACCTCGTCGCTTATGCCGAACGCCACGGCGAGTACGAGCATCTTGTTCCACAGGATGAGGTCGTTGGGCACCGCCTCGTCCAGATTGGTGAAGTCCTCGAGCCAGCGCTCGAGCGCCTGGCAGCGGTTGAGCAGCTCGACAGCTTCGGATGAGTACATCTTCGCAGTCGCGGCGATGATCGCCGCCGTGACGGACATGCCGATACCCAACAGCACGAACGGCAGATTCGCTGCGTCCGTGTAGAGAATGAAGAGGACGGCAACGATCATCAGGATGATTCCGATGCCCCCCATACCGAATTTGAACCCGGCGGGAACGAGGTTGACAAGGTTCCGGCGCTCGAGCTCCCCACTCACCTGGTCCTTAAACTCCTGCATGAGATCGCCCGCGTCCTCGCCGTCTTTGAGCGCATCGAAACTAGCCTCGTCGCCGTTTTTCGCGCTCGGCCCGAAATACAGGTTGATCGCGGCCAGATCGATGGGGTCGTCCACGCGCTCGCGCGCGACGAGTTTGAGCGAGTACTCCTCGACGGTTTTCTCGCCCAGGCCGAGGAAACGGCTCTCGGTGCGGGACTCATGGTCGATCGCGATGACGTGGTCGTCGGTGAGCTTCATGAGCGTTGCCACGAAGGCGCAATCCTGCACCGCACCGCCGTACACGAGCGCGGAGAGCACGGCGGGATGGTCGTTGGACGGCACATCGCGGAAATAAGTCTCCTCGAAGACGGGCTTAGGGCTGGTGTACTTGGTTTTGCGCAGGTAGAGCGTTATTGCGAGAAGTACGGCGGGCAACGCCGTTAAGGCGACCGTGCCCGCCGTGGCGATGAAGCGGGCGCGCTCGCGCTGGGCGTTCGCCTCGTCCGCCCACACGGCCTCCTCGGAAAGCATGGTGTCCAGGCGCGCGTCACCCATCGCCTCCAGTCCGGGCACCCAATCCGTCGGGAACGCAACGCGAACCTCGGCAAATTGGCCCGCATGGACACGCGGGGCAGTTAGGGTCACCACGGGGTTGGCGACATCCCCATCATCGAGCACCACGCTTCCATCAAGCGGACCGTGGCCCCATGCGCGGAAATTGGCATCATCGGTGCCAGTGGTCGCCGGCGTGCCCTCAGAAGCCCCCGCGAACATCACGTTCAACTCGACGTCCTCGGCATCCTCCTCCCACTCGGGACCGATGAATTGCCAATAGAGCTCGGCGGTGTCGGGCCACGCCATCACGGCGCCCGCAATCGTGTACGAAACCCACAGGGTCACCTCGTCACCATCCTCACGGGGCGCGAAGACCTTGAGCTCGAGGGCATTGCCTACGTTCTCCACTGTGTACACGTGCTGGTCGCCCGGCTCTGCCGAAGCAACCTCTTGCATGGGCTGAGACGCACGACGAGCGTCCGCCTCTGCCCCCTCACCGACCGAACCGTCGTACTCATACACGCTGGAGACCGTTACGGATGAGGTCTGGCCCTGCTCGTTTTGCGCAAAGGGAATGCTCCAGTACACGCCGTTGACGGTGTCCTCGAACGAGAACGTGCGCTCCTCGGTGACATTAAGGTCGCCGTTCTCCATAACCTGCGCCTGAATGTTCACGCGTGGAAGCGAGTACGTGTCCGCATGGGCAGTCGCCGGGGCAACAAGCGCGAAGACGAGCGCGAGGACGAGGCCGCAGAACGTGGCAAAAAGGCGCGGCGGGCATGAAGCGCGGCGCTGGCAAATGGCGCGGACAGGAGATGAGGAATGCGGGCGTGCGAGCATGGGACGCACCTTTCTCTATGTATACGTGCGCCCATTGTACCCGTGCGGGATTCGGTTCTGCCTCGCGGTGCCCCGTGACCCCGCAAACGGCATGCGCCGGAACGGGAGCTCGACCAAAGCTGGCACGGAAAGCAGTTCAAAGATCGTTTAATCTATCGTGGCCTTGCATTTCCACGTGCGCACAGACGGCCCTTGACAAGATGGAAATCGCCTAGGCCAACCTCTGAGTTTCCCATGGCAAGGCGGGAGATTGCCTATGGAGGGCGGGAATTGTCTATGCGGGTCGCAAGATTACCTATGGGCTTCTGCCGTCTGGAGCTGTTGAACGGAGGAAACACATAGGCAATTGCGGGCGGCCACGGGCAATCCCCGGACGGTCATAGGCAATTTGCCACGCCTTGCGGCGGTATACTCAGATTGCGCACGCATGCGCAGGATCGACCGAAGGAGTGCATATGGCCATGAACGAAAGCGTTGCAAAGGTGCTTGAGGAGCAGATTAACAAGGAGTTCTACTCTGCATACCTGTACCTCACGTTTGCCGACTATTACGAGGACCGTGGCCTCAAGGGCTTCGCGAACTGGTACGAGATCCAGGTCAAGGAGGAGGTCGACCACGCCATGGCCATGCGTCGCTACCTGCTTGACAACGACCACAAGCCCACGATGCTTGCTATCGAGCAGCCCAGCATGCGCTTCAAAAACGACCTAGACCCGCTCGAAGCCGGCTTGGCACACGAGGAGTACGTGACGAGCCTCATCCACCACTGCTACGAAGTGGCACACGAGGCCCATGACATCCGCGCGCTGCGCATGCTCGACTTTTTTGTTAAAGAGCAGGGCGAGGAAGAGGCCAACGCTCGCGACATGGTCACCAAGATGAAGCTGTTCGGCAGCGATCCCAAGGGCCTGTACGACCTGGACCGCGAGTACCAGGCCCGCGTGTACACACAGATGACCGCGTTGCCGCTGTAAGGTCGACCGGAAAACTTGCCAAGCTCCGAGGCGTCTCATTGGAAACAAGTGAGACGCCTCTTTCTCATAAGAGGATGATAAGGTCTTAAACTGTGCACGTGCTAGGCGCGGTCGAGAAGGGCGAGGCACCTCGCAATCAATACGCAACGCCTTAACATCCTTCCACCTCTTAAGCCTTCATCTCACGCCCCCAGCGGCCGTTCGACTTCCGATCTCTCATTGATATGGCAGGCATCTAGGAAAGACTAGAACAGCTCCGGAACGTCCATCTGCTCGACATCTACTGTAACCGTTTAACCGGACGGCGGAACCGCCCATCTTGCTCTACTGCCATCTAGGTCAAATATAGGCGTTCGATATCTATCAGACACATGGCACGTAATAGGCATCAGGCCCGCGCTTTGCAGCCAGAAGATCGCCGCTCTTAACGAGCTTTCTAATCTCGTAGTATGCAGTATCGGGGCCGACGTGCAACAACTCAGCTACATCCCTCTTGGATACCTGCCCCTGCTTTCGGGCAAGCCTCATGATGAGCTCCGGATAGCGTATCGAATCGATGTCCGCCTGTCGGACATACTCCTTGATTTGTCCCGAGCGCTTATAGACCTTCGAGCTCAGACGGTATTCCCTGTGGGCCGCCGACCCGACTGCCTCAACCAGACCCGACTCGACCAGCAGCTCAACCACCTGAACAAGCTGGCTCTTCCTCACGTCGACAGTTCTCGACAGCACCTCAATGGTTGCGCGGCGCTGGCGTTTGAGTGCATCGAGCACGAGCAGCGTTTGGAGCGGGAGCGGGGCAGACCTCTTCTCCGACTCTTCCGCGATGAGTCTGATGAATTCTTGGTCGGGCTCACTTCGGGCGATAAAAAGATTTACAGACGTCGGCCCCGATTCAGAATAGTCTGGGAGCGGTTTCCCCACCAGCAAAGACCCCTCATAGATTCGATCGATCCCGCGTCCCGTTCTCTCGGCAAGGCCCACGCGCTTGAGCGCGTCCATAAGGCACGGATTCCTGCCATGGGGATCGGCGGTCAGGAGGTTGTCGATTGATATGCCCTCGATAAACCCACCGGGATTGGAGATCGTGAGGCCCATATCGTCAATCAAGACGCGGACCCTTCCGAGCATCGAGTAGTCCCTGTGACCAAACGCATTTACCAGCGCCTCGCGTATGGCACGGCCGTTAAACGTCTCAACTGGGCTAGTAAACAACCCAAGAGAAACTTCTGTGACGGGATTCCATGGCTTAATCGCATGGGCGATGTCTTCGATAGTGCGCAGCAGAGAGCCCTTGTACGTGAGGTTGACCTTGACATCCGTGCCCACAAGGACCTGAAGAGCCGCCTCCGAAGTTGGAACCGCCTTTGCGAGAACATCCTCGCGACCGATCATGAGCAGGCCCGTCAACGTCGGCATGATTCGACCTGCAACGGTCGTGGTGAACCCCAGCGCCTTCTCGATCTCCTCATCATTGAGCTCCAAGAGCGTTTTGTCGCTGTTGTTGTATTTCCCAACTATATTTCGCAGGTTCTCCCGTGCCACGGGATCAAAATCCTCACGAGTGGTATCGGGGACGGGCTGGGCGGAATAATCAAGACGGCCCAAATCAGACAACCGCGTTGAAATCTCATATGGATACATGGGAATGCTCTCTGGCTCCCCATTCGCCTTGAGGCGGCGGCGCAAGATGCGCCCCTGAGCCGAGGCGACAACGCTTGCCGATCGCGGGACCTCGATGCGAACGACGGGCTTTCCGCTCTCCGTCAAGATGGTTGTCCGCACGGAAACGGATGGTACCGTTTTGTTTGCGATCATAGCGTTCATCTGCAGAGGGTCTCGATGCTGAGGCTGGGCGCCAGTGGGAACGCCATCGTCCTCGACGCCTATGTATAGCTCGCCTCCATCAGTGTTGGAAAGGGCAACCACCTCGTCGACAATGACGCCCTCCGCGATTGTCTTGCGGTCACTTTTAAACTCGATTGACAAGGTCTCGCGTTCCGGAATGCCCATACTCAGCCCTCCTTATATCTGAATCTATATCTGAAATTATATCTGAGTTCAGATATATCCCGCTATTTTCAGATATAGATTCCGATATAGAGTTCTATGGGGTCGATAGCCAAACTTTTGATTGGAACTGGACGGGAATCAGGGCTGCTAGCAACTCTCCTCAGCCCCTTCCCCGCGCACAGTCGAGTTCGTCCGCACGGCTTCGATGGGCACGGAACTGCCCACGGCATGCTCGAACTCTTCAACCTTGTAATCGACGGCAATGGAGTCGATTCTCGCATACTCGAGAGCAATAGCGGCGCTCGCCACCACTGTGAGAATAAAGGTTGCTATCATGATCCACAGCATCTGAATCACACCTCTTCGGCCACGAACGAATAATAGGAGCGCATCTCTCCATACAGCCGCTTTCCAACCGTAGCGTTCTCCAAAAGATAATACAGAGACGCGAGGCTCAAGAGATTGAACGACCCTTCCGCAGCCGTAAAACGAAAGCATCGATAAAGGGTCATGGGATATGAATCTTCATTAGGAACGGTCTTTGGCACTGCGATGCCCTCTTGCAGCAGCTTGTTCCGTGCAGCCCCGATTTTTTGATACTCGTCGTGGTCCGCAATCCCCGCATGTATTCTGTCTGAATGGTACTGAACAAGAAAAGAAACCATGGTTGAACAAGCGAGCGTGAAGGCAAGCCGCTCATTTGCATAATAGGACTTCTCGGTTGCCAAGGCCGAATCAACCATGAGGGGCTCAGCCACAAGCACTGCATAGGTTAGGCAAGCCGCAATCTGATGCCTATCAATCAGGGCGGCATCGTCTTGATAGTAGGCCGATCTGCAATACTGTTGAAATATAGATAGGCGGCGTATATTCTGTCCCTTGCGGCCGCCAAATCATCGCACCTAACGCCCCCTTCCCTCACACTTACAATATATAACACCTCATAGCCACCAATACACAATGCAGAGCTGATGCTCCTCATGCGGCACGATCTTTGAATGCGCGTTGGCAATGAGGATGCAGTCTCCCCCTAGATCCTATCTTTTTAGAAACCCTTTCAACAAAGAGAGCGACTTGCGGTTTGCAATGCAAAAGAAGGCAAGGCAAACAAGCGAAAGCAGGCTAATCTCTACAAGCGAAGAAGCAGCCGATGCCGCCAACGAAGAAATAATGACAGCGACGGCACAGGCAGTGAGCTTCCACCAGTCGACGCGTAGGGAACAGTACTTGTCAGTTTGCCTCAGACGAATGACGAGGATGGTCGCATTTCCGATAAGGTTGCCCAATGCGGCACCCATAAGGCCACTTGTCGGAACAAGGACAAGCGACAAGACGATATTGACGAGAGCCCCCGCCAATGTTGTAGTTGCAGCGCCCTTGGTATCCCTCGCACACATATAGAGAACGCCGGCAAAGGCCGAAAGCGCGTTAAGAACAGCCCCAAGATAGAGAAGGGCGACGACATCAAAGCAAGAATGGTATGCAGAATCCATGGCAATCTGCACAAACAGCTTTGTCAACGGCACTCCAGGAATAAGAAGAGTGACAAGCAGCAAGGCATATTGATTGAAAACCTTGGAAAAATAAGCGTCCTTATCCTTCCTGCTAAACAGCATGACGGCTTGCTCTTGCCACGCAGGAGTAAAGACATTTGACACCATCGATAACGCAGATGGGAATTTCATCGCGACAGAGAAAACACCATTTGCCGAGTAACCCATAAAGCCGACGATGATTAGTCTGCCAAGCATGGTCATCGCCCACCAGCTCAACTGATTTGGCAACAGAAAAAGCGAATAGCGGAGCATTTCCCATGCAGCGCGTACATCGACACCAGAAAAAGCGAAGGTTCTAAGCTCCCTTTGCGGGATAACGAGAAAAAGGGAGGCGACGCATGTTGCGGCCAGCATCGCATAGAGCAGACCTTGGTATCCCACCTGAAGCCTAGCGACAAGAAGATAGCATCCCAAGCAGTAAACAAGCGAATAAATGACGCCAGAGATAGCAAACAGTTTGTTGTTATGGAGACCACGTGTTCCATACTGGAAGCTCTGGAAGAGACATCCCAATACAACGAGGGCATACATCAAGGGCGCATCGGAGAATCTGAAAACGACCCAACAAAGCCAATAAATTGCAGAGAAAGACGCTGTTAAGCCCACAAACAAGCCAAGCCACGTTGAGTAGATGCTTTTCTTATCGGCATGATCATCGATAATCCAGCGGAATAATGATTCTGGAATCGCGAGGACTGCAATCGGCTGTAAGAGCGCCACAACGGTATATACCATATCGTACACGCCCATGTCGCCCGTGGCGATGTAATGCGTGCAGAGCGGGATGATCAGCAACGTCAGAATCTTCGATCCGAACGTGCCTATGGCGAAGATACCGGTGTTTTTCAGCAGATTCTTCGCATGTGACTGTGGCTCTTGCTCCGTAGTCGCCCCATTTTTAACATCAAAACTCAAATTTGATTACACCAACCCAAACTTGCCTGCAAAGTACTTTGCCGAACCCACTATTCCAAACTCATTAAGAGCATCGCGAGTCCGCAAAGAGGAGCGTGCGATGCGATCGAGGCGGCCCTGCACAGCAGGAGCTGTGGATAAACGAGGGTTTCGAGCGAGAAAACTGGACAACTCCCGAGGCAGGGCATCGCGAACATCAGCAAGGTCGCCATCGCAGAGTCCGGTATATGCGAGCACCTTTGCGTTGTCGAGAACCCTATCGACCATGCGGTCATAACGCACCTGTGGAATATAGCCATATTCCTTAAGAGCGGGCCCACAGTGAGACTCGTATAACTCCAATGTCACCTCGCGAGTTTCAACGGGAAGTACCAAACGGTACAAGTCAAGGACATCGGCCCAAGCTTGATGCTGGGATGTCGCAGCGTTGAAGTCTTCACCCGCGGCATCGGGATTTTGAATCAACAGCGCAATCATCCACGCTACATCCTTCGCCCAAGTAAGAGCGCACTGCTTTTTCATCATCTCGGGAACGACCGGAACAGGAAGCCCCCTCATGGCACGCCAGAGCCAGAGGCCGCATTCATACGTACCCAACTGAAATCTGCCCACACCACCGCCGGAAAACGTGATTGCAGGCCGAATGATGGTCCAGTTATTAGTTGGCGAACCACGCAGGACATCCTCTTCCAACGCCTTGATGATTGCGTATTCGCCCCCGGAGCGGTACTTCTTGTCGGGACAAGACTCGAGAAGCCGAGGACTGCTCTCGTTGATAACAGGGAAATCAGCAAAGACGCGATAAGAAGAAAGGAATACGTAGCGCCCCGTCGAGCCAAGCAGAGAAGGTAATATTCTGCGAAAGGCATCGGGCGTCCACGTCATAAAGTCCACGATGGCATCATAAGAACTGTCCTTGAGCACGACGTCCAGAAAGCTTGGGTCTTTGGCGTTGCCCTGAAGGTAAGTTATAGCCCCCTCTGACCTTCTGGCGCTGCGAGAAGTAACGAAGACCTCCCAGCCCAGCGAGACAAGCCCCTTTTGGAGGTAGCCGCCCATGGCACCCGTACCGCCAAGCAGCAATGCCCTCATCGGATAAGCCCCTTCAACGCACGGACGCCTTTCTCGCCAAGAGCGGATTTGATGGCAGCCTTTGCATTGCCCATCGCACTTTCTTCGATGCCATAAAGAAGCCTGAGCGCCTCGGTATCATCTTCGGGCCGAACGAAGGCTTCGACCAACACAGGTCGCACGCGCGGCTCGGGCGAAGTCAGCATGTCAATCACCGAAAGGTACTCTTCTTTGTTCTCAACCCCCCGATACTCAAAGCCAAGATCCTCGGCGAAGTGCCGAACAAGATCACGAGATTGATGCCCATAGTGTCCGCGCGCACTCACATAAGCGTCCGCCTCTTCGCCAAGGGGATATGCACGGTTGATATGGTTCTTAAATTCAACGCCACAACCATTATTGACAATGAGAATACGCAGGTTGTTCCCCACATGGCGGTTTCCAAGCGCATTCATGTCATAGAAAAACGCGAGGTCGCCAAACACCCCAAAGCAAGGGGCGTCGGTGCCAAGCGAAGCACCCAAAAGGCTCGATACGCCACCATCGATGCCAAAACCACCGGTGTTGCAGTAGCCACGGATGCTATTGCCCTCAAAAAGGCTCCAAGTGCGAAGCGAATTGTAGATACCCATATGCACGATGGACTCTTCGGGGAAAAGCGGCATGGTTTGCTGCGCCATCCATGCGTTGGAAAATGGGAGGTCGGGAATCTTCTCCATGATCGCATCGACTTCACACATGCACTCATCGCGGAAGTTCGACACCCTCTCGCCACCCATACCGGCATATGTTTCGAAGAACCGCTGCTCGGACATTTCAAAGACATTCTTCAGGCACCCAAACGTGTCACGCACCTCACCGTCGAGATTGACGCGCCATGTCTCCTTTATTCGCCTGGGCACAGAGCCTCCGGAGGTATGACCGATATGGATGAGGATGTCGATATTCTCAGCAGAGGCAATAGCCTTTCCTTGGGAGAAGAGGAGGGACGGATTAACTCGATACTTTCCCCAGTAGTTGCTCGTCTGATCGCAAAGCACGCATGCACCATATGTCTCACAAAACGCGTCGACACTTGCAGTGAGCTCGCTATCCCAACGGCTGTGAGCGCCCACGTACACGGCAACGCGCGAACCGCGCGGAATTACTGGGAAATCATCATCCGGCGTATAGCGGAGAATGGCACGGCTCTGTTGAAGCTCGTCTGTATCGTAAACCTTGGTATAAGTGGTAGTTAGATTGATGTGAACGGGACCGCCGCCATCGCGACGAAGCTCTAGAAGTGCCCTGTTAATGGCTATGTTCGAATATGCAGCATCTTCGGCACTCTGTATGATGGGCACCTGTACGCTCAATTTAACGGTATCGACAGGCTGGACGGTCCGGTCGATAGCTTGTTGGATGTTCTGCCCAATACGAACAGCGTGTTGGGTCGATGTTACGGCGAGCACGGGAAGCTTACGATAGTACGCCTCGGTAAGTCCAGGAAAATAGTTTCTTGAGGCCGTCGCCTGCGTGCAGCTGAGTGCGACTGGCTCGCCTGTCTCCTCGGCCAATCCGCATGCAATATAGGCTGCCGAACGTTCGTCAACAGATGAATAGACCTGGAAGAACGGATCTCTTTGAAGGCTGACCACGAACGATATATTCGTGGCCCCAGGTGAGGCGACGACTTTTCGCACCCCATGCTGCTTCATGAGGCTCATGAGCATCTGGGCATTCTTCTCTTCTGTATACTTCGCACCCATACTGGGCTCCTTTCCCTTAGTTGTTCAGAAATGCTTCGAGGTCATTAGTAACCGCTAACTCGTCTAACTATGTAGCCCTCAGTTGCGTTTTCGCGGGGAATGATCCGACAGGGGTTGCCAACAGCAATGGAGTGCGCCGGAACATCTTGGTTCACGTAAGCCCCAGGAGCAATGAGCACATCGTCCCCAATGCTCACACCACCGACAACCGTGGCATTCACGCCAACAAAGACACAATTGCCCAATGTCGGCACCCCTTTGCGCTGCCCGCGGTTTTCTGCGCCAATGGTGCAGCCTTTCGAAAGGTTAACGTTCGTGCCGAGCGTCGCGTTCCCGTTGACGGTTATGGCCCACGGATGCCCAAGATACAGCCCCCCACCGCATTTGACACAGGGACCAATCTCGATACCGCAATGGTTAGATAGATGTTTGCGAGGTATTGCGAACAGCAGTTTTCTTATGCCTCCCGCTTGACATTGACGCAGGTAGAAAACATAGCGGTATCCAAGGTCCTTTGCCAGAAGCGAAAGGCTCGTTCGTTTGCTTCCGTAGGTATGGAAGGAATCAAGGGCGAATATCCTTGGCGATAATCCCATGTCCTACTCCCTTTCTTCGCCAAGTAACGACGCGAGGGCACCCCGCAAATACCGCAAGGACTGTTCCCGAAGAGCTGCGACACGCTTCGAGGAAGCGGCGTAATCGATGCTGCAGGCAATGTCGTCCGCATCCGAGACACCCCGCCGCAGGAGTCGATGCTCAAGACCGGCCATGCGAAGGAAGTTCTCGATTCGGACATTCTGAGAAGCGGAGCTTCCCGCCTTGAAACGTTCGAAAACTGAAAAGTCTCGCTCGAAAATAGACGAGAACACAAGCCCGTGGAAGGAATCCGTACACACATAGGATGCCCGGTCGATAAGGCTGAGGAACTCAAGCGGTCCAACGCCAGAAAGCGCCAATCCATCCCTACGGACATCTCCGTTGAAAACTGGAACCATTACGAGCTTGAGCCCCAAAGTCTTCGCAATCCCGCGAGCACGCTCCCAATTCTCCTCGGAACGACCGAGAAAATAACAAAGGCAATACTCATCCGAGACGAGATGCCCATCTCTGCGAGAAATGGAACGCCAGTCGTCGGCCTCGAGCAAAACAACCGGATCGCACACCACTTGGCACTCCCCGTCGCAAAGCTCCTCCACCATTCTTGCGCCCTCAGCTTCACGAGCGCTCAACGCATCAAACTTGCGAACAAGCGGCGCCATTGCAGCAGAAGCCTCAGCGGGCAGCTTGTCGCAACCAAAACTCGGCGCATAGGCAATCCTGAGCCTGTCATCGGCAACGAAGTCGAGAAAATAGCGGGGATCGTAGCATCGAGGTGACCACACCTGATCACTCCCGCATACAAACGCATCGAAATGGGAGTTCAGAATTGAGAAATCCTCAAACAAGGAGACGGGCTCAGTCTCGCGTATATATTTGGATGCAAACGCATGAAAGGCAGCATCCTTCTCATCAGATACATATGGAGCAGCACCCATTAGGCGCTGCTGGCATACACGGGCCGCCCTAAAGGGCTTGCTTTTGCGTAGCGAAGATTGATTACGCTGCTGCCAGGGTGCAGGATCGTAGTTCACGAGCCTCGCATCCGCGCCCATGTTCCGTAGCGTACGCTGCAATGCATACGCCTGAAGCACACTGCCGTAGTTCTGAGACTGATACCAGGTCATCTGCGCGATTCGAGCAATCGGTTTGCTAGAGTTCATCTACCACTCCCTTCTCTGCATTTCTCAAGCCTTCGGCAAGAAGGATGAGAGGAACGCAGACTACCGCGTTCATTGCATGCCACTCAGTGAAACCGAAGATGAAGGTGGTCAGTAACGCCGCGACATAAATTGGCTCACGAACTCCGCCCCAAGCGAAGAATCGTTTGACAAGAACAAGAATCCATGCGAAGCCCGCAATTCCGATATTGAATAGAAACGAGGCATACATGCCGTCTACGGTATGAATGTCGTGTATCGTCCCCCTGATAAGCACGATGCCCTCAAACGCATGGTGACCAAAGATGCTCAACCCAGAATAATTCCATTGAGCCCACCACAAAGCTGGCCTACCAGTTAGGAAATCACTTGCCGTTTGACTAAAGGCTGGACCAGTAAACCAAATTGCGCTAATCCAGTAAGTCAATAAAAAGAGCATTAGAGGAATTCCAAGAGTAAACCTAGGAGCCCATTTGGAGAAGCTCCTACACGAACGTCTTTTCCACACTTTTAAGATGAAAACAAACATGAAAAAAAGCAGCAAGGACACGGCCGAGGTACGGGAGCCGGCGATATAGAAAATAACCGAAGTGGCAATGCCGCCAACAAGTATCTTGACCTCAAGTCCAACATCAAATCGGCACCACATTGCCATAGCCCAGACAAAAAAGACGGCAGCACAATAGTTTGGGTGAACAAAGAGGAGCGCTCCACGGCTGGAAGAGATTCCACCAATGTTGAGCCAGGTTTTTCCAACGGATTCGCCCAGCACCCCAGCAACCACATATATGCACAGCATTGAAACGAGAATGACCGTTACGGCTCGCGCCCAAGATCGGATAATCGCCTGAAAATCGATCTCGTAAGCGGCTGACAGAATAAGCGAAGTCGTCAGCAGCACAGACTCACCGGACAATAGATAAGATAGAATTCCCAGACAAACGCCCACCAAGCCCAATCCGCTCGACGAGCCCTTTATCACGAGTACAACGGTTCTGAGCAAAAGGAAGGCGCAGCCGAACAGCTGAAAGACCTTAAGAAGCGCCTCAAACGATTCAAAAAGAATAATGGACTCTAAGAAGAACTTAACGAATAGAGACCAGAATCCCAGCCAGAAGAGCACACTGCTCATATCCATCGGCGAACGTCCCTTAGTCTGTTCAACACAAGAACTATTCACCATGTGCAAGAACCTTCCAGTACTTCTCTGCAACGTCATCCCAGGTGTATAAAGAAGCGATTCTGTATGACCGCTTAGCGACATCCCGATAAAGATTGCCGTCGTCACAGAGTTCAATAAGACGCGCAACAGCCTTATCCACCCAACAATCGCTATCGATCTCGCATCGTATGGCGCTTGAATCGTCGAACAGCGCTGCCGCGCCACAAGACCCAGAGACAATGGGCACGCAGAAGGAGGCTGCTCCCTCTAGAACGGACACATTGAAGGTGTCAAATCTGCTGAGCCCGGCATAGAAATCTGCGTTCTGGTAGAGATTCACCAGCTCATGCTTATCGGTGATCTCCCCTCGATATTCGAGCTCAACATTGCCATTCCTCGCAATCTGCTCGCAAAGAGCGCGATTGGAGCCAACGGCATCGGTATCACGTCCGCAGACAATGAGCTTAGGTCTAGTCCCTGTCCTTTCGGCATACTGGGAGAGAACGAGGAGCGCAAGGTCACAGGCCTTGCGCTCCTCGTATCCCCCGGTCGTTATAACGACCGGGGGATACGAGGAGCGCTTTTTCGAAAGCAGGCTCTTCGAATCAATCTCTCGATCCACATCAACGCCATTGCCGATGACGGTCATGTTCTTTTTGCGCCCATAAAGCCTTCCGAGCACCTTCTTCTCGAACTCGGAGACGCATATGAGATTTGGATACTCCCTAATTAGTTTCGGCTCGATCCGTAAATCTCGATCCAAAACAGGGCGGTATTTCTGCTCTTCGGCAGCAATCCCATGTACGACGAGATAATATGTGTTGCGATGATCGATCTTGGACAGCAGGCATAAGATCAGGGGAATCCTGAACCCGTTTTGATGAACGCAAATCGAATACCCCTTATAAGCAAAAGGTATCTTCGCAACCAGTCTGAGAACGTCCACAAAGGTGGAAACCTCCTCAATTTGGCAATTATGCTTTTTTGCAAGACGGGTATGCACCGCCCTCGCAACACCAAGAGGCCCCCTTGTCCCGTCGAGTCGGCCGATGAGGAGGACTTTTCCGCTAGGAACGCTCATAAACGATATCCTCTTTTTGCTCGTGCCTTGCGAGGAATTCATCTATATCCCCCACAACGCGCGCCGGATTCCCACAGATAATCGAACCGTCCGGGAAATCTCCCTTGACGATCGACCCCCCCCCGATAATGCAATCGTTCCCAATGGTGGTTCCTGGTAGAATCATGGAATTAGCCCCAATAAAGCAATTCTTGCCAATTGAAACGGGCTTAAGGAACTTGCCGTGCTCGCTACGACGGGAAAACAGCGCTTTGTCGATGCTATAATCATGGACGAGAATCGAGGTGCCATAGGATATGGTCACGCCGTCCCCAAGGGTTATCAAGTTGTAACCGGCGGCATCAAAACGACATTCGGGACTTATCCATGGGTCGCCATACTCAGAGAATTGCTTCGAGATATTGACTCCCAACCACGCCAAATAACGTGGATATAGCCGCTTGTATGTCTTGTTTGACAGCTTGTTGAGTGCCACAAGTAGGAGCTTAATCGGCATCTTTGCGAAGCGTTTATACCCCTGAGAGCCAATAGCGGCAAGATCAGCTTGCTGCATGGTTTTCCTTTCCCTTAAGCAGTTCCACTGCCTGTGAATATCCCTCTACCACGTGCGAGCGCACGTCAGCGATCGTCTCCCTGCAGCCGCCTGTGTCATACGTGATGACCGGGGTTCCGCAGGCCTCAGCCTCCAAGTTCACCGTCGGGTAGTTGTCCTCGACTGTCGGGTTGAAGAAGACGTCCGCGGTCGTGTAGATCCCGGCGAGCTCCTGCGGGGAATCCGTCCTCGTGAGACCGATGATCTCCTCCGGGAGCGATTTGATCTGCTTTGCGGAGAGACCCACGAGCACGATGGCATATCTATCGGAATCCAGCTCCCCGGCCAACCGCACGAAGTCTCCCAGACCCTTGCGCTCAGTCCAGGGGCTCGCGACGCCCAGGATCATGAAGCGGTCGCCGATGCCATGACGCTCGCGAAAATCACTCGGAGTGGGCTTGAACACTGAATTGTCGATGGTGTTGTGGCGCACCTCAATGGGATAGTCCTTCAAGAAGCTCTTCCTCACCAAATCGGCCAGCCACTGCGAAGGGCAGATGAGCGTCAAGCGCTCCGGTGGAACGCTGGTAAAGATGCGCCTCTTATCTTCGAAATTCCTCGCGCAGTTCGATTTGCAGATTGTCCTGGGATAGGCATCCGGCTGCGGGCAGCCCTCCGAGTACGCACAATGAGTCATCCATTGTGCGCACTTCACATATGTGAAGTGCGCACAATGGCCGGTGAAGGCCCAGCAATCGTGCAGGGTCCACCTCACTTGACAATGGTGGCCCGCTAGCCAGGCGAACAGCATCTCGATGTTCACGTAGTAGCCGTGAATGTTGTGCAAGTGGACGACGTCGGGGTCGATCTCGTCCAACCGAGCGAGAAGCCTCTCGGTGTCGCGTTTGGAGTAGAAGCCCATCCGGTCTCGAAGACGCGTCATCGCGCCGTGCAGATACACCTCGGGCTTGGATGCGCAGCATGCCATGTGCTCGTCGATGGTTTCATGCCTCCTGCCCCACAGGCAATAAGAGTCAACACCGGAATTCGATAGCTGGGCGTGAAGGCCGCGCATAATGGAGCCGGTCGACCCGTTGTAGAAACTATTAAGCTGAACGTAGCGCAGCGGCCTACTAAGCCCCTCTCCCAGCGTCAACGCCTCGCCGACAAGCGCTTCAGCAGTTTTAGTGTCACTCGAGGCCATTACAGACGCTTCCTCCACACCATCTTGTCCACGATGCCGGTGTAGGATTGGATGATCTTGACCACCTTGGTGGACACGTTCTCGTCGGCGTAGTCTGGCACGGGGGCCTGGGGGAGCGACCCCTCCGCGTCCAGTGCCACGGCGGTGCGGACCGCGTTCAGCAGGCCGCGCTCGTCGACGCCGGCGAGGGTGAAGCAGGCCTTGTCGAGCGCCTCGGGGCGCTCGGTGGAGGTTCGGATGCACACAGCGGGGAACGGCTTTCCGATGCTCGCGAAGAACGAGCTCTCCTCGGGCAGCGTGCCGGAGTCGGAGACCACGCAGAACGCGTCCATCTGCAGGCGGTTATAGTCGTGGAAGCCCATGGGCTCGTGCATGCGCACCAGCGGGTGCAGCTCGAAGCCGGTCTCCTCCAGGCGCTTGCGGCTGCGCGGGTGGCAGGAGTACTGGATGGGCATCTGGTACTCCTCGGCGAGCCTGTTGATGGCGCCGAAAAGCGACAGGAAGTTCGCCTCGGTGTCGATGTTCTCCTCGCGGTGCGCGGAGAGCAGCATGTACCTCCTCGGCTCGAGCCCCAGGCGCGCGTGGGTGTCGGACGCCTCGATCTTGGGGAGGTTGGCGCGCAGCACCTCGGCCATGGGCGAGCCCGTGACGTAGGTGCGCTCCGGCGCGCACCCCGTCTCCTTGAGGTAGCGGCGCGCGTGCTCGGAGTAGGCGAGGTTCACATCGGAGATCACGTCGACGATCCGGCGGTTGGTCTCCTCGGGCAGGCACTCGTCCTTGCAGCGGTTGCCGGCTTCCATGTGGAAGATCGGGATGTGCAGGCGCTTGGCCGCGATGGCCGAGAGGCAGGAGTTGGTGTCGCCGAGCACGAGCAGGGCCTCGGGCTCCACCTCCCGCATCAGGTCGTAGGAGCGGGCGATGATGTTGCCCATGGTCTCCCCCAGCCCGTCGCCCACGGCGTCCAGGTAGATGTCCGGGTCCGCCAGCTCGAGGTCGCGGAAGAAGATGCCGTTGAGAGTGTAGTCGTAGTTCTGCCCGGTGTGCGCCAGAAGGCAGTCGAAGTGCCGGCGGCACTTCTTGATGACCTCGGACAGGCGGATAACCTCGGGGCGCGTGCCAACGATGACAAGGAGTCGAAGACGACCGTCATTGGCAAAAGAGACGTTGGAGTAGTCGGCTGCCATAGGGCTAGACCTCCTCGTAATACGTGTCGGGGTTCTCGGGGTCGAAGGGCTCGTTGGCCCACATTACGGTTACGAGATCCTTGGTATCAGAAAGGTTCTCGATGCAGTGCGTGGTGCCGGGCGCCATCTCGACCACCACGGGGTCGTCGCCGGAGACGCGGTACTCGTCCACGGGGAACGGGCGGCCGTCGGCGTCCAGGCCGACGCGGCGCAGGCGGATGGACGCCTCGCCGGAGACCACCAGGAAGCGCTCCCACTTGGAGTGGTGCCAGTGGTTGCCCTTCGTGACGCCTGGCCCGGAGACGTTGACGGAGACCTGGCCGCGCTCCGGGGTGCGCAGGAACTCGGTGAAGGAGCCGCGCTCGTCGCGGTTGGCCTTGAGCGCGTAGGCCCGCGAGCCCTCGTCGTAGTAGCTCTCGAACGTGCTCCACAGCTTCTTGGAGAACGAGCCATCCGCGAGGTCGGGCACCGAGAGGTCGGCGCGGCTCGCCCTGAACGACTCGAGCAGGTCGACGATCTCGCCCAGCGTGGCGCGGTCGGTGGGACGGCACGCGCAGAAGTCGTCGCCCTCGATCTCCGCAAGCCCGTCGTAGCCGCAGTGGCGCTCCTCCCCCAGCAGGGCGGAGAGCATCTCGGCGACCAGGTCGTCGATGTAGAGGAGCTCCAGCTCGACCGAAGGGTCGTTGACCGTGTATTCGCGGTCATTTGCTATAGCATCGCAGAAGGTCGCGACGGCGGAGTTGTAGTTGGGGCAGCACCACTTGCCGTAGAGGTTGGGGAACCGGTAGATGAGCACCGGCGCGCCCGTGCGATCTGAATACGAGCGGAACAGCTCCTCCCCCGCCAGCTTGGACTCGCCGTACGCCGATCCCGCGTAGCGCCCGACCAGGCTCGCCTGGACGGAGCTCGCGAGCATCACGGGGCACGCGTTGCCATGGCGCTCGAGCGCCGCGAGCAGGTCGGAGGCGAACCCGAAGTTGCCCGCCATGAACTCCGCCGGGTCCTCGGGGCGGTTTACGCCCGCGAGGTTGAACACGAAGTCGGCACGGGCGCACATCGCGTCCAGCTCCTCCGCCGTGGTCCCGAGGTCGCACTCCATGACCTCGAGCGGCAGGAGCGCCCGGAAGCGCTCGCGACGGTCCTTGCCGTCGCGGATGGCCTTCAGGGCCTCGCAGAGGTTGCGGCCGACGAACCCCTTCGCGCCGGTGACCAGGACGCGCATCCTACTGCACCGCCTCGTGCTCGCGGCCCTCGAGGGCCAACTGGACGTACTCGGCGGTCTTGATCTTGGCGATGGTGCCCTCCACGTCGAGCCTCTCGGTGTTGTGGGAGGTGTAGGCCTCGTCGGCCTGCGTCTTGACCTCCCCCTCGACGAAGAACTTGTCGTAGTTGAGGTCGCGGGAGTCGCAGGCGACGCGGTAGTAGCCGCCCATGTCCTCGGCCCTCAGGCGCTCCTCGCGGGTCATGAGGGTCTCGTAGAGCTTCTCGCCGTGGCGGGTGCCGATCACCTTGGTGCCCACGTGCCCGAACACCTCCTGGACCGCCTCGGCCAGGTCTCCGATCGTGGAGGCCGGGGCCTTCTGGACGAACAGGTCGCCGGGGTCGGCGTGCTCGAAGGCGAACTGCACGAGGTCGACCGCCTCGTCGAGGTTCATGAGGAAGCGGGTCATGCTGGGGTCGGTCACGGTGAGCGGCTCGCCGCGGCGGATGCGGTCGATGAACAGCGGGATGACGCTGCCGCGCGAGCACATCACGTTGCCGTAGCGCGTGCAGCAGATGGTGGTGCGGCCCGCGCCGTTGCGGGCGTTGGCGTAGATGATCGACTCCATCATGGCCTTCGACTTGCCCATGGCGTTGATGGGGTAGGCGGCCTTGTCGGTGGACAGGCACACGACCTTCTCCACTCCCTCGGCGATGGCGGCGTGCAGCACGTTGTCGGTGCCGATGACGTTGGTGCGCACGGCCTCCATGGGGAAGAACTCGCATGAGGGCACCTGCTTGAGCGCCGCCGCGTGGAAGACGTGGTCCACGCCGCGCATCGCGTCGCGCACGGACTGGGCGTCGCGCACGTCGCCGATGAAGAACCGCACCTTGGAGGCGAGCTCGGGGCTCCGCTCCTGGAGCCGGTGGCGCATGTCGTCCTGCTTCTTCTCGTCGCGGGAGAAGATGCGGATCTCCCCGAGGTCCGTGTCGACGAAGTGCTTGAGCACGGTGTTGCCGAAGCTGCCCGTGCCGCCCGTGATCATGAGGGTCTTGCCTGCGAACGAAGCCATCTATTTGTTCTCCTTCTTCCTCTTGCTACCGGTGACCTGGTAGAACATGAATTTCGAATTGGTGACGAAATAGCGCCCGAACAGGCGCTTTGGCTCCTGGATAAGGCGGTAGAGCCACTCCAGGCTGAGGTTTTGCATCCACACGGGCGCCTCGGGCGTGATGCCGGCCAGGATGTTGAACGCTCCGCCGACTCCGACCATGAGGCCGTCGATGCTGCCGCGCATCCTATGGCAGAAGCACTCCTGGCGCGGTGCGCCCAGCGCGACCCAGACGAAGTCCGGCTCGGTGCGGTTGATGCGCCCCGCCAGCTCAGCCTCCTCCAAGGGAGTCATATCCCTGAACACGGAGGGCTCGGCGCCGCAGATGTCGATGCCGGGGTAGTCGCGCTCAAGCGCCTCCACGAGGGCGTCGAGGTTCTCCCGCGTGTTGCCGTAGAGGTAATGGCGGTACCCGCGCTCCGCAGAGACCTCGAAGACCTCCCGCATGAGGTCCGGGCCGGTGACGCGGCTCATCGTGGGGACCGCCTTTCTTCCCACAACGGAGAGCGGCTTACCATCGGGAACCGACATGAGGGACTCGGTCTGGACGCGGTAGTACGCCGGATCGTCGTGGGCCATCACGGTCGTGTGCGCATTCGACACGCAGATGTACTCTCCCTTGATCTCCGTAAGATGCTCGGAGATGAAAGCGAGGGCGTCGCCCATGTTCGTGGCGGTGATGGGGACGTCGATGATCGGCGTTCGGGCGAGCCGCGGGTCGGACGGGCCGTGCATCTACGCCGCCCCCTTCCCGGTGAAGACCACGGCGACGGTCTGCAGGATGAGCTTCAGATCCGTCATCACGCCGCGGCGCGCGATGTAGCCAAGGTCCAGCCGCACCATGTCGTCGAAGTCCACGTCCGAGCGGCCGCCCACCTGCCAGGGGCCGGTGAGGCCCGGCTTCACGGCCAGGCGCTGCATGGCCCACTCGTCGTACTGCGCGACCTCGCGCGGAAGCGGCGGGCGCGGGCCCACCACGGACATGTCGCCCATGAACACGTTGAGGAACTGCGGGAACTCGTCGATGGAGTGCCTGCGGATGAAGCGGCCGATGCGCGTGACGCGCGGGTCGTCCCTCATCTTGAACATGGGGCCCTCGACCTCGTTCTCGGCCAATAGGGCGTCCTTCATCTGGTCGGCGCCCTTCACCATGGAGCGGAACTTCCACATGGTGAACTCGCGCGGCCTGCCGTCCGCGCCGATGCGCCCCACGCGCCTCTGGCGGTACAGCGGGCATCCCGGGCTCTCGACGGCGATCGCGGCGCACAGCACCGCGGACGGCACGATCGCCGCGGCGATCACGCACGCGGAGAAGGCGATGTCGAACGCGCGCTTCACGAAGCGGTAGCCCAGGCGCTCGCGGTCGAAGGCCTCGGCGTTGCGCATGAGCGATAACAAACGCACGGAGCATTCGCCCTCTTGGACAGACTCACGGGTGTCAACAACGGGAACCTTCACATCGGCGGGGACAGCAACGTTGCCCAAAGTTGCGGCGGGCTTTATCGACACGCCCTCGTCCTCCGCATGCCCCCGCCATGTCTTCTGCGTCTCATTGGTCACTTTTGAACGCCCCCCCCCCCCGGACTTTTTTCATTGCCGGGGAGGTTCCTCCCCTCATGTACGTGCGTCTTTGCTGTGATGACTTACTCTTTGGGTGCTCCTATGTCTTGATTGGGATGTCCAGCGGAAGCGTCTCCAAAAAGCCCCGTCCGGGCTCTCCCACGCGCACCCAGCAGCGGCGCTTGTGCCGGTCGACCTTGGTAATGAGGGCTTCGCAACCAACCAAAGGACCGTCCGTGACGCTCAGCTCGCCATGGAGGATCACCGCGGTGCTGCTGCGGATCACGCGCTCACTGCCCGCAACCCTCTCAAAAAAGGCACGTGCATCTTCCGAAAGCGGCATGATCGAGCGCTCTGTGGCCCCCACCAAGTCCACGTGGAAACTCAGCTTTTGCAGCGCGCTATTCAGGCCGTGAGCATCGCTGGATACGACAAATAGGTACTCGGGGTACATCTGCACACGACGGATTGACCACACTCCGTTGCGCTTTTCCCAGCGCTCCTTTGAAAGCGTGAAGGCATCCGCGAGCAGGTTTTTCGGGATGAGCTTGAGCAGCTTGTCAGCTGTGGCATGCTCCATACTCATGGGCGTATGGACCAGGTACCAACGCATATTCCCACGCGGCACGCGACGCCCCGCGGGCAAACCCGCAGGTGTCAAGCTCAGTTGTGGCGAAGCGGCTCGCATGGCCCTCCCCGATGGTGCAGCCCCGCACGCACGCGACGCGCAAAAGTGCACCTTTTCAAAGCCTTTTAAAACGTACCCATTTTACCAATGATTCCGAAATAAAACCCAGCAATCGACAACTTCATATCTTGTCATCGAGTTGAGTAACCCCTCTCTAAAAAGGTGCACTTATTCACACCTCAGCCCGTTGTCTTTTTTGACCCCATCTTCCCTCAGCCATTTATCAAAAGTCGAAACCGATATCTCGAGACGTCGCGCTGCCTCGGCGCGAGTGACGCGCCCGTCCAGATACCCTTCTTTCGTGACCCCATACGCTGCCGGGCGTTGTTTTTTGGGCCTGCCAAAGCGCACACCCCGAGCCTTGGCGGCGACTATGCCCTCACGTTGGCGCTGCCGAATGCTCTCCCGCTCAACTTGGGCAACGTAGGACAGCAGCTGTAGCACGATATCGGAGATCAGCATGCCCGTCACGCCATCGCACTCGTTCCGGGAGTCGAGCAGAGGCATATCCAACACAACGACATCCGCGCGCAGGTTTTTTATAAGGGCGCGCCATTGGTCTATGATCTCCTCGTAGTTCCTGCCGAGTCGGTCGATGCTCTTTACCACCAATACGTCGCCCTCACGCAACACGTTCACGAGACGTGTCCACTCCGGCCGGTCGAAATTCTTGCCACTCGCCTTGTCGGCGAAGATATGCTCCCGCCGAACACCAAACTCCTCAAGCGCCCTCAACTGGCGATCGAGATTCTGCTCGCGAGTGCTCACGCGCGCGTAACCGTATATGGTGCCCATCATGAACCTCCTTCATATCGGGGGCTGAAAACAAGCCCTCTTCCCGCTCATAACCGATATGAGCTTCGAAGTGAAGGTTATCGATAGGCGTTAAGCCCCTCTTCCGACGCGGCTTTTCCATGCCGCGGGAGGGCGGGCTCCACTCGCATTTTTTCGCATTCCAGCGCGTGATTCGCACTTACCTTGCCTTCCGATGTATTCGGTTGGTGCTACACACGGCCTCGCGCAGGGTTGCCGCCCATATGCGCGGGACCTATTTCGTCACTCCTCCGATTCCTTCGAAGACCTGACCTCTTCGCTCTTGTCGAGAAAGTCGGCAAACGTCTCCTGCTTTGAAACTCTCAATGGCCTGTAATCAGCAACGCTCAGAATCCTGTATCGGGGATTCTTCATCTTCCCGCTCCTAGTTCGCCTCTCGGTTACCTCAAGGTCAACCTGAATTAGATCTCCAGCGTTGAAGCGAACGGTGCCGTCTGCAAGATCATCCAAAAAACTCTTGTCTTCGATGCGCACGCTTTTGTACGTAAGGACGTCGCTGCCCGATCCAAATTGAAAGGTATATCCCTTCTCGGCTCCGCCATATGAGCCGGCGAGCGGCCTCAACCATATCCCCCTATTTATGTACGACGTCTCGCTGACCTCGAGCTCATCCGCCGACGAGGCGGTCCTAGCATACGCGTTGAGGTCGCTTGCGTCATCCCTTGAAAAAGAGGAGCCTTCAGCAAGGCCATCGTCCTCCTCCTTGGGATTGCGCATGTAGATATTCACCTGTTGGACCGTGCCGTTAAACTCCGCGACAGGACCGACCGCCACATCCCTGTATAGCTCAGCAATCGTAGGATTCTGCACCGCCCGATGTGTGGCCTCATCAACCGTCACGGCATTGTCGCCTTTTCCGTAAGTGTAGGACCCGTCGCCATTGTCCACGAATCGGTCGATCGCCCCTCGCACCTTCCGGACAATCCACGGAATGCCTTTCGCTCCGCCATAGCAGAAACCGAGTATCTCGATCGCGTTGAGCACGGCGTCGACGTTCTGGCTCGTCAGCAAATCTACGATGCCGCTTTCGACAATGAACTCGGTGATAAAGGAGCCCTCTTTGAATGGGCGCACCCTGATCTTGAGCTCACCGTCGTATCCTGCCTCTCGGACAGTCAGGCGCACGAGGTCGTCGAACTTATTAAGGTATTTGATTAAATCGTAAACATCGACCCCTTCATCCGGGTCGACGCCTCCAAGTCTATAAACGACTTCCCTGCGTTCCACAACGAACCTCCCGAACATGCGGCACCTCCAGGCCCGAGCGTATTGTTCTGCCCGAACAAGATAGCGTGCCTGTCTATTCCGTCTTCAGACCGGATCTGAAACATCAGTCACTTCTGACGGACAACAGGGTTTGTCCGTCAAATTTCGATATTTCTGACGGACAAATCCGGTTTTCCGTCAAATGCGCCCGACTAGGAGAGGCGAACCCCTTCGGTAATTTCCAGAAGCTCCGTGAACTCAAGGAGGGCAGGCTGGCTTCCACGGTGAGGCCTATTCCTCCGCAGCGGGAGGAAGGACGGCTCCGTCAAGTGCCCTGATAGTCGGATTCTCTCTCAGTGCGTCAAGCTGTTGGGAAGCCATTTCCCTCAGGTAGACAACCCTCTCCTCTCTGGAATGCCCCTCCTTGATGAGCTGTGCATTCATGCTCTCAAGGTTTGCGAGC
Organism: Collinsella sp. AF08-23; assembly: GCF_003479805.1. GTDB lineage: Bacteria > Actinomycetota > Coriobacteriia > Coriobacteriales > Coriobacteriaceae > Collinsella. The sequence continues at coordinate 68,537 of NZ_QUHV01000004.1, read as the reverse complement.
ACAATGAGCTGATGCAGCGTCGCGCCATCCCTGACGTTCCCCTTTTCAGCAGGATTGGCATCGCGCCACTGTCTTGCCGTCATTCCGAACAAGGCGACGTTCAGCACATCGGCCTCATTGGCATAGACGAACTGCTTCGCCTTGCCCCGGGCAATCGGCTCCAGGTGCTCCTTCACCGCATCGGTATGAATGCGATAGTTGATCTTCGTGAACAGCCTCTTCTCATTCCAGTCGAGCGACAAACGGCTGTTCTCATCACTTTTCAGACGTTGATAGTCCTGGATCACATAGAGCTTGAACTCCGGGGACACCCACGACGCGAATTCGAAGGCAATGTCGACGTGAGCGAACGTTCCGCTGCCGTACCTGCCCCTTTTGCTCTTTATCCCGATAGCTCCAGTCGATCGTATCCACTTGGTCGGGGACATGGTGAAGGCGTTGCGGCCAGACTCCAACCTAAAGAGGTCGAATTCGACCTCTTTAAAATCGGGGTTGTGAAGACGTTCCCAGACGCCGAGAAATTCAATGGTCTCCCTGCTCCGCATCCAGTTCTTCACGACATCACCGGGTTCATCGCTGCGATATCTTGCGATATCCGTCAGCGAGATATAGTCGTCTCGATCTCCTGTTGATGAGACCGATATATCAACCCCGAGCGCAGTTATCTTCCCGCTTATCTCCTTCGGCGGCATTTCAAACTCCTCTCTCCGACCATTTCCCTACTCCATCTCCTCGGCGGGCTGGAACCAGACCACGGTGCCGACGTACTCGACCGTGCGCTCCCCCTCCCCCGTTATGACTATGTCCTCGTACGAGTCGTCCCACGAGTCCGGGGACAGCACGATGATGCGCCCCGTGTTGCACAGGCGGCGCATCACGTAGTCCGCGCCGTCGATGGAGACCGCCGCCACCGAGCCGTTGCGAGGCTTTCGGGTTTCAGATCGAACTTTACCAGCAAGGCATCAATGTTCTCGGGTATGCCCATCTTGCCTCCTTACGTTGTATTCAATTTTACATAGTGATATTTCATTCTTCGTAATTGTCTTTTCGGTTTATATAGCGTACGGTTCTCCAAAGACTTCCGACTCTCTTTTCCATGCGCGGGGCGATTGCCAAATAGTTGCCATTCGGGCATGCGGCAGGAAGATACAGGAAAAAGAAAACGTCCCCTGAGCTGCGATAACTCAGGGGACGCATCATTCACACTGGCGGAGAGCTGGGGATTCGAACCCCAGATGGGCTTGTGGCCCATACTCGCTTAGCAGGCGAGCACCTTCGGCCTCTCGGTCAGCTCTCCGGAACAGCTAGTCGATGATAACGCACTTCCCAGGGCTTGAACAGGGCATAGGGGCAATAATTCAAAACTAGCCCAAGAAACCGGGACCGACCACGAGGCTCTCGCGATGGTCGCGCACCCAATCCCAGGAGAACCCTTCGACAAGCCGCTCCGCCGTGAGCGGGGCCGCATCCGGCCGAAGGCCCAACGCGAACGCGAGCCTCCCCAGCAGCTCATCCGACGTGGCGAAGCGCGCGCGGAGCTCCCCCATGTCGAGGTCGCGATCGCGTTTGGAAAGGCGTCTGCCATCGGGGGCGACCAAAAGCGGCACGTGCGCATACTCGGGATGCGCATACCCCAGGAGATCCTGCAGGTACATTTGGCGGGCGGTCGATCCCAGCAGATCGCAACCGCGAACGACCTCGGTGACACCCATCTCGGCGTCGTCCACGACGACGGCCAGCTGATAGGCGAAGACCCCGTCGCTGCGGCGCACGAGGAAATCCCCGCACTCCCGGGAAAGGTCCTCGATGCGCTCGCCGTACGTCCGGTCGACGAACCTCACGACGCGCGAGCTCATGGCGGTCCGGCCCCCAAAGCCCATGCCGGGATCGCCCGGGTCGTCGACCGCGGGCACCCGCAGGCGCACCGCGGGAGGCCGGAGGGCGGAACGCTCGGCGACCTGCGCGCTCGTCAAATCTCGACACGTGCCCGCGTACACAGGCGTGCCGTCGCTGGCATGGGGCGCACTTGCGGCATGAAGCTCGGCGCGCGTGCAAAAACAGGGGTACAGAAGGCCCAGCGCGTCCAACTTGGCCAACGCGGCACCATACAGGTCCAGGCGCTCGGTCTGGTAATAGGGTCCCTCGTCCCAATCGAGGCCCAGCCAACGCAGGTCATCCATGAGCAGCTCGGTCCACGGGCCGCTGCGGGCGCGGTCGTCGAGATCCTCGATGCGAAGGACAATCCTGCCGCCTTGGCTGCGGACCGACAGCCACGCCAAAAGCGAGGCGGCGACGTTTCCCAGATGCATGCGCCCCGTGGGTGAGGGCGCAAAACGACCCACAACCGGAAGCACCCCGCACTCCGGCACCCCACGCTCCGCACTTTCGACGCGGGCCCCATGCAATGCGCCGTCCATCGCGGCTACGCCCACGGATCGCGCTCGAAGAGGGGCTCGGGGTCGGGACGGCGGTCGGAATACGGGTCATACCCGTCGTCATCCTCGTTCTCCGCGCGGATGCACGGGTCCTCATACGCAGGCGCGCGCCGGTCCTCAACTGTCCTCTGCGTTTCGCACATGAGCCCTCCCTCTACATTGAAGACAAAAGGCATGGTAACGCATCCCACCAACTTCATTGAAGCGCACGTCTGGCAAGCTCGAAGCAGCCAAAGATACCCTGATTGCCAAGAAGCGAATTATTTACTATGTATGTTTCAGGATTGCATGTTTCCGGCGTTTTGAAATACCCATTTAAAAGCTCTTTAAATGCTCTTCTGGCATAGGAAACTACAGGGGTATTGTCTGCAACGCCACCACCAATGATTATTTTCTGCGGAGCGTAACACAGCGCAAATGTAACGAGCGCCTGTCCAAGATAACCAGCTAGGAGTTTTATCGCGTCGTCATCACCGGCAATATCTGAAGCGCTCATACCTTTCCAGCGCTTTGCAATTGCCGGGCCGGCAATTAAACCCTCAAGACAATTTGTATGGAAGGGGCAGGCGGATTCATTAACGGGCATTGGATCCAAAGGATCTCGAGCCAAAACGACGTGCCCCGCCTCTGGGTGCAGGATTCCATGGAGGAGCTGGCCCTGGACCATAACTCCAGCGCCAACTCCTGTCCCTATTGTCAAATAAACCACATTTTTCAAGCCTCGAGCGCAGCCATATACGACCTCTCCAAGACATGCGGCGTTGACATCAGTGTCATATCCCATTGGCACATCCAATTTAGCCTTCAACGATCCCAGCAGGTCAAAATGTGACCATGCGCGTTTAGGCGTTTCCAAGATACTGCCATAATTCGGCGAAGACGGGTCGACCGCGGTGGGTCCAAATGCGCCAATTCCAAGCGCATCTATGTTCCATTTTGAAAACCATTCCGCACAGGCATCCACCGTGTCATCTGGATTGCCCGTGTCAATTCGACAACTACCGGCTATCGTGCCATCTGCATACCCAACCGCGCACACCATCTTTGTGCCGCCCGCCTCGAGTGCGCCAAATAACCCCGAATCGTTCATGTCTCACCTTTCGGCTTAGCCAATTAAAACTGCTGTACAGATGCAAAATCTGTTATCTCAAAATCGTTCTTCCGCAGCCATTCCCTGAATTGGCCATCACATGCAAGCGCGACGTCAAAACACCGCGGAAGCGTAACTGAAGAAGTCTCCAGCAGCGGCATATCAACATAGCCTGGATGCAAGATATATAATGATGTGCCGCCGGCAGTAACCTTAGACAGCTGCTCCTCGACGGCACGACGCTGCTTCTCCAGCGTCTCTTCGTGGCAGATTGGCAATATCGTCACACTTGCATTGCCAACCATGCATAAACCTGACAAGCCCGTGCATGTAGGAATGCCTCGACGAGAGCCCACCTCCTCAACAGCTTCAACAAAACATGGAGCAAATACGGCATGGAAATCCAAGTAAGCCGGAAGCCGATTCGTCATCGCATAAAAGCGCTCAATTTGGGCATCTATCTCGTTAATAAGCTCTTCAAAAGCAATGTCCTTCCCCTGGTTTTCTCGGTAGAAGGAGCTTGACTTAAATAAGCCATTTCCATCCACAAGCGACGCGACTTCGTGGGGAGGCAAAACAGGTGCGCCTGCGCTCATGACCGCATGCATCCCCAGCACAGCCTCGGCATCTACCAACAAATCGATACCGTGTTGAGCGGCATCCATGTTTGCCATGACACCAACGCAGCTTACAACTCCTTCGCGCACGGCCTTTGCAATCCCGCAGTTGACACCCTCGCTATAACCCAAATCATCTGCGCGAAAGATGACATTTTTCATGTTAGACAGGACCTTTCTTATCACTATGCCTTATCGAATCGATATGTCACGTTGCCCTCTAAACCGTCGGCGCAAACGGGATGACCATCGCGGTAAACTGTTTTAACTGCCTGGTAGATTGGCAAATTGCGTGACCGCGGGAGAATCGCCCCCAATGAGGCATCCAAGAGAACGCGATCGTCTTCGCCATTCAGGATACGCCGGCACACCTCGATGACGTTTGGAAGCAATGCCGGAGACGATTCGAACGTTCCATGGTTGCGCAAAACGCGAGTGAAACGAGGGCCTTCCTGCTCGAGGTGGCACAACGCCCTATAGTACACATCGACTGGCATTGAACAGTCCTCGAGCAAGATCGTTCCTGGGCCGCAAGCATCACCTAAAAGCATCGTTTCATCGGCATCTATGTAGGCAACCATCATGCCCATCGTATGTCCGGGCACCGATAGGACGCGAACCGCAACGCCGCCCAAGTCGAATATGTCGCCATCGCGCAGGGGCGAAAACCGCTCCAGCGGCAATGGGTCAACCAGCTCGAAGGAAGCGCCTTCGCCCAATATCGCGCGTACAAATTGCTTACGGTAGGCATTGTCGGAATGGTCAAGGTACACCGGGACATCGCTCATATTGATAAACGCTTCGCCAAATTCTCCGGCACCAAACGCATGGTCAACATGCCCGTGAGTAACAAGAACCGTTACCGGCAAATCTGTCAATGACTCAACTTCGTTCCTTAGGCCGACGCACCCGCATCCCGTATCTAAAAGCACGCATCGTTCGCCCCCCGTTACAAGGTATACGGCAACTTTACACGGATCGACAATACGTACTATGTGGTCACTTATGCGTTCATGCGTGAATCGCGCCATGACTACCTACCTCAAGTTTCCAGCAATCTCTATTTTTGGGCCATCTTCGGACCGAAAACCATCGTAAGCACGAAGGTGACAGCAAAGGCGATCAAACCCGATATCACCGCGTTCACGAGATTCACGGTACCGCCACCCGCATATTCAAGCACGCATGTGACGTTGGAAACAAGGGGAGCAAATATCGCGACGTTCATGATGCCAGCGTACACGCCGCCCGCAAATGCACCCGCCATCTGAAACCCCAACATCTTGGGGTTGGGGAGCAGGATACCAAAAATGGTGGGCTCGCCGATGCCAACGAGCGTTTGCGTGGTGAAGCAGCTCAGACCAAGCTCGCGATCATTCGTGTCCTTAGCCTTAAGCATATAGCCCAATCCAGCAGCAATGCAGGAGAACGTCATGGCGACGCCGCCGGCAAAAATCACGCCTTCACTCCCCTGCTCCGCGAGAGTCGCAAAACCGCTCAGAATAATGGGCGTGTGCATTCCCGTGGCAATCAGCGGGGTGAACATAGCGCTGATGAGGCCAATTCCAACCGGGCCGAAGACCTGCTTAAATCCAAGCAGGAAGTTCTCCAAAACGACACCGAGCACACTCCCAAGAGGACCAAACGCGCACAGCGCGATGGGAGCCATGATAAGAATGGTGAACAGGGGAACCACAAGGAGGTTGGCCATATCGGGGACGACCTTTGTGAGGAATTTCTCGACCTTGGACTCCGCCCAAGCAATCATGACCATAGGGAACACGCTGTTGGCGTAACTAACCATAATTGCGGGGATGCCATAAACGGTAAACTGAGCGCCTTCCGCCGCAAGTCCCGCGATGGTCGGATGCATCATGATCGCAGCAATCGTGATTGTAAGCACAGGATTGCCGCCAAACTTTTGAGCGCCCGTATAGGCGACGATCATGGGCAGGAAGTAGAAGGCGGCGTCGCCCAAAACCGTGAAGAGCGTCAGCAGGTCGCTGCCCTCGGACATCAGACCCATGCCCGCCGGGCCAAACAGCGATACAACTAGCTTCAGAAGACCGGCTGCGACAATTGCCGGAAGCATGGGTACAAGAGTCCCCGACAGGCCATCGAGAATCTCAGAGCCAAGGCGCCTAAGGCTAACTGGCTTCTTTTCGCCATCCAAATTCTCATCGATGGCAGCCTGTTGCTGGAAACCGCCCTGTGCGCACACCTCCTCATATACCTTTGCGACCGTGGCGCCGATGATGACTTGATACTGCTCACCAGAGAACTGCTCACCCAGCACCCCTGGAACGTCCTTGACGGCTTCTCGATCAACCTGCTCTTTATCGCGCACGTTGAACCGAAGGCGCGTCACGCAGTGGGTCGCGTGCGTCACGTTTCCCGCACCGCCAATGGCCGCCAGCACCCCTTTTGCTGTCTCTGCATAATCCGCCATGTTTCAACCTTTCTCTCGACGAGCCTTCCTTGCTCGTGTTGACACCTTGTTATTTTTTGCTGGGCATGTCCTTTTGCAGCCACGCCTCAACCATGGGGACCCACATCGCAGCGCAAGCATCCACGTCTTTCGCACTGCCGGCAGACGCTTCGTCGCATAACGCCATTCCGTGTTGTCCCGACTCGAATATGTGCAGTTCGCACGAAACGCCCGCATCAATAAGCCCCGAGGCGAATTCCGCAGTTTCTGCCGCGCTGACGATCTGGTCTTCGCCTGTCTGCCATACGAACATCCGCGGCATATCGGGGCGGATGTGTTTACGCAAATCGATGGCATCAAGCTGCCCTGAGCTTGGCGCGTCGGTACCGAACAGCGCTCGCGCGATATGCGGACGCTGCCAATCAAAAGAAGCGGGCACCTTTGATGCATCACGGGTGAGCAGCTCTTGGGCGCCGATCATCGGGTACCCCATGATTACTCCCCGGGGCTTCACGTCTTCAGGAGATGCGTCGGGAATTCTCGCAAGAAGATCCTCGTCTGCCCAATGCTCTGCCAAGCTGCCAGCAAGATGGGCTCCGGCTGAAAACCCAATAACGTATATACGGCTTGCATCAATTGCGAATCGCTCTGCGTTATCCCGCGCCCAAGCAACCGCCCGCATAAGCTCAACGAGCGGGCCGGGATACGCGCTTTCGGGATTAGTCTCAATCGGCGCTTCTGATGACTGTGGGCGCGTCATAAAATACTTCGAATACCGCAGCACAATTGCATGGTAACCAAGGCCTAAAAAGCGCATGGCAATTGGCTCTTGCTCTTTGATCGCATGGATCAAATATCCACCGCCTGGGCAAATTACCATGAGCGGGCGCTTTTTGACCTGCTGGTATGAGATCTCAGGATCGAGAAGATACGCGGCAAAAGATGCATCTCGGCTTCCCTCAAGATGTACTTCCTCGATTCTCATTACCCCTCCCTATGAATGGTTGCGTATAAATCCTGCGATACGAGCCCATGCATCCTGAGCGTCCTCAGGCCGATATTCGCTTAGATCTTTATGTGTGAAACCGTGCATGCATTCCTCAAATACTTTGAGGTCAATCTCAACCCCCGCTTTGCCAAGCTTCTCTGCAAACAAGACCGTGTCCGGGCACAAGCTGTCATAAGACGCAGCGTTAATGAGCGTTGGAGGGAACACCGATGCCCTAGCATTGAGCGGCGAGGCGAGGGGCATTCCCATCTGGCTTTCGTTTTCAAATGCCCAAGCGGCATACTGTCTCATGCGGGAAATGGGAATTGCCTTTGACGGATCGGGGGCGGAGAGCCCCTGTAAGTCCCATAAAACAACGGGATAGTTCAGATATTGACCAGCAATGACCACGTTCCCGTCCTCGTACGCCAATTGGCTTATTCCAGCAGCAACATTTGCGCCCGCAGAACTTCCTCCCACCATAATGGGCAACCCCGCCATATCGGATGTTTCGATATGCTCGATGACTCCGCGCACCGCCTTGTACGCCATTCGGTGCCCGATTGGGTGTCGGTACTCAGGCGCCAAAGGATAATCAACATTCACCACAATTGCGCCAGCCGCCTTGGCAAGATCCCTGCAGTAGGGCGCATCCAGCTCCCAATAGCCCAAAACCATGCCGCCACCGTGAAAGTTAAATACGACAGCGCAAGGACTCGTTTCCGCTGGGCGATACAAATAGCAATCCACATATCCAATCGGCGTTTTTACCGATATCTTCTCTGAATCATCGGACGCACGGATTTCCTTGCAGTATTGCGCGTAACAAATCTCCTTCTGACAACGGTACTCGTATACATCTTCATCGCGGACTTCGGGAAACATGCTCATGAGCTCATCCTCACTCTTCCGTCTCATATTTCCAACAGGCAATTCGGCTCCCGGGCGATAGCACATCAATTCCGTACTCCTTGGGGTAATACCTCGTAGATAGGCATGTATCCCCCTGATCAACGAAGACTTCGATGCTTGAGGCATCGCCGATAATACGAAGGGATGATCCTGCATTAACCAGCGCTTTTCGCACCGTTCTGCCGCAACCTATTGAGTCCCGTTCCGTTTTTTCGAATTGGACCGTCAGCTCATGATCACTGAGCGAAACTACGAGCTGATTGGAAATGACCACGCGGGCGCCTTTAGTTCCTATGCCATCGATTTCCAAGTCAAAGCACTCGGTTTCATCAAGCCCAAGGTGTCCTTCGGCTTCGATGCAAGGGTTGTTTCGCAAGCTGAAGAGCTCCCTGACGGGAGGGGTTCTTACCTTTCCGTCAGGTCCAAGTTCCACTTCGCGCGGTATCGTTAAACAATGCTGCCAACCTCGCGTAACCGTTGGCTCATTATCAAATGTGCACTCATCAACCGCTCCCATCCACGCCATCATGATCACTCGGCCATCATCGGCAACAAAACTCTGAGGTGCATAAAAATCGAAGCCATAGTCCCAGGGCGTGAAATCGCCTTCCACCTCACTGGAGTCGTTCCACGGCCATGTCGTCAAATGGAAGTAACCAGACTGATGTGAATTGGCAGCTCGGTCCATCTGCTCGGCAAGCCCCTGAACAGAGGCGGAGAGGATGTGCTTGGGTGCGCTTGAGAAGTCATTTGCTTTTACAAAAAGGTAGTCAGGGCACTCCCACATATAGCCTTTTGAGTCGACTTGTCTTAGGGCTTGCAAGAACTGCCACTCAAATCCATCTGGTGAGGAAAACAGTAAAGCTTCGCCCTTGTCCTCAAGCGTTCTGGCCCCTTGCAACATGAAATACGGACCCAAGCCCAAACGAACCGAGGCTTCGAGCTCTTCGCCTTTTGCTCGCCACACCTTGGGGTCGCGAACATGCTGCGTCAAGTTGCTCGGATAGTCTGCCTGTGTCATAAGCAATTGCTTGGCACCAAAAGCGAAACCATCTTCGCTCCGCGTCAAAATCGTATTGGCTTCACGCCCGCTGGTGATGTAATCGCATTGCGCGTTGGCGCTCTTTACATTGCCAGTGTAATACAGGCTCATGTGCCCATCTTCAACTAATGCCGAGCCAGAGTAAGCCCCATCCCGATCATATGAGCAATCCGGTTCAAGCGCTGGATCCTCATATGTCCAGTGAATCAGGTCTTTGGACGTGGCATGTCCCCAACATTTCAAACCGCCGCGGGCATCAAACGGGGAAGCTTGAAAATAAGCATGGAAAGTCCCCTTGAGCTCGCAAAGCCCATTGGGGTCATTGAGCCAACCCACGAGAGGAGCCACGTGGATATGCTGACGAAAGCGTCCGTCATCTTGCCGCATCTGGCGGTCAACCTCTTTGCGATAACGCTTTATGAATTCACGGGACGGCATCTCATCCTCCTTGACTTGCTAATTAGACTGTAATCGATTTCACTTTTATTCGTACATCTCCCTGCTGCCTTTCCGTAAACGGTTATATTTTATCTGTAAACGGTTTCATACTCAGCAGCTAAACGCTTCTCTTCACCTGAATGAGCGCGTAGGCATGCACACTTCAAAGCCAAGCTGCATCTGAACAGGAACCTGGCTCTTGCCCTCAATTGCCTCCAGAAGGATTTCAGCGCCCTTGAGTCCGCTGGTCAAGTAAGCAAAATGAACTGTCGGAATTCCTCCCGTAATCGCCGAAATGACGCGGTTATCGCCGAATCCGCTTACAACCGGCGATGAGAATTGCAGTGTGCCCGCACGCTGCGCTTGCTGAACCGCGCCCATTACACCCGCCGCAATCGAATCGGTTGCGCAGGCGATCAGGTCAAGCCCTTTGCCGCTGTTAATTAAAGACAATGCATGAGATCGCCCGGAGTCGGACGTGAAATCGCCGTGGACAACATCACGCTCGTCCACTCTACATCCGCCCATCCGCAGGCCCGCGAGCATACCGTCTTCTCGAGCCGCGCCCGCTGCGACATCATCACGCGTCACGCCGATATAGGCTGCACGCGCACCGCTTGGCAAAGAGCGGGCAATGGAGGCCCCCAGCTCTTTTGCCGCTCCATAGTCATCGTGAAAAACAGAGCTAACTTCTTCAACACGTTGACCAATAACAACAATGGGGACATGGGAGCGATTAAAGAAAGACCTATGCTGCTTGGATATAACGGTACCCGCGAGTATTATCCCATCTACAGGATATGCATCGAACAGATCGAGGTATTCGATTTCCTTCTTTGGGTCGTTCCCGGTATCCGCCAGAAGCATCTGGTATCCGCGGGAAGATAGGACTTGACCAATTCCAGCGGTAATGCGAGCAATAGATTCTGAGCTAATTTTTGGAACGACGACACCTACAAGCCGTGCCCGCTTCGTGCGAAGTGCGCGAGCTTGCGACGAAGGAACGTAGCCCGTCTCTTTGATGACGCGACGGATGCGCTCACGCTTTTCATCGCTAATATATCCCCCATTAAGATATCGAGAAACCGCCGCGCTTGATACCCCGGCCATTTCCGCAATTTCTTTAATCGTCAAGTCGTCTCTCCAACGCGTTTTCCAGGGTAGAACGAACTGCCTATTAAGTTTAAGCCATATCTAGGGCTTAACATGCAAAACAACCTGCAATCCCCTTCGAACTCATTTCAATAAAGCTGTCTAGCCAAAACTCAAAAAGGAGGGCCGGAACACATGAGTTCCGGCCCATCCCACTCTTAGACAACTGCCAGCGCCGCCCTAATTACGCGACGACGAACGAACCGTCCCCGTCAACGTCGATCTTCACCTCGCCGCCCTCGCGCACGCGCCCGTCGATGATGGCGCGGGCGATGGCGTCGACCACCTCGCGCTGGATGAGGCGCTTGAGCGGGCGGGCGCCGTAGACGGGATCCAGGCCGCCCTCTGCGAGCGCCTGCTTGGCCTCAGGCGAGATTACGAGCGTCATGCGCTCCTTCGCGAGGCGGGCGCGCACGTCGGCGAGCTGTATGTCGACGATCTTCTCGATCTGGGCCATGCCGAGCGGGTGGAACACCACGATGTCGTCGATGCGGTTCAGGAACTCGGGCCTGAACGTGTGGCTCATGGCCTCATCCACCTGGCGACGCATCTCAGCGTCGTCATGACCCGCGTTCTCGGCGATCGCACTCGAGCCGACGTTGCTCGTCATGATGATGATTGTGTTCTTGAAGCTCACCTGACGGCCCTGGCCGTCCGTGAGGCGACCGTCGTCGAGTACCTGGAGCAGCACGTTGAACACATCCGGGTGCGCCTTCTCCATCTCGTCGAGCAGGATGACGGAATACGGGCGGCGGCGCACGGCCTCGGTAAGTTGACCGCCCTCGTCATACCCCACGTATCCGGGAGGGGCACCGATGAGGCGCTGGACGCTGAACTTCTCCATGTACTCGGACATGTCGATGCGCACGAGCGCTCGCTCGTCGTCGAACAGGCACTCGGCGAGCGCCTTGGCGAGCTCGGTCTTGCCCACGCCGGTGGGTCCGAGGAAGAAGAAGCTGCCGATGGGGCGGTCTGGATCGGAGAGCCCGGCGCGACTGCGGCGCACGGCGGCGGCGACGGCGCGCACGGCCTCATCCTGACCGATGACGCGCTCGTGCAGTTGCTCCTCGAGGCCCTGCAGCTTCTCGAGCTCGCCCTGCATCATCTTCGCCACGGGCACACCGGTCCACGAGCTCACAACCTCGGCGATTTCGTCGGACGTGACCTCCTCCTTGAGGGCGCTCTCGTCCTCTTTTTGCGCGGCGAGCTGCTCTTCGCCTTCGCGAACCTGAGCCTCCAAGCCCGGGATCACGCTGAAGCGCAGCTCAGACGCGCGAGCGAGGTCGCCGTCGCGCGTGGCGCGCGCCTCCTCGCCGCGAGCCTCATCGAGCTTGGCTTTCAGCTCCTGGACGCGGTCGATGGCGTTCTTCTGGTTGAGCCAGCCGGCCTTAGCCACATTGAGGCGCTCCTGCGTCTCGGCGATGTCCTGGCGCAGCGCTTCCAGGCGCTCGGCGGAGGCGGCGTCCGTCTCCTTCATGAGGGCCTGCTCCTCGATCTGCATCTGCGTGAGCTGGCGCGTGATGGCGTCGATCTCAACCGGCATGGAATCGAGCTCCATGCGCAGACGACTCGCCGCCTCGTCGACCAGGTCGATGGCCTTGTCGGGCAGAAAGCGGTCGGCGATGTAGCGGCTCGAAAGGTCTGCCGCCGCCACGAGGGCGCCGTCGGTGATGCGCACGCCGTGGAAGATCTCGTACTTCTCTTTGAGGCCACGCAGGATGGAGATGGTGTCCTCCACGCTCGGCTCACCCACGAACACCTGCTGGAAACGGCGGGCGAGCGCGGCGTCCTTCTCGATGTACTTACGATACTCGTCGAGCGTAGTTGCGCCGATGGCGTGCAGGTCGCCGCGGGCGAGCGCCGGCTTCAAGATGTTGCCCGCGTCCATCGAGCCTTCCGTAGCACCCGCGCCCACGATGGTGTGGAGCTCGTCGATGAACAGAATGACGCGACCCTCGGCCTTCTCGACCTCCTTGAGCACCGCCTTCAAGCGGTCCTCGAACTCGCCACGGTACTTGGCACCCGCAACGAGCGCACTCATGTCAAGCTCGATGAGGTCGCGGTCGCGCAGGGTCGAGGGCACGTCGCCCGCGACGATGCGCTGGGCGATGCCCTCGACGATGGCGGTCTTGCCCACGCCGGGCTCGCCGATGAGCACGGGGTTGTTCTTGGTACGGCGGGAAAGGACCTGAATGGTGCGGCGGATCTCCTCAGTGCGGCCGATGACCGGGTCGAGCTTGCCCGCGCGGGCGAGGTCACAGATGTTGCGACCATACTGCTCGAGGGCCTCGAACTCGGTCTTCGAGTCCGCCGAAGTCACGCGGTCGTCGCCGCGGAGCTCCGTATAGACCTCCTCGATGCGCTCGCGGGTCACGCCGGCGGCGGCCAAGATCCGGCCCGCCTCACCCTTGTCCTCCGCCAGTGCCATGAGCAGGTGCTCGGTCACCACGAAGTTGTCGTCCATCTTGGAGGCCTTTTTCTCAGCGCGCTCAAGCACGCGGGTGAGATCGCTACCGAGCTGCTGCTGAGCGCCTTCGACCTTGGGGGCGCGGTCGATAGCCTGCTGAGTTGCGCTTGCGAGCTGCTTTGGATCGGCGCCGATGCGCTCGATGATGACGGATATGTTTCGCTCTCCGCTGGTGAGCAACGCGGCGAGCAGGTGGATGGGCTCCACCGATGCTGCCTGCGCGTCGGACGCGATGCCGATGGCGTTTTGCAGCGCCTCGCGCGAGGTCATGGCAAGCTTGTCGATTCTCATGGAATCACCTCTCTCGATGTGTAAAAAGGGGACAGTCCCCTTTTTACACATCTGCATTGGCCGCCCTACGGGGCGGCGCGTTGTTCTATCGAGGTGTATTGTTGCCGATGGAGCCTCGTTCTATACACAAATCTAAGTCTCCATATATAAGATTTTCTAAGTTAGGTATCACGAAATGGATATTGCGCAGTTCGCCGACCACATGGACGCGCTGGCAAGGGCGGTTTACCGCCAAGACCCAACCGACTTGCTTGAAGTGTGGCTTCAAATTCTTTTAGTTTCTTTTAGCAAGTTTTAGCTTACATGACCGAAGGACGTCCCGCGTTCAATGGGGTCACTCCGCCAGGCGCCCCATAATGTAGTCGTAGTTCTCGCGGCGATGCGGCAGCGTGCAGGCGCTGCAATCCTTGACGCGCTCACCGTTTGCCCCATCGATGTAGGCGAAATTCCCGCCGCAGGCATCGCCTAGCCGGTACAGCGGACAAAAACAGAACAGGCAGTTGAGGTCCGCCGCCGACATGTCGTGACAGGGATAGAACTCGCAGGTGGAGTGGTTGAAGAACTTGTACGACTCCGTGCTGGGCATGCAGAGCCCCTCCTAACGGGCGGCCTCCCGCGCCAACCTACAAATCACCGCCGCCGAGAAGGCCGCGCAGGACCTTCTCGGGATCCGCGGACCCGTCGCGCGGGGCGAGCGCAGTGATGCGCTTCTGCATCTTGAGCTCGTGCAGCTCGTCCTCGAGCTGGCGCACGCGCGCACGGAGCTGTTCCGCCTCGCGCTCGCGCTCCTGGGCGCGCTCCTTCATGTCAAGGATGCGCACCACGCCAGCGAGGTTGATGCCCTCGTCCGTGAGCTGGTTGATGAGCTCGAGGCGTTCGATGTCGGCTTGTGAATACAGACGTGTGTTACCACCCGAGCGCTTGGGGTTCACCAAGCCCTTGGACTCGTACACGCGCAGCGTCTGGGGGTGCATGCCCGTGAGCTCCGCGGCCACGGAAATCATATACAGCGGTTTGTTGCGGCTCTCCTCGGACATGCTTCCCCCATCAAATCGATCTTTCGAGTCCTATTGTACGCGGCGCGCGGCGGGACTCAGCTGCCCGGCGCACGCAGATGTGCAAAGACGCACCCGCCACCACATTACACGTTAGAGTTTGGTGCGATAGTCGCGCTCATCGGAATCGCGTAGCTTTTCCAAAGCGGTGCGCTCTTTGTCGGTCAAGCTCGTCGGGATCTGCACGGTCACGTTCGCCAACAGGGCGCCCATGTGACCACGGCGTTTGGCGTCGGGCATGCCCATCTCCTTAAAACGGAAGCTCTTGCCCGTTTGCGTGCCCGCGGGCACCTTGAGGCGCAGTTTCTTACCCTCGGGCGTGGGGATGTCAACCGAGCAGCCGAGCGCGGCCTCGTACATCGAGATGGGCACCTCGACCGATACATCGGCGGTCTTGCCGCGGCGCTTGAAAACCGGATGCTCGGCAACATGGAATTCAATGAGCATGTTGCCGCGCGGGCCGCCGTTCACGCCGTACTCGCCATGGTTCTTGTAGCGGACCTTCATGCCGTCATAGCAGCCAGCGGGAATCGTCACCTCGATGGTGTCGCTCTCGCCCGTCGACGGAATACGGTGCGTCACGCTCCTGCGGGCGCCGTGCAGCGCCTCGTCGAAAGTCACATCGATAACGGCCTTGAGGTCGCTACCCTTGCGCGCCCGGCGCGCGCCCCCACCGAACATGTCGCCAAAGTCGAACCCGGTGGGGTCGGAGCCGTACGCGCCACTCACCCCTTCGCCTCGGAACATGCTGCCAAAGATGTCCGCCATCGAGGGACCGCCCGCTCCGCCCGAATATGCGTAGCCGCCCTGCCCGGGAATGCCGCCGAACTGCAGCATCATGTCGTACTCTTTGCGCTTCTCGGGGTTCGAGAGCGTCTCGTACGCCTCGGAGATCTCCTTGAACTTGGCCTCATCGCCGCCACGATCGGGATGGTACTTCTGCGCGAGCTTGCGAAAAGCCGACTTGATGTCCTTATCGGAGGCGTTCTTCGATACGCCAAGGACATCGTAAAAACTCTTAGATGAAGGCATGTGAACCCTCCTTTCTTAAAAAGGGCCCCGGGCTATCGTCCCAGGGCCCCGCCTGATCAATCGAAAACGTGCGCCGCGTGGACCCGTACTGAGGGCCCATCGAACACGCGCAGGTCGAAACGCTACTTACTCGGCCGATTCCTCGGCCTGGCCTTCCGCAGCGTCGGCCTCGGGCGCCGGCGCGGGGCGCTTGTCGCCGCCGTAGGTCACGGTGACCATAGCGGGACGCAGCACTTTGCCGCCCATCCGATAGCCCTTCTGATACACGTCGTTCACGGTCTCATCGTACTGAGACGCGTCCTCAACGCGACCGACTGCCTGGTGGATATTGCAGTCGAAGGCCTCGCCCTTGGGATCGATGGGCTCAACGCCCTCGCGGTCGAACACGCCGAGCAGCTTGGCGCGCACGGCATCGACGCCGTCGACGAACTGCTTGAAGTCCTCGGCCATCTCCTGGCTACGCGCGTGATCGAGCGCACGCTCCATATCATCAACGACCGGAAGCAGGGCCTCGACCAGCTTCTCGGTTGCACGGGCGCGCTCGTCCAAGCGCTCCTGCGCGGTGCGACGACGGTAGTTCTCCCAATCGGCCTGCAGGCGCGCGTGACGGCTCACGGCGTCGGCGGCCTTGGCCTCGGCTGCCGTCTTGGAATCCTCGGCAGCGGCAAGCTGCTCGCGGAGCTCGGCAAGCTCTGCCTCGACCTTCTCGTACTTGAGCTTGAAGTCGTTGTCAGCAGCCTCCTCGCCAGCGCGAATAGCGGCTTCGACCATCTCTTCCTCGGTCATCTCAGCAGGTTCCTCGGCCATATCGGCCTCCTCCTTCTCAACAACCAGTTCGGCGGGCTCAGGTGCCTGATCGGACGCCTCCACGGCATCCTTCACGGGTATCTTCACGTCCGTCTCCTTACAGCCTAGGCGGCCGACTCGCCAGCTGGCAGGCCGGCCGCCCCTTTCATCCATGTTTACCGCGGGTTTTGGACTCGCGGGCGGGGAACCTACTCCTCGTCGTCAACGACCTCGTAGTCGGCATCGACCACGTCGTCGGAAGCGGCGGCGCCGTCAGCACCCGTGCCGGCGGCCTGGGCATCGGCGTACACCATCTGAGCGAGCTCGTAGGCGACGGACTGCAGAGCCTCGCCGGACGCCTTGATAGCCTCGATGTCGGAGCCCTCAAGCGCCTTCTTGGCGTCCGCGATGGCGGACTCTGCCTTGGACTTCAGGTCGCCGGAGACCTTGTCGCCGAGCTCGGCGAGGGTCTGCTCGGTGGAGTAGCACAGGGAGTCGGTCTGGTTGCGGGCCTCGACCTCCTCCTTCTGCTTCTTGTCCTCCTCGGCGTGGGACTCGGCGTCCTTCACCATGCGATCGACTTCCTCATCGGAAAGCGCGGTGGAGCCGGAGATCGTGATGGACTGCTCCTTGCCGGTGCCCTTGTCCTTGGCGGAGACCTTCACGATGCCGTTGGCGTCGATGTCGAAGGTGACCTCGATCTGCGGGACGCCGCGACGGGCGGCCGGGATGCCGGAGAGCTGGAACTTGCCGAGGGACTTGTTGTCGCGGGCAAGCTCGCGCTCGCCCTGGAGCACGTTGATCTCGACGGAGGTCTGGTTGTCGGCAGCCGTGGAGTAGATCTCGGTCTTGGAGGTCGGGATCGTGGTGTTGCGGTCGATCATCTTGGTCATGATGCCGCCCATGGTCTCGACACCGAGGGACAGCGGGGTCACGTCGAGCAGCAGGATGCCCTCAACGTCACCGGTGAGCACGCCGCCCTGGACCGCCGCGCCGTTGGCGACGACCTCGTCCGGGTTCACGGACATGTTCGGCTGCTTGCCGGTCATGTTCTTGACGAGCTCCTGCACGGCGGGCATACGGGTGGAGCCGCCGACGAGGATGACCTCGTCAACCTCGGAAAGGGAGACGCCCGCGTCGTTCAGTGCCTTGGTGACCGGAGCCTTGCAGCGCTCGAGCAGGTCACGGGTGATCTTCTCGAACTCCGCGCGGGTGAGGGTGTAGTTGAGGTGCAGCGGGCCGGACTGGTTCATGGTGATGAAGGGCAGGTTGATGACGGCCTGCTGAGCAGCGGAGAGCTCCTTCTTGGCGTTCTCGGCGGCCTCCTTCAGGCGCTGCAATGCCATGGGATCCTTGCGCAGGTCGACGCCGTTCTCGGACTGGAACTTGTCGGCCATCCAGTCGATGACGCGCTGATCCCAGTCGTCGCCGCCCAGGTGGTTGTCGCCGTTGGTGGCGAGGACCTCGAACACGCCGTCGGCAAGATCGAGCAGGGAGACGTCGAAGGTGCCGCCACCGAGGTCGAAGACGAGGACCTTCTGCTCCTTGTCCTGCTTGTCCAAACCATAGGCGAGCGCGGAGGCCGTGGGCTCGTTGACGATGCGCTTGACGTCGAGGCCGGCGATGCGGCCGGCGTCCTTGGTGGCCTGACGCTGGGCGTCGTTGAAGTACGCGGGGACGGTGATGACGGCCTCGGTGATGGGCTCGCCAAGGTACTTCTCGGCGTCGGCCTTCATCTTGGAGAGGGTCATGGCCGAGATCTGCTCGGGGGTGTACTCCTCACCGTCGATCATGACGACGCAGCGGCCGTTGCTGCCTTCCTTGACCTCGTAAGGCACGGTCTTGAGCTCGTCCTGGACCTCGGAGAACTTGCGGCCCATGAAGCGCTTGATGGAGAAGACGGTGTTCTTGGGGTTGGTGACGGCCTGGTTCTTAGCAGCCTTGCCCACGATGCGGTCGCCCTCGGCGCGGAAACCGACGACGGACGGGGTGGTACGGTCGCCCTCGGCGTTCACGATCGTGGTGGGCGTGCCGCCCTCGAGAACGGCCATCGCGGAGTTGGTGGTGCCCAGGTCGATACCGAGAATCTTGCTCATAGTTACTTCCCTTCCTTGGGTTGCGTGGCGCGCGTTCGCGGATGCTCACGGCGCTTCTGCGTTTTGCTCATGGCATAGTGTATCCCCTTATGCGGCGACTTATACAAAATCTAAGTCAATTCATATAAGATTTCTTATTTTCTTAAACTTAAGTCTTCTCTGCAGCCTGCTAACAGATGTTTTAGCGGGCCCCATAGGCTCAATGCCCCACCCACGGCACACCCGCCGCACCCCACTACGCACCCGAGGTGGTCCCAGTGTTCGCTTGGCGCGCGCCCACACGCCCGCGGCACGCTCACACATGCTCCACACACCCAATGCAAGCTCCGGATGGTTTCCACACGCCCAAACCGCATGCAAATACGCAAATGTTGCCTCTTTTTCGTCAAACCCAAGTAGACGCCCGAAACGCACGCCTGCAACCTGCGCTTTTAGTCTGGATGAGACCTTCTGTACTCGACAGTCCTCAATAAAGCTCAACATTTGCATATTTGCACCCCCTTCTCCCGATAAATGAGATGTGCGGACGATTCGCCCTGTACAGTCCCAGCGATCGGCTGCAGACGGAGCTCGAAACGCACGGTTTGGGGACGTGCAGTGACGGATGGACTTGCGTGAGAGACCAAAATGGAAGTCCAACAAGCCTTTGGACCCGACCGCCCCTCATTACGACGAGCGACCTTGAACAGTTCGCCGCGGGCCTTCGAGGCATCAGAGGGTCAAAGATGTTTGAACAGGCCGTTAACTGCGTGAGCGGCGTCACTGCCTCGCCTCTAGAAGCTCAGCTGTCGATGTTGCTATGGATGAGCTGCGACCTCGGTGGATGGGGTTATCGAAACTTCGAAAACAACTACCGCATTGTCTTGTCGAACAATGCAAAGACTCTCATCGATACTGACCATGCCGAAGTTGACATGCGCGTGCTTTCACCCGACGGGACTAAAGAATGGATGGTCGAGTGCCAAGGCAAGGTCATCCACGATCGAGTTGGCGCAGGGACCAGAGACTCGCTGCGCGCCACCGCCCTCCAAACGATGGGGCACAGCGTAACTATGGTCACCAGCGACCAACTTTCCGACTCTGACAAGTTCAACGCGCTTCTAGACTTGCTCTCTGCGCAGCTAAATATACACTGGCCCGAAAAGACCTCTAAGCAGGTTTTTGCAGAAGACAAACTGCGCTCTGAAATCTTTGACGACTGGATCAAGCTGGCAGATGAACCTTCTGCTACCGAACGGGCGCGGCGATACGCCGAAAACAAGGCAAGGCGCGCGCCGGGCCACTTTCTAAAGCGCAAAAAATGCCCCAACGGCATGGGAAAGAGAGGCAAATACACAAATGTTGAACGAAAACCATCTGGACATAGCAGAGAGAACTGAGACCAAGCGTTCTACCTGCAGTTTTTTCAACGGGATTTCTTTGTCTACTCCAAGGTCTTTCATTTTGGCCAACATTTGTGTATTTACAGGACGAGCGGATAACCCTGCTGCCGATTTGTAGAGACCGGCTCCATTCGCGTTGTTGGTCAACTTTGGCTTACTCGGCGAACGGTCGATATTGTCCGGTCCCAAGGCTTGCATTGAAGGAGCCGCGTGGTATCTTTCTTTTGAGAAAGACCCGTTGCCTCTTCGCCTGTGGCACCGGGCGCAACAGAGGAGGTTTATCATGGCTCATCCGATTATTGATGCTGACGAGTGCATCGCCTGCGGCGTCTGCGTTGACGCTTGCCCTGCCGGCGTTCTCGAGCTGAACGACGTCGCCACCGTCGCCGACGAGGATTCCTGCGTCGCCTGCGGTGCCTGCCAGGACGCCTGCCCCGCCGGTGCCATCACCGAGATCGCCGAGGACTAGTACAAGTCCGGCATCATTGCCTCGTAAGACCAAGGCCCGGCCCCGCAAGGGGTCGGGCCTTGGTCTTAACCGACCATCTCACAGCTCAGAAGCGAAACCGATCGCAACCGAACCCTTCCCTCGCACCTACGGCGCACTACACGGAACGGACCCTTTCCAGAAGCTTTCTGCGCTGAGCCGCCACATCGGTGCTCATTATGCCGATGGAAGCCAGGACCAAACAGACGCCGATCAGCTTTCCCATGCCAAACGGCTCTCTGAATATGGCAACGCCGAGTATCACGGCCGTCACCGTTTCGAACGTGGCGATCACGGGGACCTTGGATGCCTCAAGCCCCTTTGAGAGCCCAGTCATATAGAAAAAGTACGCGAGGACCGTTGGGAACAAGCCGAAAGCGGCTGCGACCCAGTAGAACCCGGATGGCATGCCCCCAGCTATCTTCGCAAACGGGTTCGCGAAGGCGGACAAAAGGGCGCCACCGGCCACAAAGCCATAAAATACGACAGTGAGCGGCCGGGCGTAACGTGTTGCCGCCTTGCTGAACATTGTGAGCAGGCATCCCATCAAGCCAGAGCAAACGCCCATTCCAACTCCAATTGGGGATATCGACTCGATCTCGAGCGCGCCGCCCGTGACGGCAAGTGTGCAACCCGCGACGTTGAAAACAAGTGAGACGATTTTTTGATTGGTTATCCCCTCGCCGTATAGTATGCGACCGAGCACGATGCCGAACATAGGAGACGTGCACATGAGCACCGAAGAGGTTGACATGCCAATATGCTCTATAGATATATAGTAGGTCGCACTGGACAGGGCGAGGCCAAAAACACCAACAAGCGCGCTCCAAAACAGCCCTTGAGGTGAGATTCGGAAAAGCCGAAGGAACCCCCGTCTTCCCGCCCTCTCGGAATCCCTGATTGCCCCCATCGCCAAGAGAATCGGGACGAGAAATATGCTGGCGACGAACATCCTGAGTGCCGCAACCTCCATCGCAGTCAGGCCCATTTGACCCAGAGTGCGCGAAAAGACGCCTACGCCACCCCACAGCAAAGCGCCAAGCAGGACAAGACAATATCCAAAACGAACTTGCATCCACAACCCCCATGGTTCGCATACAGAGATTTCGCCATATAAAAGCTCCGTCCTCGACGCACGCATCGAGGACGGAGCACATGCCCCGATCTTCAGCCAGCGAAGTGCAGGCAGAGCTCTCTCAAGCGGACCGCCCTCAACAAACTCAAACGGTCACGCCACGGGAGCGGGCCGCCCGATCAACCAGCCAAACGGGAACCCAAGCGAACTGTTCCTCAGGTAAGTTACTTCTCAAACTTGGCTATGATCACCCGCGTCGCGATGAAAGACACCGTGATGCTCACCGCGGCGACCACGCAGGCAAGGAAGAAATTATCCATACCGCCGTCCGGGGCGATGAAGATCAACGCCGAGAGCAGACCGGGGCAGGCGCCGGCAACGTACTCAACGAGCCCGAAAATGCCGGCGATGAGACCACCAGACAGGGCGCCGATAGCAGTGCCAAGAAGCAGACGGGGACGCTCGATGAGAGCGCCGTAGAAACCCGGCTCGGTAACGCCGCACAGCGCGGTGATGCCAAAGGTGGTCACCATGCCCTTACGAGCAGAATCTCCCTTGATGGTGCTCGCAAGCGCCAGGCAGGTAGCTCCGATGCACAGGTTCGAAATGAAACCGAAGATAATAGGCGCGTATCCAAGCTGGGCAAGGCTATTCACTTCGATTGCGATAAAGGCCTTATCGAGACCAAGCATGACGAGGTACGGGTTGATCGCGGCAAATATCGGAGTGGCGATCACCGCGACATGCCCCATAAGCCACGTAACGGCATCGCTCAGCGCGTAACCCATCATGGAACCGACAGGACCGAGAACCAGAAGCGTCACGGGGACAACGATGAACATGGTGAGCAACGGCTTGACGAACAGCTTCACAACATCGGGGATGACCTTCTGCAGCAAGCGGTCAACCGCGAGCATGAACACGACGCCGAGCACGATGGGCACGACAGTTCCACCGTAGCCGATCGCCGGAATAGGCATCCCGAGAAAATCGAGGCCCTCAACGCCGCTGATCGACGGGCTCACCATGATCGCGCCGAGAAGCGCGCCCATGATCGGCTGCATCTTGAGAATGGCGGCAAGCTGATAGCCAATCCAGACGGGTAGGAACGTGAAGGCCGCGTCGAAGATCGCCAGCAGCACCTGCGCCGTGCCGCTATCGGTGCTAAACCCGCAGTAATTGACCAGAAGGTTCTTAATGGCAAGGATCAGACCGCCGACGATAAGCGCCGGGACGACGGGCATGAAGATCTGGGCGGTGATGTTGCCGAATTTCTCGACAATGCCGACCGCGCCGTTGCTCTTCACCGAGGCGGCCATGTCGGCGATCGTGCCCTCATCGTCTGCGACGACACCTGCACCGAAATCGATGCCCGCGACCTCGAGGAAATCGTTGTATGCCTCGGTCACGTTCGGACCGATGATGACCTGCAGCTGGCCGCCGCTCACCACGGCTCCGAGCGCATATTCCGCCTTCTTGACCGCATCGAGGTCGATTGCGTCGAGCTTCTTTACATCAATCCTCAAGCGGGTCGCGCAATGCGTGACGGACGAGATGTTCTCCACACCGCCAATCGCGGCAAGAATAGAGTGCGGCATCTTCTCGTATTTCATTTCACGCCTCCTATTCGCTTTGATTTAGATAGCCGTTGATCAGATCGCGATACCAATACCAGCTCTTTTTGGGAACACGCTTCAGATCATTGTCGAAATCGACTCGAACCAATCCGTAGCGCTTCTGGTAACCGTTGATCCAGCTGTACAGATCCATCGTTGACCATACGTAATACCCGTGGACGTTTGCACCCTCCGCGCGAGCGCGCATCATGTGCTCGATAAACTGATCCAGTACCTCGATGCGCTCGTCGTCGTGAACCATGCCCTCGGCGTCGGGATCCTCGTAGGCACCGTGGCCGTTTTCCGTGATGAACATCAGCGGGTTGCCGTAGCGCTCCGCGATGTCCATGATCGTGCTGTACATGACACGCGGAAGAATCTCGCGTCCCCACTTGTTGCGGGGAACATTCGGATCGCACGTGGTCTGATACAGCGGTGCGATCACCTTCCCCTCGAGCTTCTTGCTCGCTCCGCCCTTGTTGTTGGCGGAAACCCGGGTCGCTCCGCCACGCCAGTCCGTTGCGTACTCGCGGCAATAGACGTTCAAGCCGATGTAGTCGCCAACGCCTTGGGCAAAGATCTCCTCGTCGCCCGGCACGCGATACAGCAAGACGTCGAGCTTTTGGAGCATCTCGTCCATTTCCTCGGGAAGCCTGCCCTGCAAACATGGAGCGAGAATCATGCGATTCGCCATGAAGTCGGCACCGCAGAACACCTCCTCGGGATGCTCCGCAGCCGGATCGACCTCGACCACACCGCCGTCGTGCACGACGCCGATGATGCCGTCGCCGCCCATCTCCCGATATGCGCGTACGGCCATGGAGCTGGCAAGCATCAGGTGGTACTGATACTGCATAAAGGACTGCATGTCGAGGGATCTGTTGGGCGGGTAGTTGCCCAGCATATTCGCGCAGTAGCTATAGAAATGGGGCTCATTGATGGTTGCCCACACCTTCACGCGGTCGCCAAAGCGCTCAAAGCAGATCTTGGCGTAGTCGCAAAACCACTTGGCGACATCCGCATTGAGCCAGCCGCCCTTGCAGGCCAGGGCATAGGGAAGGTCGTAATGGAACAAGGTGACATTCGGAACAACCCCGTGCTCGACGCAACAATCGATCACGCGATTGTAGAAGGCGACGCCATCCTCGTTGACCTCACCGACCCCATCGGGCAAAATGCGGCTCCACGCGATAGAGAATCGATAAGTGTTCTGGCCGCCCTCTGCCAACAGCCGAATATCCTCCTCGTAACGATGATAGAAATCGCACGAGACGTCGCCGTCGACGTTATTGATGTTCTTGGCGCTCGTGTGGTTGAAATAATCCCACTCGCCAAGCCCCTTGCCATCCTCGTCCCAAGCACCTTCGCACTGATATGCCGCCGTGGCAGAACCCCACAAGAAGTCCGGTAACTGCAGATTCGCGTGTCCCTGAACATCCATGCGACCATCCTCCCCTCCTTTTACGCAGGTGGTTTTCCCGCTCTTTTTCGAACATGGCGCCATCTGATTTGAAGTATAGAAAAGGAATTTGCCTGCTATGATTCATAAAATGAACCACTGTTTGGAGACCGTTCGCGAGGGGTCATCTTGAGCAATCACGGCTTTGGCCTGCTAAACATCATCAGTTCAATAATCAACGAGGAGCGCGACGGCAACGATGTCGCCATTGCGCGCTACCTTATTTCAAACCTTCGTAATTCCGAGGCCATCAACGTGAGCGCCATAACAGAGCGAGCGCACGTGACGAGATCGGCTGTTCGCCGTTTCTGCAACCGTCTGGGGTACCAGAGTCTGAGCGAACTCAAGAACTCTTTTTCTCAACTGGTCTTCCCCTCGGACTTCAGGCACCGCGACCCTAATCTCAGCTTCAACGAATATCGTGCTGAGCTCGATATTCGCATGATGGAGATGTATGCGGAAGTGGAGAGCAGGATATCCGATGCCCTTCTCGACGAGCTCGCATACGAGATAGCCCAACACCGCAATGTCGAGCTGCTCTGCACCAACAATGTGAGCGGAAATCTCATGCGCTTCCAACAAGAGATGTTCTTTGCAGGAAAGATTGTGCGCCTCAACACTCAAGACAACGGTAAGCCGCCGATGCGCGTCGAGACCTACCACGATTCCCTGGTCATCGTGGTTTCGGTCTCGGGCATGTTCGCACGCGAACTTGACGAACGCATGTGGGGACGAACGGCGAAGAAGGTGCTCATCACGGCGTTTTCCAGCAAAGACACCGCTTCGCGTTTTGATAAGGCGTACTACCTGAGCGGGCGAGGAGACGGCATCGATGAGCTAGGGGTTTACTCGAAGTACGCCATCACGTACCTGTTTGACCTTCTTTCTTCCCGCTACATCACGAAATATAAAACGCCGGGAAACCCCCTCTTCGGTCCAACGGTTTCTTGGCCGGAGATCATCGAGCAGAAGAGCCCCGCGTCCCGGTATACGCCATCCTCAAAAGGCGCACCACGAGTCGAGCACAACCCGGGGCGCGCCTAGTCGTCGTCGCCGCTCGGACCGAGCTGAGCCAGAATCCCCAAGGCCGCCTGCACGGGGCCCATGCCGCCGGCGGCCACATCGGCGTTGATGCCGCGACCGACGCCGCTGCCGCTGCCCGCCCCCGCCTTGTAGGGGACCGTGAACTTTCGCGTCTTGGGAAAGGCGATCGCGCCGAGCTTCGTGCGCAGATCGAACGCCACGCCCTTGGGCACGTCAACGCCCTGGTAGGTGAGCTTCCCCGCGATGAGCGCAACGCTCTCGAGACCAAGCCTGTCGGCGCGGATGCGGATGCGCGTGCGGTCGAACAGGTTCTGCGCCGCCTCGGGCAGGGCACCGAACGTCTCCTCGCACTCCTCCTGGAGCTCGTCGACCTGCTCGAGCATGTCCGCAGCCGCGAGCTTGCGGTACACCAGAACGCGACGGTCGACCGCCGGGACGTATTCCTCGGACAGGAAGAAGTCCGCAGGCAGGTTGATGCCCACGGTCGCCTGCTCGACGTCGCCGGCGCCCTCGCCGCGTGCCTCCGCGACCGCCCGCCCCAGCATCTGCGTAAACAGATCGAAGCCCACGCTCGACAGGTTGCCGTGCTGCTCGGCGCCGACCAGCGAGCCGGCGCCTCGGATCTCGAGGTCGCGCATGGCGATGCGCATGCCGCTTCCCAAGTCCTGGAATTCGGAGAGCGCGGTCAGGCGCGCCGTTGCCTCCTCCGTCAACGGCAGCTCGCCGGGGAACATGAAGTACGCGTACGCCTGCGTGGCGGAGCGCCCCACACGGCCCTTGAGCTGGTAGAGCTGCGCCAGGCCCAACCGCTGCGAGTCCTCGATGATCAGCGTGTTGGCGCTCGCGTTGTCGATGCCGCTCTCCACGATGGTGGTGGCGATGAGCACGTCGATCTTCTTGGTGGCGAACTGCACCATCACGTCCTCGACCTCGCGCGGGCTCATCTTGCCGTGCGCCACGCCGATGCGCGCCTCGGGCGCGGCCTCCAGCACGCGCTCAACGGCGTCGTCGATGGTCTTCACGCGGTTGGACACGTAGTAGACCTGGCCGCCGCGGCCGATCTCCAAACGAATGGCCGCGCTCACCACATCGGGGTCGTACTCGCCCACGTGCACCGCCACGGGGCGACGGCCGGTGGGCGGCGTGGTGATGAGGCTCATATCGCGCACGCCGCTCATGGCCATCTGCATCGTGCGCGGGATGGGCGTCGCGGAGAGCGTGAGCACGTCGATCTGCTCGCGCATGTTCTTGAGCTGCTCCTTGTGCTGCACGCCGAAACGCTGCTCCTCGTCGATGATCACCAGGCCGAGCTCATGCGGGTTGACGTCGGCGGAGAGCAGGCGGTGGGTGCCGATGAGCACGTCGACGCGCCCCTCGGCGAAGGCCGCGAGCGCGCGGCGCTGCTGCGCGGGGGTACGGAAGCGCGATAGGACCTCGACCTCCACGCCGAACGGCGCGAAGCGCTCGAAGAACGTCTCGTAATGCTGCTGCGCCAAGATGGTCGTGGGGCACAGCACCATGACCTGGCGGCCGCCGTCCACGCACTTGAACGCCGCGCGCAGGGCAACCTCGGTCTTGCCGAAGCCCACGTCGCCGCAGAGCAGGCGGTCCATGGGCTTGGTCGATTCCATGTCCGCCTTGATGTCGGCGATGGCGTCGAGCTGGTCGCGCGTCTCGTCGTAGGGGAAGCTCTCCTCCATCTCGACCTGGGTCGCGCTGTCGGGTCCGAAGGCGAAGCCCGTGATCGAGCTGCGACGCGTGTACAGGTCGACGAGGTCGAAGGCGAGCTTCTTGGCGCTCTTGCGCGCCTTGGTGGTGGCGCGGCTCCAGTCGGCCGTATTGAGGCGCGTGAGGCGAGGGTTGTCGCCGTCGGGGCCGACGTAGCGCGTGATGCGGTCGACCTGCTCGAGCGGGACGTAGAGCTTGTCGCCCCCCGCGTATTCCAGCAGGAAGTAGTCGCGCTCCTTGCCGGCGACCTCCTGGCGGACGATCTCGGAGAACAGGGCAACGCCGTGCGTGCTGTGAACCACGTAGTCACCCGGCTTGAAGGGGAAGGTGACCTCGGTGATGTCCACGCGCCGGTGCGCGCGCCCGCGGTGGCCGTCCATGCGCGCGTTGAGGTCGGCGAGGCTGAAGACGGCGAGATGCGCCGCGGGGACCACGACTCCGGACGGGATGGGGGCGTCGACGAAGGTCATCCTGCCGCGCGTCAACGTGGGGACGACGCGCTCCCCGCCCTCATCGATGCCGCGCGCATTGAGCGCATCCACGTCGCGCTTGAGGAGCTCGACGCGAACGCGCGCCCCGCCCACGGCGCCGGCGTTCTCGGGCGCCGCCTGGAGGGACTCCTCGAACGGGATGTTCTCATCGGTGAAGGAGAGCTCCATCGACTCGCGCGCGCCGCGGTCGGGAATCGCGAACACGCAGGCGAAGCGGTTGTTGACAACCTCCTGGATCCGGCTCATGAAGCGGTTGTCCGAACCCGCGAGGGCCGGCTGCTCGATCTTGAGCTCCGCCGTCACCGATCCGCCCGCACGGATGAGGCTTACGTAGTTGAGGCGCTGCTGACGCCCAAAGTCAAGCTCTTGAGGCCGCACGTAGAGCCCGTCGAGGCGCGCGATCTTCGCGTCGGCCGCGCGATGCTCGAGGTCCTCGTACGCGCGCGAGCAGTCATCGAACAGCGAGCGCGGTTCGGACAAGATGACCAGTGCATCGGGATGCACGTGCGCGAGAGGGCTCACGGTCTCGCCGTAAAGCAGGGGCAAAAAGCGCTCGAGTTCGGGCGTAACGACGCGCGCCTCGACCAGCTCGAGCAGGGCTGCCAGCTCGGTGTCGTCCTGGGCGGGCAGGTACAGCGCGGCGGAGATCCGCCTCACCGCCTCATCGGTGAGGGCAAGCTCGCGCACGGGGCTGATCTCGACCGAATCCTCGTCGCCGATCGTCTGACCGGTCGATGCCACCATCAGGCGGATGCGGTCGATCTCGTCGCCGAAGAACTCGATGCGCACCGGCGCGGTCGCTTGGGCCGCCCAGATGTCAACGGTATCGCCCAGCACACGGAACAGGCCCGGGGCATCCGCCGCGTCCGCACGGGTGTAGCCCATCGAGACGAGCTGCCCGGGAACCTCCTCAAAGGCAACTTCCTCTCCCACGGAATACGTGCGGGACGCCCAGTACCGGCTCTCGAGCGGCGGGACGCATCGCAGGAGCGAGCGGGCGGATGCGACCATGATGCAGGCGTCGCCGCGCGCGATCCTCGCGAGCGCGGCGCAACGGGCGGCGACCACGGCGTCATCGGGCTCGGCGTTCTTCCACGGATAATCCTTGCGTTCGGGGAAGCGCACAACACGATCCGCACCCACATACGCCGCAATGGAGCGCGCAGCGCGGTCGGCCGCGTCCTCACCCGAGACGATGTACACCGTGGGGCGAGGCCGGCGGGCGAACTGGGCCGCCACCGCGAGGGTGCGGCCCGACTGGGAGATCGCGAGCGTGGCGTCCTCTCCCGCCATGAGCGCCGCGTCGATGTCCTGAAGCGCCTCGGCGGTATAGAGCTGCGCGGCGATACGGTGAATGAGCATGGGGGCACCTTTCCGACGCCAAACACCCGCCCAAACGCGAGCTTGGGCGGGAGTTCGACGCATTCGTATGTTCAAATCATCCTACCGCAAGATGCCCACCGGTCGAAAAACGATTTGCTGCAGTCCGAGCTGCCCATCTCGCGCTCATCGATATTGCTGAAAGCCTCTTCCTGCGGTTGTGCCTTTAAGAAGCTCGTCCACCTGAGAATTCGCGCTTGCGCTGCAACATATCGAGTACTACCCCACCTTGGCACTCGGACAGATGTCAGCCAGAGGGCACTCCCCACACAAAGGCTTGCGGGCATCGCAGATCTCGCGACCCAGCATGATCCATTGGTGGTTCACGTCGTTCCAGTACTCGCGGGGGAGGATCTTCAAGAGGTCCTGCTCCGTCTTGAGCGGTTCCTTCTCGTGTGTTTTGGGCGAGAGCTTGAGGCGGTGCGCGATGCGGTTCACGTGCGTGTCGACCGCGATGCCGTCCACGATGCCGTACCCTACGTTGAGCACGATGTTGGCCGTCTTGCGCCCCACACCCGGGAGCTTCACAAGCTCCTTCATCTCATTCGGGACCACGCCGCCGTAATCCGCCACGATCATCTGGGCGCATTCGATGCAGTGCTTCGCCTTGGTCTTGTAGAAGCCGAGGGACTTGATGACCTCCGAGAGCTCCTCGTACGTCGCACCCGCCATCGCCTCGGGCGTGGGCCAGCGGCGGAACAGCTCCGGCGTGACTTTGTTCACCTGGGCATCCGTCGTCTGCGCCGACAGCAAGACAGCGATGACCAGCCTGAACGGGGTCTCATGGTCCAAAAAGCACTCGACCGGCCCGTATCGCTCGTTCAAACGACGGCACGTCTCGATCGCGCGTTCGCGCTTTGCCGCATTCGTCTCACGTGGCATCCGCCTTGGCTCCTCTCTTTTAAAGACGCTGGCACCTAGAGATGCTGCGGTCGTTTGAAATGGAACGCGAACACGAGCAACACCGCTCCCGCCACGATGAGCGGCAAACTCAGGAGCTGGCCCATGGTGAGCCAGCCGCCAAACAGGTACCCAAGCTGCGCATCGGGCAGTCGTACGAATTCGATTAAAAACCGCACGATACCGTAGCCGAGTACGAACGTCCCCATAATGGAGCCCTGCGGCGGCGTCTTTTTTCGACGGCTCAGCAGGTAGAGCACGGCAAACAGCACAATGCCCTCGAGACACGCCTCGTAGAGCTGACTCGGATGGCGCGGAATGTCGCCGGCAGCCCCGCCGAACACCACGCCCCAGGGAAGATCGGTGGGCTTGCCCCACAGTTCGCCGTTCACGAAGTTGGCGCACCGCCCCAAGCACAGCGCCAAGGGCACCCCCACGAACGCCGCATCGGCGATGGTCAGCGGCGACAGCCGCAATACGCGACAGGCAATGAGGCCGCCTATGATGCCGCCCACAAGCCCGCCGTGAAAACTCATCCCATTGATGCCATGCCCGTTCGACCCAAAGATGATCTCGAGCGGGTGCTCAAAGTAATACCCATTGCTGTAGAACAGCACGTAGAACAGCCTGCCGCCAATCAACAGGCCAAAGACCACCGAGACCACAAGCGTCATGGCGTCGTCGATGGTAATGGCCATATCCCAGCGCTTGAGCGTACGGTACATCACCACGCCCGCCAGCAGCGCACCCACCATATAGGCAAGGCCATACCAATACACGGTGAAGGGTCCCGCAGAAAATGCGACGGGGTCGAGGCTGTGATAGAGCTCGTTGAGCATGAATGGCCACTCCTATGAGATACGCGCCGAGACGCATGCCCGGCGCGCGAACGGAAAAGAAAGGGTCCCGACGGGCGGCGCCTTCGGGACCCTTGTGCAAACCCTAGAACGGAGCGTACTCGTCGTACAGGTCGTTGGCCGCATCGGCGCCGCCACCCACCTGCTCAACGCGAGTCACACCGGGCACGTGCTCCTTGAGGATGCGCTCGATGCCCATCGACAAGGTGAGCGAGCTCATGGGGCAACCTGCGCAGGCGCCCTGCAGCTCAAGCTGCACCACGCCATCCTCAGTCACGCCCACATATGCCATGTCGCCGCCATCGGCCTGCAAGTTGGGTCGAATCTGCTCGAGCACTTCAAGCAGCAGCTGTTCGTTCACCGCCATGTGCAGTCCCTTCTCCAAACGCAGCTGCGCACTCCGCCGCCGCGCGTCATTCGTTGTTCACGGGCATCGCGCCCGCGTGTGGAGACACTATACCACGCTCCCCCATGTGCCGTTCCGCACTCAGCCGTAGAGGGTCATCCTCCGCAGATTCGCAGATGCGTCGATGTGCGCCAAACCAGCTCGCCGCGAACGCCGTCGGCGTCCCCCGTTGCCGTTCCCCGTTCTGCCATCGCCCTCTATGTAAAAGCGGGCGCGCCCCCAGTTGGAGCGTACCCGCCATTGTGGCACTACAGTATCGCATCGCCACGAGGGCCATACCGGGGGGCAGGCGCTAGAACCCTCCGCGGCCACCCATGTACTGCTCGAGATACCGGAGAAACTCCTCCTCGGTCATGCCGCCGCTCGAACCGTTGCCGTCGGAAGCGTCCTGCTGCTCGACCTGCAATGCCTCGTCAGATCCGAGTTCAACCTCGATCTCCTTCTCGTCCTTACCACGCATCACGGTGAGAGTGACCTTGTCTCCCACCTCGTGCTCACGCAAGGCGATAATCAGGCCGTCGGCGGAAGAGATGGGCTCGCCGTCCACCGCCGTCACGATGTCGCCTGCTTCAATCCCCGCAGTTGCGGCAGGACCATCAGCAGTGACCTCGGCAACATAGGCGCCGCTATCGACTGCAAGGTTGTTCTGACGCGCGTTATAGGCGTTCACACTCATAAGCGAGGCGCCCAGGTACGGATGAACAGGCGTTTCGCCGGCGATGATCTGATTCGCGATGTTGATGGCGTAATTCACCGGAATGGCAAAGCCCACGCCAGAGCTCGAGCCAGAATAAGACTCAATCACGGAATTGATGCCGATGAGCTTGCCCTCGTCGTTCACGAGAGCGCCACCGGAGTTACCGGGGTTGATGGCGGCGTCGGTCTGGATCATGTTGGCGTAGATGGAGGTGCCGCTCGTGCTCTGAAGTGCGGTGGAACGGTACAAAGCGGAGACGATACCCGTCGAGACGGACTGCTCGTTGCCAAAGGGGCTACCGATTGCCATAACCCACTCACCCACGGTGAGATCATCGGAGTCGGCGAGGTCAATGGGCGTGAGATCGGCGCTCTCGGCATCCTGGAGGCGAATCACGGCGAGGTCGCTCGACTCGTCCGTGCCCACAACCTCGGCCTCATAGCTGTCACCACTGTCCGTGCGCACCACCAATGCGGACGCACCCTCAATTACGTGGTAGTTCGTGAGAATGTTGCCGTCGGTGTCGAGAATCACGCCGCTACCGATGCCGCCG
This sequence comes from Collinsella sp. AF08-23, assembly GCF_003479805.1. Classification (GTDB taxonomy): domain Bacteria; phylum Actinomycetota; class Coriobacteriia; order Coriobacteriales; family Coriobacteriaceae; genus Collinsella. The sequence goes on along the minus strand of NZ_QUHV01000004.1, from coordinate 35,633 downwards.
GAGTCCTCGGTCTCGCCCTGAGCGGTGATCGACACCACAGATGGCAGAGCCTTGGCGGCAACGGCCTCCGAAAGCGTGGTGTCCTCGGGATCGATCTCGATAGTCTGCGTGGCACCACTGGCAGCAGACTCCACATTGGTGCCCGTAATGCGGAATGCGCCGGACATCACAAGCGCGATCACGAGCACGGATCCTACGGCAAGACCAAGCAGGGATGCAAGGAAGATCGGGAGCTTGCGGCTCTTGGTCTTCACCACGGTACGCGTTTCGGTATGCATCGCGGGCATGACGGTGGTCTCCACCGTTGGCTCGGAGTGCGAAGCGGAATGCGGCTCATCCCCCGCAAGGCCGTCTGGGCGCTGCGGAGTCTTGTCATCAATCATGGAAGTTCCTTTCAACGCTTTTAATCTCAAACGTTGTACCCCAAATACGAGGTTCAACCCCCCGAGAGTCGCGGACTTTAATCAAGTTGTAAGTACCATTAAGTCTTTCGAAAGGCACTCGGAGCGCAATATACGCAACCCACGGCGCGAAAAGGCAACGCGCATGAAAAGGGGCGCGTGCCCTTCGGCCCGCGCCCCGGCGCACACGTTATTCCTTAAACAGGTAGCCCACACCACGAACCGTGGAGATGTGACCGGCGATCTGCGGACCCACCTTGCTGCGGATTCGACGGATATGGACATCGACCGTACGCGTTCCTCCGCAATACTCGAAGCCCCACACGCGATGCAGCAGCACTTCGCGGCTGTACGCACGGTTGGGATGCGTTGCCAGAAAGCTGAGCAACGAGTATTCCATAAGCGTGAGGTCAACCGGCTCGCCGTCGAGCGATACCTGGTAGGTGGCAAGGTTGATCGTGAGGTTGTCCACGGTGAGGACTTCGTCGACCGCGACGGTCTCGCCATCGCCCAAAAGCTGGCGGGCGCGCGCTTCAAGCTCGGCGTCACTTGCACCCGAGCAAATGAAATCGGAGCGGACATGAGAGGGAAGATGCAGGTCGGAGAGGTTCTCCTCATCCATCATGAGAAGCATGGGCACACCGCCGCGCTGCTCGAGCCACTTTGCCATGGCATCGACGCGATCGGAACGCACCCCATCGCCATCGAGAATAAGGAGGTCGAAATCATGCGCTACGGCAGGCGAATCTGGGGTCGCAATATGCACCTCGACACCTAAGGACGAGGCGAGTGTTCGGACGAAATCATGAAGTCGCGTGGTACGCGCCATGAATAGCACAGACTTTTCGGACATATTCACACCTCCGACGGCATCATCATAACAAATAGGCAGGTCGAGCACGTACATGGCGGTGATATTCGGGCAAGGATCACCGACCGAGGCCCCACTCCCTATGAATTGGCGAGATAGTGATCGAGCTCCCACTCGGTCACTGTGGCGTTGAAGCGATTCCACTCGTCGCGCTTCTTCTTGAGGAAGAATGCATGGATGTGCTCGCCGAGGGCGTCTTTCATGAAATCGGAGCTTTCAAAGACGTCGAGCGCCTCGTCGAGGTTTCTCGGCAGCGGCTCGATGCCGCGGGCGCGCAGCTCGCTCTCGGGCAGACGCAACAGATCGGAGGTCGCCTCCTCGGGCAGTTCGAGTCCGCGCTTGATGCCGTCGAGTCCGGCTGCCAGCGTGACGGTGTTCACCAGATACGGATTGGCCATCGGGTCGGGGCTGCGAAGCTCAATGCGGGCCGCAACCTGCTTGCCCGGCTTGTAGATGGGCACGCGGATCATAGCGGAGCGGTTGCGCATGCCCCACGTTGCATACCGCGGGCCGTTACCCACGCCGGCGGAGAGGCGCTTGTAGGAATTCACCGTGGGGTTGGTGATGGCGCTGATTTCGGAGGCATGCGCCAAGATACCGGCCATGTAGCTCTTGGCAATAGGCGACAGGTGGTTCTTGGCGTCGTCACCCCAAAAGACGTTGTTGCCCTCACGGTCAAACAGGGACTGGTGAAGCAGCATCGCCGAGGACGAGCCCTTGGCGATGGGCTTGGGCATGAAAGAGGCGTGGATGCCCGACTCGTAGGCGCAGGTGCGAATGACGTGCTTGGCCGTCATGATGGCATCGGACATGGTGAGTGCCTCGGCGTGACGCATGGAAATGCCGTGCTGCGAGCGGCCGGAGCTGTGGAAGGTGTACTCGACCGGGATGCTCATCTTCTCGAGCATGAGCACGGTGGAACGGCGCAGGTCGCGCGCGGAATCCGACGGCGTGAGGTCAAAGTAGCCAACCTTGTCCATGGGCTCGGGTGTGTGCTCGTCGGGGAAATAGTAGAACTCGAGCTCGGCGCCCACATTCATGATGTAGCCGAGCTTCTCCGCACGATAGAACATGCGGCGCAGGCACTCGCGCGAATCGCCAGCGAACAGCTGGCGGTCGGGCGTGCAGACATCGCAGAAGATGCGCGCGGCGCCGTCGTGCTTGGGGCGCCAGGGCAGGATCTGGAACGTGGAGGCATCCGGGAAGGCCAGCATATCCGCCTCGTCGGGAGAGGTGAAGCCCTCAATGGCGGAACCGTCGAAGCCGATGCCCTCTTCAAACGCGACCTCGAGGTCCTCGGGGCTGATGGCGAAGCTCTTGAGCCTGCCGAGCACGTCGGTGAACCACAGGCGGATGAAGCGGATGTCGCGCTCCTCGACGGTGCGCAGGACGAAATCGATGTTCTGCTGCTGGTCCATATGCGAGCCCTTTCACATGCGATGATGCCAGATTGTCTCCATGTTCGCATAGTTATGTTTCGTCCGAGTTTCCGGCACTCCCCCGCATAAAAGCACCTTGGAAATGAGGGCATGGGCAGAAGGTGCAATGCCGCGAATCGGGCGTTTTTGTAACGAAGATCGAGACGCCCCGGGTAGACGGTCGGTTTGGGCATCAAAGCCCCAGTTGGCGATAGCCCAAAACACCTGTCTACTCGGCCCCTCTGGAAACTCGTTACAAAAACGCCCGATTCGCGGCAATCGACGGCTGAGACCGCGCCGCCGTGCGCTCGGCCGTCGGCCCCTACATGAGCTTGGTCTCCTCGAGCTTCTCGATGATCCACTGGTTCGCGCGAATCACGGGACGGCGGAATACCAGACCGAGCGCGAGCGACGGAAGCAGGTAGCACGCCAAGACACCGAGTTCACGCCAATACTCCATCCCATAGGCTCCGGCCATGGCGGCGTGCATCGCGTTGATGGCATGCGTGAACGGTAGGAACGGATAGACACCTTGGAAAAAGTCGGCCGTCATCTCGATAGGGAACGTACCGCCTGAGCCGGCCACCTGCATGACCAGCAACACAACGGCGATCGCCTTGCCAATATCGCCAAAACTCACCGTGAGCGTGTAGATGATGTTGCTGAACACGAACCCGGCAACCCAGCCCACGAGGAGGAACTGCAGCGGATGGGCACACTGGATCCCAAAGAACATCAGGTCGCCGGCACACACGAGCGTCGCCTGCGCAAAGGCGAGCAACGCGAAGAACGCGTAACGTCCCAGATAGAGCTCGTGCAGGTGAATCGGCGCGAGCGCTTGGATATCGCGCTCATCCACGTTCGCCTTGAGCATTGCGGCAAGCACGATGCCCGCGACCCAGATGGACAGCGTAGTGTAGAACGGCGCCATGGCGCTGCCGTAGTTCTCGATGTGGTACACGGCCTGGCGGTCGAGGGCCACCGGGGCGGCGAGGGCCTCGGCAAGCGATGTCGGGTCCGACCCGATGAGGTCCCGCACCTTCTGCAGGTCGCCCGACGCCACGGCGGCATCGATGCCGTCCTTGAGCTCCTGCAGGCCGTCGGCGGAGGTACTCAGGTCGATTGCGGCGCTGGTAAGCACGCCTTGCGCATCGGAAAGGTCGCTCGAAAGGTCCTTGGATGCCGTCGAGAGATCGGAGGCGGTCGTGCTCAGACTGCTCGCCATGTCCTCGCTGCTCTTGGCGACGCTCTCCACCGCATCGGCGAGCGACGCGATCTCCTGCTCGAGCGTCTCCTTGTAGGAGTCCTTGATCGATGCGATGTCGTTTTTGGCAGAGGCGAGGTTTTCCTTGACGGCTTCTGCCTGCTCGCGAGCGTCGGTGGCACCCGCCTCGAGGGAATCGGCGGCATCCGAGAGGTGCTGTGCGAGCAGTTCCTGCTGGTTAGCGACGTTGCCCACCGTGTTGGCCACGATGTCGATTTGCTGAATGAGCTCGGCCTTTGCCGCATCTGATATCGGCAGACTGTCGACCTTGTCCTCAAGGGAGGCGATCTTCTTCTGCACCGCACGTGCATCCGCCGCCTGCCCCGCTATCTTCGACGAGGCACTACGCAGCTGCGTGCAGGTAGTCGACACGTGTTCATCCACGGTGGCGAACGCGTTCTCTATGGCCGTGGCGGCGGCTTCGTAGTCACCCGCGCTGTCGGCCAGCGCCCCGTTGATGGCGTCAACCGCGCCATCGAGAGCGGCATCCATGTTGGCAAAGCCCGTCTTGGCATCGCTCACCAGTGCCTCGGCACTCGAGCTGGCCTCGCCCGTCTGAGACAACAAGTCGCCCGCAGAATCCAAAAGGCCTGTGGAGGAGCCCAGGACCCCCGTGAACTCGGTCGCCGTCTTGGACGCATCGCGCAACGTCTCGATGCCCGCCGTGAGTGTGCTGCTCAGGTTCGCCGCGTAGTTGGCGATTTGATCGCCGTCCAGGTAATCGAGCAGGCTCGACGTGGTGGCCAGTCCCACCTCGCTGATAGTCTCGGCGAACGTCTCGTCGATCTGCTTGCGCACCGTACTCGCGGCCTTGTCGGTCACGCGGGGCGCGATGGCGTTGGCCTTTTGGTTCTCGTAGTACACGATCTCGGCGTGCTCGGCATCGCTCGAAAAGACCGTCATCATGCGAGAGCTGAAATCCTCGGGAATCACGACGGCTGCATAGTACTCGCCGGAGCGCACGCCCTCGACCGCCTCGCCCTCCTTGACGAAGACCCAGTCAATGTTGTCGTTCTCACGTAGCGACGAGACGACCGTGTCGCCGATGTTCACGCGCACGGGAATGAGATCGCTCAGATAGCCCTCGTCCGAATTCGCCACCGCGACTTTGAGATTGCCCGTGTTTCCGTAAGGATCCCAGCTGCCCGCAATGTTAAACCAGGCGTAAAGGGTGGGCACAATCACGAGACCCACCGCGACGATGCATGCGACCACGCTGCCGCGCACCCTCGAGAGATCCTGCTTGAGCAGGGCAATGATCTTCTTCATCTACTCCTCGCCTCCCTTCGGGGCGTCTCCGTTGGTGATGTGTGCAGGAGTTCTGCCGGTGAGGCCGCGATCCGGGCTCGCCCCTGCGGCGCGCGCCGGCACCCCGCGCGCGATGCTGCGGCCCAGCTCCTCGCGCAGCTCGTCATCGGGCAGCGAGGTCATACGCGCCTGTGAATTCAGGCTTTCGCGCAGGTACTCGATAAAGATCATGTAGGCATCCGCCACGATGATGGCAACGATCCACAGCACGAGCATCACGAGTTTGCCGTCGATGTCGAGGTCAAGCGTTGCCGTGAGCACGAACAGCAGCACGGGCAGACCAAGCACCAGGCAGAAGCCCGCTTTGATAAGCCGCGGGTACCGGTGCTCGAAGCGCGCGCCGCGCTCGAGGATCTCGCGACGATACGCCTCCGTGTCAAACAGCGCCCGCACGGCGTTGCGCACGGAGAACCGCTCGCGCGGCATGTCGTCGCGCTCGCAGATCATCACGCCCGTGCCGGAGAGCTGGCGGTCGAACAGCAGGTTGAGGTTGAGGAGCTTAGGCCTCAGCCATACGCCCACCACGAGCGCCACGGCCAAAAACACCGCAAGGATGCCCAGGTTGAACAGGTAGTTCATGCCGTACATGCCGCCGATGGTCTCGCGCATCGTGTTAATGCCGTAGGTGAAGGGCAACAGCGGGTGCAGAGCCTGGAAGAAGTCGGGCATCATCTCGATGGGGTACATGCCTGAGGAACCCGGGATCTGCACAATGACGAGGATGACGCCGATGGCTTTGCCGATATGCTTGAACGCGATCGACAGCGCGTAAATGATGTTCACGTAGACGAACGAGGTGAACACGCCCGCAATCACGAACAACACGGGATGGCTGCACTGGATCCCTAGCACCAAGTCGCCCACGCACACGATGATCGACTGCACGAAGCCGAGCAGGACCATGAGCATCCAGCGGCCAAAATACCCTTGGTTGGCCGTGATTTGGCCCACACCCTCGGTGTCAACCTCAAGCTTGAAGATGGCGATGAGCACAAAGCCACCCACCCACAGAGCCAGGTTCGTGTAGAACGGCGTGACGCCCGAACCGTAGTTCTCGACCGGATACACGGCCTTAGTGGTGAGGGTCACCGGGGCGGACATGAAATCCGCGATGTTAGCGGGGTCCATATCGAGCAGGTTCGCGAGCTCGCGTGTTGCCTCGGAGCTGCGCAGCGCGACGATGTCGGTCTTGACCGTCTCAAGCGTAGCCTGCAGGTCGGCCAGCGTTTCATCGCTGCTCGCCAGCGCGCTCTTGGTCTGGTCGAGCATGGCGTTCAGCTGGTCAAGTAGGCCCATGGACTGCGCGATGGTGGGGGTGAGGCTCGTCACGACGCCCGACAGGTCGCCCGAGACGTTCGAGAACGCATCGAGGCCCGCGCTCAGTTGGGGAATGACGCTGGAGTTGAGGGTCTGCTGGGTCTTGCCCAGGTTCTCGACGCTGCCCTGCACGGCGGTGTTGATAGCGTCCGTCGCGGTGGTCGCGGCATCGACGTCTTGGCCGAGTGCATCGCTCTGCGTCTGCAGCGCGTCTTTGGCAGACTGCAGACCGGCATTTTGGTTCTCAAGGTCGTGGATGAAGGCCTCGATATCGCCGTTTGAGCCCAAAGCCGAGTTGTTGAGGTTGCGCAGGGCCTCGAGGGCGCGCGAATTGGAATCGATCACGGCTTGGAAGTTGGAGAGCGATATGTCGATCTTGGTCTTAGCAGCCGAGACGGCGCCCGCCATTGAACCAACGGCGGCGTCCGCCTTCGACGAAGCCGTGCCCAGCTGGGTCGCTCCGTTGGCGAGGGCGGTCGACAGCGCGGTGTGGAACTCGCCCGCGGCCGAACGTGTTGTGCCCAGGAGCTGGTGTCCCTTGTCGAGCGCATCGACAAGCGCAGGCGTCTCGGCGTTCATGCCGGCCAGCGAGCTCTTGGCACTCGTTGCGGCAACCTTGGCGTCGTCGATGGTAGTCGCCATGCCGCCAAGGCCTTCGCGCACACGCTGCAGGGCGTCGACGGAATCGGAGACATTCGCGAGCACGCCCTGCTCCGCGCGCTCCCCCGCCGCGTCCACATCGACCCCGAGCTTTTGCGCCTGCTCGACAAGCGTGCTGCTGACCGTTGCGACAAAGGTCTCGTTCAGCTGCTCCTCGATGGTCTCGGCACCCGTATCGGTCACCTTGGGGGCAATGGCGTTTTTCTTCTCATTCACGTAGTACGTGAGCTCGGGCTGCTCAAAGTCGCCTGTGAGCATGCTCGTGAGCTTTTCGCTGAAGTCCTTAGGAATGACGATCGCGGCGTAGTACTCACCGCTGTACACGCCCTCTTTCGCGCTTTCCGCATCGGTGAAGACCCAGCCCAGGTCGTCGTTTTCCTTGAGCTGCTCGACCGTCTGCTCACCGGCATTGAGCGACCCCGTCAACTCATTTTCAACGCCCTCGTCCTCGTTGGCGACGGCGATTTTCACACCGGAGGTGTTACTGTACGGATCCCAGTTCGCCTCGATGTTGTACCAGGCGTACAATGACGGGATGATGCACACACCAATGGTGATGACCATCGCCACGGGATTGTGCAGTAACCGCTTGAGGTCTCGTTTAAAGATCTGGAAGGCCTTCTTCACGCTCGAACCACCCTTTGACCTTACTATTGCCTTTGATGGAGCAGAACTATACTACGGTCGTAAGAAAAACAACACGTGTACTAGTAACTATCAATACTTTCTGCAGAATACTCGCAATAGGGCGACACACCTGTGCACATGAAAGGGCGAAAAGAGCCTCTTCTCCAGCGTGCGGAACGTGCAAATACGCAAATGTTGAGATAAAGTCCGCATCCGCCGTGTAGCCATTTGTGCAACAAAGGCTTGACCTGCGGTTATATTGCGGTCAATCTCGCCTTTACTCGCATACCCCCACTTTTAACCCAACATTTGCGTATTTGCGGCGCATCACCCCCCTCCGAGCAATAGACCGGGGCGCCCTGTAGGGCGCCCCGGTCTATTGCTTAGCTATGAATTCCCGGTAAATGTGCGAGCGAGCAATCTACATGAGCTCGCAGACGCTCTGGGCAAACGCCACCGGGTCGGCGGGCAGGATGCCCTCGACGAGCAGCGCCTGGTCGTAGAGCAGACCGGCATACAGGGAGAGCTTATCCTGGTCGCCCGCCTCCTGAGCAGCCACGAGCTTGTCGAACACCGGATGCTTGGCGTTGAGCTCAAGCACGCGCTGACTCTTGGGCATCTCGCCGCGATCGGCCTCGGGGCCGCGCGCAAGCACCTTCTCCATCTCGAGCGACAGCGGACCCTCGGTGGTGATACAGGCGGGGGCATCGGTCAGACGCGCGGAGACCGCAACCTTCTCCACCTTGTCGCCAAGGGCCTCCTTCATGGCCTCGAACAGGTCGCCGTGCTCCTTCGTAGCCTCCTCGGCATCCTTCTTCTCGTCCTCGGTCGCGAGGTCGAGATCGCCGGTCGCCACATTCTTGAGCTCGAGGAAGCGGTCCTCGGTCTCGGGCTCCGCGCCGTCGGCGACGGCCTTGGCGGCCGCCTCGCGGGCAGCGTCGTCCTCGTAAACCTTGGGCATGTGCTTGGCGGTGTAGCCGCGCATGGCCTGGAAGGTGAACTCGTCAACATCGGCCGTGAGCAGGAGCACGTCATAGCCGCGGTCGAGCACGCCCTTTACCACGGGCATCTTGGCCAGGCGCTCGCGATCATCGCCCGCCGCGTAGTAGATCGCCTTCTGGCCCTCCGGCATGGCGGCGGCGTACTCGGCAAGCGTCACCATCTTGTTCCCGCGCGCGCTCCAGAACAGCAGCAGGTCGGCAAGTTCATCGGCCTTCATCCCATAGCTGGAGTAAATGCCAAACTTGAGCCCACGGCCGAAGTTCTCAAAGAACTTCTCGTACGTCTCACGGTCGTCGTCGCGCATCTTCTCGAGCTCGCTCGTCACGCGCTTCTCCACGCGCTTGGCAATGGCTTTGAGCTGGCGGTCGTGTTGCAGGGTCTCACGTGAGATGTTGAGCGATATGTCCTGGGAGTCCACCACGCCGCGCACGAAATTGTAGTAATCCGGTAGCAGGTCGGCGCACTTCTCCATAATCAACACGTTGGAGCTATAGAGCGCTAAGCCCTTCTCGTAATCCTTGCTGTAAAGGTCGAACGGTGCGCGGCTCGGGATATAGAGCAGCGCGTCGTACTCGAGGGTGCCCTCGGCGTGGAAGCTCACCGTACGCGCCGGATCCTCGAAGTCGTGGAACGTGGACTTGTAGAACTCGTTGTAGTCCTCCTCCGACACGTCCGAGCTGCGTTTCTTCCAGATGGGAGTCATCGAGTTGATGGTCTCGAGCTCCTCGTAGTCCTCGTACTCCGGCTTGTAGTCGTCGCCGGCGTCGGCGGGGCGCTCCTTCTCGCGGCTCTTGGTGACCATCATCTGGACGGGATAGCGCACGTAGTTGCTGTAGCGCTTGATGAGGTCCTTGAGCCCCCACTCGGAAAGATACGTGTCGTAGTTCTCGCCGGGCTCGCCATTCTCGCCGGCGACGTTCTCGCGGATGGTGAGGATGACGTCGGTGCCGTGCTCGGCGCGCTCGCCGGGCTCGATGGTGTAGCCCTCAAGGCCGTCGGACTCCCATACGTGCGCCGTGTCCTCGCCGAAGGCGCGGCTGACCACACGGACCTTGGAGGCAACCATGAACGCAGAGTAGAAGCCCACGCCAAACTGACCGATGATGTCGACATCCCCGCCCTGGTGCTCGGCGTTTTCCCGCTTGAACTCCTGGCTGCCGGAATGGGCGATGGTGCCGAGGTTCTCCTCGAGGTCCTCAGCGGTCATGCCGATGCCGTTGTCGGAGACGGTAAGCGTGCGCGCGTCCTTGTCAAACGAGACGCGGATGGCAAGGTCGTCGTTGCCGAGCTGAATACTCGAGTCGGAGAGACTCTTGAAGTTGAGCTTGTCCACCGCATCCGACGCGTTGGAGATAAGCTCACGCAGGAAGATCTCCTTGTTGGTATAGATCGAGTTGATCATGAGGTCGAGGAGCTTCTTGCTCTCGGTTTTAAATTGCTGCATGCGCGCAACGCCCTTTCTGCTGTCGTCTAGCCGGCTTTCGCCGGCTTGTGCGCCGGCAAGCGGCGCACATCTACTGAACGCCTCCATGGTACCCATAATTGAACTCATAAAACCTAAGCGTTTACCACTTAGATTCAGATGACACAATTGGCATCCTGAAGTCTCAGCCCGTCACCTGCGGGCTATTGGCACCCCGTGGAGAGCAGGCCTCACCGTTCGATGCTCGCTGCGGCCAATTGCGGTCACGATTTATATTCATACAGTATTTGTAATTACGTTGCATCGCGTCTCTAAATCGAAATGGCCGTAAAACCCGTCACTTATGAAGAAATGCACAGCAGTGTGCCGCCCATGCATCAACCGTGATGCACTCGACGCCCAGCCAACGACAAAAAGAGACAAGAAATACTGTATGAAGTAGTTTTTTGACCACTTTGGCAAAAATGCGCCGAAATGCAGAAAAGAGCGTATCGTCTATGCATGGAGAAAGTTGTCTGCGCGTGCGGCGCCTCCGCACTCGAACTCTACCGATCGAGCAAACGCCTCATCCCGACGCTGCTCGACAAGCCGAGGACCGGCCAGGTCACCGGCCTGTCAGTTCCGCCGCGGCAGCTCCTGGCTGATGACATGACCGTCCACGGCATCGTGAGCAAGCCATATCACGTTCTCGTCGATGGAAACCGCGGATACAACCAACGTCAAGATACCCAAGTCACGGCATGCTACCGCCCTCTTCCTCCTCGGTCGCTCATAAAAATCGACCGATCGTTCTGGACGGTGAGTCCCGAACTCTCCTTCATCCAGATTGCGGGCGACAACACCTGGAGCAACTTCGATATCATCAGCTTGGGATATGAGCTTTGCGGCACCTATGTTCTCGATGATTCGTGGGACGGCCTCACGTGCACCGAGAAACCGCTTACATCAACCGAGAAAATCGGCAGGCTCACCGACTCCATCCACAGGGTCACCGGCATCAAGCGGGCGCGTAATTTGCTCAAATACGTGAACGGCCTGTCAAACTCCCCTATGGAGACCGTCCTGGCCATGCTTGTCTCGCTGCCCACCACGATGGGCGGTCTAGGTCTCGGTCCCATCTCGATGAACCATCCCGTCGCGACGCCCGTCGGGAGGCGGCGCGTCGACATCGGGTTCACCCGGCAGCGCGTCGGCCTTGAATACCAAGGAAAGGAGTTCCACTCCATAGAGGCGGCAGGGCGGGATGCGCGGCGACAAAACAAAATCGTCGGCTCCGGATTCACCATCTTGAACGTGTGGTACGAGGATCTTGTCGATGAGCACCTATTCCAGCAGTTCACCGACGATCTGTTCCGCGCCCTGGGCTCTCGCAAGCGCATTCGCACCAGCGGATTCCATACGCTCCAAAAGATTTTGCGAATGCAGCTCATGCCGACCGTAACCAGATATGGAGGCAACGAATTCTGACGGGGGTCGCGGATGCGCGGCACCGCGAGCTTTGCTGTCGAAAGTGCGGCGCCGCGCCAATCGAAGATGCGAGCCCCACCGATCGAGCATGAGAATCCCAGCCAATCGAGCATGCGATTTCGCACCAATGAAAAACGCGGCACCGCGTCAAGCGGCACCGCGTTTCATCGCATGTCGGCGTGAAGGCGGGAGCGGACCCTCTACGCAAGCACCTCGCGCACAGTGGCGGCAACACCCTCGGCGTTGAGGCCGTACTTGTCCAAAAGCTCCAGCGCCGGGCCGGACTCGCCGAACGTGTCGCGAACGCCAACACGGCGCATGGGCACCGGGCACTGCTCGCCCAAAACGGCCGCGCACGCCTCACCAAGGCCACCCATAATGGAGTGCTCCTCAACCGTCACCACGTGGCCGGTCTTGGAAGCGGAAGCGACGAGTGCCTCCGAGTCGAGCGGCTTGATGGTGTGCATGTTGACGACCTCGGCGGAGATTCCCTCCGCGGCAAGGACCTCTGCAGCCTCAAGCGCGGCGGACACCATAAGGCCGCAAGCGACGATGGACACATCGGTGCCCTCGCGCATGACGACGGCACGGCCGAGCTCGAACTCGTAGGTATCAGGGTCGTTGATCACCGGCGCAGCAAGACGGCCAAAGCGCAGGTAGAAGGGGCCGTCCGTCGCATAGGCGCAACGCGTGGCGGCACGGGCCTCCACGTCGTCGGCGGGAACCACGACCGTCATGCCGGGAATGGTGCGCATGAGGGCGATGTCCTCGTTGCACTGGTGCGTGGCTCCGTCCTCGCCCACCGAGATGCCGGCATGCGTGGCGCCGATCTTCACGTTGAGATGCGGATAGCCGATCGAGTTGCGAATCTGCTCGAACGCACGGCCTGCGGCGAACATCGCAAACGAGCTCGCGAACGCAACGCGGCCCGTGGTGGCAACACCCGCGGCGAGGCCCATCATGTTGCCCTCGGCGATGCCGGCATTGTAGAAACGGTCGGGGTAGGCGGCCTTGAACTTGCCCGTCTGCGTCGCCGCGGCAAGGTCGGCGTCGAACACCACGAAGTCATCGTGCTCCGCACCGAGCTCGACCAGCGCCTCGCCGTAGCTCACACGCGTGGCGATCCTCTTAACGTCTGCCATTGCCTTACGCCTCCTTCGCGAGCTCGGCCGCGCGGGCATCAAGCTCGGCCATTGCCTGCTCGAACTGCTCGTCGTTGGGGGCCTTGCCATGCCAGCCCACCTGGCCCTCCATGAAGGAGACGCCCTTGCCCTTGACCGTCTCGGCGACGATGCACACGGGTTTGCCGCTCACCTCGCGAGCAGCCTGGAACGCAGCGCGCACCTGCGCCATGTCGTTGCCGTCGGCGAGTTCGATGACGTGGAAGCCAAAGGCCTCGAACTTGTTGGCAATGGGCATCGCGGAGTTGACCTCCTCGATGCTGCCGTCGATCTGCAGGCCGTTGTGATCGACGATGAGCACGAGGTTGTCGAGATGGTGGTTGCCGGCGAACATCGCGGCCTCCCACACCTGGCCTTCCTCGATCTCGCCATCGCCCAGCAGGCAGAACGTACGATACGCATCGCCCCAGTGCTTGGCGGCGAGCGCCGTGCCCACCGCGGCGGAGATGCCCTGACCCAGCGAGCCAGTGGACATGTCGACGCCGGGAGTGTCGTTCATGTTGGGATGGCCCTGCAAGTGGCTACCAACATGGCGCAGGGTCTCAAGATCATCTTTGGGGAAGAACCCGCGCTCGGCGAGCACGGAATACAGGGCAGGGGCGCAGTGACCCTTAGAGAGGACGAACCGGTCACGATTCGCGCGGCGCGGGTCGCTCGGGTCGATGTTCATCTCCTCAAAATACAGATACGTGATGATATCGGCTGAGCCGAGGGAGCCGCCGGGATGGCCGGACTTGGCGGCATGCGTTCCGACCACGACCCCCTTTCTAACTTCATTGGCAATCTGGATGAGTTCCTCATCGCTCATGGACAATGCCTCCTTGCATGTGAGCGGTGGCGCGTTACCAGGGTAATCATAGCGGCAGGACGTGGCGGAGGGTCGAAAGCAAACGGTAAATTCAAAACCTTACAATGTGAAATTGAGACATCTACCTGCGATAAAACGCTTGACCACAAGACGTTTTGAGAATCAAGCGAAAGGACCTAGCGAGCAGATGCAACCCGCTCCCAATCCGCCTCGAAAGCGGCGAGACCGGCGTCGGTAAGCGGGTGATGCAGGCATTTTCTGAGGGCTTTCATGGGCACGGTGGCGATATCCGCTCCCATGAGCGCCGCCTGCGTCACGTGGTTGGGCGTGCGCACGGAAGCGGTGATGATCTCAACTCGACTGTCCGGATTCTTGCCCGACCAATCGTAATTCTTGATGCACGTCACGATATCCCCAAGCTGGGCAAGGCCGTCGAGCGCAATGTCGTCGTAACGGCCAACGAACGGCGACACGTAGCGGGCGCCGGCGTTGGCAGCCAAAAGCGCCTGCGTCGCAGAGAAGATGAGCGTCATGTTCACGCGCGCGCCCTCGTCTGCAAGGGCGCGGCATGCAGTCAAGCCCGCTTCGCAAATGGGAAGCTTGACCACGATATTCGGTGCGAGCGCGGAAAGGCGGCGGCCCTGCTCGACCATGCCCTCCGCAGTGTTCGCCGTCGCCTCTGCCGAGACGGGCAAGCCCTCACACAGCTCGGCGATCTTGAGCATGTGCGGCTCGAAGTCCTCGAGCTTACCACCCGTTTTGGCATAGAGACTGGGGTTGGTGGTCACGCCCGCCAAGCAGCCCCAACTTTTGGCCTCGGCGATTTCCTCGAGATCTGCCGTGTCGATAAAGAACTTCATCTCAAACCCTTCTCGCGGCATCGTGCGACACAAAGCACAGTATAAAAGCTGCGTCGCAAGCGTTTTGAGGCTAAAGCGTTTTGGCATCGACAAACGGTCGGGAATTTACATAGCCGGCCCGCCAGCGGGCTCCCGCACGGGCGGTTGCTTTACAGCTCCGGCAGCTCCTGCACCGGAAAGTGCACGGATATGCTGGTGCCGCGGCCAAGCTCGCTATCCAATTCGATGCGCGCGCCGTGATACGCCGCGGCGTGCTTGACAATGGCGAGACCCAATCCCGTGCCGCCGCGAGCCTTGGAACGGCTTTTGTCCACGCGGTAGAACCGTTCAAAGATCTTGCCCTGCTCCTCAGCGGCGATACCAATACCCGTGTCGGCAACGCAGATGTACGGCGCAAAGAGCCCCGAGGCCTCATCTGCATCCGATCCGCCGACTTGCTCAACGCCGCACGAGAGCGTCACAACGCCGCCGGGACGGTTGTAGCGTATGGCATTGCTCGCCAAATTGTACGCAAGCTCGTCGATGAGCCGCGGAACACCCACCACCATGGCAGGCTCGCACGCCAGCTCAATCCGCACGTCCGCGCGCTGGGCGACTTGCTCCAAGCGCTGGGCGATGCCATCAAGCGTGCGCGGCACGTCGATGGGCTCGCGCGTGCCCAGCGTCGCCGACGCGGCACCGTCCTCGGAGCGCTCCGCCTCGTCCAGGTTGGACAAGGTGAGGATGTCATTCACAAGGGAAGTGAGCCTTCCCGCCTCGTTGTAAATACGACGTCCAAAGTCGCGCAGATCTGCCTCGTCGGTCACCATACCGTTGGCGATGAGCTCCGCGTAACCCGAAACCGTGGTGAGCGGCGTCTTGAGCTCATGGGTTATGTTCGCCGTGAACTCGCGGCGCATGCGATCATTGTTGGCGAGCACACGCACCTGGCGCTTGAGCTCTTGGCGCTGGGTCTCAATACGCTCCAACATGGGCTCCATTTCGGCGTAGGCGTTTTGCGCGTTTCGCTGGGGATGGTCAAGGTCCACCTCGAGCAGCGGCTCGATGATGCGACTGGATTCACGGCGCGCCACGGCAACGGAGACCACAACGCCGACGGCGGTCAAAATCGCCACGGGCCCGGCAAGCGACCAGAGAACAGACAGGTATCCCGCCTCGCCCTTTGCCAAGCGCACCACGCTGCCGTCCGCCAGGCGAACCGCCTCATACAGCATGACCTCGCCCAGCGTTGAGCTGGCGCGGTCAGAAGAACCGCTCCCGGTCTCAAACGCCTCCTCGATCTCGGGACGATCCCCGTGGTCTTCCATCTTGCTCTCGTCGATATCGGTGTCGTACAACACGTCACCGTCTTTCCCCACAAGTGTGATGCGCGTATCGTCCTGCTGCAGACGCCTAAGCATGCCGACATAGCTTGGAGAGCTGTTGAGGGAGGCCGCCACAACGCGCGCCTCGCTAGCCAGCTCCTCGGATGTCGAATCAACCAGGCGCTTTTGCATGAACAAGGTGAGCGCAAGGGCAAACACCACGATCGTGATGAGGGACATGGTGAGCATCGTGGCGAACACACGCTTGGAAAGGGAGCGTTTGGCCACGCGCGAACTCACGCGACCGCATCGAGGCGTCATTTACAGGTCTGCCAAACGATAGCCCACGCCGCGCACCGTCTCGATGCGATCGGCGTAATCGCCCAGCTTTTGACGGAGCGTCTGCACATGTACGTCGACCGTACGCGAGCCGCCGTCAAAGTCCCAGCCCCACACGCTGCGCAAAAGAGACTCGCGCGTAAAGACCACGCCGGGCTTGCGCATGAGGTACTCGAGCAGGTCGAACTCACGCAGCGTGAGCTTGAGCTCCTGTCCCTCAACGCGCACCACGCGATGGCTGGGGGAAAGCTCGATGCCTCCCACGGAAAGCGTCTCGGGCGCGGGACGATTGGACATGCCGCCGCGGCGCAACAGGGCGCGGCAGCGGCTCGTGAGCTCCATGAGGGAGAACGGTTTGGTGAGGTAGTCATCCGCGCCGCCATCGAGCGCCACGACCTTGTCGAGCTCGGAATCTTTGGCGGTGAGCATCATGATGGGAACCGTCGCGGTGGCCTGGTCGGCGCGCAGGCGCCGCATGATCTCGAGGCCATCGGTGTCGGGCAGCATGATGTCGAGCAGAACCGCATCGGGGACGCGACGCGCAACGGCAGCCTTGAACTCGCTGTCCGATGCGAACCCCTCAGCCTCTATCCCCTGCTGGCGCAGCGCATAGAGGGTGAGACCCCGAATATTGTCATCGTCCTCGACGTAGTAAATCATAGGAACGGCTCCTCTCGCCTATTGGTGGATTTTACCCAAATCGGCCGGTGAGGTAGTCCGCCGTGCGCTGGTCGCGCGGAGCTTTAAAGATCTGCGCGGTGGTGCCATGCTCAACCAGCTCACCCAGCAGGAAGAACGCCACAGAGTCGGAAATGCGCGATGCCTGCTGCATGTTGTGCGTCACCACTACCAAGGTGTAATCCTGCTTAAGTTCCATCGCCAGCTGCTCAACCTGCACCGTGGAAATGGGGTCGAGCGCGCTCGTGGGCTCGTCCATGAGCAGGACCTGCGGCTTGACCGCAATCGCGCGGGCGATGCAGAGGCGCTGCTGCTGTCCGCCGGACAGACCAAGGCCCGACGACTTCAGCTTGTCCTTGACCTCATCCCACAGCGCGGCGCGGCGCAGGGACTCCTCGACTATGCCATCCAGCTCCGAACGGCTCTTGACACCCATGCCGCGCGGACCATACGCCACGTTGTCGTAGATGCTCATGGGAAACGGATTGGGATGCTGGAAGACCATACCCACGCGCTGACGCAACAAGGTGGTGTCGAGGCCGTCGTAGATGTCTTGCCCATCGAGCTTGATGGAGCCCTCAACGCGGCAATCCTTAACGTAGTCGTTCATGCGATTGAAGCAGCGAAGGAGCGTGGACTTTCCGCAGCCGGACGGACCGATGAACGAGGTGATCTCGCGCTCCGGAATATCGATGGACACGTCCTTGAGCGCATGATGGTCACCGTAAAACAAGTCGACGTGGCTCACGGAAAGGCGCGTGGCGTGGTGTACGGGCACGGTGCCGCCCAGGTCGATCTTGGGCGCGCC
Organism: Collinsella sp. AF08-23; assembly: GCF_003479805.1. Lineage (GTDB taxonomy): Bacteria > Actinomycetota > Coriobacteriia > Coriobacteriales > Coriobacteriaceae > Collinsella. The sequence continues at coordinate 17,897 of NZ_QUHV01000004.1, read as the reverse complement.
AACCTCGCGCAATGCCGCCGCCTCGGCCGCGCGGGCCATGGCAAGGGCGCTTTCCTCAGACGTTCGATCCACCTGGGTCCTCCTCAACATGAGCGTCATAGCGCACAGAATGATACGGAGTCCACCTCAAAGGCCGGAAAGGCATATGTAAGGAGCCTGTAAGGAACAACCTCGCGATGCGCGTGGATGTTAAGAACTCGCAGGAGCCGCGATCGGAAGGTTCTGAACCTCAATCTGGGGACCTCAATTTGGAAACGGGCGCCGCATTGAGGTTGTGATCGGGAGCTTCTTGAGCTTTTTCGTATTGTTTTTCGATTTTGCAAAGTAGAGCAGCCTCAACGGGCGCGATGCGGCAACAAAACCGCAGTTCGCCGCAGCATGCCCCATCTGTCTACTTCGATAAATCCAATTTCTGTACGAAAAAGCTCATCTAGCCCACGCTAACCACGCGACTCGTTAGGCAGCTCGATGGTGAAAACCGTCGCCTCGGGCGTGGAAGCGCAGGAAATGGTGCCCCCGTGCGCGGAAACGATCTCCTTGGCGATCGCCAGGCCAAGCCCCGCGCCACCGCGGTTGGTCGCGCGCGCGGCATCCAGCCGGTAGAACTTCTCGAAGATCATGCCGAGCTTGGGAGCGGGAATTGGGTCGCCCTGGTTTTCGAAGCGCACGACCACGCTGTCGGGCGTCTGCTCGGCAAAGATCCGAATGGTCGACCCCTCGTAGCTGTACGCGATCGCGTTCTTCATCACGTTATTGAACACGCGCGCCATCTTGTCGCCATCGATGAGCACGATAAGGCTCGCGGGTGCCTGCACCTCAACTGATTTTCCTTGCTCGGTGAGGATGGGGTAGAATTCGTCGGCGACCTGCGCGAGCAGCAACGCCAAGTCAACATAGCCGCGGGTAAGCACGATGTCGTGGAAGTCGAAGCGCGTGATGTCGAAGAATTCCTCAATGAGTGCATCCAGGCGGTGCGCCTTGTCGAGCGCGATGCCCGTAAAGCGAGCGCGCTGCTCAACGGGCAAGTCGGGAGCCTCTTCGAGAAGCGAGAGGTAGCCCACCACGCTCGCCAGCGGCGTTTTGAGGTCGTGCGCGAGATAGGTGACGAGGTCGTCTTTGCGGCGGGCCTCGTCGCGCAGAGCATCCGCCACCTGACGTTCGCGGTTACGCACGCGATTGATAGCGCCCTCCACCTCGAGAAACGTACCGTCAAGATTCGCCACGTTCTCGGGGTGCTCGATGAGACGGTCGACCAGATGCGCGGCGATCGCACGATCTGCCAGGGCCTGGCCGCGGTCGTACCCCATGTAATACATCGCGCGCCCGGCGAAAAAGACGCCGCACACCGCGAGCGCGAGCAAGAAGCCGCAGAACATGAACAGGTAGTCGAGGTCAATGAAAAGCCTGCCGGCGCCCATCGTGAACAGGCGGCCCAAGAACAGGACGATGAACCACGCAAGGCCGCCGAGCGTAACTGCGCGGCGGGCCGTGATAAAGCGGTCGATGAGCATGTACCCCACCACGACCACGATGAGGAAGGCGGGGAAGTTCTCGCTCGCCACCACCGAGAACGATATCAGCACGAGTACCACGATGGAGAGCAGGCGGCTGTCGAGGATGTTGCGCATCTTGGCAAGGAGCTCGTCCATGGAGTCGTTCGACGTGGTGAACGTGCGGTCCCCCGCGAGCGAGGAAGCCGAATCACGGGGGCCAGATGCGAGGGGCGCGCTGGCGGTGGGTGTGCCAAAGCCGCATCCATCCGCTCTGGTTCCGCCTTTGGGAGATGGGGCGGAAGAACCCGTTGGAGTCGCGTCCGACGATACGGCGACGTCCGCTGCGTTGCCCGTCCGCGTGTTCGGCGCACCCGTCATGGGGTTCACGGGCAAATGGCCCCCTCGCCTCGATACCTGCTTATCGTTCCACATAGCCACTCGCTCTCGCCCGGGGGTGGCATGATCGCGCGCGACCATGATTACATTCCTGCATCCATTATGACCAATGCAGCCCCGCATCAATCGGTATGCGGGTACATTAAGCGAGGATTAAGTGGGGGCGAGTCTCCGCGTGCCTTGATGCGGGGCGCTGCGAACAACGCCCCGCCGAGCAATGCGCCCGCTCAATGCCGAGCAAGGGAATACAATAGGCGGACGGACGGATTCGCGTTCGCGCGAACCTCGATACGGGTACACGGAGGCGTGCCCGCACTCGCCCACGCCGGACAGATGAACTCATGGAGCCAGATTCCCGAGCTCGTCCAAGCGGGGCTTATGGGCATCGAGGTGCATCACCCTGACCACGGCTCCAAGGCCGTTGAGCAGGCGCGCGAGGCTGCCCCGTTCGCCGACGCGCACGGGCGAACGATGCGAGGCATGACGAGAGAACACGACACAAGAGCAAAGGAGCTTATCAGCATCGGTCGATCGTCAGCGCGGCTTATCCGCACGCTATCTCTGAAGATGAAAGGCGGCCGTCCCTGCAAGGATGGCCGCCCATCGCATAGGCAAACGTTATTTGCGCAGCACGAGCGCCTTGTCTTTGGCAAGGAGATATGGACGCAGATATGCAACGGTGCCGCACATGGGGAGAACGTCCTCACTGAGGTCGATTCCGAGCACATCTTGAATGTATGCGCGCCGTTGCACAACACGGGACCAGAACGCAGGATACTCCCAGGCGATTTCTTCGCGCAGTGCCCTATCCGCGAGGGCAACCGTGCTCTCCGCGTTTGCCCCACCGTACCCCGACACCGAGGGAATGATGTCGATCTGGAAGAGCATCCCGCTGCGAAGCGTTTCCACAGACCCCTCATATACCGGAGAGCTCAGCCACTCCTCCTCTGCGGTCAGATGCCCCGGACACAAACTCCAGCCATAGTCAGACCGAGGGAGCACCCGCTCAATCTCGTTGAACAGCTCGCCGCCCTCCATTCCAACGTGAATCGTCTCAAGCCAATGGGCGTAGGCGTGGAAATAGGGCGCAGCGACACGTTCGATGTAATCGGAACAGCCAGAAGGAAGATCCTCCGCACACGATACTGCATATGCAGAGCGACTTGAGAGACCGCCGCTATACCCAACAGTCAGTGCGATGGGATCGCCCAGTTTTACCATATTGTCCGTTGGGAACATATTGGCTTTTTCAAAGCGAGGGCCGCTGGCGGCAATCGTAACCACGCTCGTGTGCTGCCCGTAGCGCACCAGCTTATCTCCAAGCTCCAACTCGGTGACACCAGGCTCGATCGAGTCCATGGCGTCGAGCACGCAATCGGACGCAAGCGATGCTCCAAACTCATAATGCGCCAGCTCATTGGCATTGTTTGTAGTGCGAGCGCCCCCTTCGCCAATGAAAATGTCCGCCGCATTCACCAAGAGGCCATCAGACCCAATGATGCAGCGCAGCTCATCCACGATAAATGCTGGCAGGTCAATAGAGGCGTCAGCGTCCTGATGCGGGCTGGTAAACATCTTCCAACCAACAGCCCCCACCCGCGAGCCCGGCACAACACCCGCATCACTGAGCATTTCTCGCAGCGTCTTGCCCACCACATCCGGCTGATTTGGCAAAGAAAAGAGCGGCGCATGAACAACGCCATCTTGCTCCACCGCAATTCGAGCCTTCGAGGCCTTGTTGAGGTTTTCATTACCCAAAACGAAATGCAATTCGCCGTCCGAATTCACAATGAGCAACGACTCTTCAAACCTCGTAAAGAAGCCGGCAAGATAGTTAAAGTTTCCCGAATGCTCAACGTCGCAGTATATGACAAGCTGGTCGAGACCACGGCGGCGCATGCCATCAAGAACTTTGTCCAAGCGCTCCTGAATCGTATCGTCTGTCAAGGGGACAGGTTTCCCCGAACAATCACGCAAGGGTTCAGGAACCTTGACGAGCTGTACATGACGTTTATCCATAATCAGTTGCCCTTCCATACTTAATAATTGTGCCCCGGATGCTCACTGCCTGCCAGATAATCCCGTATCAGGCTCTTGAACCAGTAGTAGCTCTTTTTTGGAATGCGCTTGAGGTCCGCACCTTCCGCAAAGTCAACGCGAACCAAACCGTAGCGCTTTTCATAGCCATTCACCCAGCTGTACAGATCCATGGACGACCAGGCGTAGTAACCCCTCACATTGCATCCGTCTTTCATCGCCTCAAACATGTTATCAATGTAGCCCTGCATCATCTCAATGCGATCGTCATCCTCGACGTATCCGCTCTCATCTGCCTGCTCGTAACAGCCGTGTCCATTCTCGGTGATATACACAGGGATGTCCCCGTAACGCTCTTTGATTCCCATAAGTGCGTTATACATGCAGCGCGGATAAATCTCTCGACCCCATAGATTGCGCTTGGTGGTCGGGTCGTCCGTTGTCTCAAACCAGTCCTTGATACGGATGCCTTCCTTCTTTTTTGACCCCGCTCCCTTGTTATTGTGAAAGACCTCGGTCGGGCCTTCACTGTAATCAGTAAGGTACATGCGGTTATAGCAATTCAAGCCGAGGAAGTCCGATGTACCCTGCTCGAAAGACAATGCGTCTTCAAACAGGACAAATGAATCATCTATGCCGTTCTCCCTCAAAAAGGGAATCAATGCTCCAGGCAGCTCTCCGCGCAGCTGCGTATCAAGCATCAGTCGGTCATAGAACAGCTCGGCTTTGAGACGAATGCCCTGGGGATCTTTGGTCCCGGGCGCGATTTCCACATTACAGTTATCAATTACAATGCCGATTTTGCCATCGAGTCCCAGCGACCGATACAACGCAACAGCCCGCGAGCTTGCAACAGCCTCGTTGTAGACGACCTTAAAATAACGGTCGAAATCGAGTTCATGATTCGGCGGATAATTGCCAACCATGTTGCTGCAATAGGCGTAGTAACGCGGCTCATTGATTGTTACCCAGAGCTTCACGCGGTCACCGAATGCACGGAAGCACACCTCTGCATATTCAACAAAGGCATCAATGACCTTGCGATTGGCAAAGCCACCCTTCCGTGCCAGCACGTCGGGCAAATCATAATGGAACAGCGTGACATTCGGCTCAAGGCCCTTGGAAAGGCAATAGTCGATAACGCGATTATAGAAATCGACACCGCCTTGATTGATTTCCCCCGTTCCGCTCGGCAGGATGCGTGACCATGAAATGGAGAATCGAAACGTGTTATGTCCACCTTCGGCAGCAAGGTCGAGGTCCTCTTGGTACCTATGATAAAAGTCGCACGACACGTCTCCCGTCGCACCATTGATATTCAATGGACTCTCGTGTGAGAACACGTCCCACTCGCCCAATCCTTTTCCATCCTCATTCCATGCGCCTTCACACTGATAGGCTGCAGTCGCACCGCCCCAAAGAAATTGCTTGCGGTCCATCAGAACCATCCTTTCAACCAACTTTGCAATCGTTCGAGCTTTCAATAGCACGCCGGTAGGAATAGCTTGACGAGCAACGGATTGATCAAGCTATCCCTAGCGGCGCCTCTCCAAACGAAGAGACGCGCCTGCACATCAAATATCGTCAATGGGATACATCGGACGCATGATGCGCTTGAGAGGAAGCTTCGCAGTGTTCTGGTACGTGGCACCCGGGGTAAGTGACATGACGGAGATTGCACCGAACCCCTTCATTTCCGGGAAGATGTAGCCTTGTTTGACAACGACAAGGTCGTAGTTCTCCCATTTGGCGCCGATCGCCTCGAATTGATGGCGTTCGACCATACCATGACTCGTCTCGATAACCATAATGTCGATAGAGCGGTCCACCAGGCCCTCTACGGACACGAGAATCCCCTCTCCGTAGTCACCCTGATAACCCAAAAAGCCTTCCATTCGACCACGAGATTGCAGGACCACGTCCAATTCAACGGGAGCTGACAGCTCATCGATATCCATGCCGAGGCAAATATGCGCACGAGCCCCAACATCCTTGCCGCTGAAAAGACCCACGACATCCTGATCAGTGATTGCTCCGAACAGCACACGTTTACCCGCCGCACCAGCGCTAGAAAGAACCTGACGTAGGACAAGCGTGTTTGCACCCGTCGCGCCGGACGTCACATTGTCGCCCGAGTCCGCCAAGAAGGCAGTTCCAGACTCAATTGCCAACGCGGATGACAGTGCATCTTCCGGCTCCAATGTGAGTCCCGTGTAGCGGAACTCGCAGCGGCGCTCCCACACGAACGTCGCGAGCTCGTCCGCCTTCCGCTCGGCGTACTCCTGGTCCTCGCCTCGTTGGGGGACGACCACGACACCGCAGCCCGCGACATCGGTATCGTGGCGGATGTAGCCGACGTGCCAGGAGGCGGACCGAACGCGGGGGTCCTTCTCCATCTCATCCATGAACACGTTGATGCTGCGCACCGGCTCGTCAGCCGAGACGGACTGCTCCCCGCCCAGGATGAGGGGTAGTTTACGATACGCCGGCCGGATATCCTGACGATCTTTCAGCAAATCGACAAGCATGCGGCAGCATATTTTGACCGTATCTGCAAGATCGGTATGTGGGCTCTCGCGATACGAACGGATGACCGTCGTCTCGCGTACGTACTGTGCACACAGATTGCCATGAGAGTCGCAAGGCACCACAATCGGCATGTAGGGGCCAACTATGTTCCTCACTTCATGAAGAATGTGGTGCTCACTAGACCCAAGTCCCTCAACTTCTCCCGCTCCGTGCAAATGAAGCATCATGCCGTCGATCTCGCTGAGGTGCTCGCGAATATCGCTGAGCAATCGCCCCTCGAGATAATCGAACGCGCCCCGCTCAATAAGCCCGCCAGAAAACCCGTTTGCATATATGGATGGAATAACCTCTATCCCCGCATCGCCAAACACCGTGCCGAGGTTCATCTGATCGATTGCATCCGCGCCATAGCGGGTATCAAAACAGTCGAGTGTCATCTTGCTGGGAATATGCTCATTACATTCCGCGATAAACTGTGCGACAAGGACCTTCATGCTCCCACCTCACAAGATATTGATGGCGGGACGAGCTTGACGCCACGCCACTCAAAAGCTACTTCACAGCGTTCTCTGCGTTTCCCAGCTTCCTGAGAATAATTGTCGAAACAATAAAGGCGACGGCAACCGTGAGAACACCCGACCCGATTGCAAGGATCATGTTGCCCATCGATCCGTCTGCCGGAAGGAAGAAAAGGAGCGACAGAAATCCCGGGCATCCACCAGCAACATAATTCTGCAAACCAAAGAGGCCAGCAACGAATCCACCAACAATGGCACCCGCAGCGGTACCAATCAAAATTCGAGGACGCATAATCAGCGCACCATAAAACGCCGGCTCCGTAACGCCGCAGAGAGCCGTTACGCCAAAGGAGGCGATCATTCCGCGACGACCCTTGTCCTTGAGCGAAAGCGCGACTGCCAACGCCGTTCCACCAACTGCAAGATTGGAGATATACCCCATGGGCATAATTGCCAAGTCGTAACCAATGCTGGCAATACTCTCGACCATAATGGGATTCATGGCCTTGTCCAGCCCAAGCATCACCATATAGGGATACAGGGCAGAGCAAATGGGCATGGCGATGGCGCCCGCCACGCCAAACAGATTCATAACAAGCGAACCGACAAAACCGGAAAGCTCCGTGCCGATGGGGCCAAGCACGATGAGGGTGACTGGAACCACAACAATCATCGTAAACAGCGGTTTCAAGAAATAGCGGAACATCTCCGGAATGATCTTCTTGAGCAACTTGTCAACGTAGAACATGAAGACTGTGCCAAGCACCACAGGTATGACGCTCGAATTGTAATCTACGGTCGGAATCGGGATTCCCATAAAGTCGAGGCCCTCAACACCGCTGATCGACCCACTGACCAAAACTGCACCGAGAAATGCGCCCATGATGGGTTCCATCTTGAGCTGATTGGCGAGCGTCCAACCGATCCAGACGGGAAGCATCGAAAACCCCGCGCTGAAAATAGCTAGGCAAACCTGAGCAGTACCCGACTCAACACCCAACCCAAGATAATTCACCATCAAATTCTTAATGGCGAGAATCAATCCTCCAGTGATAAGCGCAGGAATGATCGGCATGAATATCGCAGCGCAAGAATTTCCCAGCTTGTTCAGCCAGTACATGAAATCCTTGGTCTCTGGCTCATCGTCAACAACAAGACTTTCCTCACCTGAGGGCTTCCAGCCGGAAACATCAAGGAACTCATGGTAAGCATCGTTAACCTCTGGACCGATGACTACTTGAACTTGGCCGCTCTTCTCTACGACGCCCACAACGTTCTCGACGTTACGAATCGCCTCAATATCCACGTTCGACTTTTGGATATACCGGATGCGCAAACGCGTAGCGCAGCGTTCCACAAGGGAGATGTTCTCCACTCCGCCCACGTTTGCCAACACCTGTTTGGACATCTCTGTGTATTTGCCCATCGTTTACCCCTTCTGTAAAGCAGGAACATAACGGGAAGCCAAGCCTCCTATTGACCG
>NZ_QUHV01000004.1:0-9431 GCF_003479805.1 Collinsella sp. AF08-23 | reverse complement strand
GACCCCCCCCCCCCCCCCGAACTCGTCGGGATCAACGTTTTTTCCGATCGGCATGCCCTCTACATGATCCGCTGCTCGAGATTTGCATCTCCACGAAGGTCTGCCATGCTAGACAAGGTCACTTTCATTCCTTAGTAACAGTATCTAACATTGATTCTCATTATTCTGTTATTTCGTGTTAGGTCAAGATATGGTCAAAATGACTCGGCAAGCGGTAGTTCTTGCCTATTATTCCTCTTGTACCTGCGTGTTCTTTTTCGGTAAACGGTATTTGCGTCTAACTCGCATATCTTGAACTGCCTCTGTCTTATAAGGTTCTTTGCGTTAAGAATTGTTATGCGCAGATTACCTTGACTCCAGCCGCCATGAACGCTTCGCGCAGGGCAGAATCGAGCCCGGAATCAGTAATAACCACATCGATTTTGTCCAGCTGTGCTACCTTGTAGAAAAAAGACTTCCCGAACTTTGTGCTATCTGCCAGCAAGACAACCTGCTTTGCCTGGTCGATGAGCACTTCTTTCGAATGCCCGTCGGCTACATCCACAACCGAAACGCCTTCTGCAAGATCGACACCTTCGATAGTGAGGAACAGCGTATCGATCTGGAATTTCTTAATAAAGTCGTCAGTCAATGGCCCCATGAACGCCATCGACATGGCGCGGTACTCACCCGGACACATGATCATGCTTGCCCGGTGGGAAACCGATAGCTCCTGTGCTGCCAATAACGAGTGTGTCATGATGTTGACGCTTCTGTTATTTCGCGCCAACAAAGCCGCGAGCTCTTTTGCAGTCGTTCCGGCATCGAGGAAGATGGAGTCTCCGTCTTGGATATAACCCAGACAGGCGCGCGCAATCCTCTTCTTTTCCTCAACTGCAATATCGTGTTTTACCAGCATGCTATATTCTTGCAGGGCGCCATCGTTCATGACCGCAAGACCCTGAGAGACGGTAATCGAGCCATTTCCGGCAAGCTCTTTCAAATCACGTCGAACAGTCATGCTCGATACATTGAAACGGCGTGCAAGATCATTAAGGTCGCAGCTTCCCTCTTTTTGAAGCGTATCCAAAATTGCATGTCGCCGTTCAATTATTTTCATAAGGATCCATTCCGAATAACAAGCAATTACATTGCAATCGTATCACTATGGAAGATTGCGCGTTTCAAACAGCCGAATTACTGTCAATCGCACAGGCAAAACATTGCCCTCGTTCCCTCCTCATGCACATATCTATTTTACATTTATCACTATTATGTTATTTCTTGTGATACTCTGTGATTACGGCCATCAAATGGAGGGAGCTTCTATGAAAATCCTTGTCGGCAAATTCACTCTCGAATCAAATGAACATGTCCCCATGAAGTGTGACTTGGAGAACGTCGCCCTCTCCTACGCATCGGAGTCTCTTTGCCACATGCATCTCGGCAATGTATTTGATCGAGATGACATTGAAGTCATTCCTACGATTTGCGCCGACGCCGCATGCAGCGGGGTCATGAAGAAGCGAGCTTACGAGCATATCGCCGGAACGATCACTGATGCAGTCCGGGCCAATCTTTCCACTCTTGACGGCATCTACCTCTGCCTTCATGGGGCGAGTTATGTTGAGGAAGTGGGCTCGGGCGAACACGAACTTTTGGCACGTATCCGCGCAATTGTTGGCCCCTATCTTCCTATTGCGGTTTGCTGTGATCCTCATGGCAACCTGACTAAGGACTATGTAGAGAGCTGCACGTTCATCCGCAGCTATCGAGAAAGCCCTCATACTGATATTGCCGAGTCGGTTCATCGCACCTGCCGCGAACTGATTGCCTTCGTCGATGAGGGACGCCGCCCTGTTCCTGTCTACCGAAAGCTCCCCCTCATTCTTGGCGGAGAGCAATCCGTTTCTTCTGATGAGCCTGTTCGGAGCATTAATGCATATCTTGACGAACTCGAGCGGGATGAAGGAATCCTCTCCGCATCTTGGCATGTTGGCTATCTGAGACACGACTGCCCCGAAGCTGGATGCGGAGTTGTTGTCGTACCCAGATCGATGGACGACCGGCTCCATGCCGGAAAAATAGCCGACAACCTTGCCTCGTACGTTTGGGAACGCCGCTTCAAATTCCACTATACCGGCACGACCGCTGAACCTGATCAGGCGCTCGAGATGGCGCTGAAATGCGAAGGCACGCCTGCATTCGTCACGGATTCTGGAGATAACGTCACTTCGGGCGCCATGGGTGCCAACACCTTCATCTTACGGCAAGTTCTCGCCTTGGATCCCAAACAACTTGAAACCAAGAGCTTCCTTTTCGCCTCTATCCATGATGACTCAGCTTGCCACCAGCTCATGGGTCTTGCTGTTGGCACTTCTGCGGAAATCAAACTCGGCATTGGCGCGGATGCAATGAGTGAACCTGTTTCCCTCACCGTTGAAGTAATTGCAAACGGTCGGCAAGAGGGGACGCATATGTACGGTGAAGAGGGTGATTACGGGCCGATTGTCACCGTCAAGGTCGTCGATCGCCCGATTTACATTGCGATCACCGACAACAATCACTCATTTGTCGAGGAACACCAACTTGACGCATGCAATCTCGCCACCCGCGGAATTGACTGGCGCAACATTGATGTCATCGTTGTAAAGCAAGGCTATATCCATCCTGAGCTCAAGGCGGCGGGAGATTTTTCCGTCATGTCGCTCACCGACGGTGCAACGCCCCAAAACACCAAGTTGATCGACTTCAGGCGCATCATGAGGCCGATGTTCCCAATTGACGAGATATAGACCGTGGATTGGAGGCAGTGTGGCCGCCGCCATTATTGGAGCTGCCGCACTGCTTCCACATTTCGAGCGTTGATCTCGCAAATCCTAGAAGCATTTATTCTCAAGCTTATTCCGATTTATGCTGCGCTGGCATCGATTCTGGTTGCAGAAGCGTCAATGCTCGTTGATATAAATGGCGTTCTCTATTGTCTGCAATACGGCATGGACACCAGCGATGATCTAATTACGCCCTATTATCTTTTGTGGCTTCTCTCGTCAGAGCTCCTCTTATTGCCACGCTCGCAATTTGAGCATGAACAGGACATCATGGACGAGATCGGATGCTCGCCCTCACAGGCAATACAGTCCTACGCCCGACCATACGGCTACAGTTTTTTCCCGCACTCGTCAGGACTCCCCTGTCTGATCAACTCAAATCTATGCTCTTGTGAGACTAAAGGGTACTTGAAGTGGTCTACAGGACTCATGAACATTTCGAGCGGCCTGATGTACAAAGCGCAATCGCCATAAAGCGCACGATAAACTACGTATAACTTTCCATCCTCAGAATGTCGAGCCGTACCGATAACTTGGTATTCCTTGCCCTTGAAATGTCGGTATATCCCGCCTTCAACGGGGACTGCTTGCTGCACTTCGCTAGCCACGACCATCCCTTGCATCCCTTATCGAATCAACGGCTTTTACCACCTGATTTAAAAACATGCAAAACAGAATCAGACCACATAACACTACCATGACAAGCAGACCAAACCATAATGCCGGCAGGTTAAAGTCCTGAACCGCTCCGTAAAACCCGGTCTTCAGAAGATCATACATATGGCTCCCCACCAGACCAACCGGGATAGCCAAGAGCACGCATTCGACAACCGCAATCATAAGTTCATGCCGAGCTTTTTTCATCTGTTCAGTTAACTCAATCTCTCGGCTACGCAATGCGATTTCTTGTGACCGCTCTTCGCAGATGTCAGAAATAATCTGACATTCGATTGCCTTCTGGGCCTCAAAACATGCACCAGGATCTTCATCCGCATAATGGCGCTGGGCGTATTCGGCAATCAGACAACTGAGCAGCCGTGCCATCACTCCCCACCACCCGATAAGCTTGAGACCATATCCTCAAAGATTGCCTTTGCCTGCGGGGACAAATCGTCAAGAAACTGAGAACCAATAAAATCTTCTTCATTGTGGTAGAGCGCATCTTTTCGATTGCGATACAACCGTTCGCGACACGGCTCTGAAGACAGGCGCTCAAACACGAGCTGAGCGACGGCCATTCCCGGAGCAAGAGATATATTGTTTGGAGATGAGTTGTGCATGCCAATGCTCAATGTGCCAGCGTAGCTTGGATTGCAATGCTGCGCAGAGACCAAAAGACCGAACCGCGTGAAACGCGTTCTAGGCATAATGTGCGCTGCAATATCATCTGGAAGCTCGATACGTTCGGACAATTTGCAAAGCACGAACTGACCAGGTTTTAGAATATATCCATTTGATATATCGATAGATTCATATACAGAATCAACCGTCCTCTGGTCAAGAAGATTCACAATGCCAGGCATTGCAACGATTTCCTGTATTGAATCAGCCAAGGTTACATCGTAGGAGGACGACTGAAGGCGCTTCCCATCAAAGGGCGCTATCAAAGGCCGAGGGTTTTCAATTAGCTTGAGAATCTCATTATCCGACAACAGCATTTTCATCCCTCCCACAAACGAGAAAATGAATCTATTCAGTATACGCCAAACGACAGCACTCGGATTAAAAAACTGCGTTCATCTTGCATGCACTGAAAGTGACATTGAGTTGCAAGTTTATCGGAACGCATCCCAAACTCAGCTAGACACACATCGATGAATCTGGCAATCATACCCCTCAGGAGCCGGACGGAGCGGCCCGGGGCAGATGGGGGCAGTGGCGTTAATGCCGTAACGAGCCTCATATGAATCGAATGCATCTAGGCATGCTTGACGCATCTCGAACTTCACCCCTCCAAATTGCCCTTGCGACATAAAACATGGCAACGGTCAGGCGACCTGCTGACATTCAAAACTCCGCTCGTAAAGTGCCTCGGGGGCAATGTCTATGTCGCCATCGCACCATGTCATGATGCCGTGTTCGAGCCGGAAATCCTTGAGGACGTCCTCGTCCTCAAGCGGCTCGAAGGCGGGCATGGATAAAAGGCAGCTGGCATCGAACAGGCGGGTCTCCCCCGTCGAGAACGTGACGAGCAGGATGCGCTCGCCGACATACCGGGCATGGGAGACCTCGATGCCTTCAACGGGCTCCCCAGCATATGCGATGCCGTCGATGATGTACATGCTACCTCCTACACGAGCGGCTCAATCTTGTCGAAGGGCTTTCCAGCAACCGCAAGATTCCATGCCCTGTACAACTCGTCTTCATGCAGAGCCAGCCAACCGGATACGATGCGCAGCTGTTTCGCCGGAAGAGAGCCGGCCGACAGCTCCCCATCTATGGCAAGGGAAGCCCTGTATTCACCAAAGTAGACATGGACGTGCGACTAATGATGCTTCTCACTGTCCATGTAGATCATCTTGATGACAATTCCGAGAAATCGAGTCGCCTCTGGCATGCACCCTCCTTCCAGCTGGCCCCAGGATACCCGAAAGCAGGTGCTGCCCTCCACCGAATAATGTGCCGCACGAGCACTGGCGGAAGCGCCAGAATTTCAACATGACCGCGTGGTGAACCTGAACCAAAATCTCGTCATAGACGGACTTGGCTTCCCGCCGCTCGACATCGACGGCACGCGCAAAGCATGGCGCCCTATCTCAAGCGACACTGCTTCTCTACTCTCTTTTCAACCTTCTCATCAATCAAACGATTATATGATTCGAGCAACGTGCGCCTTGCATCAGCCAGCTTTTGGCGCTCTTCAGGCTCTCCGACCGATTCACAAGCATCGTCAAGGCCCAAGCACTGCTCTCCCCCGATCTTCTCTACATGATTTAATACAAGCTGGTACTGATACATAGAAAACAAAAGGGAGTGATAGCTATCGATAAACGACGACAACGATTTACCCAAGTCGCCCTTGAATACAAATTTCGCTTCAAGAGCCAAATCCTGCAACTCTGTCAACTTGCACAGAAGAAGCTGCTGGTAATCTTGCTCAAGAACATGCGCAATAGACGGACCAATGGAATAGAGATAAGCGTTATTGGTCATGAATTGAAAAGACAAATCGTTTGCCAAATCCGGGCTTTCTTGCTCCCTTTCTAGATAATGGCGATTTTTCTCACAAAGATTCATGAGGCTCCTAGCATTTGTCCACACGCTAAGCCGATGGTTAAAGAGCCCCTGCTTGTTTGACTGAGTTATTTGATGGAACGTGACAAAAAGAGCCACTAGCGCGGTCGACGCCGTCACCACAGCATCAACATTCGAAATAGCCATTTTGCACTCTCTTTCAGTCAGATCCTAAGCTGTACCTGCAAGCAATTCATGTTGTGAGAATTCTCGCACGCCGTGCGGACATGATTATCGACCTAGAGCCAAGTTTCATGCTCATGGGGCATGGCACCGGCTCCCCCATGTGCCTCAACCCACGGTACAGAACATCTTAACCTTCCGATTCCCCAACTCGTAAAAGCGCCGGGTCAGCTCTTCCTTTGAGATGTTTCCGCCGGTCTGGGCAAAGATCCACGCTGCCGTATTGTGCGCGGCGATCTCGGCGTCTATGTACAGGCCATCGTATTGCAGTTCGTGAGCGATGTCCCTTATGTCCCCGATATCCAAGACGTATGGGGTCGCGACCGCAACCCCACGGTAAAGCGCAATTCTCCACTCTCTTTGCGACGCGTATTGCACCGCCTTTTTGAACGGCCCGAAACAAGTCCCCGGGAGCCCATCGGGAAAGAAGGCGTCCCCCGGCGCTTCATCCATCTCAAGCAGAATATGATTGCCCAGATCCCGACCGGGAGCCAAGGCGGGAGGCCCATAGGCCACGGGCGAAAAGATGTATTCCGCCCCTTGGGCGGCCACCGCGCACACCACCCGTTTGAGAAACTGATCGATATCATCGATTGCGATGAAATACTCGCCGAGCTCGCGAGGGTTCCCTAGGGTCTCGATACACGGCAGTCCATTGATGTTCTTGACGGTATCCATGGCAAAGCAGAGGATATTACACGAGGCAAAACCAGATGGACACACTTGAGCGCAATGCATCTGCACCCTTCTGAACTCTATGGGCAATGCCTCCAGAGTCATCGGCTCAATCTCGAGGCTCAGACCTTCGGCGGCGTCCCTCTGGGCTTCGTTTCCGTTACTCCAAAAATACCCCAGGGAGTTCATGTAGAGCCTGCCGTCGAGGAATTCCTCTCTGTACTCCTGGCGACCAAAACCCTTGACGAGGCGGTAGCGTTCCATCGTGTCCCCCGAAACCCTCGATCCTCATATCTAGCACTTTCCCGAAATTATGCCCCTATTCACGACGCCGCATAGGTAGACGTAAATATGCTGGATCGTTCTTGGTGGAGGCATCCTAAACAGAAGTCGGGTTTGAGTAATCAATAGATTAGGTATGACATATATATTTGTTTACGTGTATATTCATCTAATTAGACGAGTTTTTTAAGAACTTGAACTTGTTTATAGTTGCAACAAACAAAACGAATGCTATCATTGCCTTAGATTCAAGGGAGGTCAGTCATGGAAACATCCAGTATCAGCCTAGATTTAACGAAGAGGTCATTCACCATTTCCGGAAGCGAGGAGTTTGTTTCTGCGCGTCTGGCGCAAATGCTTGAGCTGGTCTCCACAGCCACAAGCCCCTCAATCCCATCTTCAGAGCCTAAGACAATCATGCCAGATTCTTTCGACCGAGATGATGCGAGCCTCAAGGATCAGTGCGAGACTGCAGGTATATTCTACCTGGACCAAGAGACAGGGCTCCCGGTACTTCAAGAACGTGTTCCGGGAGAAAACAAACGAGAAAAAATGCGCAACGTTGCCCTGCTGCTTCTTTACGGAGCCGAAAAGCCCATTGAAGCCGCCTACATTAAGGAACAATGTCGCAGACAATCGTGCCTTGATACCGGGAATTTCTCGAAAGCGTATGAGATGGATAAACGGAATTTCATCAAAAAGGGCAAGACTGGATCGCGGGACTGGACGCTCGAACTCACGATACCGGGAATCAAGACAGCAGAAAGCCTCATTCAGGCAATTCTAGAATCACTTTCCGAATAAACCAACTGCGCCCAGTGAGAAACACCGGGCGCAGTATAAGAAACGCGGTCTAAAGACCGTCTTGCTTGTATTGTAACTTTACGCCATCGGAAAGGCAAACGCATGGACGCCTATTCGCCAAAAGATGTGTTGCCCCTGCTCGGGGGCCCTCGTGTCGCCATCGTCCTCAATGCCGCCGACAACGCTGAAGAGGCTCTGGAAGCTTGCGCATGGGAGCTCGATTTAGGGCAGGCATTATTAAAGCCGATCGGTTTGGCGGAAGTCATCGTTCGCAACTCCATAGACAGCGCAATTAACCAGTGGTGGATGGCCCAGGACCTTGAGAATACATGGACCACGTGCTCCGATATATATTCAAGCGCCCCCGTGCTCGCTCCGTTTGTCCATCGCACCGAATGGGAGAAGAGAGCCAAGCAGTATCTCCACGAAGGACAGGAGGTCGCTTCTCACGATGACATGATTTCCCATGCAACCTTGGGAACATGGAAAAATATGGTTGGCAATCCTGCGGGGCTCAGTCCCCGCGCTCCCATAGAATCAGAACGGCGGGAATCATGGGAAGCCGCTCGGAAACGCGACGCCCAATGCGCAAGACTCTGGAAGGATGTCTTGTACCAAGCGTTTCCCAATATACCGAAGACCAAAAAGGAACGCGGAAAACTATCCCCACGCGCATACATCGGCTTGAGACTCTCGAGAATGGGGTCTTTGCGAAACAGGGTATGCCACTGGGATAATCTGAGACTTGTTAACGTCAAGGGTCGTTATCAAGATGCTCTTGAGCTCATTCGTTCTGTCAGCCTGCCCGCATACGAATGGGCACGAGAAATATGTGATGCAGAAATCGCGGACTGCTTGTCGAGGCGCCCAGAATTCTTGAGTAGTGATGCAGCGACATCGGCGAAAGATGGCTGAACCATAGACAGAATTCGGGTGGAACGCAGGAGCTGAAACTCGAATGGCGATATTTAGTCCTCCGCCACTTCGGACTGCCTCAAGGAGTTCACCCGCCTCCATCTTGCCATCGGCACAATCGAGTTTTCGTATGGACCGCTTGCGGGCAACCCCACCGAGTGGCTGCGCAGTAACCCAAATTGGTAACGGCTGTCAGCCGCGATGGCACCACCGGTCGGTAGTGTCGGAAAAGTTGGTGTAGCCGGTCTTTCTGGGACGGGCCGCAGCCTGAATCCCTCTGCATCATAGCATCACACCGCCCTCCTCCCCGCGCCGGCGAGCTCCATCGCCGTCTCGACGATCATGAGGCCCCTCCTGCGCGACGCCTCGCTCTCGACGGGCTCGGGCCCCGCGGGCTCGGCCAGCTTGAGCATGGACTCGGGCGAGATGTAGCGCCTGCTCGACCAGTCCTCGTCCTGCTCGGCGCACACGGTGATGTGGCTGATGTGGCTGATGTGGCAACACCTTCTTGAACAAATCTACGAGAGG
>NZ_QUHV01000003.1:91183-189750 GCF_003479805.1 Collinsella sp. AF08-23 | reverse complement strand
ATCCTCTCGTAGATTTGTTCAAGAAGGTGTTGCCACATCAGGAGTACCCGCTCGCCGCCTCCCTCGGGGGCTTCAGGGCCGACGTCCGCTACGAGGCGGCCGGCGCCCCGCTGGGGTGGTGACCAACATTTGCTTTATGCCGACTAAGTATAGCCCCTCCATATCCCCCGATCGAAGCGGTGCCGTATAATTAGCCTCGCATCCGAGACCATTGAATGGGAGCATCGAATGAAGATACGAAATCGTGCCAAAGCCGCCTTTATCCCACTGCTGCTCATGCTTCTAACCATTCTCCCCAACCAAGCTTTTGCACAAGATATTGGTATTGGTTTTGTATACATAGATCATGCGGAAGTCCCAGTGGGAGGAATTCAGAATATCGCCATCATAGCTGATGAAGATATAAAGCTTACCCATGCCTCACTTGGATATCGTGTCTACGACGATTCGTATCGAACGGCCGCATCGGCAATAAACGGGAATGCCGCCCTGTTCAGCATACCTATTGACAAAAGCGCACCTTATTATCTTGATTCCGTGACATTCGAGTCCATCGAAGGGCAAGCGGAAATCAGTATCGCCGACAGCGAGACACAAAGCGTTAGTTTCGATGGTGTAGTTAACGGAAAGACCAAACTGTCTACTGCACCAAGCGATGAGCTTGTCATGTATACCCTCAATGAGCACAATGAGCTAAGTACCTCTGTAGAGGATGCAAACGAAGTACTCGCTGCGGCGTCGTCTGAAAAGACAACACGCTCTCTTTCAAAAGACAATCTCATCATTGCATTAGACCCCGGACATGGCGGCTATGATCCAGGTGCCGTATATTTCAATTTGCGTGAAAAAGATCTTACGCTCAAAATTGCCAGCTATTGCAAATCTGCGCTCGATACCTACAGCGGCGTGGGGGTCTACATGACCCGAACAACGGACGCCTCCGTAGGATCAAACACGTCTGAGGATCTACAGAATCGTGTCACAAATTCAATTAGTAACGGCGCAGATGTCATCGTAAGTCTTCATATCAACTCCGGTGGGGGCAACGGAGCCGAAGTTTATTATCCAAACACCAGTAGTTGGAAATATGAAGAGACGCATGGCCAGGGAAAAACTCTCGCACAGAACATCCTCGATAAACTGGTTGGTCTAGGCCTGACCAACCGCGGTATTAAGATGCGCGATTACGGCACGGGCGGATCGTACGCCGACGGATCGATGGCAGATTACTACGCAATTCTCCGCCATGCTCGCAGCGCCGGCATACCCGCAATCATCGTTGAACATGCGTTTATTGATAATCCTGCAGACATCAACAAGCTCAGCAGCGACACATGGTTGCACAATATGGGTGAAGCGGATGCGGAGGGCTTAGCCCAAACTTATGGCCTTGCAAAACGAGGGTCTTCAGAATGGAGGTACACGAACGGCGCATGGCAGTACCATGTTGCTGGTAAAGTCCAAACCGGCTGGTTTATGGCGGCAGGCTCTTGGTACTACGCTGATGGAAGCGGCAATTGTCTGACCGGATGGCAAGCCATTAACGGGAATTGGTATTACCTCGATCCCGTAAATGCCTTCATGCACCGAGGTTGGCTCACCAAAGGCAAAACCACCTATTACCTCAACTATAATGGCGACATGGCTGTTGGCTGGAAAAATATCGATGCAAAACGATATTACTTCTTCCCCGATGGACACATGGCAACGGGCGTCCAGATCGTTGATGGCAAGAAATGGGAGTTCGGGTCTGACGGTGTGCTCATCATCAAGAATGGCTGGCATCTTGAAGGCGATACGTGGTTTTACTACATTAACAGTGAAAAAAGAACCGGCTGGCTCTTCCAAGGTGGAAATTGGTATTGGTTGAGCAGTGACGGCTCCATGGCAACCGGGCTCAAAACGATTGCCGACAAACGCTATTATTTTGCACCTTCTGGCGCGATGCAAACGGGCTGGCAGCTTGTAGACAATAATTGGTATCTTTTTGACGGATCCGGCGAGGCACTATCCGGGTGGCAGAACATAGGGGGAACTTGGTACTACCTCAACCCTCAAACAAATGTGATGCTCAACGGGTGGTACATCGTTGATGGCTCTTGGTACTACTCCAATTCGTCTGGCGCGATGCTTACCGGGTGGCAGAGCATAGGCGGAACATGGTACTACCTCCACGGCTCAGGAGCTATGGCAACTGGATGGCTCAACCAAGGGCCAACGTGGTATTACCTCGATCAGGCAAGCGGTGCGATGAAAACGGGCTGGTACATCGCTGACGGCTCATGGTATTACTCCTACGCGTCCGGCGCCATGGCGACCGGATGGCTCAAGCTTGGGGATACGTGGTATTTTCTTCATGATTCTGGCGCAATGACAACCGGCTGGCACACCATAAACGGTACGTGGTACTTCTTTAGTTCATCTGGCGCCATGGCAACTGGATGGGGGTTCGACGGCAGTGCATGGTCCCAGTTCGCCCCCTCGGGCGCTTGGATCGGCTATGGGGAAGGCTGGCAGCTTATCGATGGCACGTGGTATTTCTTACATGTGGGGATTCCGGTCACGGGTTGGTCGCTATTAGGCGGAACGTGGTATTACCACGACCAAAATGGAGCAATGCTAACAGGCTGGCAAGACTACAACGACTCGCGTTACTATATGCACGCGAGCGGAGCTATGGCAACTGGCTGGAATCTCATAAACGGAAAGTATGATTACTTCTCAGCCGGCGGCCAATGGGACTCGCAAAAATCGCAAGCCTTGATGCCCATTATTGCCTCGAGCCCCAACAAAGGCGCGACAGTCAAAAAGATGGTCGCCGCATATACGATGTCAGCTGCTCAATATCCAACAAAAGCACTCTCTAAGGGCGGAGCAGACTCCATTTTGGCCTTTTGCAACATCTTGTACGATGAGGCAAGCGCAGAAGGCGTTGACCCTCGTGTCCTTTTCTGTCAGGCGATGCTAGAGACCGGTTACCTTAGATTCGGAGGAGCGGTTACCATCGACCAATACAACTTTGGTGGACTCGGAGCAACAGACGGGGGTGGAAAGCCAGCAAGCTTTAAAGATGTAAAAACTGGGCTCAGGGCGCAAGTACAGCACCTCAAAGCATATGCTCAGGAAAATCCTGTGCTCACTAACGCCTGCGTTGATCCACGGTTCAACTTGGTTAAAAAAGGAAGCTCCCCCTACGTCCAACATCTTGGCATCCAAGAAAACCCCCATCATGTTGGATGGGCGTCAAGCAAAGAATATGGGATTAAAATCGTCACGATGATCATGTCAATATTCTAGGCTACCAACAGGGGCCGTCGCGTACATCGCACGACGGCCCCGTCCTAAGGCCACTCCTCAATTCGAGATTACCGAACTGCTTTCTTTCCAAATAGCTCATTCCAGTCGCACGCTGCAAGGATCGTACCCACAAGAATTACCATGCAGCAGATAATAGTAGAAATAGTTGGAACCGCCCCCAGCAGAATAAGGCCGAACAGTACCGCCCAGGCAGAATAAGAAATATTCAACGCCATCGCACGAGAGGCACCGATCA
Source organism: Collinsella sp. AF08-23 (assembly GCF_003479805.1). Classification (GTDB taxonomy): domain Bacteria; phylum Actinomycetota; class Coriobacteriia; order Coriobacteriales; family Coriobacteriaceae; genus Collinsella. The sequence continues at coordinate 186,197 of NZ_QUHV01000003.1, read as the reverse complement.
CCGCGATACCCTTGTAGTAGAAGAGATATGAAGCAGCCCCCGCCAAGCCAGCGAGCGCGATGTAGCCAGTCGCCAAACTTGGAATGGCCTGCAAAGTAAAGCCCCAGGCCCCCATGGCGGGCAAAACAATCAGCCCGTATACAAGGGCGGATGTCGTCTCTCTGATCTGCAAAGCCGTCTCATTATCAACAGAGTCGTCCTTCATGCCCCATGCGCATAAGACAGCCTCAGAACCCCAACCGACAACGGTCAAGAGAGCGCCAAGCAATCCGAATGGAGCATTTACAACCTGAGAGTCACCGGCAGACAACAGTCCCATGGCCATTACGCCAAAGAGACCCACAAATAGGGCAACAATCTGGCCTTTGGTCATCTTCTCTTTAAGCAGCAGGAACGCGAGAAATGCACCAACTGCTGGATAGAAAGCAGAGATGATGGCAGTGTAAGCGGCCCCCAGATTGGCAATGGCAACCACATACCCCGTCATTCCAATAGGGCCTCCAAGCAGGGCACCAGCCATCACGACCTTCCCCGACCTTGTTTTGAGGGCGTTAAGGGTGTCGGCAAAACGATGGCGTACGCCCATATAACCAAGCAACCATATAGCGCAAAACGCATCATGTAAAAACGAACCGACGATGGAGGCAAAAGCAAGCGCCTCCACTGATCCAATATATGGTGCAAGGGCAAGCCCGATTCCAAGAATCACTGTATCGAGTCCCCATAGAACACCGCTGAACAGACCGTACTTCATGTTCTACTCCTCCCCGTACAGAGCAAGCGCCTTGTCGATATAAAGAACTGCGTAGTTGTAGTAGATGTAAAGCCATTCACCCACAAAATCACCCTCGGCTTCTTTGAGAAGCGACCAAAGATACCAACACCAGCCGGCAAGCGCGATATGTGCGAGATTATGACGACGCTCCTCCAAGGTGGGTTCACGATCGAAATACGCAACTAGAGCCTTATCCACTTCTTTCTCGGACAATTGACAGCACACGCAGAATGTACCGAAATCGTTGGCATAATCGCTCATTCCGGCGTATTCCCAATCAATAAGGTAATAGGCGTCGTCCTCGTCAACGAGGAAATTAAGCTCAAAGAAATCGTTATGGCAAAGGCAAACGGGTGCCCCGTCTTCATTAACATGCGATGCGAGCCTGTCGAAGCGAACGGCAAGTTCATGATAGCCGGGGATATCAATCGGACCCTTTTCGAGCAGCAAGGCTTCGTATCGCTTGGCTTCTCGGAAGAAATTAAAATGCCTGTCGACAATCACATCGCATGCATGGAGATCGTGAGCCATGCGCATAGTTTTTGCGACCTGCCCGGCATCATGTGGATCGATATTTCGACAATTAGGAATAAACTTGCTTATTTTCCAACCACGCTTGGGATCCTCGAAAATATACGTGCCATCAAGTCCAAGTTCACGCGCAACCTTCTGCGCTGCAACCTCTCCCTCGCGGTCAATCAGCAATTCAGTTCCCACGCCTGGATGACGATACACATACTCACCGGAGTCTGTCGCGAAATGGCAGGAAAGATTTGTAAGCCCCTGCTTAAGCGGATAGACATCATGAATCTCGCTCTTTGAACAGCCTAGAATCTGGACGATATTATCGAAGATATCGGAATCGACATTTTCGATAAAAGCCGGATCGAAAACACGAAGCTCATCGAGAGAGTCAAACTCATTAATAATGCCATCATCATACGGACGAATCACCATATCAAATTCCTTGATATGGTCGATGAACAAATCCTCCCAAAGCTTGTCAATCGTTTCGGGCTTGTCATACTCCGATTCGAGCACTTCAACCATATGTTTAGAGAAGGCTCGATCGAAATAAACATGCCCAAGCATGTACCAAGCGTGGGAGCCGCCTACGGAGACGTCAATGATACGGTCATGAGAACCCGTCTTCATACACCACTCGCTCGTTGAGCCCTCCGACCATTGAGCAGCGTAATATGCATGCCAGACGTACGGCTCAAAAGGATTAGTCGTGAAATAGTCGTCAGAGGAACAGACGTAAGTGTTCCCCAGCCGATTGCGAACCCGATAGAGCGAAGAATGGTTGTTGCGCGAAGCATACTCATCGTTAACGACAATACTCACGCTGTACTTACTTTCAAGATAGAAGAAATACGCCTTTTTATAACCCACCACGACTGTAATGTCGGAGACACCTGCATCTCGGAGCTGCTCAATCTGACGCTCAATAAGTACCTCTCCCCTAACCCGCAAGAGACCTTTGGGTTTTTCATAGGAGATGGGTGCAAAGCGACTAGAGAGGCCGGCAGCCAGGATGATGGCATTATCGACTTTGTATGGATGCAAGGCCTCGAATCCAGCATCGGTTATCTCAGCACCGTCAATAAGGCCCTGTTTCGCAAGATCTCTGACTGCAGCGTTGACAGTACCCAGAGATAGACCAGTCTTCTCGGCGATCTCTCGCTGGCCACATCCAGAGCACTCACGAATACGGTTTAGAACCTCAAATGATCTTCTCGAGAGGGGCATGGCGGACTCCTATGTTCAGAACTAGTATCTCAGTTCAGTATACTGAACAGTGTTCAGATATCAATATTAGATTTATAGATTTGAACAGTTAAACTGAATTTAGCACAACGGATGACGTGGGTAATGGCATCTTGCCAAAAGTGGTGGAGGCTTGGGCATCGAACCCACGGCTTAAGTACGCTAATCCTGCCCAACGGCATCACGTCCGGAACCTCCACTTAAGCCAGCCGCCAACATGAGAAGCATCATCGAATCGTTCATATGAACCTCCATCATCAAATTAACTTGTTCAATCATTACTTCAAAAATCAAAGCAAAAGCGCCGGAGAACAAGTCGATGGGTTTCGAGACGTCCAAATGCACGCAAAGCAGGGAAAGCATCAGTGCAGTTATATGATACGGCTTCGGTTAACTCCACATGAAAACTCGATGACTTGCATACCGCTTGAGTATTCAGCCCTTTAATAAAGCCAGAAATCGAGGAACTGTAGGTACCATCGTTTCTAGATAGCGCTTATTGAATGGAAGCGCATTAATATACAATTCTTAAACGAACACCCTCATAGCATCAATACAACATCAACTGAACTGATAGACGCGTAATGACGGAGGAATGTATGCAGAGAATAATTGCATTTTTAAAGTTTGGTGAACGTAGGTATCTAGAACGAATGCAGCAAGGCAATTTATACTTCTCCAACGCTCAAACACTACGTGCTTTTGAGATGCAGCATGCCATCAAAGGCCAGGGAGATCGCTTAGAAGGCGGCACGGAGCTTATAGCCAATCAAATTAAGCTAGCTAAAGGTGATGCCTCTGTTTTGCTTCCGCCCATGAAAAATGGTGCGATACCCCTGTATTTCGAACCCGCCGACTTACTTCCGGTCTTCTGTGTTTTTGCCTGCTTTGAAAAAGACAGCATGGAAAAAGAAGACGGCAGTATTTTCATTCGGTTATCGCACGAAATAAGAGAAAACATAAGTTCTCATTTTCCCAAAGCAGATACAGTAGCAATCATAAAAGAACCTGAACGCTTTGTTAAAGACGTTCGCTCTTCTGTTGGAGAAGGATGCATTTCCGACTTGGTGAAATATTATGATTTGACTGGCATCCAGAGTGAATATGGACCTGTAAACAGTTTGGACTACTTCAAGTATCTGATGCAGGATGTGCCCCCACTAAAGAAAGACGGAAAAATTACCTATTCCTTTCAATCCCAATACGTTTTTCGCTCCCTACTGTGCAAAGACGTGTTCTTCGACAAGGAGCAGGAATATCGTTTTATACTGACCAAGAAACAAATTGCAGAACCGCGCGAGTTCCCGATACGTTTAAGTGCAAGTATTGAGCTCCAGGATTTGAGTCGGTTTTTCACCGATATGAGTTAAACAGCTTGTGCAGCTGGGACACCGTTAGGCAAAGCACGCGCTTTTGCTTTATTAAGTATTGCCCACCTAGCCAAAAGAGAGGCTCCAAACAAAGACTCTTTCACACTTCCGCAACCCCATCACATCCACCCCAACTCGAAGCGCGGCACGAGATCGGACTTGGAGAGACATAAAGATGAAGCACAGCGCATCCCTTTACGCATCGAATCGATTTATTTTTCTTCAATCGAATCTTATACTGCAAATAGGATTGAACAGAAACACCCATTGCTATTGTAATTGGCGACACTCTCGGAGACTGGAGTGAAAATGAAACGAGGAAACACTCTCAATATGCTCATGAAACACCTCCGAGATGACCACGGCATGAAAGACCTGTACGGCAGCAGCCGCAAGATTCGTCTGCGCAACATGGGATACTTCCATGGATACAAGGGCTACCGCTATATTCGCAGACCCGATGCAAAACTTGAGCTTAGATCTTTTGCAGACCTTGAATATGTTTATCATTTCGATGCTCGGGTTAAGTCAGCATTCTACCCACAGATTATGTATATCGAAACCGCACTTAAGAACATTATTCTTGCTCGCATTGTAGAAAACTTACAAGACCCTTCCCTGTCATCATTTCTCAAAAATGGCCTGAATGACTGCAAATTACCCAACGGCACAATCAATAAGACCGCAATGCTAAATAAATTACAGCTCAAAACCACCTTAATCGGTATCGTCAAGAACAGGTATTCAGATAGCCATGTAAAACACTATGTCGATCGAGATGATGACGCTCCCCTCTGGAGTATTTTTGAAAGCATGACTCTCGGAAATTTATACAAGCTCTGCCAAAGCCTCCCTCCACAAACCACTCAGGTCATATTGAAAGACATTGGATTCGACGGTTCCAATCTTGAACTTCTCGCATCCATTATTGAAACCCTTCGCCCTCTTAGAAATGCGATTGCTCATAATCTGGTTGTGTTCGATGCGCGGTTTAGCCCGCATGCCAAATTGGAAAAACAGAACAAGCATCTTCACATTACCGGCGCGCTTCTAAAAAACGAATTAGGACTTTCATATGAGCCCAGATTCGATACACTCATTGACTATATCTCCCTCGTCACAATTATCGGATTCAAAGTGTCTCAGCGCACGACACCCGCAAGGTCATTTCTGAGAGACTGCAGAAACCTGTTGAGAGATTTACAGGAGGAAATTGGAACCGACAGATATATTAGAATTGTTGGTACAGGAGACAGACAGAAACTCGTCGCAACCGAGCGATATCTCATGAGTCGATAATAGTTCTTAACTTGACAGTTCGGAACTCTTGAATTAGAGTCATCATCAATAAACGGCAAATAGCCGTAAGGGAGATTGACCAGTCGATCTCCCTTTTTCTTTTTCTAACAGTCACCCAGATAGGTGATAGGGGAACGCCCCTCACCTGCGGAACCTCGCTTCGGCCATGAGCAGATGGCGGACCACCCTTGCGATCTTGGGCCACCTCTCGTCGTCGCGCTGACCCTGAAGAAGTAGACGTAGAGGTTCAGGTAGGACTGCAGGTTCCCGGGGTCCATGCCGGTGAAGCGCCAGAGGTAGCGCTTGAGCCACGAGCGCAGGTTGCTCACCAGCTCCATCGCCTCCAGGTACTCCGGGTCCCGCGCGTCCGCCTTGTAGGACTCGTCCGCAAGACCGTTCTCCCTGACGGGGACGTCATGGGCCCTCTCGCGGTCGCGGACGAGCGTCGCGCCCTCCGCGACGCGGCCCCCGAGCGCCGCCCCGATGCGGGCGGCGGAGGGCTTGCCGCGCCCGCAGACCACCGCGACGGGCTCCTTGCGGGCGTTTCGTCAAGTAGATTTGAGCAGAATGGGCAGTAAAATCTGAGCAGGGCGCGCACGGAATGTGCGCACCGTTTTTGAGCAGCCCGCCCTACATGAGTGCGTGGCGCACGCGGTACGACTCTCCTTTGAACTGCACGAGCCTGCCGTGATGCACGATGCGGTCGATGACCGCGGCCGCCATCTGGTCGTCCCCGAAGACCGATCCCCAGCGGGAGAACTCCAGGTTCGTCGTGATCACCACCGACTGGCGCTCGTAGGCGTCGGCGAAGACCTGGAACACGAGCCGCGCCCCGTCGGCATCGAGCGGCGGGAAGCCCAGCTCGTCGATGACGAGCAGGGCCGCGCGGCCGATCTGCGCGGCCTCGCGGTCGAGCCTTCCCTCGTCGCGGGCGCGGCGAAGGCGCATCACGAGCGAGGAGGCGGTGAAGAAGCGGGCCCCCGGGCGCCTGTCGCAGGCCAGCTGGCACAGGGCGCTCGCCATGTGGGTCTTGCCCGTGCCGACGTCGCCCATGAGCGCGAGGTCCTCCCGGCGCTCGAGGAACGAGAGCGACAGCAGGTCCTCCCGGCCGAGGCCGTCGGGCCACGAGACCGCGGACCAGTCGTACCCGTCGAAGGTCTTGGGCGCCGGCAGCCCGCAGCGCCTGAGCAGCTGGGCGCGCCTCGAGGCGTCCCGGCTGTCGCGCTCCGCCTCGAGGTAGCCCGCCAGGTACTCGACCTGCTGTGTTTCGTCAAGCCTCGCTTTCGTAAAAGAGCACTCCTTTCTTTCGGGTTTCGCCACGAAAGTTTTCGGGATCGGGCGCGGGCACGCCCCTATATTCCTGACTTGCCCAGCATGAGGGACTCCTCGAGCCGGTGGCTCGGGCCCCCGAACTCGACGAGCCTTCCGTGGTGGACCACCCGGTCCACGATCGCGGCGGCCAGCTTGTCGTCCGCGAAGACCGTGCCCCACCTGCTGAACTCCACGTTCGTCGTGAACACTATGCTCCTCCTCCTATACGGTCAGCAGTCGCTGCCATTCAGTACCTGTCGAGCAACTCCTCCGCGTTATCCAGCACGTACTCCCTCAAAAAAGGAACGGAGAACTCAACATATCCACGAACGGGACTTTGAATCACCTCGTGCTGTATGAGCGAACGCCGAAATGAGCTCGTGGCCTTCGGCTCCCTTCCCATCCTTTTCGCGACGTCGGCGGTCGAGGCGCGCTCGCCCTCTCGCGCCATCGCAACAAGGTACTCCATCGCCCCTTTGGTCAACTTGGAGATCGCGGGCTCATGGACCACTTCATGGAATCGCGTCATAGCGTTTTCCACACCGAGGCGCATATCTTCGTCGGAAACCTGCATCGAACTCGCGCGGTGCAAGTCCGCAAATCGCCAAACGTAATATCCGATCAGCTGGATCAAGTACGCGTAACCCTCGGTCGCATGCGCCATTATCTCAAGTTGATCATCGTCGAGAATCAAACCCGAGGCGGCGAACCCGTCCTTGAAGGACAGCTTCACCTCGATGAGACTGATAAAGTCAAGCTCCTCGCTTTGGGCGCGCCTTAAAAACGTCAGCGCCTTGCCGTTGATCAAATCCATAACCCCCATGGGGAGGCCGGCGAACACAAGCGAGATATTCTCCTTCTCCCTGATGAGGTGCTGGACCGAACCGGCGATGAGCTGCATGGCCTCAAGCGGCGCATCTTGGACCTCGTCGATAGTGACTACCAGCCCTTTCCCCTCGCCGCAACGACGCTTCATCAGCGCTCGTAGGTTCGGCCTCTTAACGCCCATCGACACTTCACCAGATGCTATCGCGGCATTGCCTGCGAGCGAGATTGAGTCAACGGAGGAATCTGGGCTCAATTCGTACATCAAGTCGTCCACCATGTTGACACCCGCAGTGATATTGACCACATTCCAGCCGATATCCTGAGCGCGGGCGCCCAGATCGGTGAGCAGAACGGTCTTTCCCGATCCTCTCGGCCCCGTCACCCTCATCAAGCGGGCCGGTGCGCCCGCGCCGCCCTCCAGCGCACCGACATAATCCAAGAAAACCTGATCGCGACCTATGATGCGCGGCGGCTCCGCCCCAGCGCTGGGCTTAAACGGATTGAAGAACTTCTTTGAACACGCCATGTAGCATCACCCATCCAGTCATATCCCTCAAATCGATTATATCGCTCAAATCGACGGAATCGACCGAATCGCTTTAATCGACAGCCGACGATGGGTCGACCTAGGCAACCTTACAGTTCGTGTAGGCTCCTCGGGTGCGATGTCTATCTCCCCGCGCCACGTCACAGCGCCGTACTCCACGCACACGGCAATGAAGGCGGTGGGTTCTCAAGTACTCTGAACACACCCTTGCCGAGTAGCGGCATGACGTCGTAAACCCCGCTTTTGCCATCCTCGAACGCTAGGGCGATGCGGTGCCCTGGAACCGCCCGACGATCTCCACACGATACAAAAGTGCGACTTCACGGTTGGGAATGCGCGGGGGGCGCAACGAGAGTGTATCGTTTGGCAGAGCGGTCTCATCGATCGTCAGATAACCGGCGAGGTACAGCATACTCTTAAGGGCATCGCCTTTGAACTCCATCTCGGGAAACACGATGCCCAGGACGAACGGTGCCATCCCGATCGATATAGTTCAACATGCTCCCGGGGTTATACACGTCTCCGTCGTCGAATCTGTAGCCGCCATACCACCGCTTGGCAGTTTCATGCTTTCCAGATGCCCCATACAGGACAAAAATGCGGCAAACCCACCGTCCTGATTATCCGCTCAGCACATCTACGCGCCTGCATGCCCCCTCAACCATCTTGCCTGCCATTTCCTTTGCCTCTGGGAAGCCCTCGTCAGCCAAGCCAGAAGCAGCGCTCAAACGCCTCCCTCATCGGACCTTCTGGAATCAGACCATCGAAAAACGCCCGGGTGCTTTGGGGGGAGCGATTCACCGACAAGAGGCAAACTCCTAGAGATGGCTGTCGCGTTAGGCGTGGCGAGATATCCAGAATCGTACGAGAACCTCGGACCGTTACTCTTTTCCGCTCCGCTCATTTCCGCAACTGACAACTCGATTTCGTACCGAACGGGATTAAATTCTACCATCTCCTAATGTCTTACCGCTCGGTAAGCTATTGAAACATCAGACAATTTCTTACCGCTCGGTAGGAGTGTGATTATATCGAGGAAATCGCTTAAATCGGCAGCATGGCATGCAATCGATAACACCTCGCAGTCCACGCGTCTTACGTCACCCCGCCCCGTGCAGATACGGTGCGGCACGGGACCACATGGTAAGATGTCATTTCGTTAGACAAACCTCTACGCCCTAGGAGCACTGCTCGTGGCCGATAACTCTACCGACACGGCTACCATTCAGCCGTACGCGAAGAACGAAACAGAGAAGAACCGCTTTATCTTAAAGCAGCTCGTCACCAAGGACTTCAAGCTCAAGTACCGCCGCAGCGTGCTGGGCGTCGTCTGGTCGGTGCTGAACCCGCTCCTCATGATGGTCGTCATGAGCATCGTGTTCTCGTTCCTGTTCAGCAACGGCATCGAGAACTTCCCACTCTACCTCATCCTGGGCAACATCACGTTCTCGTTCATGTCCGACTCAACGAGCGCCGCCCTCACGTCCTTTCTCGATGCGGCACCTCTGCTCAAGAAGGTCAAGATCTCGCGCTTCGTGTTCCCCGTGCAGAAGGTCCTGTTCGCGCTCGTGAACTTCGCCTTCTCACTCGTCGCCGTCGCGCTCGTCATGCTGTGGTTCCGCGTCATGCCCACCTGGCACCTTATCTGGCTGCCCGTGTGCCTGGGTCTCCTCATCATCTTCTGCATCGGTATCGGCCTCATCATCGGGTCGCTCGCCGTGTTCTTCCGCGACGTCATCCACCTGTGGAGCGTCATCCTCACCGCATGGACCTACCTCACCCCCCTGTTCTGGGACTTTCAGCTGCTCATCGATAAGGGTGCCCCGTTGTGGGTTATCGGCATCGTCAAGGCGAACCCCATGTACGGCTTTGTGACCTTCATGCGCGACATCTTCCTGTGGAATCAGAGCCCCTCGACCGAGATTCTCGCGCTCTGTGCCGTCTGGGCTGTCGTCATGCTCGCCATCGGCATCCTCGTCTTCCGCAAATCCCAGCACAAGTTCATCCTCTACGTCTAAGGACACATCAATGGCAACCACCGCATCTTCCGAATACGCCATCGAGGTCAACGACGTCACGATGATCTTCAACATGGCATCCGAGCAACTCAACAGCCTCAAAGAGTACTTCATCAAGCTCGTGAAGCACGAACTGTTCTTCAACGAGTTCCGCGCGCTCAAGAACGTCTCGTTCAAGGTGCGCCCCGGCGAGGTCGTGGGGCTCGTTGGCACCAACGGCTCGGGCAAGTCCACCATGCTCAAGGTGATCGCCGGCGTTCTGGAAGCCAGCGAGGGCGAGTGCGTCGTCCGCGGCAACATCGCGCCGCTCATCGAGCTGGGCGCGGGATTCGACCTCGAGCTCACCGCGCGCGAGAACATCTACCTCAACGGCGCGCTGCTCGGCTACACCGAGGAGTTCATCGACGCGCACTTCCAGGAGATCATCGACTTCGCCGAGCTGCCCGACTTCGTGGACATGCCCATGAAGAACTTCTCCTCCGGCATGGTCGCGCGCATCGCGTTCGCCATCGCCACCATCACCGAGCCCGACATCCTCATCGTGGACGAGACGCTCTCCGTGGGTGACGTGTTCTTCCAGGAGAAGTGCGAGAGGCGCATCCAGCACTTCATCGAGGACGGCAACGTGACGGTGCTGTTCGTGAGCCACTCCATGGACCAGGTGGAGCGCATCTGCCAGCGCGCCGTGTGGATCGAGAAGGGCGACCTGCGCATGGACGGCCCCGTGGACGAGGTCTGCAAGGCGTATCGGGCGCAGTTCGCGTAGGCTGCGAATGAAAGACAAGCGCAGTCACACTTAAACTACTGGCCAAGCTTCTCCGTAAACCTTAGGTACTGAATCGCTTGCATCTGCGCAATCGTCTCACGATAGGGGCTATCGGTGCCGAGCTCATACCTCAATCCATCGGCTCCAATATAGCCCAGCAGGTTGATTGCCCCCACGCTTTGCCCCAAGACAAGATCTGCCTTCTGACGATCAGTCAGAGGCGCACCAAGCGCATACAGAACCTGCGCGGCAAGTTGCGATGAGCTCGTCGTCCGAACTTGACCGAACCCCGTGCCGGCAACCTCGTAATTCGTCCAAACCATATACGTCGATTCATGCTTCTTGAACTCTCGGTCAAGCTGAGCCGCATCGGCATACAGGGAATCCGCCAAGGTGCCAGCGAGTCCCGGCTGGTGGTCCCCAAAAAACACAAGTGCGACAGGGCGATCGACACCCTTCAGCTTCTCAATGAAGTACGCTAGGTCCTGATCCGACCTATTAATGCACGCAAGATACACGCCTAGCTCGGACAGGGCTGCTGGGTCATCAACGCCCGCAACATCTAGGCCAACCACATCCTCTGCCGGCACACTCCCCTCTCCGTATCCACTATGATTCTGCATCGTGACATCGAAGATGAACTGCGGCGCGGCATCCTGCTCGAGCAGCTCGAGAATCTTGTCGTACGTAGACGCGTCCGTCGCGCCGGAATGGTACACGGGCGCGGACTCAAAATCCTCAATAGAGAGGAACCGGTCAAAACCAAGCTGCTCATACACGGAAGAACGTTTCCAGTTAACTGCGCTCTGCGGATGCATGGCGACCGTGCCGTATCCCAGCTGCTTAAACTGCTTGACTAGGCTATCGGACTCGCTCAAATCATAGAGCTGATACGGGTATTTCCCCGTCCCAATAAACGCCATCGAATTTCCCGTAAGGAACTCAAACTCCGAGTTTGCCGTTCCACCACCTACAACAGAAACCATAAGTGTGCCGCGCTGCAACGTCCCCTCAAGCGAGCTGTAGAATTGCGGTCCCCCGTAGCCCGCCTCACGAACTGCTTCGTATATGGACATATCAGAAAACGTCTCGTTCATGACGGCGATTACTGTTGGTTTGATATCGCTGAACTGGGCTTCCGCCGCAAGGCGCTCGGATGCAACGCCCATCGTGGAATCGAATTCCTCGACGAGCTGATCCAGCAAGACAGCCGTCTGCTGCTTGTCATATCCCTCAGGTTCGGGAATCTTCAAATCTTGCGCGACCTCGATGAACGCGGGTGCAAACCCAAGCGTCTGATATGTGGTGATGGGCATCCAGCGATCATACTCAAACTCGATTGCATCCTCAAGCTTCACCGTGTTGAACAGCCCGCCAAGGGCAACGAGTAAGACCACGCCCACAAGCGTGCTTGCCCCTGCGGTAATTGCGCGCGTCCTGCGAGAAAAGCTCCTATAGTTCGGCCTGATGAGAGATAAGCTGCAAGCGCATACTGCGGTCGCACACAGGGCCACAACCATCTTGGGAGTAAGCACGTAGTTATAACCGGAGGCAACCGCACCAGCCGTCTTAAGCGAGAGCAGATCCGTAGGCATGATGGGCGTGCCCTTGAACATCACAACAAAATACTGAGCTATGCCAAAGCCAACCGCGCAAAGGGGAACGAACGTCACGAGAGCTCCCCCTCGCTGCCCCAGAAAATACAGGGCAACAGACGCCAACGCAAAAAGCAAGACGGTTACAGCGAAATACTGCAGCTGAATCGACCCGCTCGTATCCAGCCAGACGTAATCGATCATCCATGCGGAAACGATGGACACAAATGCGATAACACAGACGATGGCGACGGCACGCAGGGCAGCCCGCAGTTTGATGGGAAGTTCCGCCATGCCGTCCGAAATGCGATTTCGCATGAGCGTGATGGTGCCGCACAAAAACAACGCCACAGCATAAGCGCCAAGGTCGAGGATTCCAGCCTCGGCGTCTATGCCACCGAGCAAGCAAAAAATGCCAACAACGAGCAAGAGTGCCACATAGAACACCGACCACATGATGTCTCCAAGAGGCAAGCGGCGGCATTGCCTCCACATGCTCACGGCATGGAAAACTGCCAATGCGGTCAGAGCAAGCGCAGAAACGAAAAGCGGTATGGAATACGCCGCAGGAGCAAACTCGGGCATGTAACGATCCGTTCAAGACAAGGTAAGGAGACGGTAAACATCATCCTAACACGGGAGCGCGTAGCCACAACAATGCCCGGCACCATCGGTGCGCGCGATAGCGGCATCGATTCGCGCCGATGCCGCCACTAGCACCTACAGTTCAATCTCCACCTTAATCTCCGGCACAGCGGCGAGCTCGACGAGGGTCACGCCGTCCACGTAGGCGTCGATGGTCTCCTCGAGCCCGGTCCAGAACTTCACGGTCGAGCACAGGTCGCTGCGCCCGCAGGCGCCCTCAAGCCCCTCGCAAGCGACGGTGGACCGCTCCCCTTCCGCCGCGCGCAGGATATCCCCGGCGCGAATCTGCGCAGCCGGCTTGGCCAGAACGTACCCGCCGCCCTTGCCACGTACGCTCTTGAGCAAGCCCGCCTTCATGAGCGGGCGCACTAGCTGCTCCAAGTACTTGAGCGAGATGACCTCCCGCTCGGCGACCTCGCGCAGCGACACCTTAGTCTGGGGACGCGAGGCGCTCGCGAGGGGTCGTGCGGGGGCATCAAGGGCCAACGACCCTGAGCGCGACCCATTCCCTGGTGCAGGGGCGTCATCACCAACGGCACTTCCCGCAACGGGATCCCCGCCGATCGCGGCAATGTATATCATCAGCTTGAGCGCGTAGCGGCCCTTTGAGGAAATGAGCATGGGCGAACCCCCTTGCGGTAAACCATGTGAAACAGCGAGCCTGGTCTCGAAACGTCTGCATATTCTCGCAGAAATCGGCTATCATCGTATCGTTAATCCGAGTGAACTTCTAGAGTTTAGCGCGGATCGCACATCGCCCGTGCACCTCGAAAGGATTTCTTATGAGCGCAACACCCCTGCTCAGCATCACCGGCCTCACCGCCTCGGTGGACGAGAAGACCATTCTCCACGGCATCGACCTCGATGTCGCCGCCGGCGAGACCCACGTCCTCATGGGCCCCAACGGCGCGGGCAAGTCCACCATGGGCCACGTGATCATGGGCGACCCGGTCTACACCGTGAACGAGGGCACCATCACCTTCGACGGTCAAGACATCACCGACCTCTCCCCCGACAAGCGCTCCCGCGCAGGTCTGTTCCTCTCCTTCCAGGCACCCGTCGAGATCCCCGGCGTGCCACTCTCAAGCTTCCTGCGCGCGAGCATCGCCGGGCGCCCCGGCCTCGAGATGAAGGGCAAGGAGTTCCGGCGCCGCGTGAAGGAGCTCGCCGCCGAGCTCGACATGGACACCGCCTACCTCAACCGCGAGCTGGGCGTGGGCTTCTCCGGCGGTGAGAAGAAGAAGGTCGAGATGCTTCAGCTTCTACTCCTCCAGCCCAAACTCGCCATCCTCGACGAGACCGACTCCGGCCTCGACGTCGACGCCCTCGGCGTGGTGTCCCGCGGCATGGACGCGTACCGCCGCTCCACCGACGGCTCGCTTGTCATCATCACCCACAACACGCGCATCCTCGAGCACCTCGAGGTCGACCGCGTCCACGTTATGGTGAACGGCCGCATCGTGCGCGAGGACGACGCCTCGCTCATCCCGTGGATCGACGCCAACGGCTTCGACTCCTTTGAGCGCGAAGCAGCCGAGCAGCTCGCCGCGGGCGAGTCCCGCTAGGAGGCCGCAGTCATGGCTAAGAACCGAACCGAGGTCGCGGACATCGACCGCAGCCTCTATGACTTCTCATACGGTGAAGAGGGCTTTGAGCGCCTCGACGCCGGCCTCACGCCCGACATCGTCCGCGAGATCTCCGAGCGCAAGAACGAGCCCGCCTGGATGCTCGAGCGCCGCCTCAAATCCCTCGAGATCTACCACAACACGCCCAACCCCACCTGGGGCCCGGGCATCGACGGCCTCGACATGGACCACATCGTCACGTACGTGAAGCCCAACACCGACCAAAAGGCAGACTGGGACTCCGTGCCCGACGATATCAAAAACACCTTCGAGCGTCTGGGCATTCCCGAGGCCGAGCGCAGCTATCTGGCCGGCGTGGGTGCCCAGTACGACTCCGAGCTCGTCTACCACAACATGCAGGACACCGCCTCCAAGATGGGCATCGTCTACTCGGGTATCGAGGAGGCACTCCACGAGCCCAAGTGGGAGGCGCTCATCCGCGAGAAATTCATGACGCTCATCCCGCCCACCGACCACAAGTTCGCGGCGCTGCACGGCGCCGTGTGGTCTGGCGGCTCGTTCGTCTACGTACCGAAGGGCGTCAAGCTCGACTTCCCGCTGCAGAGCTACTTCCGCCTCAACGCCGCGGGCGCGGGTCAGTTCGAGCACACGCTCATCATCGTCGAGGACGACGCCGACCTGCATTTCATCGAGGGCTGCTCGGCACCCAAGTACAATGTGGCGAACCTCCACGCCGGTGCGGTCGAGCTCTTTGTGGGCAAGCGCGCCCATCTACGCTATTCGACCATCGAGAACTGGTCGAAGAACATGTACAACCTCAACACCAAGCGCGCCCGCTGCGAGGAGGAGGGCGAGATCGAGTGGATCTCGGGCTCCTTTGGCAGCCACGTGGGCTACCTCTACCCCATGAGCGTGCTCGCGGGCCGCAAGAGCCGCTCGAGCTTCACCGGCATCACCTTCGCGGGCGCCGGCCAGAACCTCGACACCGGCTGCAAGGTCGTGCTCGGCGCGCCCGACACCACCGCCACGGTCGAGACCAAGTCCATCTCCAAGGGCGGAGGCATCTCCACGTTCCGCAGCTCCATCGTCGCCACCCCGGCCGCCGAGGGCTCTGCGGCGAGCGTGTCGTGCCAGTCGCTCATGCTCGACGACATCTCGCGCTCCGACACCATCCCCGCGATGGACATTCGCGCCAAGAACGTGGACATCGGCCATGAGGCGACGATTGGTCGCATCGGCGACGATAAGGTGTTCTACCTCATGAGCCGCGGCATGTCCGAGGAAGAGGCGCGCACCATGATCGTGAACGGCTTCGCCAATCCCGTTTCCAAGGAGCTCCCGCTCGAGTACGCAGTCGAGATGAACAACCTGATCAAGCTCGAGATGGAAGGGGCTATCGGATAATGAAGATGGACGGTATGACCATTCGCCATGCAAGTGCGATGCCTGCTCCAACTTGGAGCTGGCTCAAGATGAACGACGTCACCGTGAAGATCCCCGATGGCCTGGAGCGCACATGCCAGGTCGAAATCGAGGCAGGCGACACCCTGGACAACACCACGAGTTTTGAAAGCGCCATCGCGCGCCTGCAGGAGCGCCTCGACGCCGAACGCAGCGACGCCCGTGCAGATTCCCGCGCCATCTGCGTTGCCGCCACGCGCAAGGACAAGGGCGCCGAGGACCTCGATGTCCCCGCCCTTTCCTCCTACGAGAAGCGCGCCGCCCTCTCCGAGATGGCCGGTGATGTCGCCGCCGACTTTGAGACCGGCATCGGCATCAACGCCCGCGCCTATCTGAACTTCCTCGCCGGCGGAACCGCGGTCCTCGCAGCCGAGGCTGGTGAGACCGAGCAGGCGAACATCCGTGTTACTGCTGAGAATGGCACTGCATCGGGTGCCAGCGTTGACATCATCGCCGAGGACGGTGCCACCTTCGCCGTGACCATCTCCCTCGATTCCACCGCCGAGCAGCCAACCTTCATGGGCTCCACTCTGCGTGTGTTCGCCGGACGCGGCGCCCGCGTCGACCTCACGGTCTATGTCACCGCCAGCGATGCCGTCACGCTCATGGAGGATTCCGGCTTCGTGCTCGACGAGGACGCGCGCGTGACCGTCCGTCACGTGGTCCTCGCAGGCGGCTTCACCGCCACAGGCCTCGCAGCCGACCTCCGGGGCGACCGCTCCCGCATCGACGTCGAGACGAGCTATCTCGCCGCTGGTACCGAACAGCGCGACTTCAACTACGTAATCCGCCATCGCGGTCGCAAGACGCTCTCCAACATGGACGCAAACGGCGTGCTCACCGGCTCGTCCAAGAAATGCCTACGTGGCACCATCGACCTCATCCACGGGGCAAAGGGAGCCGAGGGCGCCGAGCGCGAGACGGTCCTGTTGGCAAACCATGGCGTGGACAACAAGACCATTCCCACCATCTTATGCGATGAGGACGACGTCGCGGGCAACCACGGTGCCACCATCGGCCATGTGCGTCCCGAGCAGCTTTTCTACGCCGCATGTCGCGGCCTTTCCCAAGAGCAGACGGAGGCCCTGTTCCTCTCCGCCAAACTTGAGGACGCCGCTCTACGCGCGCCCAATGACGCGATTCGCGCCCATGTCGTCCGCCTGGGCAACCAGATCGTCCCGGATTTTGAGGAGGAGATCGCGTGATCGACACCGACAACGTGACCTGCGACACCTGCACCACACCTTCCAGTTTCGTATTCGATGCCTCTGATGAGGTAAGTCGCGGATGGCCCCGCGTCGACATCGGGCTCAATCCGTATAAAAGCTCCTTCCCGCTCCTCGCCCAGCGAGAGGACATCGCCTTTTTGGACAGCGGCGCCACCGCGCAACGCCCTGCATGCGTTCTCGAAGCTCAAAGGAGCTTCTATGAAACGATGAACGCCAATCCCCTGCGCGGTCTGTACTCGCTCTCCGTTGAGGCGACCGAGGCCATCGCACGCGTACGCGCCCAGATCGCCGAGCTCTTGGGCGCGGTAGACGAGCGAGGTCGCGCCCGCGCCAACGAGGTGGTGTTCTGCCGCAACACGAGCGAGGCGCTGAACATTGTTGCCAAGGGCTTCGCGCCCCACGTGCTCAAGCCCGGTGACGAGGTCGCCATCACCATCATGGAGCACCACTCCAACCTGATTCCGTGGCAGCAGGCGTGCCGCGCCGCAGGTGCGAAGCTCATCTACCTCTACCCCACCAAAACCGGTCGGATCACCGACGAGGAGATCGCTGCCAAGATCGGGCCTGCGACCAAAATCGTCGCCGCCGCGCACGTCTCCAATGTCCTGGGCGTGGAAAATCCCATCGCCAAACTCGCCGCGGCCGCTCATGCAAACGGAGCCTACATGGTGGTCGACGCCGCCCAATCCGTCCCGCACATGCGCGTCGACGTGAACGAGCTCGGCGCCGACTTCCTCGCCTTCTCCGCACATAAGGCACTTGGCCCCATGGGCGTGGGAGTGCTGTGGGGACGTGCGGAGCTGCTCGACCAAACCGACCCCGTCCTCACCGGCGGCGAGATGATCGACTCCGTCACCGAGCAGGGCGCCGTCTGGGCCCCCGTGCCCGAGAAGTTCGAGGCCGGCACACAGGACGCTGCTGGCATTTACGCCACCGGAGTGGCGCTGGACTACCTCGTGAACAAGGTCGGCTACGACGCCATTGCCGAGCGTGAGCACGCACTCGTCCATTACGCCATGAGTCGCATGGTCGAGCTTCCCTTCGTTGACATCATCGGGTCCATCTACTGGGACCAGCACCATGGGGCCGTTAGTTTCAACATCCGCGGCATCCATCCGCACGACGTCGCGAGCATCATGGACATGGACGGCGCGTGCATCCGCGCAGGGCACCACTGCGCCCAGCCGCTCCTCACCTGGCTCGGCGTGGAGAACCTCGCCTGCTGCCGCGCCAGCCTTGCCTTCTATAACGACAAGTACGACATCGACCGCTTCATCGACTCCCTCAACCACGTCTGGAGTGTCTTCAATGGGTAACATCTACCGTTCCGCATCCTTCATGGAACACAGCTCGCACCCCGATTACAAGTACGAGATGGACGCCCCCACGCACACGCATGACGGCATCAACCCCAGCTGCGGCGATGAGCTCACGCTTTCCCTACGCGTGGAGAACGGAGTCATTGAAGAGGCCGCCTTCACCGGGCACGGCTGCGCGATCTCGCAGGCGTCAGCGGATATCATGGCAGACCTCATCACGGGCGAGACGGTTGAGGAGGCCAAGCGCCTCTCCGGGCTTTTCTTGGCGATGATCCGCGGCGAGGAGCTCACCGAGGACGACTTTGACGACCTCGACGAGGCGGCCCAACTCAAGGACATCTCGCACATGCCCGCGCGCGTCAAGTGTGCCGAGCTCGCCTGGCGCACGCTCGACGGCATACTCAGCGCGTAACCTTCTTGTGTATCAGCTCATGCCCGGCGCGGCGCCGTGACAGACGGGTACACTGTGTACACGGTCGCGACGGCGCGGCCACGATGTACCCACGGAGGCACGGATGACGTCACAGACCGATCGCGAACAGGAGCGCTCAACGGCGTCCGTAACGCCCGGGGCAACCGAGCAGCAGCGTGAACGCCGCGCCCCCAAAATCGCAGTTGGAGACGTCTCCGCCGTCCAGGACCGCAAGGCCGACAGCACCTCCATGAAGCAGGTGCGCTCCACCTTCATCTTCCTTGCGTTCATTGGTGTCGCCTACGCCGCCTACCTCGTCATGAGCGGACAACTCGATGACTTTGTCCGCGCGCTCATCGGCGTCAATCCCAAATGGATCATCGCGGGCGTCGCGTGCTTTCTGTGCTATTACGTTTTCGGCATCCTGGCGTACGCCGCCATCGTCGTCATCGACCACGACTCCCCCGTCGGGTTCCGCGACCTCATGAGCGTGGAGGCATCCGGCGTCTTTTTCATGCGTCTTACCCCGGGAGGCGCGGGCGTCATCCCGTCGCAAATCTACCGCCTCACGCGCGCGGGACTCTCCCTGGCCGATGCTTCCGCCCTGCAATTCGTACGCTTCACCCTCTATGAGGCGGGTGAGGGCATCTTCGCCGCCATCATGTTGCTCTTTTGCGGCAACTACTTTTTAGAGACCTTCGCCGACGTCAAGATCATCGGGCTCGATGTTATCTGGATCGGCATTTTCATGTTCGGATACAAGTTCATCCAGGTCGGCGGTGTGCTGTTGCTCTGCCTGTTACCCAGACCGATCCAAAAACTCGGCTCGCTCGGTCTCAAGATCGGGCGCACGCTGCACATCCTCAACCAGGAGCGCTATGAGCGCTACCTCGACTTCCTCACCACGCAGGTCACCACGTTTTCACAGGCTTTCCGCTCTGCAGCATCCAACTGGCATGTGCTCCCCATCGTAGAGCTCCTTACCCTGATCCAACTCGGCTGCATGTATGCGCTGCCCTATTTCGTTCTGCGCTCGTTTGGCCTCGAGGCCGACCTGCTGGTCTGCCTCGCCTCCGGCTCCATGGTCGAGCTGCTCGTTAACGCTATTCCGCTGCCAGGTGGAGCAGGCGGCGCCGAAGTCGGCTTTACCTACCTGTTTGGCAATATGTTCGGATGGCATCTGTCTGCAGGTCTCGTCATATGGCGCTCCATCGAGTATCTGCTGCCCGTCGTCATCGCCGCCCCCTGCATGGGCATGCGTTCCACTACAGGAGAGAGCATCTACAACCGCTGGAGCCGCCGCGCGCATAACGCCCATCATGTAGCACATGGTGACTGGGGCGGAGTCAGACGGCCGGCGGGCGTCAAGTTCAGGCCGACGGACAAGCGAACAAGCACGCCGACGCGAGTCAACGCCGCGCGCAAGTCCGACGGTGTCACCTTCAAGGTTCCTGCAAAACGCACGAACAAGGAGGCGCGCGCGCACGAAGACGGTTCCACATCGGGCACCTGCAAAGATCGCAACGCATAGCGTCCCCCGTTGGCGCGGCCCCTCGGACATGATCACTCCTGCCACGCTTCGCCCATATTAAAGCGTTTCAACTTACCTTCTCCCTCGCAGGCGACCCAACTCGGGTTAAAATAAAGCTGCATGTCAGGTTTGCCCGGTCCATCGGAATCAAAACCGTGCGTCCGGCAGCGACTACGAAAGAGAGGAGAGGCATGCAGTACTCACAGGAAGTGGAGAACATGTGCCCCGTCGCCAAGGGCGCATACCACGGCCCCGCGCCCATCCCGGAGGAGGGCCAGTGGGTCCAGGCCAAGGAGATCAAGGACATCTCCGGCCTCACGCACGGTGTTGGCTGGTGCGCCCCGCAGCAGGGTGCGTGCAAGCTCACGCTTAACGTCAAGGAGGGCATCATCGAGGAGGCCCTCGTCGAGACCATCGGCTGCTCGGGCATGACCCACTCCGCCGCCATGGCTTCCGAGATCCTCCCCGGCAAGACCATCCTCGAGGCCCTCAACACCGACCTCGTCTGCGATGCCATCAACGTGGCCATGCGCGAGATCTTCCTGCAGATCGTCTACGGCCGCAGCCAGACCGCGTTCTCCGAGGGCGGCCTGCCCGTGGGCGCCTCCCTCGACGACCTCGGCAAGGGCCTGCGCTCCCAGGTCGGCACCATGTTCGGCACCAAGGCCAAGGGCGCTCGCTACCTCGAGCTCGCCCAGGGCTACGTGACCCGCATGGCCCTCAACGCCAACAACGAGATCATCGCGTTCGAGTTCATGAACCTCGGCAAGTTCACCGACGCCCTCAAGGCCGGCAAGACCCCCGAGGAGGCCATCGCCGGCGCCATGGGCCACTACGGCCAGTGGGAGAACGCCGCCAAGTACATCGACCCGCGCACCGACGAGGAGACCCACACGGTCGCCAACGTCTTCCCGGTTCACGAGTAGAAAGGGAGGGATAGAAAATGGCTGTTACTTTCGAAGGTTACGAGCGCCGCGTTGAGAAGATCAACGCCTGCCTCGCCGAGAACGGCATCGCCTCCCTCGAGGAAGCCGAGCAGATCTGCCTCGACAAGGGCGTGAACGCCCGCGAGATTGTGCACGACACCCAGTCCATCGCATTCCAGAACGCCGAGTGGGCCTACACCCTGGGCTGCGCGCTGGCCATCAAGAAGGGCGCCAAGAGCGCTTCTGAGGCTGCCGCCATCATCGGTGAGGGCATCCAGGCCTTCACCGTTCCGGGCTCCGTCGCCGAGGACCGTAAGGTCGGTCTGGGCCACGGTAACCTGGGCGCCATGCTCCTGTCCGACGACACCGAGTGCTTCGCATTCCTCGCCGGTCACGAGTCCTTCGCAGCCGCTGAGGGCGCCATCAAGCTGGCCCTCAACGCCAACAAGGCCCGCAAGACGCCGCTTCGCGTCATCCTGAATGGCCTGGGCAAGGACGCCGCCCAGATCATCGCCCGCATCAACGGCTTCACCTATGTGAAGACCCAGTTCGATTACTTCACGGGTGAGCTCAAGGTCGTCGAGACCATCCCCTACTCCGATGGTCCCCGTGCCGCCGTCAACTGCTACGGCGCCGACGACGTCCGCGAGGGCGTTGCCATCATGTGGCACGAGAACGTGGACATCTCCATCACCGGTAACTCCACCAACCCCACGCGCTTCCAGCACCCCACCGCGGGCACCTACAAGAAGGAGCGCCTCGAGGCCGGCAAGAAGTACTTCTCCGTGGCCTCCGGTGGCGGTACCGGCCGCACCCTGCACCCGGACAACATGGGCGCCGGCCCTGCCTCCTACGGCATGACCGACACCATGGGCCGTATGCACTCCGACGCCCAGTTCGCCGGCTCCTCCTCCGTGCCCGCGCACGTCGACATGATGGGCCTCATCGGCATGGGCAACAACCCCATGGTCGGTGCCACCGTCGCCTGCGCCGTCGCCGTGAACGCCGCTATCAACGAGTAGCATTCGCGCCGCGCGAGACGCACGCCAACGACTCGGCAATACGGGCCGTCACCTTCGGGTGGCGGCCCTTTTTCTTGGAGAGGATTCCAGGTGGAGGATGGAGGGCGGACAGGCGGACACGGCAACGGGCGCACCCGCCGATGTACGGGCGCGACAGCCCTCAGGCGCACGAGAGGCGCGTACGCATATATCTAAAATTCAGACGATCTCATGCAATATCCGACTAGATGACTCGTATGACAAACCGTCCGCGCAATAGCATCTGCCGCGTACCGACCCGCGCGTCCGAACGATACCGCGACCACGTACCCTAGTGAACGGCGCATCATCGGCCAATCCGCAGATAGGAGAACCCCATGGAACTCAAATGCGATGCCCTCGTCATCGGAGGCGGCATTGCAGGCATCAGCGCCGCAATCGAAGCCGCATCCCATGGCGCATCGGTGGCACTCGCCTGCGCCGGACCGCTATTCGGAGGATCGAGCTTCTACCCGGGCACATGGGGGCTCGGCCTCATCGGACCCGAATCCGATACCGACGAGGCGGATCTGATCGCATCCATCTTACGCGTTGGCTGCGGTGTCGCCGATGAGAGGCTCGTGGAGACGTTCGTACGGGGTATTCACCCGTCGATCGCCTGGCTCGAAGATGAGCTTGGCGTGAGGCTCAAACGTCCGGAGAGCGCCGAAAGCGCCCTTGAATCAACCTTTATACCCTGCTTCGACCATAAACACCGCTTGTGGCGTGGCATCACACGAAAGGAGTTCGAGGCTGCCGCAAAGCGCGCGTTCAAGGAGCTCGGCATCGATGTCCTCGAACGATGCGAGCTGATGCGCCTCACCCGCGGTGAAGAGGGAACGAGGGCGATTACGGGTGCCATCCTCTACGACCGAAGAGCTCAGGAACTCTTCGGATGCATCGCCAACGCCGTCGTCCTCTCGACAGGTGGAACCGGAGGCCTATTCGAGCGAAGCCTCACCTCCCAAGACGTCCTAAGCTCCGCCCAGGGCATCGCCATGGATGCCGGTTGCTCCCTCGTCAACATTGAATTCATGCAGATGATGCCCGGCTTGGTCTACCCCGCCCGCGGCATCGTCTTCAATGAGAAGACGTTTCGCTACGCCATGTTCGAGGACGAGAACAAACTGCTGCCCAGGGAGCCAGAGGACCTCGGCGCGCTCCTTGAGAGGCGCTCCGGGCACGGACCCTTCACCTGCCGTCTTAACGATGCACTCGTGGACATGGCGATTGACGCTGCTGGCGACGAGGGGCTTTCTGTTCGCTATCGATTCCCGCATGAGGGAGCCCCCGAATTTGTGAGGACATTCGCCCAATGGATGCAAGACGAGCTGGGCATCACTCCCGCGGATAACCTGCGCGTCGCCATGTACGCACACGCGGCAAACGGTGGGATACAGATCGATGAATGCGCTCAGACCGGCGTGCCCGGTCTCTATGCCTGCGGTGAGGTGACGGGAGGCATGCACGGGGCCGATCGCATTGGAGGGCTCTCGAGCGCCAATGGACTCGTGTTTGGAAGGATTGCCGGCACACAGGCAGCGAAGGCAGCTGAGCGCATGAAATCCGGTGCCGCAATGCGTCAAGTCGCGACACGCGCCCTCGAGCTGGCGCTTCAAGACATCCGCATGACGAAAGCACCTCTGGACGACATGGATGCTTCCCGCATTACGGGGGACATGAAGTGCACGATGAGCGCGCACGCCATGATCCAGCGCACCGAGACAGGTCTCGCAGATGCGCTGCGGGATATCGAGCAGTTACAGCGTGAGGCGCGTTTCCACGGAGCATGCCGCGGCTGCGTCATCCCCCGTGACGCCTCACTCGCACGGGGAATTCGCATTTCCTCGCAGCTCAAGCTCGCCCATGCCATGCTAAGCGCCATGCGCGAACGACGTGAGAGCCTTGGATCCCACTATCGACCCGATTATCCGCCGCACGTGCATCACCCGCGTGCCTGATCACCGTTGTTGCATCCCCTGGATTCAATGGGATGCAGCCGAACGCAATCGATTTGAGGAACTAAAACACGCACATAAAGAAAAACTCCCTTGCGGGAGCATGCATTCAATGGTGGGCGATCAGGGATTCGAACCCTGGACCTTGGGATTAAGAGTCCCCTGCTCTAGCCAGCTGAGCTAATCGCCCGTATGTCCAAAGGATGCAATGTGGTGGGCGATCAGGGATTCGAACCCTGGACCTTGGGATTAAGAGTCCCCTGCTCTAGCCAGCTGAGCTAATCGCCCTTTGCATCTGCCGTGTGAAAGGGAATGGGGTGGGTAAAGGGACTCGAACCCTCGACCTACGGGACCACAACCCGTCGCTCTAGCCAACTGAGCTACACCCACCATGTCTGTCACACAGCGAAGAGTATTATGCACGCTCATGGCGTTCAATGCAAGGGGTAATTCAAGAAAAGTTTGAGAGCCTTGGCCTGAGGGTGAAAATCCATTGGCCCCATGGCCGTCCCATGCCCCACCGCCGGCTTCGTCCAATCCCGCGCGATGCGGTTACGCGCGCTTCGCACGCACTTGACGCGAGTTGTTACGAACTCTCCGCATCTTAATCCATGCTGTCCGGAGCGCGATACCCGTTGCCGCCCCACAGCAATCGAGGAGCACATCGATCACTTGCCCGGAACGATCGGCGACGAAGAGTTGAATCGTCTCATCAATAGATGGAATGAATGCGCAAAACACGGCGGTGGCGACAAGGGAGGCGCGCGACGCGGCACCGGTCCTGTCGAACGCCTGCGACGCGAACAGACCAAGCACGAGATACTCGGTGAAATGCGCGGTCTTGCGAATGATGAAGTTCGTCAGCCACGCATAGGGAAGCCCCAGCGAGCGCAGCACCTCATGGGCACATTCCATGACACTCAGGCTTAAAGAACCGCTCCCCTGACCGGGAACGAGAGAGTTGCCCCATATGAAGGTGACGAACACCAAGGTGAGCAGCAGCCAGGGAGTGCTCACCTTGAAACGAAACTGACCGGACAAGTTCGACAAGACGAATTACCCCTCCGCAGACCGAAGGGCCGGCATCCCCGCCGTCCCGCCCTCGATGACCTTAAGGTACTCATGAGCGGTCCTGTGGACGCTTTTGGACGGGACCTTGTCGAACTCCTCCTCGATGATCGAGTTGACATGGCTATGTAGGCGCGTGGCATGACCGCCTTCGGCGATGGCCGCCATGCGCTTGGCATCCATGACTGAGGTCTCGGCAGGCTCGGCAACAGCGGGTGCGGAAGAGACGGATGTCACAGCAGATACGCTCTCGTCGGCGAGGATGGCAAGCGCCGCCACCCACATACCCTCATGGCCGGAGTAGTCGGCAACCGGGACGCTCGGGGCCTCCTGCGACCGTACTTGTTGAGCAGGGCTAGAAGCCTGGGCCGTTCGCACGGGGACCGCCGATTGGACGACGGGCGCGGACATGGTGGGAAGCACGGGCGCATGGGAGCGAGAGACGACCGAGGGGCCGTACAGGGAGGCCATGGCCTCGTCGCGCGCGTCGGCTTCGTCCAAATCGAAATCATCGACGAGCGACCCACCCGCATTGACAGTTTGAGGGGCGGGGGTCGTGGCTCGAACGGCCGCGGTGGCAGCGGTAGCCGTGGCCGTGGTGACGGAGGTGGCGGCCGTTGCAGCGCGTTCGGAACGACGCAGCTCCTCGAGCGCAATCTGGTACATATCCTTCGAACGCGTGGGGTCACAGCTGATAGGCGAGCCGTCCTTGAACATCGCGTCGATTTCGGCCCATGCCTCCATCTCGTCGAGCGCATCGACCGCGCGCGAGATCACAGGGACGCCGGCCGGGGTGCCCTTACGGGCAAAGCGCTTGCCCCGTGGTGCCGAGGATGTCTGGGAATGCGAATTGGAAGCACCCCGATTGATGACGCCCGTCTCGTACATGGACGAGAATCGCGCGGCCTCGGCCTCTTCGGCGGCGACACGATCGGCATGGACGTCGAGAAGATGACCCGTGAGCGCCAGCATGCCGACACCGGCGACGATACCGGCGGCGAACGGCATGGCGTCGGCGCGGACGACCTCGCTTACACCATCGAACGGCAAGCTCACAGCATACGCGGCAAGCGGAAGTGCAATGCCCAATCCCGCGGAGATGCCGACCGCGTTGCCACGATATCCAATTCTTGCCTCAGCCATGGCGCACTCCCTCGGTACCATACGTTTCATGACAGATGACCGCGCCAGACTACGTCGGGCGACGGCTTGAGGTCGGATGGAAAAGATGAATGGTATGGCTCGATGGCGCAGTGCGCCCCAAGCAACGGATGGTGGTTCGTTTCATCTGCATTATTCCGTCGCGATCTTCGTTGATTATGTAAGAATTCGCAGGTATTTTCAAGTGAATTTGGCAAGTGGAAATCGGGAACAAGAACCTTGCCGATGCGAAATCGCACAAGCGATATCGATACGTAGGGAGTTCATATGCTGCGAGTCGCCATTGTCACGGGAGCAAGCTCCGGATTGGGCCGAGAGCTCGTCAGGCGCATAGACGCCGGCGAGGCGGGGCACATCGATGAGATCTGGGCCGTTGCTCGGAGGCTCGAGCGTCTTGAGGCGCTTCGCCGCACGAGCTCGACGCCCGTTCGCCCCTTTTGCCTCGACCTCACCGATCCGTCTTCGTTCGAAGTCATCGAGGGAGCTCTTGCCGAGACGCCCGGCGCGGAAGTCGCGCTCCTGGTAAACAATGCGGGGTTCGGCATCTTTGGCTCGGTCGCCTCCCAGCGCACGAAAGACGGCGGCGCAATGGCACGTCTGCTCATGCAGGCACCGGTCGAGCTCATCTACCGTACCCTCCCTTATCTACGCGCCGGTTCCCGCATCATCAACATCTCGAGCGTGGCTGCGTTCATTCCCCAACCGAAGCTCGCTGTGTACTCGGCGGCAAAGCGGTTCGTCCTGGACCTCTCGCGCTCGCTCGACGCAGAACTCGGCAGCGCAGACATCCACGTGACCGCCGTGTGCCCCAAATTCATGAAGACCGAATTCCTTGACAAACCGGGCGACGATGTCGCCGCACGCGCCATGACCGCAATTGGATTCGAGAGCGCCGAGAACGTGGCGAAGGCAGCCCTACGTGCCTCGTGCGCGGGCAAAGACCTCTGCATCCCGTCCCTGGACATGCGGGCCTACTATGCCGTCTCGCGCGTGCTCCCCTACAAAGCAGCTCTGGCGGCAGAGCGCGTGCTGGGCATCCTGTAAGCAAGGCAATCCCCTCACGGCAGGAAGAGCTGCGAGGGGATTTTTCGTCTAGGCAGATTCCACAATCACGTGCGGGCCTTAGTCGCGTGGCGGGGTATACCGTAGGGTCGTTTTTGTGGAGCGAAGCGAAGCCACGACCCGAAGCGTATACCCCGCTACGCGACCCAAAAGCCCCTACAGCGCGTCGGCGTGGTCTGCAGCCTTCTTGGCGGTGCGGATAAGGAAATCCTGGTTGGAGTTCGTGCCTTTGAGGCCCTTGATGAAGGACGCGGCGGCGCGCTCGGTATTGTTCATACCCGCCAGAATCCGGCGGATGCCCCACATGAATGGGCGCATCTGCTCGTCAACGAGCAGGTCCTCGTTGCGCGTGCCCGATGCCACTGGGTCGATGGCCGGGAAAATGCGACGGTCGGCCAGATCGCGATCGAGCTTGAGCTCCATATTGCCCGTGCCCTTGAACTCCTCAAAAATCACCTCGTCCATCTTGGAGCCGGTATCGATGAGCGCAGAGGCGAGGATCGTGAGGGATCCGCCGTTCTCGATATTGCGAGCCGCACCCAGGAAGCGTTTGGGCGGGTACAGCGCTGCGGAATCCACTCCGCCGGACAGGATGCGTCCGGACGCCGGTGCCGCGAGGTTATACGCGCGGGCGAGTCGAGTGATGGAGTCGAGTACCACCACGACGTCGCCGCCGAGCTCCACGATGCGTTTGGCGCGCTCGATCACGAGCTCGGACACACGTGTGTGGTTTTCGGCGGGCATATCGAAGGTCGAAGCCACGACGTCGCCCTTGATGGAGCGCTGCATGTCCGTGACTTCCTCGGGACGCTCATCCACCAGCAGGCAAATGAGATGGACCTCGGGGTTGTTGATGGCGATGGACTGGCAGATCTTCTTGAGGATGGTGGTCTTGCCGGCCTTGGGCGGCGAGACGATCAGGCCACGCTGGCCCTTGCCGATGGGGCTCACGATGTCGATGGCTCGGCCCGTGATGGAATCACGGCCATGCTCCATCTTGAGCGGCTCGTTGGGATAGATCGGCGTGAGATCGGAGAACTTGGGGCGACGCTTGACCTCCTCGGGGTCCATGCCGTTCACCGAGCGAAGCTTGGCGAGGCCGGGAAGCTTGTCGTTTGCGCGCATGGGGCGCAGCGTGCCCTCGACCAAGTCGCCGGGGCGCAGGCCAGCAGCTCGAACCATCTGCGCGGGAACGAAGGCGTCGTCACGGCTGGGCATATAGCCGTGCGCGCGGACGTACCCGAATCCCTGATTGTCGATATCGAGGATGCCCGAGATGTCACGGAAGCCCTCTGCGCGGGCGGCTGCGGCATACACGGCCTCTATAAGTTCGGGCTTTTTGATGCCAGTCGGATCAAGTTCGAGCTCGCGGGCCTTCTCGCGCAGCTCGGCCACCTTCATGGCGGCCAGTTCCTCGCGCTTAAGCGAGGGCTCGACGGGAGCAAAACGGTTGTTGCGCTGCTTGCGGTTGTTCTGCTGGCGCTCGCGACGCTCGCGGCGCTCCGCGTTCTTGGAGGGAGTCTTGGGACCCTTGTCATCACGCTCGCCATGTTCGGCGTCACGGCGATTCTGATGGGTGCGGCGGGTTTGCTTACCATCGGTACGGGCATCGTCTTTGCCCTTGGCCTCGTCCGACTCGCCCGGATGTGGGGGCGTGGGCTGGGTGTCCGCCGTGTCGGAGGAAGCGGGCGCATCGAGCGCCTGAGCCTTCTTTGCACGTGCGCCACGACCAGGGCGAGCGTCCTTCTTGGGCGCGGCGCCCTTCGGAGTCTGCACGTCCTCGGACTCTGCGTCTTGAACACCGGACGCGGGAACCTTAGGCTGCGCCTCATTGCTCGCCGCAGCCTGTTCGTCCCGGGCGGCCATCAATGCCGCCTGCTGGGCCGCCAGCGCCGCAGCAGCGGCTTTCTCCGCCTCAATATACGCCTTGGGCTTTCTGCCGCGACGATGCGGACGTAGTGCGGGGTCGATGAGCGGCACGGTGGGGTTCTCCAACAAAGACGGAACTTCCGCGACCGGGGCCTCTCCGGCAACCATCTCCGCCGCGCGTTCCGCCGCGCGGCGCTGACGACGGACCACTGATGCCTGGCTCACCTGAGCGAGCGCTCGAGCCTGGATGATCTCGGGAGATGCCGGGGTGCCCGCCTCGTCCGCGGTCTTTGCCTTGCGCGCGCGGCGCTTCGGCTTCACTGCCGGCTCCGACTCGACATCACTGCCGGACTGCGTAGGAGCCTCCCCATCGGCAGAAGCTTTATTTGCGGACTTTTTGGCAGAAGCCCTCTTTGCCGTGGTGCTCTTCCTGGCGGTGGAGCGCTTTTTGGCGGGAGCCTTTTCTGCGGCAGCCGCCCCCTCCCCCTCCGTTGAACGAATCGCCTCGACATCTGTCGCTTGAGCGGCAGTGGAAGCGGCGGGGCCAGCGGCACCCTCGGAAGCGGGGGCCAAAACGGGCGCGTTCTCGATATTCACTTCTTCAGACACGCGGCTCTACTTTCTTCTCGCGTTGGTAATGCGAGCGCTCTGATCTGTCCAAGAACGAGCTCATAGTGGAATTCGTTGTAAAAGGGATGCAAAGCGCAGTTCGCGTTACGGCAAAATATACCATATTCCAACCAGACGGCAACAATGAGCTGCGAATCTGTCCACATCGTGCCCGTATTCGACCAAAAATGCCCGGATGTCGACAAGACATCCGGGCAAAACGGCGCGTTTGGAAACGCCGCTCGGTTTCTCAGGTGCCGCAGATCGCGGCGAAAGAGGAGGGCGCACGCCTGGCGTGCGGCGCCCGACGATTGAGCCCTGAGATGCGGTGTCTGAGGAAGCCCCGGGCGTGCCACGGCACCCAAGATTGCCGCGCGCCCAGAGGCGCAGTGTACTGACGTACATAAGCCTCTGGGCGCGCGGCAAGGTTGGGTGCTGTGGTTGCGCCCGCTACATCTTGGTGGGGGCGGAGACGCCGATAAGGCTCAGCACCAGGTCGAGGACGGAGCGCACGGCGTCGCAGGCGGCGAGGCGCGCGCGCGTGACCTCGGGCTCGACCGGACGACCCTCGCTCGGCAGGACCTGACAGGCCTGGTAGAAGCTGTGGAAGCCGGCGGCGAGCTCCTCGACGAAGTGGGTCAGGCGGAAAGGCGCACGGTCGCGGGCGCAGCTGGCGATGAGGTCCTCAAGCTCGGAGATCTTACGGGAGAGCGCGAGCTCGGTGGGGTCGGTGAGCAGCGCGTAATCGACGTTCTCGCCGATGGCCTTGGCGGCCACGGCGTCCATGCCCATCTCAGCGGCCTGCTCAGGAGTGACGCCGGCGGCCTTGCGCAGGATGGAGCAGATGCGGGCGTGCGCGTACTGGACGTAGTACACGGGGTTGTTCTGGCTCTTCTCCTTGACGGCCTCGATATCGAAATCGATGGCCTGGTTGGAAGAGCGGGAGATCAGGGTGTAACGGGTGGCGTCGGCACCGACCTCGTCAACGAGCTCCTGGAAGGTGACCATGGTGCCCTTGCGCTTGGACATGCGGATCGGCTTGCCGTTGCGGAGCAGGTTCACGAACTGGCCGAGCAGGACCTCGAACTGACCAGGGTAGCCGAGCGCGTCGCAGACGCAGCGCACGCGGTTGATGTAACCGTGGTGGTCGCAGCCCCAGATGTCGATGACGTGGTCGACGCGCTGGAACTTATCCCAGTGATAGGCGACGTCGGAGGCGAAGTAGGTGTACTCACCATTGGCCTTCACCAGGACGCGATCCTTGTCGTCGCCCAGATCGGTGGAACGGAACCACAGGGCGCCGTCCTTGTTGTAGAGATAGCCCATCTCGTCGAGCTTGGCAAAGGCGCGGTCGACGGCGGAGGTGCCGGCGTTCGGGCCCTCGGTATCCTTGATGTAGACGGTGCGCTCGGAGAACCACTTGTCGAAATCGCAACGGACGTCGTGGCACAGCTGGCGCATGTTCTCGACCATCTTGGCGTAGCCCTCCTCGCGGAAGTAGAGCATGCGCTCCTCATCCGTGACATGGGCCCACTTGTCGCCGTCCTTCTTGTAGAACGCAGCGGCCTCGTCGATGATGTAGGTGCCGCCGTAGGCGTTGCCGCCCAGGCCCTCGGTGAAGGCGTCCATGTAGGGATGGGAATCGAGGTGCTCGTCGGCCTCGTCCTGGACGAAGTTGTCACGGTCCTGAGCCAGGAAGTCGCGAGCGCCGTCGATATCGAGGCCCTCCTTCTCCATGATCTCGATGAGCTGCATGTAGCGGTAAGAGATGGAGTTACCGAACACGTCCATCTGAGAACCGTGGTCGTTGATGTAGAACTCGCGCTGGATGTCATAGCCGGCGTGGCTCATGACGCGGCAGAGGGAGTCGCCGAGAGCGGCCCAACGGCCGTGGCCGACGTGCATCGGACCGACGGGGTTGGCGGAAACGAACTCGACCTGGGTCTTCAGGCCCTGGCCGACGTTGGACTTGGCAAAGTCCATGCCCTCCTTGCGAGCGACGTCCAGAATGGCGTTGTTGGCGGCGGCGTTCAGGTAGAAGTTGATGAAGCCGGGGCCGGCGACCTCGACCTTGGCGATCTCGGCGCTCTCGGGCATGTGGGCCACGATGGCGTCGGCGATCTTCTTGGGTGCGCAGTGGGCCAGCTTGGCGGACTTCATCGCGCAAGTGGAGGTCCACTCGCCATGAGAAGTGTCGGCCGGTCGCTCCATGCCACAATCCTCAAGCTCGAATGCGGGCAGGTCGCCAGCCTCCTGAGCAGCGGCCAGCGCAGCGCGTACCAGCTCTTCAATCTTCTCCGGCATAGAGGTCCTCCTCATCGTATGGCCCTGAGATGTCCTTCTCGCAGGGCTCATGTACAGATGCACTGTACTGTAGCACAGCGAATCCTCGAGACATCCTGAAATGGAGGTATTTGCATACTCCAGACGCGTTTTCTTTGCCTTTTTCACATCAAGACGAATAATCCTCGGTCGGATTATCAGTTAATCGATGTATCTTCACTGGATTTTGCATTTCCTTATTCATTTGAATTATCAGGTTTTGGTGCCATTTACCTAATTTCCGCACGTATTCGTGGTAATATAAAACCTATCGAGCGCGTAGAGTATTCAGTTGGAGGAAGCATGTTTCAAATCGGACAGCACGTTATTCACCCCGGGCAAGGTGTTTGCACCGTCACCGGATTCACCGAGGACAAAGCCCATCCCATGATTCTACTCTGCGCAAAGTCCGGACATGCGGAAACCCACCTCATGTACCCCCTTGCCCAACAGGACCGCCTGCATGCTATTATTTCACGCGAGGATGCCGAGAGCCTTTTGGGGAATTATGCCGATTTGCCGGTCGACACCTTTACGGAACGCAACAGCGCCCTCGAGGAAACGCACTTCAAGCAGCAGCTCAAACTGGGCGCACCCGAGACGGTGCGCGTGGCGAAAACCATGCACCATCGTATCAACGAGGCGGAGGCGCGGGGCAAAAAGCCCAGCAGCTATTATGCACGCGTGCTCAAGGAAGCGCATCGTCGCTCGGTCGAAGAGTTCGCGTTCGCGCTGGACGCCGAAGAGTCGACTGTCGAACAGCTCTTTATCGATGCGGCCACGAAGGCCGGCGAGATTCCTGCGGTCAACTAATCTCAATTGACGTTGCCGCGCGAGGGGCACGGGCCACATCGAACGAGCGCGTGCTATAGTGTGATGCAGCAACCCCCCCCTTCACCGGATGGGGGAATCAAGGTGTCCGATCCCCGACCATAGGTACGGCGTTCACGCGCTATAAGGCAGGGTCTCGGGCACCTTTTGTCTACAGGCACCGTCATTTGGAGGAAGCATGGCGCAGCTCAACGCCGGTATAACCCACGAGGCAGCGTTCAATCTGCTCAGCGAGCACAACAAGGATCCGTTCCACATCGAGCACGCCGAGACGGTCGAGCAGACCATGCGTTACTTCGCGCGCGAGTACGACCCCGAGAACGAGGAGTTCTGGGGCATCGTGGGTCTGCTGCACGACCTCGACTGGGAAGAGCACGACGATGACCCGATGAACCACACCATCTACGCCGCCAAGGACATCGAAGCGGCAGGCGGCAGCCCGGAGCTCATCCGCGCCATCCAAACGCACACGAGCGACTTCAACACAAGCCTTCCCCGCCCCGAGCTCATGATGGAGAAGATCTTGTTCGCCACCGAGGAGCTCACCGGCCTCATCGGCGCCGCCGTGGTCATGCGCCCCTCCAAGAGCGTGATGGACTTCAACGTTAAATCGCTCAAGAAGAAGTTCAAGGACAAGCGCTTCGCCGCCGGCGTGAGCCGCGACGTGATCCGCTCCGGAGCCGAGATGCTCGGATGGGAGCTCGACGAGCTGTTCGCCCGCACCATCGAGGCCATGCAGTCCTTCGCGCCCGACCGCGACAGCTTCGTCGCCGAGTAACCGTCCCCGCAGGCGGGTGCACCGCACCGCGTAAGAAACAGGATAGGCCCCACAGCTTGATCGACGAGCTGCGGGGTCTCTTGCTAAGCAGGTGCCATCATGCGCTACGGGCGCACCTGGCCGGTGCCGCGAAGCTCGTACTTGTAGGTAGTGAGGGCCTCGGCGGCAAACGGGCCGCGGGCGTGGAGCTTTTGGGTGGAGATGCCGATCTCGGCTCCCAGGCCGAACTCCCCGCCATCGGTGAAGCGCGTGCTCGCGTTGGCGTAGACCGCCGCCGCATCGACCTCGCGCAGGAAGCGGTCGCATGCGTCCGCGTCCTCGGCGACGATACACTCAGAGTGACCGGTTCCATAGCGATTCACGTGCGCAATGGCATCGTCCAAACCATTCACCGTGTGCACGCTGATATCGAGCGAGAGGTACTCGCGTCCCCAATCCTCGTCCGTTGCATCGACGAAGGAGCCGAGGATGTCGGCGTCGCGCGCAGCCTCTCGGGCAACGGAGTCTCCGTGAATAGTGACGCCCGCGGCGGCGAGCTCGGCGAGCATGCCGGGCAGGAACGCGTCCGCCACAGCCTCGTCCACGAGCAGGGACTCGCAGGCGTTGCACACGCCCACGCGCTGCGTCTTGGCATTCATCACAATGGCTCGCGCCTTGGCGAAGTCGGCACTCGCGTGCACGTACGTATGGCAATTCCCCGTGCCCGTCTCGATGACCGGCACCAGGCTCTCGCGCACGCAGCGCTGGATAAGGCCTGCGCCTCCGCGCGGAATGAGCACATCAACAACGCCCCGCAGGCTCATGAGCGCAGCGGTGGCTGCACGGTCGGTGGTCTCGATAATGGATACGCAGGCGCGGTCGAATCCGTACGCCTCAACGGCATCCGCCAAGATATGAGCGATCGCCACGCAGCTGTTCTGGGCGATGGAGCCACCACGCAAGATGCAGGCGTTGCCCGTGCGGACGCAAATGCCCGCGGCATCGGCTGTGACGTTGGGACGCGCCTCGTACACCATGGCGACCAGTCCCAGCGGCACGCTTACACGGCGCAGGTGGACGCCCTGGTCGATATCGCGCTCATCGAGCACGCGCGCCACCGGATCGGGCAGATCGGCAAGCTTTTCCAACCCTGCGGCCATCCCCTCGATGCGCACGGGGGTGAGCAACAGGCGATCGAGCAGACCCTCGGACGTACCGGCGGCGCGGGCAGCGTCCATGTCGGCAGCATTAGCGGTCAGAACCTCGTCCGCGCGATCACGCAGCGCTACGGCCATAGCGCGCACGGTGGCGCAACGGGCCTCATCGGAGGCGAACCCAAGGGAGCGCGAGGCCTGCTTTGCCCTGCGGGCGAGATCCTCGACATATCCGGCAATGTCGTTCATGGCAATCTCCTCACATATGTACGTACGCTTCCACGTGTAAAAAGTGCCCGTGCCCCTGTTGCACATCGCGCGCTAGGCGAACACGATGAGGTTGTCGCGGTGGATAGCGGGCTTGTTGGCGAGCGCCGCGAGCAGATGGTTGCCCGCGATGTCCTCCTGGTGGCGGCCGGCGGCAAGTTCCAGCTCATCGTGACCCGCCTCGGCGATGCCGCGAGCGATAACGAGCCCATCTGCATCTCGTACGTCGAGTACATCGCCTGCGGCGAAATCCCCCTCGACGCCCGTAATGCCCACCGGCAACAGCGAGCTGCCGCGCTCGACCAGCGCGCCCGCGGCGCCCGCATCCACGGTCACGAAGCCGTGGGCGCTGTCGCCGAGCGCGATCCACAG
Organism: Collinsella sp. AF08-23; assembly: GCF_003479805.1. Lineage (GTDB taxonomy): Bacteria > Actinomycetota > Coriobacteriia > Coriobacteriales > Coriobacteriaceae > Collinsella. Next base: position 150,339 of record NZ_QUHV01000003.1, on the reverse strand, counting down.
CTTGCGCGGCGCGATCTCGAGGCGGGCGGCGGGCGGAACGAACCTCGTGCCCACCTGCTCCCCCGCCGCGAGCCGCACGAGCGGCCGCTCCTCGGCGCCTGAGCAGATGACGCTCTCGATGCCCGCCGTCATGAGGATACGGCAGCTGCGGATCTTGGTGATCATGCCGCCCGTGCCCACCGTGGTGGTCGAATCTCCCGCAGAGCCGATGATCGCGGCGTCAATCTTATCCACCCGGGGGATAAACTTCGCAGTGGGGTCGAGAGAGGGGTTGGCGGTGTAGAGGCCGTCGATATCGGAGAGGGTCACGCACAGGTCGGCAGAGACCAAGCAGCTCACAAGTGCCGCGAGGGTGTCGTTGTCACCGAACTTGATCTCGTCGACGGCGGTGGTGTCGTTCTCGTTCACGATGGGCACCACGCCCAAATCGACGAGGCGCGTGAGAGCATCGCGAGCATGCAGATACGAGGTACGGCGTGCCGTGTCACCACGCGTGAGCAAGACGAGTGAGGTGAGAAGACCCACCGCCCGAAACTCCTCATCGTAGGCGGCGGAGAGTACGCACTGCCCCACCGAGGCGCACGCCTGCAGGCTCGGCATGTCCACGGGCCTGCGCTCAAATCCGAGCAAAGGCGCGCCGCACGCGATGGCGCCGGAGCTCACTACGACGAGATTCCACCCGGCCTCGCGCAGGTCGCGCGCTTGGGAGGCGAGGGCGGAGATGAAATCGCGCCGCAGCTCACCGTCCTCGACCAGTGTCGAGGATCCGATCTTCACGACCATGGTCTTACGTGCAGTCATCACTTTGCCTTCCAGGGAAGAACGGAGGACGTGGCAGCCATGCGCTCGCGAACGAGCTCGTCGCGCACGGCGGCGAGGCCCGCCTCCATGCCCACCACATACGACTGTGGATACAGGAAACGCTTGTAGACATCGTCAAGTGACTCCAAGGCGCTCGCGCAACGAGCCCGCGCAACCTCGATGTCCTCGCGCGGCGACGCCGCCGCGCCATTGCGGACCTGCGGTACGAGGAGCTCGCGATAGGAGAACTCGGAAACGTCCGTCACCAAGGCCGCGTCATTCACCGCCACCAACGTGTGGCCGCGGCGCTCGCCCTCCCCCATGAGATGATCGGGGTCGTAGATCATATCGCACACCGGCGCACCCGCGGTATCCATATAACGGCGAACCTGTTGCACGCCAGGAATCGTGCGTTTGAACGGCTGCTCGGAAAACTTCATGACAGGCGTCCAGGGCTCGTTGGCGCCGCCGCGACGGGCGGAGAGCTTGTACACGCAGCCCAAAGCGGGCTGGTCGTAGCATGTCGCGAGCTTGGTGCCCACGCCAAAAGCATCGACCGGCGCGCCCTGATTGAACAGCGAGGTGATGGTGTGCTCGTCGAGGTCGTTCGACACGACGATCTTCACGTAGGAAAGCCCCTCCTCGTCAAAGCGGCGCCGCGCGTAGGCGGAAAGCTTGGCGAGATCGCCCGAATCGATGCGGATGCCGGACAAGCGCTCACCTTCCGCCTCCATCTCGCGGGCGACGGTGATGGCGTTTTCCACGCCCTCGCGCACGTCGTAGGTGTCCACGAGCAGAGTGCAGTTCTTGGGCGAGCTCTTGGCGAACGCGCGGAACGCCTCCAACTCGGTTGGGAAACTCAGGACCCAGCTATGAGCGTGCGTACCGGAGACGGGAATACCATAGCGACGACCCGCGAGCACGTTGGAAGTCGAAGCGCACCCCGCCACATAACTCGCACGTGCGACCGCCACTCCGCCGTCCGGGCCTTGGGCGCGGCGCAGGCCGAACTCCGCGACGGGCCTGCCCTGAGCCGCCTGGACCACACGGGCGGTCTTGGTCGCCACGAGGGTCTGAAACCCGATGATGTTAAGCAGGGCGGTCTCAAGCAGCTGGCAATCGAGCATGGGGCCGCTCACGCGCACCATGGGCTCGCGCGCGAACACGAGCTCGCCCTCGGGGATGGCGTCGATATCCACCTGCGGACAAAAGCCGCGCAGGAACTCGAGAAAGCCGGGTTTGAACAGGGCACCGCCACCCGGAGCCTCAAGCTCGGCCAGATACGCGATGTCCTCATCCGTGAACCGGAAGTTCTCGACGAACTCCCCCAACTCAGCGGTGCCGCACATGACGGCGTACACGCTCCCAAACGGCGCCTCGCGAAAGAACGCGGTAAAGCAACCCTGCTCACCAAGCTTGCCGTTCTCCCAAAGCCCCTGGGCCATGGTGAGCTCGTATAAATCGGTGTTCATTGACACATCGGTGGAACGGGTGATATCAGTCAAAGCCATGAGACGGCTCCTAACGTGTCTGCGATTGAGGACCTCGTCGATTTGAAGCGCCATCGACGAACGTGAACGCGAGAGAAGGGCAGCGCGGGCGGTCTAACGCGTAACCGTGTAGATGATGAACGCCACGAGCGCGATAAGGGCGGCGGCGATGATGATCTTTTGCGCAACGGGCATGGTGGGGATACCGTCGCCGTCGACGGCGCTCGAGGTGACCATGCGCTGACCGAACGTCTTGTCCTGCGGGGGGTTGTGGTCCGCGGGGGCGGGAGATGCGCCTGAAGAGGCGCGGCGCGAAGACGCGGATTCAAGAGGATCCTGCGCGACGCGATGTTCCCGCGTGGCGGCGCGCTCGGCAAGGATTTGGGCGTCCACCTTCGCCTGCTCGGCACGCAGAGCATCGAGCTCCTCGCGCTCGGCTCGGGCGCGCTCTTCCTCCTCGCGACGGGCCTTCTCGGCACGCAGGGCCTCAAGCTCCTCGCGCTCACCATCGGTTAGCGTCGTCATATGTGAATCGGCCATATGAGGGCCCCTTCCAAAACGCACATGCAAGCAGATGGCAAGCAGTATACCCGTTCAGCGTGGGAGATTATTTCGAGGAGCGGGCGTGGCGATGCCCGCGAAACGAGCGCGAAACCCCAGCGCCGCGTTATCCGCGGCAAGCTGAATCGGCGGCATCGACGGCGTCGGCGGCGCGAAGCACGCCGGTGGTATCGAACACCGGGGTAAAACTCTCGTCCACGGCACCGCCCTCTTGCCAGAACATGGTGCTAAAGCCAAGTTCGTCGGCGTGATCGAGCACGAGCTCGTACTCCGACGCGCTCACCGCGCGAGCCAGATCCCCCTCGGAGGCGCGCATCCGCTCATTCGGGGTGTACTGGTTCATCACCGAGATGGGTACATCCCCGGCGATTTCCCAGACCCGATCGAGGACCGCGCACGAGTCGGCCGCGCTGCCGGGAAGCACGAGATGGCGGACGATGACGCCGCGCTCCATGATGCCATCCTCACGAATGAGCTTTCCCCCGCGCCGTGCGACCTCGGCGCACATGCGCTTGAGGGCTCTCGATGCGACCTCTGGGTAATCGGGCACATGCGAGAGCGCACGCCCTAAAGAGGCATCAGCATACTTGTAGTCAACGAGCCAGATGTCAACGAGATCGCCCAACTCCGCAACCGCTTCCTCGCGCTCATATCCACTTGTGTTGTACACGATGGGAATGGAGAGGCCTTGGGAGCGGGCCTCGGCGATTGCATCGGGCAGCAGATGCGCGAAATGGGTCGCCGTCACCAGGTTGATGTTATGCGCACCCTGGGCCTGGAGCTCGAGCATGATCTCGACAAGACGCTCCGGTTCGACTTCGATGCCGAATCCCCCCGTCGAGATCTCGTGGTTCTGGCAATAGACGCACTTGAGTGGGCATGCGGAGAAGAAGATCGTACCGGACCCCGCCTCTCCCGAAATGGGAGGCTCCTCCCAAAAATGCAGGGCAGCACGGGCAATCTTGAGCGCACCTCCGGCCCCACACACGCCGCGCTCACCCGCGGCACGGTTGGCGCGGCACCGGCGGGGGCACAGCTCGCAATGGATAAGAGATGACGGATCGAGCAAGGCGATCATAGCGTACGTCCTTCAAGACAAGCGGCTCGCGCCGCGGAAGTCGGGCATCGACGCCGAAAATGCGGACCGCAGACACAGGCGCCAGCGAGCGCTTGAGGCGGAACGGGCGAACCTGGGCACCCAAAGCGGATCGGGCGCCCCGAACACCCGCCGCAAGCAGGTCCTCTACATATGAAAAAGGCTCCGTTGCCGGAGCCTAATCAAATCCTGTGGTGGAGACGAAGGGGATCGAACCCTCGACCTCCTCGATGCGACCGAGGCGCTCTCCCAGCTGAGCTACGTCCCCAGGACAAGTGAACATTCTAGCAACCGCACGCGCGATGTCAACGCAAAAACTGAGTTTATTTTCTACAGCATCGGCAACCCGAACGTGGTGCCGCAAGCGCGGTGGCCGAAGAGGTCGATAAGATGGCCGGGATATTGTGAGGAGACGTCGATTTGAAATCAGGGTGATCGTTTCAAACCCATGATAAATCACATTACCAGGCCTAAAAATGTGAGGGAACGTGGGTTTGAAAGAACCTCTGTTGTTTCAAACCCACGTTCCCTCACATAGGCTCTCTCACGTAGCGACACAAAAAGACCGCCCCCCACTTCACGAAAATGAACCCACCTCTGCAAGGTGGGTGCCCTCATCGTGCGGTTCCAGCTTCCTTAACAACGAAGGATACCTGTACTATGCCGACTGTGTGGGCTCCCTAAATAAACGCGACGGTTCACCCAGTTGCTCCGCGGGGGGCGGAACACCTTCATCATACGGCATGTCGATTGCGATACCAGTCTTGACTTAGAAAAGTTGTTGGTGGAGGATTGTGTACAGGCCGCGTATATGCGGCCAATTTTGTGCGCCATGGCGCGGATATGCCCCCCGAACTGCAATACTTGGCTCATTCGAAAACGCTCCACAGGAGGCGCTATGAGGCTCAGCATCGAAACCATGACCTACGGACCGAACGGACTCGCCCACACGGATGAGGGGAAGGCGGTCTTCGTGTCTGGTGGCCTCATCGGGGATACGGTTGAAGCCCGCATCACGGAGAACGGTTCTTCGTTCTCCCGCGCCACCGTCGAAGAAGTCATCGAGCCCTCCCCTATGCGCGAGCACTCTCCCTGTCCCTTTGCCGGCATCTGCGGGGGGTGCCCGTGGGGCGGCCTGGCATATGACGCACAACTCGAAGCCAAGGAGGAAAACCTCCGCAGTGCCCTCATGCGCATCGGTAAATTCTCTGCAGATGAGGTCTCCGCTCTCATGCGCCCCATTCGCCATGCCAAAGAGCCCTGGGGATACCGCAATAAGATCGAGCTCGCCCCCATCCGCGAAAACGGTAAGTTCCGCCTTGGCCTTCATGGACGTGATCCGAACCAGATCATCAAAGTTGACACCTGCCCCCTCTTCAGCAAGAAACACGCCAAGGCGATCAAAGCCGTCACGGGAGCCCTCGGCTTCCTCGGCAATTCTCGTGACCTCGAACTTGAACGCGTCGGCATCCGCTCAAGCCGTCGCACCGGCGCGCTAGAAGTCGCCCTGTGGACCCCCACCGGAGCGTTCCCGCGCGCCCAGGTCTCACGCGTGTTGGGTGATGCCGTGCGCGCCACAAGTGTGGTACGCGTCATGTCCAAGGGAGAAAAGCGCGCCCGCCGCGTGGCCGGCGTCGAGGCTCTCGCCGGCGAAGGTTCCTGGACCGAGAAGATCGGCGAGGAGAACATGCGCCTGTCCGCGCCCTCGTTCTTCCAGGTAAACACCAAGGCGGCCGAGATCCTCATCGACCTGGTCATGGAGGCGCTGGACCCACAGCCCAACGAGCTCGGTATCGACCTGTACTGCGGCGCCGGCACCTTCACCCTGCCGCTCGCCCGCCGCTGCGATTTCGTGAGCGCCGTCGAGTCTTATGGACCCGCCGTGCGCGACCTGCGCCGCAACCTCGACATCGCCAACCTCACCAACGTCGATGTGATCGGCGGCGACGCCGTGCGCGAGTTCCCCGACGAGGACGCCGACGTACTCGTTGTCGACCCGCCGCGAGCCGGCCTTGCGCCCGAGGCGATCGACCTCATCGCATCCACGAGCGCCCGCGACGTCGCTTACGTGTCATGCGACCCCGCCACCCTCGCCAGGGACTTGCGCCGCTTTGTCGAGGAGGGCACCTTCCGCCCGGTCTGGGCAACACCTGTCGACCTGTTCCCGCAGACCTTCCATTGCGAGACCGTCGTAAGGCTCACCCGCGCATAGACACGTCCCCAATTGCACCATGTGCGTCATTGATATGGGCGCGGGCGAATCGGGTATAAGTCCGGCATCGCTGCACCCAATCGAGAGGACCTGCCATGGCCGGAGTTGCCGTACTCGCCGCAGATGGTTTCGAGACCATCGAATGCCTAACCGTCGTCGACGTGTTGAGAAGGGGTGGCGTTCGCACCGCGCTCGTCTCAATCATGGACTCGCGCGATGTGGTCACCTCCCAGCAGATTCCCGTGACCTGCGACGCCATGCTCGACGAGATCGACTTCTCGGACTACGACTACATCGTGCTCCCCGGAGGACTCCCCGGAGCCACGAACCTGCGCGCCAATGAGCGCGTCTGCGAGCTCGTGCGCGAGTTCGCCGCCACCAAACACGTCGCCGCCATTTGCGCCGCCCCATTCATCTTGGCCGAACTGGGCGTTTTGGAGGGGCATCGCGCCACGTGCTTCCCAGGTTTTGACAGCAACTTCCCCGAGGGCTGCCATGCTGGAGAGCGTACCGTGATCGTCGATGGCAACATCATCACCGCCTCCGGCATGGGGCAGGCGCTTCCCTTCGCACTCGCCATTTTGAACGACATCGCCGGCAAGGTCGCCGTCGACAAGGTTAAGGACGGCATCCAGCTGTGATCCTCGCATCCCAATCTCCTCGACGCATCGAGCTCATGGGCGAGGCGGGCTTCGAGATCCGCGTGATCCCCGCCGACATCGACGAGTCCGTCCTCCCCGGTGAGGGGCCGTTTGAGCTCGTTGAGCGCCTTGCTCGCGCCAAAGCGCAGGCCGTTGCGCGGCAGCACGCCGAACTCGACGAGCCTGTGATCGCCGCCGACACCATCGTCGCTTTGGACGGCGAGCTCCTTGGAAAGCCCGCTGGCAAGGCCGATGCGCGCCGTATGCTGCATAGCCTGTCAGGCAAGACCCACCAGGTCGCCACGGGCGTCTGCATCGCGCGGGGAGATTCCGTCAATTCCTTCGTCGACATCACGGACGTCACTTTCTACGAGCTGACCGACGCCGAAATCGACGCTTACGTCGAAACCGGTGAGCCGATGGACAAGGCGGGCGCCTATGGCATCCAAGGCCAACATGGCCGCATGCTCGTCGAGAAGATCGACGGTGACTTCTACAACGTGCTCGGTCTCCCCATCGCGAAGGTCATTCGTAGGCTGCGAGGATAATTGCGGGCTGCGGATGGGCATATAAGGCCCGATACTCGGACAGTTCTGGCTCGCGCGAAGAGCCCACTGGGCTCTTCGGCTCATGCGGAACTCGTCTCGGGCCTTATATGCCCCTCCGCCGCCCCCACCCCCGCCTCGCTTACATCATATTTCCAGAAGAACGGATTTGATATGAGCCTCACCCCCATTCCCATCACGTCCATCCCGGGGTTCAAGTTCGGGCATTACACGGACCGAGCTGGAGGCACCGGGTGCACCGCGATCATCGCGCCCGAAGGGGCGACGGGTGGTGTGGACGTGCGCGGCGCGGCACCGGCGTCACGCGAAACAGACCTACTTAGGCCGGAAAACACCGTCGACAAGGTGCACGCCGTTATACTGAGCGGCGGATCGGCATTTGGACTCGAGGCCGCTTCCGGAGCCGCCACCGAGCTCGAGAAGCACGGGATCGGGCTCGATGTGGGCGTAGGCCGTGTTCCCATCGTGTGCTCCAGCTGCCTGTTCGACCTCGCCTTCGCCAACCCTCATGCGCGCCCCACGAGCTTCGACGGCGCCATGGCGGTGCGCGAGGCGCTCGTCACACCCTCATCGCTCCCCCTTGCCGAAGGATGCGTCGGAGCGGGCACCGGAGCCACCGTAGGCAAACTCGGCGGACCCGACCGCTGCATGAAATCGGGTCTTGGCGCACGCGCCTTCCAGCTGGGCGCTCTTCAGATGGGAGCCATCTCTGCGGTAAACGCCGTGGGCAACGTGATTGATCCCGCGACGCTCTCCCCCATCGCGGGTATGCGCACCAGCACCGACGGAGCCGAGATCGTCGACATGGAGGAAGCGATGCTCGACATGGCGGAGCAGCTGACCATGCCGCTCGACCGCACGAACACCACCATCTCCTGCATCGTGACGAACGCACACCTCACCAAGGCACATGCCACCAAGGTTGCCCAAATGGCGGCGGACGCCTATGCGCATACCATCCGCCCCACCCACACCAGCAATGACGGCGACACGATCTACATCCTCGCGAGCGGCGAGCTCGATGAGGAGACGAGCGCCGCAATCCCCATCGACCTTCTCGGACTCATGGCGACCAGGACGCTCGAGGCGGCTATCGTCGCCGGATGTACCGAGGCTACGGGGCTGCATGGCCTGCCGGCCCACCGCGATCTCGCCGCTTCATAATCGCCGGCCTGCGCCATGATATGGCGATGACGCGACCGTTGGCCGCTCCGCTTGCCGCGTCCCCGCTCGAGAGCCCGAAATCGGCTAGGATTAACACGTCTTAAGCGCCGAAGGACTCGGCGCGCATCGCTCGCCACAGGAGGCAATCAATGAGCTTTATCTCCAAAATCACCAGCGTGTTCCACAGCACCGACGATGCCCAAACGCCGGTGCCGGCGATGTTCGCCACGCGCGGCGACACCGTGTATGCGCCCATCTCGGGTATGCTCGTGAGCCAAAAGGAGATCGACGACGAAGCCATCGCCCAGGGGCTACTCGGTAAGGGCTACGGCATCCTGCCCGTTGGCAACGTCGTGTACGCACCTGCAAACGGCCGCATTGACGCGGTCACCGTCACCAACCACGCCATCGGCATGCTCACCGAGGGAGGTGCCAAGATCCTCGTCCACATTGGACTGGACACCGTCAACATGGACGGCAAGGGCTTCATCCGCTATGTCGAGGCGGGCGATATCGTCGTTGCCGGGCAGCCGATCTTGTCCTTCGATCAAGAGGCAATCAAGGCCGCGGGCTGCGATGACGTGGTCACCTGCGTGGTGAGCAACCCCGATGAGCTCGAGTCCATCGACCTCGTGGGCTCCTCCAACACACTGCTTGGCGGACGCCCGCTCGTCAAGGTCGGTGATGCACTCATGCTCGTAAAGTAATCCGCTCCGCATCTAACGTCCCGTTTCAGCAAGAACCGGGCACGCATACGGCCCGGAAGGCAGTACGTTCGTTACGCCTTCCGGGCCGTTTGGCAACCTTTCGCCTTAGACGATCAGCTCTGGTTCTCGATGCTGCCGATGTTCTTCAGCTCGATGGAGATGAGGCCGTTGGGCTCGTTCACGAACTGAACGTACTCGGTGTCCTTGAGCATCTCCGCAGGGAAGCTGATCTCGATACCCGTATCGGTGCGGATCTTATGATTACGCACCGGTGCGCGCTCCACCACGGCGCGCTCGACGGCAACGCGCTCGGGTAGGCGTTCCTCACGCACGCGCTCCTCCACACGCTCCTTGAGTACGGGCTCGTCCTCGAAAATGTCCTCGGCGATATCCCAGGGGGCGATCTCCTCATCCACCTCGACCTTCTCGGCGACGGCGGCCTTCGCCTTCGCGAGTGCCACCGCGGTGTTCGCCCCATGCTCCTCGGCGACCTCCTCGACGATGCGGGTCACCGCCTCGATGACCTCCTTGCCCGAGACGCCACCCTCGCATTGGAGCAGGCCATCGGGAATCACGAACGTGTCCTCGCCCATGATCTTGCGCTTTTTATCCACGTAGAACGCCTCCATGGAGCTCGCACGGACGAGCGCGTAAGAGGATACCTTCTGCGAGGGCCCGGGCAGGATGGCATAGCGCTTGGCGATGTCGTTGCGAACCTCGCCTCCCTCACGCGCCACCTCGTGCATGAACGCGGTGCGGCTCGCCATGAGTAGAACCGCGAACCAGCGCACATCGTCGTCGTCCTCGAAATCGGCCACGAGCACGTCGGTGGACTCGAGCTTGTCAGCCTTCGAGAGCTCGGAGGCGAAGAACTCCGCGATCTGCTGCGAGAGATCGACGAACTCACGATCGCCGAAGAAATACCCCTTGAGTTCGCCGGCAAACGCGCTGTCCTGCGCGAAGGCGGCGCGGCGGTTGTCGACGCTCGTGCGGGCTCGACGCAAATGGGAGCTCACGAATGAGCGCACGGCACGGGTATCGAAATCGAGCTCACGCTCGCTCAGCACATTGACGGCGGAGTCGAAGTCGAGGATATGCAGGATGGCGTGGTTGATCTTCACGAAGCGGTCCCTTCTGTATCATCCGAACTTCGCCATTATACCCGCGGCTGTTTGCAGCGCCTTGGTGACGAAGTCACAGACAAGGAGACGGCGTTTGCGTATGGTAGATACCGATAGGACACCCGGGGCCCCAACGAAAGAAACCGAGCATGAAAGTCATTATCATCGGAGGCGTTGCCGAAGGAGCGACCGCCCCGTCACGACCGGACGTTCATCTCCCCATCGCCAACACGCTGCGCAATTGCCCCAAAGGCTGGATGCGCGCTCTTGAGGGAGTCGATGATGCCGCTCGCCGCCCCCGCGGCACGCTCGACCGTCGCCGTTTTCACGAACGATATGACCACGTCTTTAACGAACTGCTGCAGGTCCTCATCGAGCGTTTCGACGGCATTGAGCATGAGCGGCACATTCGTCTTGCGATCCGCCATGATATCCGAAAAATGCGTGGCACCCGTCACGCCGATGACGTCGAAGAGCGCATCGACGAACCTACCGCGCTCGGCGAGCGTGTACTTGTCCATCCATGCGTCGAGGGTTGCATCGAAGAGCCGTGATGATGCGGTATAGCCATCTGCCCGCACGAATTCGGCGGCATCGACGTCCACGGCCCAGAGGAAGGGATTGTGCTGGAGCATCGACATGCCGTCACTCTCGACGATAGTCGGTGTGAAATCCGGCGCCTCGGAAAGCACGGCGCCAATCATGGTCGACTTGGGCACCGTCTTCTCCATGATGGGCATAATGCGACGATAGGGCTCCGCGACGCAGAACTCGCGATGGAATCCCGGACCATCGTGAGAGAATACGCGCCGGATGCGCTCCCGGTGCACGGGCACGCACATGGCGGCGGCGTACACCGCGAGGTTTCCGCCTTTGGAATGACCACCCACGTACAACGTGCCGGACGTCAGCTCGGCAACATCGTCTACATATGCGGCAGCCTCCTCCTGGGCGGGAACGGGACTCAGGAAGGTCATGTTGAAGTCTTCCTTCCAGCCCACAACGGTGGAATCAGTCCCGCGAAACGCGATATAGGACGAACCGTCGGGAAGCCGAAACGTCATGGCGGCGAATTGCTCCTCGCTCACGTTGTCCGTCCTGAACCGCAAGATGGACAGGCGGCACGACCGAAACCGCGGGCTCGCGCATACGGCGAATAGGAGGTCCCGGCTGCCCTGTACATCCCAGCTCGTTCCGAACATATCGTCGAAATCCTCAGCTCGGAGGAGCTCATGCAGGGCGACCCCGCGCACCGTGCACGCGCGCGTGAGCTCAGGCCCCACGTGCGTGTAGGAGAGCCAGGAGAACACCAGGCTGTCGACCGTACACAGGGGACGCTCTTCGAACGTATCCATGGCCGTACGCACGTAATCCAGGAAATTCCCGGCGGGTTTTGCCTTGAGCGACAGCTTTCCCTTTTCTTCCATGGAGCGTCCGCCTCCCATCGACCATCCGTTTGGACCATTCTAGCCCGTGCGTGCACCCAAAAGCCCACGGCGACGAGGCGCGGGCGAAAGAAACCCCCGGCTCCCGCTAGGGAACCGGGGGCCTGGACATGCTCTCGACGAGGGACGCACACACTATGCACCCGTCCCCACAAGTACGTTAGTCGTTGAGACCGGCGTCGTCGATGATGGCCTTGAGGGCGGCGGCGGACTTCTGGAACTCGGCGTTCTCATCATCGGACAGGGCGACGGGAACGCGCGTCACCACGCCGTTGCGGCCGATGACGGTCGGCACGGAGATGCACAGGTCGTTGAGTCCGTACTCTCCCACCATGAGGCTGGATACCGGCAGGACCGTGTCCTCATCGCGCATGATGGCGGTGCAAATGCGACGCACGCTCATGGCGATGCCGTAATAGGTGGCGCGCTTCTTCTCGATGATCTCGTAGGCGCTGTTCTTCACATCATCGGCGATACGAGCCTCCGCGGCCTTATGGTCAAAATGACCGTGCAGCTCACAGTAATCATTCAGCGGCACGCCGGCGACCGTGGCGCTGGACCAAGCGGCGACCTCGGAATCGCCGTGCTCACCCACGATGTAGGCATGAACGTCGCGCGGATCGACGCTCAAGTGCTCCCCCAACATGTACTTGAGGCGGGCGGTGTCGAGTACGGTGCCCGAGCCGATGACCTGGCGCTCGGGCAGGCCGCTCATCTTGATGGCGGCGTACGTGAGAACGTCGACCGGGTTGGAGACGATCAGCAGGATGCCGTTGAAGCCGCTCTCGCGGATCTGGGGGATGATGCTGCCGAAGATGGCGACGTTCTTGTTAACGAGGTCGAGGCGGGTCTCGCCGGGCTTCTGGGCGGCACCGGCGGTAACGACGATGACGGCGGCGTCTGAGACGTCGGAGTAGTCGCCGGCGTAGATCTTCATGGGGCTGCCGAAGGAGACGCCGTGGGCGATGTCGAGAGCCTCGCCCTCAGCGCGGTTGCGGTCGACGTCGATGAGGACCATCTCGGTGAAGAGGCCGCTTTGCATAAGGGCGAATGCCGAGGACGAGCCGACGAACCCGCAGCCAATCACGGCGACTTTACGATCGTTAACCATGTGAATACTTCCTTTCCAATGCTCGACCCATGCGAGCAATTACCAATTACGTTATTTGCGACACTTCACGGTACCACTCGACACGTTCGCCGAATTTGCACTTGTGAAAACTTGCAAAACCGATTATAAGACATGCCCCCGCTGGGACCTACCCTAAAATACCCGCCTCCTCGATGGCGGAGACGGCGCGCTCGAGGCCCTCAGGCGGCAGAACGAGCGCCATACGGACATACCCCTCGCCGTGGGGCCCAAAGCTTGCACCGGGCGTCACGATAACCCCGGCCTTCTCCATGAGCTCCTCGCAAAATGCCATCGAATCGGTACGGCCACCGGGCAACTTGACCCATACGAACATGGAGCCATGCGCGTTGGGGCGCTCCCAACCCAGGCGCTCGAGGCCATCGCACAGGGCGTCGCGACGTTCCTGATACGTGAGGCGCTGTTCCTCAACTTCCTCAAGTGGTCCGGTGAGCGCGGCGATGGCGGCTTTCTGGATGGGCAGGAACATGCCGAAGTCGATCTGGCTACGCAATTTGGCAAAGGCGGCGACCACATCGGGGCGACCCACCAAAAAGCCGATGCGCGCGCCCGTGACGTTGAACGATTTGGAAAGCGAGAAGAACTCCACGCCAACCTCGAGCGCGCCGGGATGCGCGAGGAACGTGCCGCCGCGCGGGCCGTCGAAGACGATGTCGGAGTAGGCGTTGTCGTGGACGATGAGCAGGTCGTGCTCGCGCGCGAACGCGATGATCTCGTCGTAGAGGGCATCGTTGCCCACAGACCCCACGGGGTTTGCCGGAAGGGAGACGATCATGTACTTGGCGCGGTCCGCCACCGCGGGGTCGATGCCCGCCACGTACGGCAGGAAATCATGCTCGGCATCGAGCGGGTAATAGGCGAGCTCGGCGTCGGCGATCTTAGCGCCCGCCTCGAAGACGGGATAGCACGGATCGGGTACGAGAATGGTATCGCCCGGGTCGAGCAAGGCGAGGCCCAAATGCCCCACGCCCTCCTGCGTGCCATTGCACGAGGCTACCATGTCGGGCGTGATGCCCTCGACGCCAAAACGACGGGCATAGTAGTCGCACACCGCCTGCTTGAGCTCAGGCACGTCGCGCAGGGAGTACTTCCACATCTGCGGATCTTGAGCGGCCTCGGTCAACGCCTCCACGACATGCGGGTACGGGGCGAAATCAGGCGTACCCACAGAAAGGTTGTAGATCGTACGGCCCCGTTCCTCGAGGGCGACGCGGCGGGCGTTGAGGGAGGAAAACACCTCGGCGCCAAAGCGGTCGAGACGGCTTGAGAACTGCATGAACTGGTCCTTTCTCGTGCGCAGCGGTTGCATGTCGTGCGCCTTCGGGGCGTTCGATCTCATGCGGTGCCGCGCGCCTACTCAAGGGCGACGGCCGACGCACGGACGCGAGGCCCCGTGACGGGATCGGCAACCCCACCACGTTGGGCGCTTCATCCATTATGCGCCTGTTGCCCCCAGAGGGGAACGAACGGGGAAAATAAGGCCCCGCCGAACGATTCGACGAGGCCAAAACGCGGTTCCACTGGACAATGAGCATGGCCGGGCCCGATAGCCACCAAGGGTCGAAACTAGCGTCCCGCTACTTGACCTGACGGACCTCGATATTCTTCTCGTACTCCTCAACATGGGCGAAGTCGCCCAGTCCGGCACACTCGACCACATTGGCGCCCGTCGCCATCGAACGGCGCAGCGCGTCCTCCACGCGGTCGCGCTCGGCAAACCAAATGGAAAGGAAGGCAGCGAGCGAGGAGTCGCCGGCGCACACCGTGGAGCGGACTTCCACATCGAAGGTGCGGTTGGAGAACCACAAGTGCTCCCCATTTGAGAAATACGCTCCGGCACCACCAAGCGTGAGCAGAACGTTTTGCGCGCCACGAGCATGCAGCTCCGCCATAGCGTCCGCCACGGAGGCATCATCACCGGCGGTGACGTCGATACCGAAGATGTCGCGAAGCTCGTCATCGTTCGGCTTGATGAGCAGCGGCTCGAGCTCGAGAAGTTCAGCGAGCTGAGGGCTCGAGATGTCGAGTACGAATTGGGCGCCCTTCGCGCGAACGCGCTCGATGGCGCCGCGCAGGAAGCCCTCGGAAGCATTCGGCGGCAGCGAACCCGAGATCACCAGGCAGTCGAGGTCCTCAAGCCCGCTGATAAGGTCGAACATGGCCTGCTCGTCCGCCGCGGTGATCGCGGCACCGGCGTTCACCATGTTGTACTCGGTATCGGGGCCGGCATTTAAAAAGACGTTCACGCGCGTGATGCCCTCGGTCCAAACAGGCTTGACGCCGACGCCGAGCTCACGCGCGCCCTCGACGATGTAGCGGCCGGAGAATCCAGCGAAGAAACCCAGAATCGCCGTATCGACGCCATAGTGGTCGAGGGTGAATGAGACGTTGAGGCCCTTGCCGTTGGGCGTGTACACGGCATCGCGCGTGCGGGTGACCGTATTTGGCTGCAGGCCATCGCAGCAGATGTTGTAGTCGATGGCCGGATTGGGAGTGAGAGTGTAGATCATGTGCCGCCCCTTTCTTACGACCTCGGGCACAGAGGGCAATGAATGAGAAGGTCGGCGGCGCGGTGAGGTGCGCCGCCGACCGACAGGCAAGCGTTGCGAGGAAGTCCTACGCCAGTCGCTCGTTGATAAGACCGGCGACCTTCGCGGGATCGTCCTCGGCCTTGCAGGCGGCGCGGAAGACATCGTCGGTCAGGGCCGTGGCGACCTTGGAAAGGATCTGTAGGTGAGCGGTGCCCGCCTGGGACTCCGGCACGAGCAGGGCGATGGCGCAGGTCACAGGAGCGCCGTCCATGGTATCCCACGCGGCGACACCATCTGCGGCCTTGAGCACGACCACCGCGGGACGCACCACCGCATCGGTCTTGGCATGCGGGATGGCGTAACCATCGACCATGCCCGTGGTTCCCTCGGACTCGCGCTTGAGGAACGCGGCGAGCAGGGCATCGGAGTCGCTGGCGATACCAGCCTCGACAGCGTGGGCGGTGATCGCCTTAAGGGCACCGTCGCGGTCAAGATCGGTGGCGGACAGGACATCGGAGTCCTTCACAAAGCCCTCGGAGTCGTCGGCGTCAACGGGAACCTCAGCAGGGGCTTCAGCCGCCTCAGCGGTAGCGTCGACAGGAGCGGGGGCATCGTTGACCGCCACCTCGGCCGTGGCTTCACGCTGGGCCTTCGTCCACTCGGCCTTCTTGAACGCGGTGAACAGGATGCCGCCCACGACCGTGCCGGCGAGGATGGCGAGGACCCACTGCAGGCCGCCATCGACCACGGGCAGGACCAAGAAGCCGCCATGCGGAGCGGGCACGTGAACGCCCAAGAGCAGGGTAAGCACGGAAGCAATCGCCGCGGAGAGCATCGTGATGGGCATGACCGGCCAGATGTTCTTGGTCATGAACGGAATGGCGCCCTCAGTGATGTGCGTGCAGCCCAAGATGATATTGACGATGCCGGCATCGTGGTCCTCCTGGGAGAAGTACTTCTTGCCGGCAATGACGGCGAAACTCGTGACCAGCGGCGGAACGATGCAGGCAGCGGAAACGGCAGCCATGAACGCGGTGCCGTCGGCGTACTCCGCGGTGCCCACGCCAGCCTCGAGGCCGGCGCCCAGCAGCATGGTGCCGGTCACGTAGGCCGCCTTGTTGACCGGGCCACCCATGTCGACGGCGCACATGCAGCCGATGGCGATACCCAGCGGAATGGCGCCGGCGTGCTGCAGACTACGCAGAAAGTCCATCATGGCGTTGTTGATGGTAACCATCGGACCGGAGATGCCGAGCATCACGAGACCGACGATGAGCGTCGAGAACAACGGGTACAGGAAAATCGCCTTCAAGCCGTTGAGGTTGGCGGGCAGCTTGGCGAAGACCTTCTCGAGCAGCAGGATGACATAGCCGGCGAGGAAGCCGCCCACGATACCGCCGAGGAAGCCGAAGCCCACGCCGGAGCCGCCGGCGTCGATGAGGCCGGTCGCGGGGTTCACGGGAAGACCCTGGATGGCGATCATGCCGGCCACGAAGCCGGGGACGAGCGCCGGGCGCTTGCCGATGGACTCGGCGATGTAGGCGGCGAGCACAGGAACCATGAGGTTCATGGCGGTGCCGCCGATGGTCTTGAGCATCGCGGCGAACGTGTTGTAGTCGGCCGCGGTGGAGTCGAACGAGGTGATGCCCCACAGGAACGAGATGGCCGTGAGGACACCGCCGGCGACGACGAACACCAACATGTGGGACACGCCGTTCATGAGGTGCTTGTAGAGCTGATGGCCAATCGATTCCTTCTCGGCCTCAGCGGTCTCGGCGACGGCGACCGCAGCCGCAGCGGCGGGATCGGCTTTGGCGGCGAGGGCTGCGTCGATCAGGGCTCCGGCGGGCTCGACGGCAATCGCCTTAGAGACGCCAACGGAAACCATGGGCTTACCGGCGAAACGCTCGGCCTGGACGTCCTTGTCGGCGGCGACCACGACGGCGCGTGCGGCCGCGATCTCCGCCTGGGTCAACTCGTTCTCGACGCCCACCTGACCGTGGGTCTCGACCTTGATGGTAAGGCCGCGCTCGGCCGCAGCCTTCTCGAGCGCCTCCTTCGCCATGAAGGTGTGGGCAATGCCCGTGGGGCAGCCTGTGGCAGCGATGATGTCGTACTTCTCTGCCATGTTCCCTCCCTACTTCTCGTGCACCCCTTCGGTGCTTTCTGACAGCTTCAATCTACCATGCAGCGGTTTGATTGGTTTCTTTCATATATTAAATCTTCTGTGAAAGGTATTTCAACAGCCGTGAACGGCAAGAATCTTCCATTTACGGCATTGTTAATGAAAGAAATCAGTCATTGGGTATCATAAAGGAAAGGCAACCCCCTAAGGAGAGTCATGACCGCCCAAGATCTTCCGAGCGCACTCCCGCTCATCACCTCAAGCCGTCGCTTCCTCGACAGCGAGCAGCGCATCGTCGACTTCATCTTGGCCAACCCCGATCGCGCGCCCCAGATGACCTCGGCGCAGCTCGCCCGTGCCAGCAGCACGTCCGAGGCGTCCGTGTCCCGCTTCTGCAGGAAGCTCGGCTTTAAGAATTTCCGCTCGTTCCAGTTTTCCCTTGCCCGCGACCTCGCTGTCCAGGACGATGAGCAGGTCACGCGCGAGGTCTCGCTCGGCGACTTCGCCCAATCGCTCGCGAACATCAAAAACGCCAAGCAGCTCGAGATCGCCTCGACGCTCGACGCGCTCGATGAGGCGACCATGCGCCGCGTGGTCGACCTGTTCTCGCATGCGGGCCTCATCATGTTCGCCGCGGTGGGCAACACCAACGCCGTGGCGATCGACGCCGCGATCAAATTCGGCCAGCTCGGCATCAGGAGCGTGGCGAACACGATCACGGAGAGCTCGACCTCGCTCGCCCTCACCATGCGCGAGAACGACGTGCTCGTCCTGATCTCCAACTCGGGAAAGTCGCAGAGACTCGAACGCATCGCCCACGCGGCAAAGCGCGGCGGTGCCACAGTAATCCTCATCTGCGGCAACAGTCACGCCCCGCTCGCGCGCCTCGCGGACATCGTGCTGCGCACCGTCAACTACGAGGCGCTCCTCACCACCGTGGACTTCACCTTCTCCAAGATCTCCGCCACCCTCATCATCGAGGTCATCTACAGCTTCCTGCTCTCGGTGCTGCCCGGCGCGCGCGATGCCATCAGCGGCTACGAGGAGCTTATCCAGCCCGACAAGGAGATGGAGTAAGTCGAGCGCGGTCCCTATGTCAGACTATCGATCTCCTCGAGCCAAAGGGCTGCGGAGGCGTCGCTGGGCATGCGCCAGTCGCCGCGCGGGCTCACGCTCACCGAGCCGACCTTGGGGCCGTCGGGCAGGCAGCTGCGCTTGAACTGCTGAGCGAAGAAGCGGCGGTAGAACGTCCGCAGCCAATACAGGATCGTCGCCGGCTCGTAGGCGGGCGCGGCGCCCGCCACCGGGCCGCCATCCGCGGGTGTGGCGAACGTGCGGCACGCCATGCGGTAGATCTTGCCCGGTGCGAACCCATGGCGCAGCATGTGGTAGAGGAAGAAGTCGTGCAGCTCGTAGGGACCCACCAGATCCTCGGTGCGCTGTGCGATCTCGCCGTCGCCCGTGGGCGGCAAAAGCTCCGGCGACACCGGCGTGTCGAGCACGTCGCGCAGGGTCACCGCGGTCTCGCCGCCAAAGACATCGGCCGCGTATGCCACGAGATGGCGCACAAGCGTCTTGGGCACGCCCGCGTTGACGCCGTACATACTCATGTGGTCAGCGTTGTACGTGGCCCATCCGAGCGCGAGCTCCGAGAGGTCGCCCGTGCCGATGACGAAGCCGCCGACCTCATTGGAGAGGTCCATGAGGATTTGCGTGCGCTCACGCGCCTGGGCGTTCTCGTAGGTGACGTCGGTCACGCTCGGGTCGTGGCCGATGTCGGCGAAGTGGCGGCTCACCGCCTCACCGATGGTAATGGTGCGGAAGTCGACGCCGAGGTGCTCGGCAAGGCACTCGGCGTTGGACTTGGTGCGGCTCGTGGTGCCAAAGCCCGGCATGGACACGGCGTGGACGCCGGAGCGCGGCAGCCCCAGCGCGTCGAAGGCGCGCACCGTGACCAGCAGGGCGAGCGTCGAGTCGAGACCACCGGACAGGCCGATCACCGCATGCTTGGTGAACGTGTGCGCCAGGCGCGTCTTGAGGCCGGCCGCCTGCAGGTTGAAGATCGTCTCGCAGCGCTCGGCTCGCTCGGCCTCGCCCGCGGGCACGAACGGAGTGCGCGGCGCGATGCGCGAGGTCTCGAGCGCAGAACGCGTGATGGGGTAGGCGCGCACCGGTGACAAGCCGTCCATCTCGGCGGCCTGCTCCGGGGTCGGGCGGGTTCCATCGTCGCCGACGGCGAAGGTGCAGGACAAGACGGCCTGCCCCATCTTGGTCGCCGGGTCGAGCATGCCGCCCATGCCGCCAAAGGAGAAGCTCACCTCGCGACAAGGGGCTTCCTCACCCGCCGGGCGCGCCCACGTGTTCGAACGGCGGCGCTCGGCGACCAGCATGTCGAGGTCTACATCAGCCACGGCCATGTCGCGCGTGAACAGCTCAGTGCGGGCGAGCAGGGATCCGTTCTCGGCGATGAGGTTCTCACCCGCGAAGACGAGGTCGGTGGTGGACTCGCCCTCCCCCGCGTTGGCGTAGGCGTAGGCGCTGTACAGACGGGCGGACTGGCCGCGCACGAGGTCGTGACGGTACGCGGATTTGCCGATCACCTCGTCACTCGCACTGAGGTTCAAGATCACGGTCGCCCCGCCATCGAGCGCCATCGACGTGGAAGGCGGATTGGGAACCCAGAGGTCCTCGCAGATCTCGACCCCGATCGCCACGTCCGAACACCCCTCGTCCACGCAGCGATACACGAGCCCCGCGCCGAGGGGAACCATCCGATGGGCGATGGGACGCATCATGAAATACGGTCCCGAAGGTGCCGGTGTGAACCAGCGACCCTCGTAGAACTCTCGGTAGTTGGGCAGGTGGGTCTTGGCGGTCATGCCGAGCAGCTGGCCCGCGCAGCAGCAGGCGGCGCAGTTGTAGATGCTCTCCCCACTCGCATACGGCATGCCCACCGTGTAGAACACGGGCAGCTCGCACGTCCGCTCGAGCAGCCAAGCGAGGGCGTTCTCGCATGCGCGCAGTAAAGCGCGATCATGGAAGAGGTCAGCGCAGGTATACCCCGTGAGGCACAGCTCGGGCAATACGAGGACGCGCACGCCCTCATCGGCCGCGCGCCACACGCACGAGAGGATCGCCTCGGCGTTGGCCCTCACGTCGCCCACGCGCACCTCGGGTGTCGCCGCCGCGATGCGAAGGAACCCGTCGCCGGCGTCCGTGGTGGCCATCTCGGCGCCTGCAAGCTTCAACTCGTCCATGCGAGCCTCCTGAACTGTCCTCGGTTCATATGCGTTTCATTGTACCCGCTGTCCTCGCCGATCGCCCGTGCCAAACCCGCGCGCCGGCGTGCGCCGTCGGCCGCTAGACGCGGTTGGGGCGCCGCGGCGCAAATAGCGGGCCCGCGACCCTGGTGTACACGACCAGCCAGGCCATAGAAGCGCAAAAACCGCCTATCACGTCCGAAGCGTAGTGCACTCCCAGGTAGACGCGGGAAAACCCCACGGCAACGACCATGAGGGCAAGGACGACGCACAGCGCGGCGCGCAGACGACGATCATCGACAAAGCGCCAGGTGAGCCACATGAGGAGGCCGAAAAACGCCATGGCCGCCATCGAATGCCCCGAGGGGAAGCTGAATCCACCGATATCGACCAGCCTGAGGGAGATGTCGGGGCGCGGGCGCTGTATGGCGAACTTGAGCGCTTGGTTCAGGACGGTCGAGCACGCCAGATTGACCGCGCAGAACACCCCCACGCCCTTATGACCGCGCGCCCGGGCGCCCAGGGAAATCACGAAGATGCAGGCGATGAGTGGGACCGGGGTGACCAGGAACGAAACGACCTCCATGATGGGCGTCAACCATGCGGCGCGCACATGGTCGACCATGAGCGCGATAGCCGCTCGGTCGAGGGCCATGATCTCCCCTGCCAACACGCGGTTGAGCAAGACGAGAAACACCAGCAGGCAGAGCACCATGATCGCCGTGCGACGATTCGACATCACGAGCGAGCACAGGCGGGCACCCATGGTCCCCTCGTGCAAAGGGCCATCATCGTGCGAGGGCTCGTCGATGAGACGCGTCCGCTTTTCCTCAACCATCCTGCCTCCAGGGGGGCCACGCCCGCCGAACATGTTGTGCCGTTTCCATGGCGGCATTGTACCCGCGCAGGGCGACAATCAGCGGCCTTTCGCCAAACCCACAGCTCCCACGGGCATTTGACGAATGTCCGGACGAATCTCTATTATCGAACAAAGGTTCTGGAACACACGTTCGAAGGGAGACACATGGGAGAGCGCACCTATATCTGCATCGACCTCAAGACGTTCTACGCCTCCGTCGAATGCGCCGCCCGCGGGCTCGACCCGTTCACGCAGAATCTCGTGGTGGCCGACACCACACGAGGGCGTTCGACCATTTGCCTGGCCATCAGCCCCGCGATGAAGAAACTCGGCATCCGCAATCGCTGTCGACTCTTCGAGATCCCTCAGCACGTTGACTACGTGGCCGCCAAGCCCCGCATGCGTCACTACATGGAGATCTCGGCACGCATATACGGCATCTACCTCGAGTACGTGAGCCCACTCGACATCCATGTGTATTCCATCGACGAATGCTTCATCGACGCCACCCCCTACCTTTCACTCTACGGGCTCACCGCGCGCGAGTTCGCCGATGAGCTGCGCAGCGCGGTGCTTGCCCGTACGGGCGTCACCGCCACCGCCGGCATCGGACCCAACCTCTTCCTCGCCAAGGTCGCCCTCGACATCACCGCCAAGCACGACCCAGATGGCATCGGCATCCTCGACGAGGAGCGATTCCGGGCGGAGGTCTGGAGGCACCGCCCCATCACGGACATTTGGGGCATAGGCCCGGGCATAGCGGAGCGCCTCTCCAAGTACCGCGTGCACGACCTCATGGGCATCGCTGCGCTCGACGAGCGGATCTTGTACCGCGAATTCGGCGTGAACGCAGAGTATCTCATCGACCATGCGCACGGCGTGGAGCCGTGCACTATCGCCGAGATACAGGCGTACCGCCCGCAGGCGACCTCGATGGTGAACGGCCAGGTGCTGGCACGAAACTATAGTTATAGCGAAGGGCTCACCATCCTTCGCGAGATGGTCGACGCGTCCGTGCTCGATTTGGTGGACCGGGGCGTCGTGGCGAGCTCCATATCACTGTACGTGGGCTACGGCAGCGAGGCGCGCGAAGTCCGACGACTGGACGCGAGCGGCAGCGCATCGTACCGCGACGGCTGCGGTAACCGGCGCAGCAGCACGGCCGAGGACATCCCGCGAAGGACCTCGCGGCCGCAGCACAGCGCGGCAACGACGGGGATGGCGGCAGCGGGGACTCGCGATCTCATAACCGAGAACGAGCCGCGCGGGACCCTTATCACCGGCGAACATGGCACGCGGCGCGTGGGTGGCAAGGGCGGCTACGCGCACGCAGGCAAGCAGCGAAAGCTCGGTGAGCGCACCAACTCGCGCAAGAAGCTCATGGCCCATTTCGAATCCCTCTACGCCGAATCCGTCGACCCTCGACGGCCCATCAAACGCGTCAATATCGGTTTTGGCGACTTGCTGCCCGAGGAACTCGCGACCATCGACCTATTCACCGATGTCGAGGCCGAGGCACGCGAACGCGACCTGCAAAAGACGATCATCGACGTCAAAGGTCGCTATGGAAAGAACGCCCTGGTGAAGGGCAGGAGCTTGCGCCCGGAGGCTACGGGGCGGGAGCGCAACGACCAAGTTGGAGGACATCATGCATGACGACATGCGCCCAGACGCGGCAGGCTTGACGGCGAACGGCCGACCGCGCGCCAGCCGCGCTTCGCAGTTCATGCCCTTTGCGGCGCTCACCGGATACTATGAGCTCGCGCGGCAGCAGGAACGCATCACCGAGCCGCGCCATGAGCTCACCGACGAAGAGGCCCTGGAGCTCTCCCGTACCATCATGCAGGTGAAGAAGGGCGACCTAGTACGCGTGACCTATTACGACTGGGATGCCTACCACACGGTCTCGGGCGTGGTAGCCCATATCGATTTCGCCTATCGAAGGCTGCAGGTCGTGAAAACCGTCATAGGATTCGACGACATCCTCGCCATCAAGCGGTAACACATGGCGGCGAGGGAGCATCAACCGCATCGAGCGTGCCACAATGGGTGCATGTGTAGGCAACCGCGGAGGGGAACCGCCTGTGAGAAACCACCCCGCGTCGACAGAGGAGGAACCATGGACAACGTGAGAAGCGCAGCGTACCGCACCACGGCGGAAAGCATCATCAAGAAGCTCGCCCTGCGCAACATGATCGGCCACTACTGCGAGACCGCGTCCGACGCCGTCGAGCTCGTCCGCGCGCTCGTCGCTAACGGCGAGAGCGTCACCTGGGGAGGCAGCGTCACGTTCTCCCAAAGCGGTGTGAAAGACGCCCTCACAGCCGACGGCCACCCCATGATCGACCGTATGGCGGCCCATACGCCGGAGGAGCAGGATGAGATGTGGCGTCGGCAGGTGAGCGCGGACTGGTTCTTCATGAGCACGAACGCCATCACGCTCAATGGCGAGCTCGTCAACATCGATGGCAACGCCAACCGCCTCGCTCTGCTGCTGCACGGCCCCAAGCATGTCTGCGTCATCGCGGGCATGAACAAGGTCGTCGCCGACGTGGAGAGCGGCATCAAACGCGTCCACACCGTCGCATGCCCCCTCAACGCCGCACGTCTGCACACAAATACCCCCTGTGAGCTCACCGGCGTCTGCGCCAACTGCCATGCGGAAGGATGCATGTGCTGCCAGGAGGTCATCACGCGCCACTCGCGCCACGAAGGCCGCATCCACGTCATCCTCGTGGGAGAAGACCTCGGCTACTAGCGCATCCCGCCCCGCCACGCGACCCACCCGGTCCCTGGCGAAATGCACCAACCTCGAAAGGACCCCATGAACAACTTCACCTTCTGCTCTCCCACCAAGTTCGTATTCGGCCGTGGCGTCACCGACCACGTGGGCACCGAGCTCGCGGCGGCGGGTCACCGGCGCGCGCTCATCGTCTACGGACAGGGCTCCGTGGTGCGCACGGGAACACTCGACCGCGTAAGGGCATCACTCGACGCGGCGGGTGTCGCGCATGTCGAGCTGGGTGGGGTGCGCCCCAATCCGGAGATTGGGCTTGTGCGCAAGGGATCTGAATTGGCCAAGCACGAGGACGTCGATATCGTGCTGCCCGTGGGCGGCGGATCGGCCATGGACTGCGCCAAGGCCATCGCCGTCGGTGCCTGCTACGACGGCGACCCGTGGGACTTCTGGGCCAAAAAGGCGACGGTCGAGCACTGCCTGCCACTCGCAGCGGTGGTAACCATCCCCGCTTCCGGCTCCGAGGCGTCCAACTCCTGCGTCATCAGCAATGATGCCGAGGGCCTCAAGAGCGGATGCACCAGTGAGCTCATCCGCCCCGCCATCGCCTTTCTCGACCCGGAGCTCACCTTCACCTTGCCTCCATACCAGACGGCGGCGGGCGTCACCGACATGATCGCCCATATCATGGAGCGCTTCTTCTCGGGCGAGCCCGCGGTCGGCGTGACGGACAACATCGCCTGCGGTCTCATCCGCGCCGCGATCGATGCCGCGTGCATCGTGATGGAAGATCCCGAGAACTACGATGCCCGCGCGGAGCTCATGTGGATCGGCACACTCGCCCACAACGGCCTCGCCGGCTGCGGCCTTGGCATCCCCGGCAAGCGCGACGGCGACTGGAGCTGTCACGGACTCGAGCACGAGCTGTCCGCCGTCGATCCGGGTATCACACACGGAGCGGGTCTCGCGGTCGTCTTCCCGGCCTGGATGCGCTACGTGTGGCAGAACCACCCCGAGCGGTTCCTCACGTTCGGCGCCGAAGTCTTCGGCATCGAGCCCGTCGATCCCGAGGTCGACGACCTATCGGACATCGACGAGGAAATCACGCCCGAACGCGCCGTACACGACGCCGTTGAGGCGACCATCGACGAGCTCCAAGAGTTCTTCGTCTCCATGGGTATGCCATCCACCTTGGGCGAACTCGGCATCGAGGAGACCGACATCGATCGACTGATCCGCGGACTGCGCATCAACCGCGGCGAGAGGTTCGGAACGTTCCAGTCGCTCACTCTCGACGATGCACGCGCCATCTACAAGAGCGCCTTGTGATCTCCAATTGAGGCAGGGGTCATCGTTTCATGAACACGAGCGTGCGGCTGAGCTCCGCTTCACGAGAGAGTTCCGGGGCAAACGTATAGCCCACGTCAAACCGTTGGAGGGCGCTCGCGTCCTCCACGGAGTTCTCGGCCATCCAGCGGACCATGCTGCCACGGGCGATTTTGCTCGCCGTCGCACGCTGAACCGGCTTGCCCGCACGCACGTCCTCGCCAAAGACAATCGTGACGTGCGACGCGCCCTCGGGAAGATGGGGCAGCACCGCTTTCGCGTACTCCACGCTCGCGAGATTCACCACCGTGACGTCTGCGCCCGCCATATCGGGGTCGCATGTCCCCTCGGGCGCGGTCGCGCCGCAGACACTCGCGGCGATGTCAGCGCCCCAATAACCGTAGAGGTCCTTCGCTCCGTCGATCGACAGCTTCGCCGCCATCTCCAGTCGATACGGCTGGACCGCGTCGAAGGGTCTCACGCATCCGTAGAGCGCGGAGAGCACCCACAGGTGAGCCTGCAGCCACTCGAGGGCTTTCGCATCGAGCACGTCGGGTGCCATGCTGCGATACTGGATGCCCACGTACGATGTGATCGCAGGGCAAACCAGACGTGCCACGGCGGCATCCCGCAGCTCGCCTCCATCCATCACGCATCTGAACTCCGCGAGGCGCTCGATGTTCTCGACGAGCAGTTTGTCGTTGACCCGCCAGAGCTCCTTGAGGCCTGCACTCCCCCGCTCATCCTCGATCGTGCGCAACGCACGGACGATTCGCGCGGTCTTCTGCGGGAACGGAGGAATCCCCCGCGGGGCGAATGCGTCGGAGTCGACGCGCATCTGTTTCGCGGGGGAGATGATGACCTGGATCATGGGGGACCTTCCAAGGAGACAGTGCGGCTGCATACCAGGTCCTCATACCCAAAATCCGCACCCGTGAGCGTTTTGGGTCAATTGGCACTCGTCTCCAATTGCGCAGCGGCTAGGCGATGTGGCCCAGGAAGTCCTTGGTCCGCTCTGATGTGGGATGGTCGAAAACCTCCTCCGGCGTGCCCTGCTCCACGATGACGCCGCCGTCCATGAAGATGACGCGATCGGCAACGTCACGGGCGAACTGCATCTCGTGGGTCACCACGATCATGGTCATGCCTTCGCGCGCCAAATCGCGCATGACACCCAGGACATCACGTACGAGCTCGGGGTCGAGAGCACTCGTGGCCTCATCGAATAGCATGACGTGCGGGTTCATCGCCAGTGCTCGAGCGATGGCAACGCGCTGCTGCTGACCACCGGAAAGCTGGGCAGGCATGAAGTCCACACGGTCGCTGAGCCCGACTTTGGTCAGCTCCTCGACTGCGATGCGCTCCGCTTCCTCCTTACTGCGCTTGAGAACCTTCTGCTGGGCTATCATGACGTTCTTCTTGGCAGAAAGATGCGGGAACAGGTTGAACTGCTGGAATACCATGCCGAGCGTCGACCGCACCTTGTTGATATCCACGCCCTTTTTGGTGATATCCACGCCCTCGACCACGATGGAGCCCTGCGTGGGCGTCTCAAGCAAGTTCACGCAGCGCAGCATCGTCGACTTACCGGAACCCGACGGCCCCAGCACCACCACGACCTCACCGCGGTGCACGTCCAGGTCGATTCCACGCAGTACGACGTTGTCGCCATATGCCTTATGCAGGCCGCGGATCTGGACCACAGGCCCCTCCGCAGAGGCGTGAGACGCACCGGATACGTCCACGGTCTTTGCGTTGTCACTCATCTCAAGCACTCCCTACAGGTTCGCGATGTGATCGGCGGGCGTGGGGACCATCGTTCCCGCGCTCTTGGCAGGCTTCTTGCCCTGTGGCCCGGCATTCGCGCCGGCGGTGGCTCCGGTGAGGCGAGCCTCAAGCATGCTCACGAGACGAGCAAGCGGCAGCGTAACCACCAAATAGAACAGGGCGGCAACCACATAAGGCGTGATGGAGCCCGTTGTGGCCACGATCGTCTTGGCGTACATCACGATCTCCATGACGCCCACGGCCGCAAGTAGCGACGTGTCTTTGTACAGCAAAATGAATTCGCTGGTGAGTGTGGGGATCACATTCCGGAACGTCTGCGGGATGATGATCGACACCATGGTCTGGGTGGCACTCATGCCCAGCGAACGGGCCGCCTCGGACTGTCCCTTGGGGATGGACTGAATACCGGCGCGGAAGATCTCACACAGGTAAGCGGCGGAATTCATGGCCATGACGATGACGCCGAGCGTGTAGTTGTCGATATTGACACCTGCAAGCGGCAAGCCGAAGAACGCGATGTAAATCTGCAGGAACGCCGGCGTGCCACGGATGATGTTCACGTAGACGCCCGCGATGGCGCGCAGGATGCGCGACTTGGAGATACGCATGAGCGCGAACATGAAGCCGAAGGGAATGGCGAGCGGGAACGCCACCAGCACGATGGCGACGGACATCAGAAAGCCGGAGAAGATGATGGGCAGGCTGCTCACAATGAGCACCGGATTGAAGAACAGGCGCAAAAACGTGTTCGAATTCCACGCCTCGACCCATGCCTGGTCCTCGAGAAAGGCCTTGAACTGGTCGAACGGGGTCACGCCCTTGACCTCGACCGCGGGGATTCCCTCCACATCGTGCTCGGTGCCGTCGGCGAGCGTGTACGTGCCCTCGCAGAGCATCTCGCCGCCAGCGGCAGGGAACACCACGTCGTACAGCTCGACACGGAAGAACCGACCCGCGGGTGCCGCCTCGGGAAACGTCAGGACGAGCGTCTCCCCATTCGTCTCGATATCAGGCTCGATGAACTCGCGATCCATGAGGTCCTCGCCCGAGAGCATCGTCACGCGCAGATCATCGGTGGTGAACGTCGAGCCATCGGGCACGGTGAGCGAAAGACCGGCAACGGCCTCATCGGTGTCTGCCTGCACCTCCCAGGTGATACGCGTTTCCGTACCACCGAGCACGTCACTGCCGGAATCCCCGTTGGGGCGGCAGGTGAGCTTCTGGACCTCCAAGGCATGAGCGGGTCGCGGCACGGCGCATACAGCCGCCAACGCGACGAGCACGGCGCAGCACGGCAACATCGCGTGCGTGGCCCAGCGAATGACGCGGGTCAGCCCCGCATTCCCCGTCGACGCGCAATGCCGTCCGGTGTTCTCCATGGTTCTCCCCTTCCTCCGCCCACGTCACGGTGCGCTCATGGCGCTTCCGATCTAAGGGCGCTCCAGATACCAGACAAGCCCTCCCCGCACATACGGGAAGGGCTCGCGTTGATGCGGCGCGGGTGCGCTACTTGATGTTGTACTTCTCCATGAGGGCGTCGACGGTTCCATCCTCGGTGAGCTTGGCAATGGACTCGTTGATGGCATCCTTGAGCGCGGTGTTGTCCTTGTTGACGGCGATAGCATACTCCTCGCCCGTGGAGACCTGCTTGATGACCTGCTCGTTGCTGAAGGAGGTTGCGACCAGCTGAGCGGCAACGGAGCGGTTGGTCACCAGCGCGTCGGCCTGATCGGACTGGACGGCGGCGAAGCAGTCGGTGGCGTTCTTGAACGGGACGAGGGTCGCGTTGGGGAAGTTCTCCTTGGCAAAGGCCTCGGCGGTGGAGCCAGACTGGACGGCGATCTTGACACCCTCGGCGTCCAGCGCCTCAGCGTAGTTGTCGCCAGTGATGTCGGCGTTGTCCGCCATGGTCACGATGGCCTGATCGTCCATGTAGTAGGAATCGGTGAAGTCGACCTCGTCCTCACGCTCGGGCGTGGCGGTGATGGCGGCAATGCCGATGTCGTACTTCGCGCCGGAGGCGACACCGGGCACGATGGTGTCGAAGTCGACGTTCTCGATCTGGAGGTCGAGGCCGAGGTCGTCGGCGATGGCCTGGGCGAGCTCGAGGTCGAAGCCCTTATACTCGCCGTCTTCCATGTACTCGAACGGCTCGTACTCGGCGGACGTGCCGATGGTCAGCTTGCCGTCGGAAACAAGGGTGTAGCCCTCATCGGTCGCGGCGTCGGCGGCGGCGGAACCCGCTGCCGGGGCGCCAGATCCGCCACAACCGGTGAGCGCCAAGGCGCCAGTCATCGCAATCGCGACGGTCAACGCGCCAAGCTTCTTCTTCAACATGATTGCATCCCTTTCCCTCTTTTGTGCATACAAGCAGATGCTTGGTGAAGGAGTATACGCTTTACCGTATGAGAGAAACCATTACATGCAGAATATTTCTCAATTGTTACCGTTCTATGTAATCCGATGAGACAATAAGCTCAGTTTATGCATGATGTAATTGGGGACGTACCCCAAGTGCACCAAATGGCTACTCGGCGGGCGGTTCCTCCACGGGGGCGGCATCGTCGTCTGCGAGCGCCTCGACCTCGGCGCGTTTTCCGCCCAGGGCCGTCACACGACGCACCGAGCAGGCATCCCCCTCACCCTCGGAGTCCTTGACGTAGCTCAATGCAACCTCATCTCCCACGTGGTAGCGCACGATATCGACCAGGCCGGGAAGAGCAACGTCGTAGATGGAATCATCGCCCTCAAGGGTGAGATAGAAGTGCGAATTACCATCGATGACTGCTTGGGCCATGGACGCGACTCTGCCAGTGACCTCGACCTCCGCGCCAGACGCCGCCGCCTCATCCTCGGAAAGCGCACCGGAAGAGGCGAGCATCTGCAGGTAGCTCTCCTGCGTGGTTGCAACCGTGGATCCCGTCGCCACGCTCTGGTAATGCTCGACGTTGATCATGGCGTACATCTTCACCAAGCCCGCATTGTCCTTGAGCGCCATGAAGTACGTGGGCTGCCCCGCCACATTCAGCAGCAACGGATAGGTCGCCTCATATTTGAGGTTCTGGACCTGCCCCTCGGCGCTCGCCTGGGCGGAGTCCTCGGTGGCACCGGCGACGGGGTAGTAATGCGACTCACCCGTGCGCTGATTGACGAGGATGAAGCCCACGTTGGAGCTATCGGCGGTCACCGAGCTCACACCCGTGTACAGGTAGATGTCATCACCCTGCGCCAAGTAGTTGTACCCAAGCTCGCCATCGCTGCCCTGCGTAGTGCGCACCACGCCCTGCTGCCCGAGCCAGGAATTGAGCCATCCACCTCTGTAGGCACCGCTCCAATTGTACTGCTCGATGATGAGATCGCTCGGGTAAGCGCGGTCCACCCACGTGGGGCAATCCTCGATGGCATGGTCCTCGGTCTCGCCCGTGCAGGCGTTCACCAGCACCACCCGTTGTATCGTCGTGCCTTCGAACAGGCCGATGGTACGCCTCTGAACGGGAAACACCCACCAAGGTGTGCCATCCTCATCAAGCTCAAAGGACTTCTGGTCGAACATGTACGTTGGATACTTGAGTTGCACGTAGCGGTCGATATTGCGCGCGAGCGGCTCGCTCTCGGAGTAACGAATGGGTTCCTCCAGACGAACGACCTCGGCTTCCTGCGTGACCATATCGACCAAGACATACGCCGGGATGCCGTCGCCACGGTGGCTCAACCACTTGAAGAGGTCGGCATAGGTGAGCGGACTCACGCGTACCGGACGCCCCTGGTAATTGATCTGACTGTACGCGGGACTGATCTCGAACTGGCTCACGAACTCAGGGATCGATCCCATAGCGCGCGAGCCGAGCAGCTGAGCGGACGCGCGGTCGATAACGGGAACATCCGCATAGTCGACTTCCTCGATATCCTCGGCGAAATTACCCTCGGTGGTCTTGAGGACCGAGGCGAAGCGCTCGGCGTTACCCGGGATGAACGGCTCGCCCATAATCAGGCCGATGAAGAACGCCGCGACCACCGCAACTGGAATCAGGGCGAGACGGTTGAACAACGAGGAGCGGTGCTCAGAGCGCAAACCGAACACTTTGAGCCCCACGAAGCAGACGATCGAAATGAGGATGATCCAGTTCCACACACGAGGACTGTGGATATTGAGTGCGGGATGGAACCACCAATATGCGATCAGCGCCGCAATGCCAAGGACGACGAGCATGACGATGAGCGCCGTGCGACTCCACGTGGCAAGGCGTTCCATGAACGGCGGCACGGGGATATCGATGTGCGACCCCTTGGCCCTTTTCTTGCGGGCGGCCTTCTTGCGCTCGCGGGCGGACTTGGGCTCGACATGCCCACGACCGGCACCCTTCTTCCCGCCCCTGCCCGAGGCGTCCGCGCCGTCGGGCGAGGCGTCCTCCACCTCGACCTCAACATCGATGGGGTCCTCGCCGCTCGGCACCTCCACACCGGCACGCCTCAGCATGTCCAGAATCTCATCGTGGTTCATCGGGAAATCAATCCTTCCGCATACAGACAACGGTACGGATGATACCCAGTTCACCGAGGCCCCAACGCGACCCAAGCCTCCGCGAGCGATGCCCGCTGCGCGAAGGGCGGCACGCCAACCGGGGCGGGGCTCCATCCACCTACCCATGTTTCCATGAAAAAATGCCTCCCCTCGCGGGCGGAACAGCAATCAGGCAAGGGCCGGCGGCGGAGAACTTGACCTGAACCCGACTTCAAGGGATAACCTTTTGCAGACACATCACGCCGGGAACCGCGCATGCGGGACCCCGCGCGCCGTATGGCAGTCCGCACACGCAAGGAGTCCCCCATGTCCCAACGCAACGTCACCAAGCTCGAAAAGCCCGCAGTCAAACGCACACTGCGGCGCTTTTGGGAGGTCACCCGCATGAAGCCGGGCGCCGCGGCGCTCGCCGTGTTCACCTCCGTCGCCTACGTGGCGCTCCTCATCTTCGTGAACACCTGGGTGATGGGCCTCATCGTGGACCGCGTGCAGGCCTCACCCGTCGCGCCCGACCAGGTTTGGGAGGTCTTCGGGCCCTATATCCTGGCGCTGCTGCTGGTGAACTTCGTAGGCCAGGTCTGTTCCAAGCTGCAGGACTACGCCGTCTACAAGCTGCAGATCAACGGCAATTACCATCTGGCACGCCTGTGCTTCGACACGCTCTCCAACCAGTCCATGACCTTCCACACCAGCCGATTCGGCGGCGCGCTCGTGAGCCAGACGAGCAAGTTCATGAGCGGCTATACCCAGATGGTCGACGTGGTGGTCTACTCGCTCATCCCCACCATCGCCAGCACCGTCTGCACCTTCATCGCGCTCGCCCCGGCCGTGCCCGCCTACGCCGCGGCGCTCGCCGTGATGCTCGTCATCTACGTGATCGTGGCCACGCGCATGTACCAGCGGATCCTGCCGCTATCCGCCGCCACCGCCAAGGCGCAGAACCGCCTCTCCGGCGTGCTCTCAGACGCGGTGACCAACATCCTCGCCGTCAAGACCTGCGGCCGCGAGGACTTCGAGAAGGAGCTTTTCGACGAGGCGGACCTCGCGGCCATGCAGGCCGAGAGCCGCTCCATGCGCGCCACCATGCAGCGCGGGTTCACCACAAGCGGCATCATCACCGTGATCATGCTCATCGTGTCCATCTTCGTGGCGGGCGGCAACGCCTGGTTCGGCATCTCGGGCGGCATGCTCGTCATGATGTTCTCCTACACCTACCAGCTGTCCATGCGCTTCAACTACATCAACTCGATGATGCAGCGCATGAACCGCGCCATCGGCGACGCGAGCGAGATGGCGCGCATCCTGGACGAGCCGCGCCTGGTGGAGGACGCGCCGGGCGCCCCGGACCTCGCGGTGCGCGAGGGTGCCATCGACTTTGAGCACCTCGGCTTCTCCTATACGGACGCCGCCGAGGGGGACCGCGTGTTCACCGACCTCAACCTGCATATCCCGGCGGGACAGCGCGTGGGCCTGGTGGGCCGCTCCGGCTCGGGCAAGACGACCCTCACCAAGCTGTTGCTGCGCCTGTCCGACGTGCAGGATGGCCACGTGTACGTGGACGGCCAGGACATCTCAGCCTGCACCCAGCAGAGCCTGCGCCGCCAGATTGCCTACGTGCCGCAGGAGGCGCTGCTGTTCCACCGTTCCATCCGCGAGAACATCGCGTACGGGCGCCCCGACGCGAGCGAGGAAGAGATCCGTCGCGCCGCCGAGCTGGCGAACGCACTGGAGTTCATCGACCGCCTGCCCGCGGGCCTCGACACCCTTGTGGGCGAACGCGGCGTGAAGCTCTCCGGCGGCCAACGCCAGCGCGTCGCCATCGCGCGCGCCATCCTCACCGACGCGCCGATCCTCGTGCTCGACGAGGCCACGAGCGCGCTTGACTCCGAGAGCGAGGCGCTCGTGCAGGACGCGCTCGAGAACCTCATGCGCGGGCGCACCTCCATCGTGGTGGCGCACCGCCTG
Organism: Collinsella sp. AF08-23; assembly: GCF_003479805.1. Taxonomy (GTDB): domain Bacteria; phylum Actinomycetota; class Coriobacteriia; order Coriobacteriales; family Coriobacteriaceae; genus Collinsella. The sequence goes on along the minus strand of NZ_QUHV01000003.1, from coordinate 116,272 downwards.
TCCACCGTGGCGGCACTCGACCGCATCGTGGTGCTCGCCGACGGCGAGATCGTCGAGGACGGCACGCACGCCGAGCTCGCGGCGGCCGGCGGCGAGTACGCGGCCCTGTGGAACCGCCAGACCGGCGCGTTTTTGGACGGGGAATAAACCGGGCGAAGTTGTGGCGGGGCAAGCCGGGCCGAGGACGGACGTGCGAGGTTACGAGGAGGCATATCCTGCCGGAATGCAACTCACCAAGCTGCGACGAGCCCCCGCTCGAGGATGCGAGAGCTTTTTCGTACTCATTTTGGGATTAGTCAAATATACGCGATCGAAGACTGACTGCGACCTGCAGTTTTGTTAGACCAAGTTCCCACACTACTTCATCCTTTTTAAAAACGATACGAAAAACCTCAACTTCTCAGCGCAGGGGCGCCTGGCGTTACCCCGTCAGCCCGCGCAGGTAGGCGATCTCGCCGGCATAGCCCGCCAGATCGTCGTGCGGGGTCTCCAGGATGAACGGCAGGTCACGCAGGACAGGGTGGGTCACGATGGCGCGTAGCACGTGCTCCCCGCCACCGAGCTCGGGATTGCCCAGGTACCCCGCACCGATGACCTCGTGCCGGTCCTTGTGCGCACCGCACGGATTTTTGGAGTCGTTGATATGCACTGCCTGCAGGCGCTCGGCGCCCACCACGCGGTCGAACTCCTCCAGCACGCCATCGAGGTCGTGCACGATATCGTACCCGCCATCGGAGATGTGGCAGGTGTCCAGGCAAACGCCGATCATGCCGGCGCCCGCAAGCTCGGGGCGACGGGCCCCCACGCCCTCGATGATGCGCGCGAGCTCCTCGAAGGTGCGCCCCACCTCGGTGCCCTTGCCCGCCATGGTCTCGAGCAGCACGCACGTGCGCTGCCCCCCGAACATCACCTGACACAGCGCGTCGACGATGAGCTCAATGCCCGCGTCGACCCCCTGCCCCACGTGCGCCCCAGGATGGAAGTTGTAGAGCTGGCCCGGGAGTGCCTCCATGCGCTGCAGATCCTCGGCCATGGCCTCGAGCGCGAACTCGCGCGCACGCTCCTTGGCAGAGCACGGGTTGTACGTGTAAGGTGCATGCGCCACCAGGCGGCCGAAACCATCCTTCTCTAAGATGCGCCGCAGTCCCGCGACGTCATCGAGGTCGAGCGCCTTCACGCTGCCGCCACGCGGGTTGCGCGTGAAGAACGCGAACGTGTTCGCGCCGATGGAACGGGCGGCCTCGCCCATGGCGGTATAGCCCTTAGTGGTTGAAAGATGGCAACCTATGGTTAGCATTGGTGTCCTTTCGATATCGAGGGGTCCCCTATTATCCCTGATTGGGGTGGGCCGTGTCGCATCTCCGCAATCGACGCAGCGGCGCATCGGCACGGCGGGTGGCCTGCCCCACGGCGCAGCAGCCAGTGCGTCGGCACGGCAGGCAACCAGCCCTTAGCGCAGCGGCCCGCGCGTCGGCACAGCAGGCAGCCAGCCCCTCAGTGCAGCGGCCCGAACGTCGGAACGGCAGGCAACCAGCCCCTCAGCGCAGTGGTCCGCAGGTCGGCACGGCAAGCAGTCCGCATGCCACTCGACGCAGCGGCCCGACTACTCCTCGGCGATCCGCACGCCGAGGAGTAACGCGATGTCCATCGCCTGCTCCGCACTCACTTGCGCCCCGCGCAGCTCGCGATAGTCGCTCGAGAGCACAGGGGCGCTAAACGCGCACGTCGACACATCGATGCCGCAAAGCGGCGTTCCAAACACGTCGAGCCTCGTGAGGTCGGTCTTATCCAAGCGCACGTGCTTGAGCTTCGCGCGCTGTATCGCCGCCTCACGAAGCTTGCAGTCGTGCACCGTCAGATGGTCGATGGACGCCTCGGAGAGATTAGCGTAGGAGAGGTCCGAGGCGCGCACGCTCACCTGCGCGAGCCGCGCCTGGAGGAGGCTCAACCCCAGCGCGGAGCAATCTCGCAGGTCAACGCGGTTGAGCCATGCCTTGTCCATGGTGCAGCCAATGAGGCGGCAGCCCTCGAAGCGGACGTCGCGAAACGTGCAGTCGCGAAAATCGACCTGTTCGAAAAGGCAATCGCGAAACACCATGTGCTCGAACGTCGCGTCGTCGGCGCACTCGTAGGCGAGCTCCACATCCTCGACGAGCGCACGGGAGGCGTAACCGTCACCCTCAGAGAACACCGCGATGAGCTCATCGCTTCCCATGCGCTCGGACATGGTGCCCACGGCGGCGTATCCCGATGGGGCCTGCTCCGCGCGGGCGCTCATCGCCCGCTCCCCTCGACGGAGCGCTCCGAAGCCTGCTCAAACGCACCGTCGACAACGTCCCGCTCGGGCGCGCCGTCGACAACACGCTGCCCGACCGGTGGCCAAGACGCACGGATCGCGTCGATAGTCCGCGCGATTCGCACCGTCGACGCAAGCGGCATGACCGAGCTCTCATGTGCCCCCGCACGCATCAAGCCACAAAAATGGGCGATCTCGCCATAAAAGTCGTCCACCACAGCGGGAGCCTCGACGAGCTCAGGCGACACATTGCCGCATGCGGCGGATTCACCCGCGTCCGCATCACGGATGCCCATACGCTCCCCGTCAACGTCAACGAACTTCCTCACGACGTACGACACCGGGCGATGCAGCACCGGGACCTCGATCTCGCCGCGCTCGCAGCAAATCCGGCAGACCACCTCGAACTCGTCCGCATCGCCCGCGAAATCGAAGTGCACGGGCACCCCGCCGATACGCAGGCGCGCATCATCGGCGATGTCGATGCACCCTCCCTCCGCCGCGGGCATCCACCGCGTGCGGCAGGAGTCGACCTCGACCTCTCCTGCAAGGAGGTCCTCCGCCCAGCCCACGCCATAGCAGCCCAAGTCGTATAACGTGCCACCCTGCACCGGATCGAGCAGATAGCGGCCAGTCTGATCGCCGTAGTTCACGCGATGGACGATGTCGATGGATGCGATGGCGCCGAGGTCTCCACGAGCGAGCAGCGCATCGACCTGCTCGCGCGCGGGCATGAAACGGGGCTTCATCGCCTCCATGAACAGCGATCCCGTCTCGTGGGCCACCTCCGCAACGTGCGCCGCCTCTCGCTCGCTGAGCACGGCCGGCTTCTCGCACAGCACGGCCTTGCCGGCGCGCAGGAGCCGAACCGTCCACTCCTCATGCATGCCGTGGGGCAGCGCGAGGTAGACCGCATCCACGTCCGGATCCTCCACGAGGCGAAGGTGCGCGGACGCCCCGTTATCCTCGGCACTCGCATAGCGCTTTGCCGCATCAACGTGAAACTCCCCGGCAAAAGCGTCGAGCCGCTCGGCGCGACGCCCCGAGATCGCAACCAGCCGCGCGCCCTCGACATGCGCGAGCGCTCGCGCGAACCTGCCGGCAATGCCGCCCGCGCCCATGATGCCCCAACGAATCTGTCCCACGTCCGCCTCCGTTCACGCGAATCATTCCCCGCAATCATACCCTCCCGCCCGGTCGCGCACTGCGTCAACGCGAGCACGGGAATCGGCAGGGATCCGCATGACCCGCAGGCGCCAAACGAATCGTCGCAACCGTCCCGCCTCGCCCCTATAATGAAGGCTCACAAATCGAAAGGAACCATGTGAAGGTCATCGTCTACACCGACGGCTCGTCGCGCGGCAATCCGGGACCGGGCGGCTATGGCGCCGTGCTGCGCTACACCGCACCCTCAGGCAAACTGCACACGCTCGAGCTCTCCCGCGGCTACGACCGCACCACCAACAACCGCATGGAGCTGTTGGGCGTCATCAGCGCGCTGGAGGCCCTCAATCGCCCCTGCGAAGTCGAGGTCCACTCCGATTCGCAGTATGTCTGCAACGCCTTCAACCAGCATTGGGTCGAGGGATGGATCCGCCGCGGATGGAAGACCTCACAGAAAAAGCCAGTCAAGAACGTCGACCTTTGGAAGCGCCTGCTCGCCGCCAAGGAACCCCACAGCGTGTCGTTCCATTGGGTAAAGGGACATGCAGGCCACGAGTTCAACGAGCGCTGCGACGAGCTCGCCACGAAGGCCGCCGACGGCGCGAATCGCGCAGTCGACACGGGTTTCGTCGAGGGCGAATCGGAGTAAGCCCGACCGACGAGCGAGAAGCCCTTGTAGTTTGTCTACAATAAACGCATCGAAAACCGCCGCGGAAAGGACCTGTCATGATCCGCCTTGCCACCATCGGGACCAGCTCCATTACCGAGAACTTGCTTATGGCACTCGCTCAGGTCGATGGCGTCGAGTTCGTGGGCACGCTCTCACGCGATGCCGAGCGCGCCGCCGCCTTCACAGCAAAGCACCGCGGAACCTGCCCCTTTACCTCACTCGATGAGTTGGCCGCAAGCGACGAGGTCGATGCGGTCTACATTGGCAGCCCCAACGCGCTGCACCACCACCAGGCACTCGCCTGCATCGCGGGCGGCAAGCATGTCCTGGTCGAGAAGCCCTTCTGCGCCAACGAACGCCAAGTCCGCGAGGTCCTCGAGGCGGCCGGACGCGCGGGAGTCGTGGCGCTTGAGGCCATGCGGCCCCTGCACGATCCCGCCTTCCATGCCCTCAAGAACGCCCTGGACGAGCTCGGCACCATCCGCCGCGCAACCCTGCGCTTTGGCAAATACTCCTCGCGCTACGACGAGGTGCTTGCCGGTCGACGCACAAATATCTTCGATTGCTCAATGGCGTCCGGTTCGCTCATGGACATCGGCATCTACACCGTCGAGCCGCTTATCGAGCTGTTCGGCGCTCCAATCTCCGCCTGCGCCGCCGCATCCCTACTTGACGAGCAAACCCGCGCCCGCACCGGCGGCCCCATCGACGGTGCGGGCGTCATCGTGGCGAGCTATCCGAACATGATCGCCACGCTGCATCACTCGAAGATCACCAACGACTGCTCACCCAGCCAAATTGAGGGCGAGCTCGGCACCCTTGTCATCGAGGGTATCTCCGCGCCCGAACGCGCATATCTGGAGATGCGCGTGATAAAGGCCGCGGCAGACACCGTCGGATACTCGAGTGCGCAGACCTCCACGCGCGAGATCGAGCTGCCGCATGCGGACAACACCATGATCTACGAACTCGCCGACTTCATCGAGGCAGTCGGTGCCACGCAGGCGGGAACTCCCTTGGCCGAGGCTCCCTGTGGTCCCTTTGGGATGCTCGCGCATTTCCATGAGGTGACGCTCGCATCCCTCGCGCTTATGGATGAGGCACGGCGCACGATGGGTGTGGCGTTCCCCGCAGACGAGTAAGGAGGCGGCAATGGGGCTCTTTGAAAAGATGATGGGACATGCACGGGAGTTTTCCCGGGCGACGGGCCCTTCGGACACCGACGTGAAAAGCGCCGGACGCTTGAGCCCATGCGAGGATGGCCTTCGCGAGGAACTCGGGCGGCGTGCCGAAGCATGCACCACCGTACTTCGCTTTGCGCTGCTGTTCAGCGGCGACGTGCAGGGCGTGGGGTTTCGCTGGACCAACCAGAGCCTCGCGCAAGAGCGGCATCTAGTGGGATGGGTCAAGAACCTGCCCGACGGCACCGTGCAAATGGAAATCCAGGGAGCTCCGCGCGCCCTGGTCGCCCATCTCGAGCGCATCCATGCCTACTATGCGCGTTTTGGCAATCGAATATGGCTCGAAGACGCCAATGAGCTGCCTACCATTCCCCACAACAATGCCTTTGACGTGCTCTATTAAGTATCACAACTTCACCATCATTTTAAAGCGTCCGGCACGAGCACTTGTCTTGCAACCTTCCTTCTGTTGAAATGTTATGAGTTTAGTAACGGAAGGGAGGCCCCATGGACTCACAGCCACGCTCACAACGACCGACGCTGCGACGCAACACGCGCCAGCGCCAATTGGTTCTCGACGCCGTGCGCGCACGGTGCGATCACCCCACCGCCGAAGACATCTTTCTCGATGTTCGCACCATCGATGAGCGCGTGAGTCGGGGCACCGTCTATCGCAACCTCAATCTCCTTGCCGAGACAGGCGTCATCGCCACCGTGAAGGCTCCGGGCGCCATGCGCTTTGACCGCCGCTGCGACAGCCACGGTCATGTCGTCTGTCGATCCTGCGGTGTCGTCGCGGACGCGCCTCTTGCCTACGACGCCTCCCTCGATGCGGCCGCGTCGCAGGCAACGGGGTTCGCCATCGACTCGCACATCATGGTGTTCGAGGGCCTGTGCCCGCACTGCGCCGCCCCGGTATCCGAGTAAAGCGAAAAATTGAACTGACTTGAGTTGCCGCTCTTTTCCATCAACTGGCCTTTTGCCGAGCTGAGCGCGACTCGAGACATCGAAGTACGTTCAATATTCCGACCCGCGCATCTACACCCACAATCGACCTAGACGAGCCTCAGCTCGGCGCAGGCGTTCCAAATGCCATCGTCATCGACGTCCGTCGTGATGTGGCTCGCGCGCTCCTTCACGATATCCCAGGCGTTGCCCATCGCGACGCTCGTTCCCACCACGTCGAACATCGACAGGTCGTTCTCGCCGTCGCCGAACGCCACTGCCTCCTCCGGCGCAATATCGTAACGTTCCAGCGTGGCGCGCACGCCGTAGTCCTTGCCGCCTTCGGCGGGGATGACGTCGCAGAACAGCTTGTTCCAACGCGTCGCCACCACGTGCTCGGTCTTCGAGAGGAACACATCCTCGACCTCGGGACCGCCGAACACGTTGAACTGATACACCGGCAACTCGAACGCCATGTCAAGGGACCCCAGTTCGTACTCGAGGCCAACCTGACGCCCAAGCTCCTCAACGAGCGGCCCGCGATGGTTGACGAATGAACGGACGCCCTGCATCACATACAGGTCGTACAAGCCCTCGCGCGCCTGCTCGACGAGCACGCGCACGTCCCCATCATCGATGTGCGCGTCGCGATACGTTCCCTCGGCATCAAAGCACAGCTGGCCGTTCATGGTCACATACGCATCGAACCTGCCCTTGAGCTCATCTTGCATCTCGGACATGGAACGTCCGCTCGCAATGATGACCTTTATGCCCCGCTCGCGCATGCGTTCAATCGCCCGCCAGGTGCTCTCGGCGACCCTATGCGTCTTGAACCCTACGAGCGTTCCATCGATATCGAAAAACGCGGCCTTGATCACGCCCGCTCCCCTCACCTTCACATGAGTCTTACAGAATCTCGAGCGCCCCGTCCTTGACGGTGAGCCCGATATCGCCCCGCAGCAAGTCATCGATGAGCGTGCCCACGAGCTCGAAGCGCCACCCCTCGCGCAAGGGGCTGCGCTGCGGATGGTCGATATAGTCGAGCAGGCCGTCACGCGAGATGATGAGCGAGGTCGCGACGCCCGAGCGGTCCGAAACCAAGCGGATGAGCGCGTACATGAGGTCGATGACGCTCTCGAGCTCGGGCGCGGGCGTGCGGTGCGTGCGACCGATGGACGGGAGGTTCTCCACAGGACAGCGCCGTCCCCGGCCAATCGCGTCGAGGGCGACCTCGACATCGCGTACACTGAGCTGCTCGGTACCGCGAACGGCGCGGAAGTCCTCGACGGTCTTGGGAGCGCGCTTGCACAGGGCGAGAAGGACCTCATCGGACATAATCCACTTGCGGGGAATGTCCCGCGTCTCGGCGCGCTGCTCGCGCCACGCGGCGAGCTCGCGGGCAACCGCCAGTTGACGGCGCGTGCAGGAGTTGACGCGCTTGACGCGCTTGAAGGCTGAACGCGGGTCGCTGCGGTAATGCGCGGGATCCGCCAGGGGCCTGATCTCGTCGTGCACCCATGCGGTGCGGCCCAGCGAATGAAGCTTGGACTCGATCACGCGATACGCGTCGATGAGGTAGCGCACATCGTCGATGGCGTATTCGACCTGTTGGGGCGTGAGCGGGCGGCGCGACCAATCGGTGAGCGACTCGGTTTTGGGAAGCGAGACATCGCAAAACGAATGCACGAGATTGTGGTACGAGCATTGCGCGCGCTCGCCGAGGAACCCGGCGGCGACCTGTGTGTCGAAGATCGGCGTCGGGCATACGCCGAGCGCGTGGTTGAGCACTTCCATGTCTTGCGAGCAAGCATGGAAGACCTTGAGCGTATCGACGTCGACCATGAGATCGGCGAGGGGGGCCAAGTCCTCGATGGCGAGCGGGTCGATGACCGCGCATTCCTCGGGCGTGGCGACCTGCACCAGGCAGAGCTTGGCGTGGTACGTGCGCTCACGCAGGAACTCGGTATCGATCGCCACCGCGGCGAACCCGCGGGAGCGTCCGCAAAACGCGGCCAATTCCTCATATGTGGAGATGTACATCTGCGTCCCAAGTTGGAGATTACCCGTACGCGACACGGGTAGGATTACGTCATTCTCTAACTATACCCGCACTCGTGAGAACAGGGAACTCCCATGCGTTGCCTCATCATCCACAACCCCGCGTCCGGCCCGCGATCGGACGAGATCTTCGACTTCGCACGAGCGCTTGCGCAGGGCGGCGACGAGGTCACGATGCGCTTCATCGGCGACGGCATGGAGCCCGCAGACGCTTCCGCGGATGTCCGCTCGTTCGACCGCGTGGTCGTATCGGGCGGCGATGGCACCGTCTCCAACGTGCTTGACCATCTACGCGACACGCACGTGCCCATCTTGATCTTCCCCTCGGGCACCGCAAACCTCTACTTCAACAACATCGGCAACGCACCCGAGCCCGCGGCGCTCGCACAGGCCTGCCGTGCGGGCAGAACCAAACGCGTGGACATGGGCGAGCTGTTCTGGGAGGACGCCGAGGGCGGCGTACAGCGACACGGCTTCATCATCATCGCGGGCACGGGATTCGACGCCGATATCATGCACAAGGCAGACGCCACCAAGTCCGAGATGGGCGAGATCGCCTACTTCCTCTCTGCCCTCGCCACGCCCGCTCCCACCGTCGCCCACTTCACCATCGAGCACGACGGTGAGGTCGATGAGCTCGACGGCATCGGCTGTATGGTCGGCAACACCGCCCTCATCCAAAACGAGATCAACCTATTCCCCGACTGCCGCATGGACGATGGCCTCATAGACATCGCCGTCATTCAGCCCGCCAAGACCGTCGAGCTGCTACCCACGCTGATCGCCGGCGTGCTCGACCCCACCGGCAAGGGACTCGGCCGTCCGCAATTCACGCTTTTCCAGGCAAAGGAGGCACGCATCACCTGCACCCCCTCGCTCGGCATGGAGTTCGACGGCGAGCTCATCCACAACAACACGGGCGTGTTCGGCGCGCGCGTGCTACCCCAATGCCTCGATCTCATCGTGGACGACTTCGCTAAGTTGTAGCAAGAGTTCGCCGGGGACCGCCGCGGGCCGATGACGTCCGCCGCGAGTTCCGCACAAGCCGAAGGGCCCAGTGGGCCCTTCGTGCGAGCAGGACTGCCCGAGCGCCGGATGTCATCGGCCCGCGGCGGTCCCCGGCGAACGGCCCGTAACGGACACGAAACAGTTCCGCTCTCCATGTTGCGCTGGCACTCCACTGTGCTATAGTGCCAACCATACTCAGCACCTCAAGGAACCGAAAGGAGCCATCACCATGAAGAAGAACATCGCCCTCTCCCTCAACAACTGGTGGTGGCATGACGCGTCTTCGGCCGGTCAACGGTGAGTCCTCACACGCTTATGCCATAGAAGGTATACGGGGCCTCCGGTTTGACCGGGGGCCTTTTTCGTGCCCCTTCGTGTCATGCACCCTCAGTACTCGAACATCCACTTCATCGACGATTACCGCCATCTCACTCAGCAAGGAGAACATCATGTCCCAGAACACTCAGCCCACCGGTTCCGCCCGCACCGTCAACGCCGTCGACCGCGGCGGCCTCGACATCAAGAGCCTTGTGCTCCTCGCCGTCTTGCTTGCCGCCGGCTTCATCCTCAACTTCACCGTCGGCAAGGCCATATCCGCGGTGTCCGGTGGCGCCATCGCCCCCGAATTCATCATCTCCGCCTTCTGCCTCACAATCCTCATCGTCCGTCCGAACCTCCTGCAGGCGCTCGTCATCGGCCTCATCTCCGCCGCGGTGATCCAGGTCACCACCACCTCCCCCGGCATTGACTTCGTCGCCGAGGGCGTCGCCGCCGTCGTCATGGCCCTCATTGTGAACGCCGGTATGAGTACCGGTGCCAAGGCGATCATCCCCACCGTCGGCACGTTCGTCACCACCTTCCTTTCCGGCTTCATCTTCATGGTCATCAAGATGGCCATGATGGGCTTCGCCACCGAGCTCGCCGCCGTCATGATGCCCGTCATCGCCCTCACCGCGGTGTTCAACGCCATCCTTGTCGGAGCCCTCTGCCTCCCCGTGAGGAAGGCACTCGGCCTGAACGACTAGTCCTACTCGCGATATGATGTCGAAGGCTCGTCCTCGCGGCGGGCCTTCGGTCGTTTTCGCACCGCATCGACCATCCACCCACCTCCCCACGCGCAGAAGGGATCTCATGGCCGCGATCATCGAGTTACGCGAGGTGTCGTTCGCCTACGGGCAAACAGAATCACTCGCGCTCAAAGACCTGAACCTTACCATCGAAGAAGGCGGGTTCGTGGGCGTCATCGGACCCTCCGGCGCCGGCAAGTCGACGCTCGCGAGCGTGCTGTCCGGAGCAATCCCCCATCACTATACGGGGCGTTTGTACGGGGAAACTCGCGTCGCCGGGCTCGATACCTGCGAGGCGTCCCTCACCGACATCGCGACGATTGTGGGCTCCGTGCTCCAAGACATCGACGCCCAGATGGTCGCCTCGGTCGTTGAGGACGAGATCCTGTTCGGTCTCGAGAACTTCGACGTGCCCCGCGACCAGATCGAACAGCGCCTCACGGACGCACTGAGCGCGGTTGGCATCGCCGAACTGCGTGAACGAGAGATTGCCTCACTTTCTGGTGGGCAAAAACAGAAGGTCGCCATCGCCGCGATTCTGGCGCTCGCCCCGCGCGTCCTCGTCCTCGATGAGCCCACCGCCGCCCTCGACCCCATCAGCTCCCGAGCGGTTTTCGACGTGCTGCGGGAGGCCCAGCGCCTCACCGGTGTCACCGTGGTCGTCATCGAGCAGATGGTCGCGCTGCTTGCGGAGTACTGCGATCGCATCATCGTGCTCGACAACGGCTCCGTCGCCCTCGACGGCACACCGCACGACGTGTTCGGCCACTCGGACGAGCTGCGCGCGATCGGCGTCGACAGCCCGCGAACCGCCCGCATCTCCAACAGCCTCGCATCGCTCGGCCTCGTCGAAGTCGAGCGCCCCGCACTTACCGTCGACGAGGCGCAGGCACTCGTCATGCAGGCGCTGGACGGACGCACCGCGCCCACCAGCGACATGCGCACTCGATCGTACGCGCCTCACGACGCTCGGGAGACGGGTGCGTGCGCATCACGCGGAACGGCCCCCATCGTCGAGCTCGAGGGCGTCAGCTTTTCCTATGGCGCGGGCTGCGCCTCCGTCGACGACATCGACCTCACGGTGCGCCCCGGTGAGATCTTGGGGGTCGTGGGGCAAAACGGGGCCGGCAAGACGACGCTCACTAAGCTGCTGAACGGCCTGCTCAAGCCCGTCTCGGGTAGCGTCCGAATCGCCGGACTCGACACACGTTCGACCCCCGTGAGCACGCTTGCCACCCATGTGGCGACGCTCTTCCAAAATCCCGATCGGCAGCTATGCCGCAACACCGTGCTCGAAGAAGTCTCCTTCGGCCTTGAGCTGCACGGCGTCGACACCACCACGGCGCGCGAGCGCGCGGACGCCGTGATCGAGCGGTTCGGCCTCCCCGCCCAATCCGCGCCTTTCTCCCTATCGCGCGGGCAGCGACAAATGGTCGCCCTCGCCGGCGTCGTTGTGCTCGATCCCGAACTCATCATCCTCGATGAGCCCACGAGCGGCCTCGATTACCGCGAGTGCATGACGGTCATGGAAACGGTTCGGAAGCGCGCCCATATGGGCGCAGCGGTCATCATGATCTGCCACGACATGGAGGTCGTGAGCGACTTCGCGACGCGCATCGCCATCATGGCGCAGGGACGCATCCTCGACTGCGGGCCCACACACCGCCTGTTCACCCAATCGGACCTGCTCGAACAGGCGAGCATCACGCCGCCACAGGTAATCGACCTCTCCGAACGCCTCGCGGACATCGTCGACCCATCGTTCGCGGGCATCACCGAGGTCTCCGATCTCGTCGCGCGCGTAAAGGAGTTGAAGCACCGTGCTTAACGTCATTGATTACGTCCCTGGCGCGAGCCTGCTGCATCGCATGAACCCGGTAAGTAAACTTGCCCTCGCCGCGTCCATCATCCTCGCGACGTTCCTCTCCCAAAGCTGGGCGATGCTCGTGGGCCTCCTCATGCTGACCCTCGCCCTCGGCGCATACGCCGGCGTCATCACCCGCCTGGTGTCCCTGCTCAAGGTGCTTACGCCCATCGCGCTGCTCATGCTCATCTTGCAACTCGCCTTCGTGCGCGGAGGCGATCAGGTGCTACTCTTCGCAACGACCGAGGGACTCGCGACCGGAGGGCGGGCATGCCTGCGCCTCGTTGGCGTCGCGCTGCCGCTCGTGCTCGTCCTCACCGTGACCAAGCTCACCGATCTCGCCAACGCATGCGTCGAGGTGCTGCACGTCCCCTACAAGTACGCGTTCACCTTCACGACCGCGCTTAGGTTCGTCCCCATCTTCACGCAGGAGATGAACGCCATCATGGAAGCGCAGACGGCACGCGGCGTGGAATTCGACACCAGGAACCCCTTCAAGAAAATGTCGCTCATGCTTCCCGTCTGCATTCCTCTGCTCGTAACCTCCGTGGGCAAGACCGACGCGACCGCCCTTGCGGCGGAGCAGCGCGGATTCTACCTCCGCACGCGCGAAAGCTCCTACAAGCGGTACCCGTTGCGAGCCGCCGACGCCATGGCCTTTGTCTTTTGCGCCGCGATTATCGCCCTCGGGTTCATCTTCTAAAGCCGTCCATCTCAACGTATGATGGTGTCTGCCACCACCCCGTTCGCGCGCGATGCGCGCCGTATGGCAGGAGACCCCTATGGAACTGATTGACCTCCTCGATGAGCAGACCCGCGCCCGCGTTCTGACGGGCTTCGACGAGGCCCGCGAACGCCCCGTCACACTGCGCGCCAATACGCTCAAGTCCTCGATCGGCGAGGTCTGTACCGTGCTTGAGGCGAGTGGCTTCACATACAGACGAGTGCCCTGGTATGCCGACGCGCTCGTTTTGGACGATGTGCGCGAGCGCGACATTTGGGACCTCGACATCTATCGAGACGGGCATGTGTACCTGCAGAGCCTCTCATCCATGCTGCCGCCGCTGCTGATGGGGCCTCGTCCCGGCACCGACGTCCTTGACATGTGCGCCGCGCCGGGCGGTAAAACCGCACAGATCGCCGCACTTACGGGCAACGCCGCGCACCTCACCGCCTGTGAGATGAGCAGCCCACGCGCCGACAAGCTCGTGCACAACCTCGAAAAACTCGGAGCCGCGAACGTGAACGTCATGAGAACGGACGCGCGGCGCCTCGATGAGTTCTTCAGTTTCGACCAAATCCTGCTCGACGCCCCGTGCACGGGCACGGGCACGCTTCGGGCAGGCGATGAACGCGCCGAGAAGCGCATGACGCGCCAGCTGCTCGCCAAAGTCGTCAAATCCCAGCGGGCGCTCCTCGACCGTGCGCTCACCATCCTCAAGCCCGACGGTACGCTCGTCTACTCCACATGCTCGATTCTCGCGGAGGAAAACGACGAACAGGTGCGCGGCGCCCTCAAACGTCATCGGGATTGCGAAGTCGTGCCCATCTTATTCGAGAAGCCCTCCTCGGATGCCCAGGACGGGCCGCGCCCCATCGTGCTCGACCAGGCGACGCACGGGCCTTGCGCCTTGCCCGTGCTTCCGCACTCGAACGCACTGCCCGGAACGCTGACCATCGCGCCGAGCCGGCTGTTCGAGGGCTTTTACGTCGCCGTCATACGAAAAAAGCCTCGCAGGTAACCGCGAGGCGTAGTCGTCCGTGTCGCTCAGGAGCGCTTAGAGCGCAATTCGTCCATGAGCTGGTCGTCGCGACGGCGTTCACCACGGTCTTTGAGCATGGTGAAAACCAAGTAGACGAGCGCCACGACGGCGATGGCGCCGATGACCATGAGAACGGGCACCAAGATATCGAGAACAGTCATGTCGGGCACCGTTCCTTTCCATTTTGCCGTCGGTCACGCTGACGATACCGCATTCGGTTCAGCATAGCAGATTGGCGAGAAACACCCGCAAGACAACCGAATCCGCAAAGGAATGGAGACGCGATGTATGCACGTCGAGGCGTTTTGGCCCCTCGCGTGCGGGTACAATTGTGCATCGTATATCCTTCTCTCCTGAGGGAGCTCTCATGACTGAAACAAAACCGGGCGCCGACGCCCCCCGTATCGCACCGGACCCCCGGCCCGATGCCGTCATGCCCACGGTGCCCGCGATCGAACGCGAAGAGCGCGCTGAGGATCTGGAGCCGGGGGACGCCGTCGATGGACCCATCGCGGTCAGTGCCGAGGTTCCCGAGACCATCGAGGCGACTATCGACTTCTCCGAGGTCGAGTTGGCAGACGAGTTCTCCGAGCCCGAACTTGCCGTGACACCGGGTGGCCTCCTGCCCATGGAGCCCTCCCCCATCGAGGGCCGTCTGCGCAAGGCCCCGCTGCGCGTGCCCGACGAGCTCGAGGAGTGCGGCGGCTTCACCTTGTTCGGGCGTCGCATCAAATCACTGCTCTATACCACGGACGTCGCGGTCATCCGCAACTCCAATGCCGACGCCATCTTCGCGGTGTACCCCTTCACCGCGCAGCCGGCCATCACGCAGGCGCTGCTCACCGCCTCCGAGGCACCCGTGTTCGTGGGCGTGGGCGGCGGCACCACCACCGGCAAGCGCGCCGTGCAGCTGGCCGCGGTCTCCGAGATGCAGGGCGCGGCCGGCGTGGTGGTCAACTCCCCCGCACCGCCCGAGATGATCGAGCAGATCTGCGCCATCATCGACATCCCCGTCATAGCCACCGTCGTGCGCTGTGACGCCATCGCGCACGCCAA
Source organism: Collinsella sp. AF08-23 (assembly GCF_003479805.1). Taxonomy (GTDB): domain Bacteria; phylum Actinomycetota; class Coriobacteriia; order Coriobacteriales; family Coriobacteriaceae; genus Collinsella. Next base: position 101,200 of record NZ_QUHV01000003.1, on the reverse strand, counting down.
GGTCAAGGCGGGCGCGAAGATCCTGAACGTCGCCGCCGGCAAAGACACGCCCGCCGTCTTGCGCGAGCTGCGCGAGGCGTACCCGAACCTGCCCCTCATCGCCTCCGGCGGACGCTCGTCCCTGTCGGTTCGCGAGACGGTGCAGGCGGGTGCCAACGCCGTCATCTGGACGCCACCCTCGGCACAACAGCTGCAGGCCGATATGATGCGCCGGTACCGCGAGGCGGAAGTCAAGCCCGAAGTCCCCGTTATGGACCCCGTCGCTGCCGCCGACGTCAACCCGCTCGAGAGCGCGCGAGCCGACGTCCCCATCCCCGACGAGCTCATCGCCAAGGCAACCACGAGCGGACGCAAGCGCCCGAGACCGCTGCCGCTGTTCTTTAAGGGTAAGCGCCGGTAATACCCCCCCCACAGCCGCCCAGAGGGAATCGCCAGGGACACCCGGAGGTACCCGGACCCCCAGTAGAACCGCTCCGCGGCCGTGAACCAAGTCGCTCGACTCACGCGTCGGGAGTGGTCCCTTTGTCTACCCCGTGCCGCAGCCTACCCGATGCACCATTGTCCCATCGTCAACTTGCGAAAGGATCCACCATGCTCGTCACGCCTCTCTCATCCATCACCGACAACGATTACCTTTCCGAACGTTTCCGCAAGGCATATGCCTTCCTCGCGCGTCCCGACCTCTGCGACCTCCCCCTGGGCCGCAACGGGATTGACGGCGATGAGGTGTACGCCAACGTGCTCGAATACGACACGGTCCCCGCAGCCGAGAAAGAGCTCGAGGCGCATCACGACTACTATGATGTCCAGTACATGGCAAGCGGCGAGGAGATGCTCCAGTACGCGACCGCAGACGGTCTCGCGACCGTTCAGGCATATGACGCGGTGGACGATTACTGCCTGCTCAAAACACCGGAACCCGTCACGTCAATCGCGCTGCACGCGGGAGAGCTGGCCATCTTTGCTCCCGAAGACGCCCATAAACCCGGTTGCACCCTCATCGAGCCCACACATGTCCGCAAGATCGTCGTGAAGGTCCGCGCGTAACCGTCGACCCCACCGGCGCATCTCTCCGAGCGGACCCCATCATCCCCAAGCCAGGAGCCGCATGAAAACCCTTCTTACGCAACTCGCCAAATTCGGCGTCGTCGGCGTTATCGCAACCGTGATCGACTTCGGCGTGATGAACCTGCTGCATTACGGCCTGCAACTCGACATCCTCATCGCCAACACCGCGGGCTTCGTCATCTCGCTCATCTTCAACTATCTCGCGAGCATGAAGTTCGTGTTCGAGCATCGCGAGGGCATGAGCAGGCGCCGCGAGTTCGTCATCTTCGTCGTCTTGTCCGTCGTGGGCCTGCTGCTCAACGACGGCATCGTGGTCGCTCTCAACAAGGGCCTGGCGCTCGAGGCGAACCTCGCAAAGATCGCCGCAACAGCCCTTGTCATGATGTACAACTTCATCACGCGCAAAATCTTCCTTGACGGTACCCAAGCTTAAAATCACGTCCCCCCTCCGTCCCGTTTGCCTGAGCCGTACCGAAAGGCCAATCGCCCCATAACGCCATCCACCGACCAAACCACATCGCCCACCGACCCATGCAATCGGTGGGCGCATTCGTATGCTTATTGTGCAAAGCCTTACAATCCGCTTACCGAAGACGTATAGTTTCCCGCGCTCACCGTACTCATGGTGCTTTAACCGTCGCTCTCAGGAAGTGATGTTTTGCGCGCAGCCTTCGCACATCCGCAGACCCGCCAATTCATGAAGTTCGCCGTCGTGGGGTTCGCCTCTCTAGCGGTGGAGTACCTGTTCCTCGGCTACTTCCTCAACATCTTGGAAATGGGCTACCTCCTGGCGACGACCCTCTCGTTCGCCATCTCGATCGTGGTGAACTACATCTTGTCCATGAAATTCGTGTTCTCCCACAAGGAGGACATGAGCCGAAAGCGTGAGTTCACGATCTTCGCGATCCTCTCAGCCATCGGCCTGGGCCTCAATGACCTGTACATGTTCATCGGCGTCGGCCTGCTCAACATGGGAACCATGGCGATGAAGCTCATCTCGACCTTCTTCGTCACCTGGTACAACTACTTCAGCCGCCGCAAGTTCCTCGACGGCGGACGCGGCTAAAACCTGGCGTGAACCCTCACCTTAAAGGTGAACTTGAAACTCCAAAGTTGCTCCATATTTCATCATTGCCGCAGGTAGCTGAAGCCTCAACCTTCAACTTGAACCTTAAACATTCTCTAACGTTCAAGTTGAACTCGAACCTAGTGCTACTATGCTTTTTGTCAAATGGTAAGCAGACAAGACGAGGAAGCACATGGACGCAACTCCTAGCCTGCACGCCACGTGGCGCACCAGCCGCACCCGCCGCCTCATCACCGGCGCCGGCATCACGGCTGCGCTCGCCGCAAGCGTGCTCCTCCCCGTCCCGGCAAGAGCAATCACCACCGAAACCGCAGCCACGCTCACCGAGACCCAAAAGAAAGTCGAAGAGACCGCAGCAGCTTTCGACGAGGCTAACAAGAACCTCGAAGAGCTGCAGGCGAAGATCACCGACAACGAGGCGCGTATCGCCGAGCTCGAGGAAAAACTCCCCGACGCCCAAGCGAAGGCGAGTCGCGCCATGCGCGAGATGTACAAGCACAGCAAGGGCTCCAATCCGCTGATGAGTTTTGTCCTCAACACGCAGAGCCTTGATGAATTCATCTCCGGCATGAAGTACCTGGATCAGGTCAAGGACGCCAACATCGAGGCCCTGCAGGAGCTCAACGACATGCAGGCAGAGCTTGAGGCAGAGAAGACCAAGCTGAGCACTGCCAAGGCCCAAGCTGAGACCGAGAAGCAGTCCGCCGAAGAGGCCCTCTCCGAGGCGCAGAGCCTGCGCGAGGCTGCACAGGCGAAGGCGGACGCCGAGGCTGCCGCCGAGCTCGCCGCGCTCCAGCAGGCCGCCGCAGAGGCCGCTCAAAACGAAGCCGGTTCCAACACGACTCCCGGAAATGTCACGACCCCCGACAACGGTGCCGTGAGCTGGGACACCGATCAGGCGTCCTTCATTGCAGAGTGGGCCCCCCGCATCGACGCGTATCTTGCCGGATCGCCGCTCGAAGGCCAGGGAACGACGTTTGCCAACGCCGCGTGGAAGTATGGCGTCGACCCGCGCTTCTCCCCTGCCATCTCCAACACGGAAAGCTCCAAGGGGCGTCACTGCTTCCTTCCCTACAACGCTTGGGGTTGGGGCAGCTCCAGCTGGGGCAGCTGGGAGGAGGCCATTGATGCGCATGTCGCCGGCCTCGCCCGTGGGTACGGCTACACGATCAGCGTCGCGGGTGCCAAGAAGTACTGCCCGCCCAATTGGTTCAACTGGTACAACAACACGCTTTCCGAGATGAACCGCATCTAGCGAACGACTCGACGAACTTCAACGTTCCCACATCTTTCAATGCATCGCTGCAGAGCGTGTAAGCCCACGGGCGGAACCCAATCGGTTCCGCCCGTGTTTTTGCCTTTATCACGCACCCGCCAACCGCTGCTTCAAATGCGCACCGCTGAACGCGCGCAACGCCGCTTGCCCGTTCCCTCCGTGCTACCATAACTGAGGATATATCTGGACGATCGAAAGGAGCTCTTCATGGAGCGACCGAACGCTTGGAAGAAATATGATGATGCGGCCCTCGCCGAGCTCGAGGACCTCTGCGGCAAGTACCGCGCCTTCATCAGCGAGAACAAGACCGAGCGCGAGTGCGTGACCGCCTCCATCCAGCTCGCCGAGGCTGCAGGTTACGTCGACCTCGCCGCCTGCGTCGCCGAGGGCCGCGAGCTCAAGGCTGGGGACAAGGTCTACGCCGTCAGTCACAACAAAACGCTCATGCTCGTCAACTTGGGCACCCGTCCCATGGAGCAGGGCTTGAACATCCTCGGTGCCCACATCGACTCCCCGCGCCTGGACCTCAAGCAGAACCCCCTGTACGAGGCCGGCGACATGGCCTACCTCGACACGCACTACTACGGCGGCGTCAAGGCCTACCACTGGGTCGCCACGCCGCTGGCGCTTCACGGCGTCATCTGCAAGAAGGACGGCATGACCGTCGAGATCGCCGTGGGCGAGGACGCCGACGACCCCGTGTTCTGTATCTCCGACCTGCTCATCCACCTCGCGAGCGAGCAGATGGAGAAGCCCGCGGGCAAGGCGGTCGACCACGAGAACCTCGATGTCATCGTGGGCGGCCGCCCCGTGGTGATCGAGGGCGACGAGGAGGCCAAGGAGCCCGTCAAGCAGATGTTCCTCGACATCATCAAGGAGAAGTACGACATCGACGAGGAGGACTTCCTCTCCGCCGAGATCGAGGTCGTTCCCGCCGGTCCCGCCCGCGAGATGGGCTTCGACCGTTCGATGATCCTCGGCCACGGCCAGGACGACCGCGTGTGCGCCTACACGTCCCTTGCTGCCCAGCTCGACGTGCCCCAGGTCGAAACCACGAGCGTCACCCTGCTCGTTGACAAGGAGGAGATCGGGAGCGTGGGCGCTTCCGGTATGACCAGCCGCTTCTTCGAGAACGCCATCGCCGAGATCATGGCGCTCGCCGGCGAGGACGGACCGTTGGCCCTGCGCCGCGCGCTCGCGAACTCCCGCATGCTCAGCTCCGACGTCTCCGCGGGCTTCGACCACCTCTACGCCGACCGCTTCGAGAAGAAGAACGCCGCCATCATGGGCCACGGCCTGTGCTTCAACAAGTACACCGGAAGCCGCGGCAAGGGTGGCTCCAACGATGCGGACGCCGAGTACTTCGCCCTCATCCGCGACATCATGGACGAGGCGGGCGTCGACTACCAGACCTGCGAGCTCGGGCGCATCGGTGCCGGCGGCGGCGGCACGATCGCCTACATCCTCGCCGAGTACGGTATGGACGTCATCGACTCCGGCGTTGCCGTCCTGTCCATGCACGCCCTGTGGGAGGCCACCAACAAGGCCGACATCTTCGAGGCCTACAAGGGCTACAAGGCGTTCATCACGCGCGCGTAGACCCCATAACCTCCACCCTCTTCGCCGCGGGCCGGGCTTTCTCCGACCCGCGGCTTTTTCGTCCGCGTCCATGCGCAGGCCGACCGCGCGCTTTGGGAAGTCGGCCTCCTTGCGGTAGGATATAAGGCGTTCATGCCCCTACGCGTTAAAGGACGGCACACCCTCGTGAGCAGCGCACAAGGCACTACAGGCCACTTGGTATCGGTTGCGGTGCCGGTGTACAACGTGGAGCACTACCTCGCACAGTGCCTCGATTCCATACGCTCTTCGCTCGGAAAGCAGCTGCAAGTCGTCATCGTCAACGATGGCTCCACCGATGGGAGCCTCGCCATTGCCGAGGCCTTCGCGCAACGCGCCGAAAGCGATCCGCACCTGCCCGATGTCTCCATCGTGACCAAGCCCAATGGCGGGTACGGCGCTGCAGTCAACAGGGGCTTCGATGAGTCCGATGGCATGTACGTCGGCATCGTCGAGCCCGACGACTACCTTGCCGGAGACCTCTTCGGCGAGCTCTACGCCATTGCCGAGGCGAGCGATATGCCCGACATCGTCAAATCAACCTATAAGCGCGTCTGGATGCCCGATACCCCGCAGCAGCGCATATGGGGCTCCCTGCTGCGTCACCGCGGCGTGCGCACCTGGAGGCGGGGCTGCACCAACCTGGGAGAATCTCCCCTGCTTGTCCGCTGGCACCCTTCGGTGTGGTCGGCGATCTACCGTCGTGACTTCCTCACATCAACGGGCACGCGATTCATCGAGGCGCCGGGCGCGGGATGGGTGGACAACCCCTTCGTAATGCGAGCCATGTGCCAGGCGGACCGCATAGCGTTCACCGACGATGCGTGGTATTGCTATCGCGAGGATCGGCCGGGGTCGAGCAGCGTCACCAAGGCGCCCACCCTCTCGCTCACACGCTGGCTGCAAATGGCGGAGGAGGTCGCTCAGAGCCGCTGGGCGACGGACGAAGGTGTCCTCACCTCACTTGCGAGCATCGGTTTTCGCTACGCGTCGCATCTGTGGAATACTCCCGAGGCGCGCGATCCCGAGGTTACCAAGCTCCTCGAGTGCGTGCTCGGCGCCATACCCCTCGACATCGCGCTCTCACTCGACGATGTGTCGCCAGCGGCAAAGCAACGCTATCTCGATGCCACACATCAAAACGGAGACATTGGCAAAGCGATGACGTATCGCATGGCCATGATCCGCGAACTCTTGTATTCCTGGCGGGAGAACGGCATGTTCTTCGCCTGCGAGCGCGCCGGCCTCCATCGTCATCCAGCCAAGACCCAGCACATCTCCTAAGGAGCATCCGTGACCGCCGATTCATCCCCCGCCATCGCCACGAACGAGGCGAATCCCCTGGTATCTGTCATCATTCCCGCCTACAACGTCGAGGCGTACGTCGAGGCGGCCGTTCGCTCCGTCCTGGACCAGACCCTCACAGACATTGAGGTCATCGTCGTTGACGACGGATCGCACGACGAAACGGGGGCGATTCTCGATCGCATGGCCCTGCAGGACCCGCGCCTCACCGCCCTCCATGTCCCAAACGGCGGGGCCCCTACGGCGCGCAACCTCGCGATCGACCGGGCGCGCGGACGCTACCTCGTTTTCGTGGACGCCGACGACGAGTGCGCCCCCACCATGCTCGAGCACCTTGCCTCCATCATGGAGCGAGATCACTGCGATCTCGCGGTCTGCGGCTTCGAAATCGTCACTACCACGGGATACGGCAATGGCGATGACTCCGGTGACGATACCTATGTTGAGGTCAAGCAGGTTCCGGATGCGACTTATGCAACGGCGGAGGATTTCCATCGCGCCTCGCCCGCGCTGTTCGACAACAACATGTTCTATCCACCGTGGAATAAGATGTTCCTCGCCAGCCGCCTCAATGAGCTCGGCATCCGCTATCGCGACGTTTTTTGGGACGACTTCCCCTTTGTGCTTGATTACATCAGGGATGTCCAGAGCGTCAGCATGACGAGCGAGCCCCTGTACCGCTTCTTCCGTCGCCGCGCCGACTCGGAAACCGCCCGTTACCGCGACGGCGTGTTCGAGAAGCGCGAGACGGAAAACGACTGGATGCGTGAGCTGTACCGCCACTGGAACATGGAGGACGACGCAAACGCCGACGAGATGGTGAGCCGTCGGTACATCGAGCGTCTCGTCGGCTGCGTGGCCAACGAATGCTCCCCAAAGAACCCCAAGTCGTTCTCCCAAAAACGCGCGAAGGTCAAAGAGATGCTGAGCTCGCCGGCGGTGCGCCCCTCCCTTAGGGCGGCTCGACCCCGTAGTGCGAAGATGCGTGTCATGCTCATCCCCTATCGCATGAACAGCGCGACGCTCTGCCTGCTATCCGGCATGTTCATCGAATGGGTCCGCGGGACGGCGCCCACGCTGTTTGCCAAGCTCAAGGCCAACCGCTAGTCACATTCGACAACCTTCACAGGGTTTCCTCGTCTGTTAGGACTTTGCGTTGCTTTGCGCGACGGGGTGGTATTGCGCGCGCATGGGTACGAGAATCTCGTGAGCGATCACGAGAGGTGTACCCTATGACTTCAAACGATACAGAACAGACCACCCGCAGTCCGTATAGCGCGTACCTGGGCTCACCCGACACGCACATCGGGGCGACGCAGCCCATCGCGCTGCGCAAGGGGCTCCTCGACGGCATCTCTGTCGCGCAAATCATCGCCGCGGCGGCGGCCGCCGTGACCTCCATGCTCCTCTCATCAAAAATCGGCATCGCGGGGTCCGTCATCGGCGCAGCCGTGAGTTCCGTGGTGACCGTCGTGTGCTCCCAGCTCTATCGCAACGCACTCGACACGAGTGCGCGAAAGCTCAAGGCAAAACAAGCGATGCGAGCCTACCAAGCGCAAGAGCGCGTCCTCGATACGCTCGACGCCTACGGGACCAGCGCCGCCTCGTCAACGACGAACATGAGCCCCGAAGCGGCGCACGAAGACACCCGCACCCCGCATATCCGCATCGCGCCTACCAAGCTGCAGGCAAGGGCAGCCGCAGAGCGAAGCGCGTCCAAGCGAAAGGTGACCTTTGCATCAATTCTCATTGCCGTTCTGGCCGTCGTGATCAGCGCAGGCGCCGTCATGCTCGCCACCGCGGGAGAGGGCCTGGGCACGAAGACGCCATCCGTGTTCGGTGCCTCAACGTCCACCGATCAGCCGCCGACAAATCCCGCGGATGAAGTTGCCCCGACGACGCCTTCGACGTCAGCCCCGCAAGCAACGCAAGACGGCAACGACACGACAAATGGCAGCGCCACGTCCAGCACCGATGCCACATCGGGATCGGGCTCCACGTCGGGCACGGGAAGCACAGGCACTGGCGATTCGTCGAACTCCAATACAAACTCCGGTGGCTCAACGAGCTCGGACTCCAGTGACGGCAACACAGACGGGTCCTCATCTGATAGCTCAAATGGAGCAGGGACGCAGTCAACCGATAACGGCACCGAGGTGAACGCCGGCGCATGATGCTACCATGGTGAGCGCAATCGATTGAAAGAGGCCACCATGGCACGAGCGAAATCCTCCGCAAACCTAACTGCGAACAACCTTATATACCTGTATCGCCTTCTGTCCCAAGAACTCGGGTGTGGGAGGCAGACGTTTCTCCCCGCCGTGGAGGAGGCCCTCGCATCCGATCAGATGACCGCTGATGACTTGGGATTTGATTCGACGCGCGACTTACTCGAAGCGCTTGAGGTGTTCGTCAAGTTGACCATTTTCAAGGGTGGCAGAATCTACGCGACCATCATTGCCCAGCCCACATGGGACGAGGCGCTCGCCGCATTTGAGGCGACGGATGGCAAAAAGACTGCGGGAGAATCTTCCGGCAAACCGTGGAAACGCAAGAAGGCCGACAAGACGCTCAAGCCGGTGCGCCCCAAACGCGCAAAGCGCCCGGAGCCCGAACCGAAGCCCGTGCCCGCACAGGAGCCGGAGCTCGAGTGCGAATCGGCGCAGGCGGATGGCGAGCTGCCATCCGGTCTTCAGCCTGAACCCGCTTCAGCACCGGAGAGCGTTGCCGCTCCCGGACGCACCGCGCCGTCTTTCCATGACACGTCAAGCGGCTCGAGCGCGCCATCCGACTCCGGTGCGCCATCCGACGCTATCGAGCCGTCCAGCGCACCCGATGCGGACACAGAGCCTGAACAGCCAGCAGCCCGGGAGGCGGCAGCGCCGGGTGTCGACGATACGTCCCCCGATGGCCCAAGGCCCGCGATATCGCTCACCGTGGTCTACGACCCCTACAACGGGATTGACCGCGAGACGACCATCCAGTCACACCCCATCGCGCCCGCACCTTCCCCGGTGCGCACTGAGACGCCCGAAAGCACCGTTCCCGCACCTGCCGAGGACCCTGCGCAATTCGAGGCGTTGCCCGATGTCGTCGAAGCTCCGACGCAGCTGCCGTCCTCCTCTTCCGCACAATCAAGCGTCGCCGCCCCAGCAGAGCCCGAGATAGTGCTTGAGGCGACTCCGGAGACGAGAAATCCCGCGCCCTCGCCTGAGGTCCTCGCAAGCTACCCCACCAACCTCTCCAGCGAGGTGTATTTTCCCAGCGAACGCATCGCGGACCTTTGCGAGTTGCTCCCCTACGGCACCGATGTCTTCACACTTCTCGCAGAGGACTATGCCCGCGCCCGCACGCTCGAACTCATAACGGGCACGCGAGCCCGAGTCGTCTTCCCCTTGCGCGTTCAACATGCGAACAGCATCGAACCCATCGAGGTCACGCTCAAAAAACGCTCGGGCCCTGGCTTGCAGTGGGAGCTATTCGTCGTCAAGTAGGCCAAGCAACGCAGAGACGCGCATGCACCCCCTCCGAAAAATCGGGGGGTGCCAGGAGACGGTACGGCGACACGACCCCGCTCCCAACGCACTGCGGGCAGAATGTCGAAAAAAACGCGATTGAAACGCGTCAATTTCGACATTCTGCCCGCTTTGTCAAAAGATCGCCG
>NZ_QUHV01000003.1:0-91173 GCF_003479805.1 Collinsella sp. AF08-23 | reverse complement strand
GTGCCAAAAGGGGTACGCCCCCTTTTGGCACGCGGCGATGCAAGTCAGTTTAGTCGCGCGTGAGCTTGCGGTGGACGCGGTGCGGCTTGGCGGCGTCCTCGCCCAGGCGGGCGACGCGGTTCTCCTGATACTGCTCGAAGTTGCCCTCGAACCAATACCAGTTGCCCGGGTTCTCGTCGGTGCCCTCCCACGCGAGGATGTGGGTGGCCACGCGGTCGAGGAACATACGGTCGTGGGAAATGACCACGGAGCAGCCGGGGAACTCCAGCAGCGCCGACTCGAGCGCGGAGAGGGTCTCCACGTCGAGGTCGTTGGTGGGCTCGTCGAGAAGCAGCAGGTTGCCGCCCTGCTTGAGGGTGAGCGCGAGGTTCAGGCGGTTGCGCTCGCCGCCGGAAAGCACACCGGCGCGCTTCTGCTGATCTTGGCCCTTGAAGCCGAAGCTCGCCACATAGGCGCGGCTCGGGACCTCGTTCTCGGCCACCTGCATGATGTCCAGACCGTCGGACACGACCTCCCACAGGGTCTTATCGGGGTCGATGCCACCGCGCATCTGGTCGACGTAGGAGATCTTGACGGTCTCGCCGATCTCGAGGCTGCCGCTCGTGAGCGGCTCCAGGCCCACGATGGTCTTGAACAGCGTGGTCTTGCCGACGCCGTTGGGGCCGATCACGCCCACGATGCCGTTGCGCGGCAGGGTGAAGGAAAGATCGTCGATGAGGACGCGGCCGTCGAATTCCTTATGCAGGTGCTCGGCCACCAGGACCTTGGAGCCCAGGCGCGGGCCCACGGGGATGCGAATGTCGGTGTAGTCGACCTTCTGGCTGGCGCGGGCTTCGGCCTCCATCTCCTCGTAGCGAGCCAGACGCGCCTTGTTCTTTGCCTGACGGGCCTTCGGGGACGAGCGGACCCAGTCGAGCTCTGCCGCGATGCGCTTGGCGAGGCGCTCCTCGCGCTGGCCCTGCGCCGCGGCGCGAGCTGCCTTGGTCTCCAGGTAGGTGGAGTAGTTGCCCTTGTAGGGGTAGAGGTGCCCGCGGTCGACCTCGCAGATCCACTCGGCCACGTGGTCGAGGAAGTAGCGGTCATGCGTGACGGCGAGCACGGCGCCGGGGTAGTTCTTGAGGAAGTGCTCGAGCCACAGGATGGACTCGGCGTCGAGGTGGTTGGTGGGCTCGTCGAGCAGCAGCAGGTCGGGTGCCTCGAGCAGGAGCTTGCACAGGGCCACGCGGCGACGCTCGCCACCGGAGAGGATGTTCACCGGCATGTCGGAATCGGGCAGCTGCAGCGCGTCCATGGCCTGGCCGAGCTTGGAGTCGATGTCCCAGCCGTCCGCGGCGTCGATCTCGTCCTGCAGGCGGCCCATCTCGGCCATCAGGGCGTCCATATCGCAATCCGGGTCGCACATCTCGACCGAGATCTGGTTGAAGCGCTCGACCTTGGCGACCATGTCGGCGAAGGCGAGGCGGACGTTCTCGATCACGGTCTTGTCCTCGTCCAGCGGGGGCTCCTGCTGGAGGATGCCCACGGTGTAACCGGGCGTGAGCTTGGCGTCGCCGTTGGAAACTTCCTCGATGCCCGCCATGATCTTGAGCAACGTGGACTTGCCCATGCCGTTGGGACCCACGACGCCGATCTTGGCGCCCGGATAGAAGGACAGGGTCACATCGTCGAGGATGACCTTGTCGCCATGCGCCTTGCGCGCCTGATACATCTGGTAGATGAACTCTGCCATGGACGGCTCCGTTTCCAAGGGTTTACGCGGTCTAACGTTCCCCATTGTCGCATGAAACCGAGAACTGCAGGAATTCTCGACGAATTGCGCAGCCAATCCACCCCGACACATTACCTCGATTTAGGGGCAGGCAGTTAATTGAGGTGTTAGCACACGCCTACAGTGCAGTAAAGGCTTGATCCAAGTCCCAGATGATGTCTTCGATGTCCTCCGTACCGATGGAAAGGCGAATGGTCGCGGGCGTGATGCCCTGGTCGGCGAGCTCCGCCTCGGTGAGCTGAGAGTGCGTGGTGGTGGCAGGGTGAATGACCAGGCTCTTCACGTCGGCGACATTGGCCAGCAGGCTGAACACCTGCAGATGGTCAATGAACTTCCACGCGGCGTCTTGGCCGCCCTTGATCTCGAAGGTGAAGATCGATGCGCCCCCGCGCGGGAAATAGCGCTTGTAGAGCTCGTGGTCAGAGTGATCGGGCAGGCTCGGGTGATTCACCTTGGCCACGTACGGGCTGGAGGCGAGGTATTCAACCACGCGCTTCGTGTTCTCAACGTGACGGTCGAGGCGCAACGAAAGTGTCTCGACACCCTGCAGCAGAATCCACGCGTTGAAGGGTGAGATGCAGGGGCCCTCATCGCGCAGGAGGACGGCGCGCACGTACGTGGCGAAGGCCGCGGCGCCAGCCGCGTCGGTGAATGCAACGCCGTGATAGCTCGGGTTGGCGGCGGCAATCTGCGGGAACTTACCGCCCACGGTCCAGTCGAAAGACCCGCCGTCGACGATGATGCCACCCAGGCTCGTCCCGTGACCGCCCAGGAACTTAGTCGCCGAATGCACCACGATATCGGCGCCGTGCTCGAGCGGACGGATGAGATAAGGCGTGCCGAACGTGTTGTCCACCACCACGGGCAACCCATGGGCATGGGCAAGCGCGGAGACGGCATCGATGTCGGGGATATCAGAGTTGGGGTTGCCAAGGGTCTCGAGATAGACGAGCGTAGTCTCAGGACGGATCGCCGCCTCGACCTCGGCCAGATCGTGGATATTCACGAACGTGGTCTCGACCCCAAAATCGGCGAGGGTGTGGGCCAACAGGTTGTATGTGCCGCCGTAGATGGTCTTCTGGGCAACCACGTGAGCCCCGGCGCGAGCAAGCGCTTGGACGGTGAGGGTGATCGCTGCCGCGCCCGACGCAACCGCAAGCGCCGCCACTCCACCTTCGAGTGCGGCGATGCGATCCTCCAGTACACCCTGGGTGGAGTTGGTCAGGCGCCCGTAGATGTTGCCGGCGTCGGCCAGCCCAAAGCGATCGGCGGCATGCTGGGAATTGCGGAACACGTAACTCGTCGTTTGATAAATTGGGACGGCGCGGGCGTCGGTCGCGGGGTCGGGACTCTCCTGTCCGACATGCAATTGCAGGGTGTCGAAGCCAAACTCGTGGTCGGGGTTCTTAGTAAAACGACTCATAACGTGCTCCTTGGGTTCTCGGCGAAAAACTACTCCTCGCAATCCCACTCACAGGTGCGACATTGCTTCCCGTTTTTTCCTATCTAATGGATGGGTTGCTGAATGCATCCTAGTGAGGTGCAGGACGGCCGTCAACCTGACCAAGCGTTCGTTTCGGTCGCATTTCCGTTTCGCTTCACCATGGTTTCAAGCTGTGGTCGTTCAAGCGCATGGGCCTCGAACGGCAGGTTGCGTGCGTCGCCGCATCAAAGAGCAACGGCGGCCTTGGAGCCGCAGCCCGCACGCGCTCCGGCGCCTCGCTGCGTGCGAGCGCCTCATATACGACCCACCATCTCCTCGCTTCGACATTGCACCAAGCCGTGCGCGTCACGCTACAATATGAGGTCACCACGCATGCCTGCAATCTCCCAAGGAGCCCCGATGGAAACCATGAAGGACCGCCTGCGTATCATACTCGGCGATGAACGCCTCGCTCGCCTTGAAGGCGCCTGCGTCCTCGTGTTCGGCTGCGGTGGCGTTGGGTCGAGCTGCGTTGAGGCGCTCGCGCGCGGAGGTGTGGGTACCCTCCTCATCGTCGACAAGGATGTGGTCGCGCCCTCCAACATCAACCGTCAGGCCATTGCCTTCGAGAGTACGGTTGGTCAGCGCAAGGTCGACGTCATGGCCGCCATGATCGCAGATATCAGCCCGTCCTGCCGCGTCTTTGCCCATGACGCTTTCGTCCTTGCGGAGAACCTCGAAGACCTCTACGACATCTGCCTTACAGAGGCAGATGGGCATATTGACTACGTGGTCGATGCCATCGACACGGTGTCCACCAAGCTCGCCCTCGCCGCTCTCGCGCAAACGCGAGGCTTTGAACTCATCAGCTCCATGGGGGGCGCCAAGAAGATTCACCCCGAATGCCTGCGCATCGCCGACGTGCACAAGACGGTCAACTGCTCGCTGGCGCGCATCATGCGCAAGGAGTGCCGCAAGCGCGGCATCCGCCACCTGCGCGTGCTCTATTCCTGCGAAGAGCCGGTGCGCATCGCCGCCGCGCCCGGCGCCGCGCGCTCGGAGCGCACCGACTTGGGCACCGCGAGCTTCATGCCGCCCATCATGGGCCAAATGATTGCCGGCGAGGTCCTACGACATATTTCGGGTCTTGGCGCGGGCGACGACGTCTCCGCCGCGCTCGCCATGCATGACGCTGCGCAAAAGGGCCGACTTGCTGGCAAACGGGGCGGCCGCGCATGAGTGCGCGCGTACCGACTGAGTGTACACCGTGCTCGAAAAGGGTAGAAATGTCGAAAACTGAGCCCGATTCGGAGCGTTTTTTCGATAAAACTACCCTTCACGCAAGCTCGAACGGCCGTGAACATCGCCCTTGGAACCTCGTGGACATGCACTGCCACTTGGACCGCATGGCAAACGGCGCCGAGGTGGCATCCGAGCTCGAAAGCATGGGCATCGCCGCGTTCTGCACGACCGTAACGCCCGCAGATGCGCTCGCCGCCCGAGAACAGTTCGCGCCGCGCCACAATATCCGCGTTGGCGCAGGTCTGCACCCCTGGTGGGTCGACGAAGACCCCTTGATGGTCGAGCAGGCCGCAACTCTTGCCGCGGGCGATACATTCATCGGAGAGATCGGCCTTGACTTCTCCCCTTCCCATATAGGCACGCGCGCAGCCCAGCTCGCCGCCTTCGAACGCATCCTAGATGCATGCGGCGAAAGCCCGCTTGCAGGGCGCGTCGTGTCCATTCATGCCGTACGAGCGGCCTCCGAAGCCCTCGACGTCCTTGAACGTCACAACTTTCCCCGCCTTGCCACCTGCATCTTCCATTGGTTCTCGGGAACCTCTGAGGACTTCATGCGCCTCCGCAAGCTCGGTTGCCACATCTCCGTCAACGAACGCATGCTCGCCACCAAGCGCGGACGGGAATACGCCCGGCAGATGCCCCTCGGTCGACTGCACCTGGAGACGGATGCCCCGGCGCAGCCTGGATCCCCCTACTCCGCCGAGGAGCTCGAGTCCTCGCTGAACCGTACGCTTAACGCCCTCGCGCGCATTCGAGGCATCGAGCAGGGCGAACTCGCCGCGTACATGGCACAAACGAGCGCGGCGATTCTCGGAAAATAACGCCACCAAGATTTGACGCACGGCACTCGTTTGCCCGCGCATACTCGCGTAAGCGATCCAAATGACGTCAACGGGATCTGGCTCTCGGTGCTTGCCATACTTCGACGCGCAAAGCGAGGGAGCATTCGACAAGTTCGATATCGAGCAGGAGCTGAGCCATGTGATTTTGCGATTGTGGTCAAAATACCCAAATAGTGCGCAAATCAGAATGAATCTCTAGCATGCATAACGACCCTCGTTCGCAATTCCTGCGGTTTTTCCGAGCGAACCGAACAATACCGCCGTCGCCACCCGCTATGCCAGCGATCTGATTTTTATGACCTGCGCTTTTGATAATCCGTCCGCACGGCGCGGGCGCAATATTTAGGTATTTTGACCAATTGCGGAAACCCACACGATGGCCAGCCGCGGAGCACTCTTTTTCTATGCGATAATATCGCGATAATTGCTTGTTTTATACATATCGAAACGACGAGAGGCTGCCAGCCCTCCAACCCTCCGTATGCGACGCATTTCCGCGCACGCTCTCATTCAACAAGCACACCGAGCAGATAGCGAAAATGGGGCACCCGCATCATGGCGGGCACCCCAGAATTGACCATATGACAGCCGCATTTCCCAATCTGCTGAGAGCCGGACTCGCAGCAGATGAACCCGCGGCAGCTAAGACATGAGCAACCAGGTCCTTGGCAACTGATCTCTTAGTAGTCGAACTGGTGATAGTAACGACGGTACTTGAGGTTATGCTTGGTAACCAGCTCGTAGTTGCGGGCGAGGCGGTCGGTGGTGAGCACGGAGAGGATCCAGGGGGACACGATGACGCGGAAGTCGTCGTCCAGGCCGGGAATCGCGTACTCGGCGGTGTCGATGATGACGTAATCCTCGTCACCGGTCACGCCGCTGGTGAGGAAGGCGCGGACGCGCTCGTCGAGGGCGCGGCACTCGTCCTCGCCCATGAACAGGAACACGGGTACGCCGGGCTCGAGGAGCTCGAGGGTGCCATGGAAGAAGTCATGCGAGGTGATGTGGCGGATGCGCTTCCACTGCATCTCCTCGAGCAGGCACATGGAGTAGAGGATGGTCTCGCCCCACAGCGCGCCGGAGCCGATGAACATGGTGTAGTCGGCCAGGGCGTACTTGCGGGCGAGCTCCTCGGCGCGGGGCTCGAAGCGCTTGCGGATGTCGAGCATGTCCTTCCAGATGTCCTTGGTCTGCTCGATGAACAGGTCGAACTTGGGGAAGCAGCCGCGACGGTTGAGGAGGCGCAGGCCGAAGCAGTCGGCGAGGTAGTAACCCTTCTCGCAGCCGCCGGCACCGTGGTCGGAGGCCATCATGACGCAGTTCTCGGCACCCACGGCCTGGCCGATCTTGCCCTCGGGGTTGGTCATGGCGTAGACGCGAACGCCCATCTCCTTCATCTTGCCGATGGCCTCGAGGACCTCGGGGGTAGTACCGGACTCGGAGGCGGTCAGCACGATGGAGCGCTCGGTCATGCGCTTGTGGCCCATGACGTTCCACTCGGCGGCGTGGATGAGGTAGACCTCGAGGTCCTTGTCGCCGAACTTGTTCATGAGGTACTCGAGCTGCATGAACTCGTCCCAGGTGCCACCGACGCCCATGAGGAACACGGCGTCGTAGCCCTCCTCGTGCACGCGGTCGGCCAGGGCGGTCATCTTCTTGCCGGCCTCGTAGACGTTCCTGCCGTCCTCGAGGTAGCCCTCCTGGTCGAAGTGCATGATCTCGATCTTCTCGGTCTCCTTCATTGCTGGCTCCCTTCGCCGCCGTGGCCTCTCATATCCAAGTTGAGAGTTTTTAATACCACTTGTTGAGTACATCTTAACGCTTTTTCATACCATTTTGGTGATGCCAGAAGGTTTCCCGCGAACGGTCACATCTTCTCCGTAAGCGGTTATTTCCCCTGAATCAGACAACGACGAACAGGTTGCGTGAGCACCTGTCCGCCGTCATTCGATGTATATTAGTACTGATAGGTGTATCCACCCTGGTTTGCAGGCGTCAATGAATAGGCGTGCTCGATGGGCCTGCCATCGGCGTCGAAACTGACGCACTCGAGGGATAGGGCGAGGCTCCCCGGCTCAACCTGGAGCAGCCCTGCATCACGCGCGGACAACGCAACGACGTCGAGCTTCTCCTGTGCAAGGGCAACGGGCCTACCGCACATTTCATACGTCTCATAAAGGCTGAACACCGATACATCGACATCTTCAATGCCCGGAAACAGCTTGACGGGGACGAGCGTCTGCTCGAGCGACACGGGCGTTCCGTCAGTGCTGTTGAGACGGCGGATGGAGTAGAGTTCATCGCCCTCATCGATATCGAAGAGATGGGCGTATAGCGGCCCGGCGGCACGCAGCGATTTGGAGAGCTGACGCACCGAGGCGACCTCGCGGGCCGCCCCCGCAGCGGACCTAAATCCGCTCACCCGCGAGCCGGAGTCCGCGCCGCCCTGGGCAACGAATGCCCCCTTACCCTGCACGCGGCGGATGAGCCCCCGCTCAACGAGACCGTCGATGGCATTGCGCACGGTCAGGCGCGTGGTCGAGAACGCAGCGGCGAGCTCGTGCTCCGAGGGGATGGCCGACCCCGGCGCATAGGCCCCCTCGGCGATGCGGTGCTCGATGGCATGGCGAATCTGCACGTATCGGGGTTCGCCGGCATGACGCGAAACACATGGAGCCCCGAGGGCGGTCACCTCCAGGTCATGGCGGCGGAAGTCTCGTACGCCGGCTTCGTCTCGCACCACCGCGTTGTGACCTACCACGTGAGCCATGTGCTCGACACCCCCTCGGGAACCTCGCCGTTCTTGCAGCCGTTGCTCGCAAACCGATACCTGCTCGGTACGTAGACGGCCTTCAGATACTCCATGGGCACGCCGGCGGCAGTTCGCTCGAGCGCCTGCACGAAAAAGACCGGCTCACCTTCGTCGATCAGCAGGCTCTCCGCCTCCTGGGAAGTCGCGCGGGCGATGGAGACGCGCTCCGTACCGTGCCCGACGCGGATCCCGTGCTCATGGGCCAGCACGTCGTAGAGGCTTTCGCGCGAGAAGTCGTGCCCCTCGATACCGGGGCACAGCGCGTAGTTGATATAAGAGGTCTCCACGGCGACGGGAACGTCGTCGGCGAAGCGGACGCGGCGGACCTCGAACACGCGCGAACCGACGGCAAGATCGAACTTGGCCGCAAGCACCTCATCGGCATCCACAACGCGGGCGTCGAGAAGGCGGGCGCCGGGCTCACGACCCACGCGGCGGACGGCATCGGAAAAGTTCCGGGTTTCCTGGAAGATGTTGATGGGCTTAGGCGGCAACACGTACGTGCCCGACCCCTGCCTGCTCTCGAGCACGTGCATCGAGATGAGTTGGGTGATTGCCGCACGAAGCGCCGTGCGCGAGACACCGAGGCGCTCGGAAAGCACACGCTCAGAGGGCAACTTGTCCCCTCCGGTCAGGCCGGCGTTGTGGATATACCACCGGATGCCCTCCTGGGCTCGGTCTTTGGGCGGGATGCCCATAGGCTCATCTGCCACGCCGTCACTTCCTCTCAAACACGACCACGCGCGCGGGGCAACCGCAGCCTCTATCGACCGAGCGGCATAACGACCTCGAGCAGGTCGGGAATCGAATCGATAGTATAGTCGGCCGCCTCCTGGGAGAAGCCGAAGCGGTCCTCGCGCTTGGCGACCACGGTGAGGCCGGCCGCCTTGCCCGCGGTGATGCCGGGGACGGAATCCTCCACGCAACAGCACTCGTCCGCAATGAGGCCAAGGCTCTCGAGCGTGTGCAGGTAGATCTCGGGATTGGGCTTGCTTTGGTGGAACTGTTCGCCACTCGTGACCAGCTCGAACGCATCGGCGAGGCCACATGCGGCGAGGACCTCGCGGATGTTGCCCATGGGCGAGGATGAGGCGAGCGCGACGCGGACGCCGCGGCGCTTGAGCTCGTCGACGGTCTCGACCACCCCGGGGTTGAGCAGGGACGCGAAATCCGGATAATGCGCGGATTCCCAGGCGTTATAGCGCTCGAGCCCCTCGTCCTCCGTGATCTGCTCGCCGCCCAGCGCGTACCACGCTACCAGGTTGCGCTTGAAGTCCTTGAAGGACGCGCCCACCGCGGAGCACAACGACTCGCGGGGCACATCGATGCCGGCGGCGTCGAACATCCCGGCGAGCGTGTCGAAATAGAACTTCTCGGTATCGACGATCACGCCGTCCATGTCGAAGATGACGGCCTTGAAGGGAAAGGCGGGCTGGGTCATGAGCGGGGTCTCCTGTCCGGTTAGTGAAATCGGCACGCGCCCAAGCATCCTCCCCGCCCGGGGCGCAGGTGGATGCGCGCGTGCCGCTCTGCATGATTGTAGGGGTTATTTCGGCTCTCCGCCGAAAATCAGTCATCGCCGTCGTAGTTCACGAAGTTCTCGGTTTTCGCCGCGGCGATCGCCTTGAACCGCTTGAGCAGGGGATGCTGCTTCGAGCTGCCGAGCGCGCTGCTCGCCAGATGGCTCACCAGCTGCACGAACGGCAGGTAGGCGAAGGAGGCGAGGTCGGCAGCGGGAAGTTCGGGGGCCACAAGGACGTTCGGGTCGCCGGCGAGCTCCGCAGTCGAGGCGGGCTCGGCTGCCTGTGCACTCGTCACCAGGAACGCGGCGTCGCTCACCTCGCGGGCCGCGCGGTAGATCAAGCGGCAGCGCTCACGAGCGGCATCCGGCGCATCGAAGAAGAACATGGTATACGCGGGCGTGATCTGCAGGTTGGGCCCATGGATGAACTCCTCCACCTCGTAGGCGGGGCTCGGGACGTGCACCGTCTCGCCGATTTTGAGCGCCCCCTCGAGGGCGACGCCGCGGGCTCCGTCGGCGGCGATGCTGTAGCTCAGACGCATCGACGTCAGCGCCTTCTCGTGGGCGCGGTAGAACTCGTAGGTCGAGGCGCGCACCGCGTCCAGGACCTCCACCGCCGCCGCGAGGTCGGCCATGCGCTCGGGGCGCCCGCCCAGGCGGGCGGCGAACATCATGAGAAACAGCGCGAGCGTCGTCACGCCCTTCGTCACGTAGCCCACGAGCTCGGTGCCCGCCCCCCAATCGACCATGACGTCGCCATGGTCGCGGGCGTCAGCCCCCACGTTGCCGGTCAGGCACACAGCGCGGGCCCCCTGGGCACGGATGACGTCGAGTGCCTCCAGCGCGTTGGTCGACAGGCCGCTTTGGGTCACGACCGCCACGAGCTCGCCCTCGCGGACCTCGGGCTCGTAATAGGTGAACCGGTGCGGCGTCACGACATCGATCTGGACGCCAGGAAGGCACGACGCCATGAACGGCAGTGCGCACTGGCAGGCGTTGAACGACGAGCCAGATGCCACCAGGCGGATCCTTGCAGGGACGCGGCCGCCGCAGCATGCCACGAGCGGTTCGGTAAGCTCATCGGCGCGGGCGAGGTTCTCGCGCGCCACGCGGGGAGATTCGTCGACGTAGTCCCCCATCGACCATACGCGCTCTTCCAACGTGTCCATATGTCCCCTCCTTGAAATTAGGGAAGCGGGGCGCCGCACGCAGGCGCAACGCCCACGGTGCGACGCCCCGCTCCAAATGTTGATGGGGCGCGGCTCCCCGTCCGTGCGAGCCGCCTTTCCGTCACAACGTGGCACCCCGTTCAGGCGATACCTCGGCCGGTCGCGGCCTACACGCCCAAGATGCCGAAGAACGAGCCGACGAGGCCGACGACCACGAGCGCCACGAGCAGGGTGGTGGTCTTGACGTTCTTCTTGCTCACAAGCCAGTACATCAGCAGCGTGAAGGCGAGCGGGAGCAGGCCGGGCATGATCGTGTTGCAGATGTCGCCCAGCGTGGTCGCGGTCTCGCCGGAGCCGATCACGAGCGGCACGTTGATACCAACGTTCTCGGCGGTCATGCCTCCGATGACCATGAGGCCCAGGACGGAGGCGCCGTAGGTGAGGACCTCCATGAGGCCGCTCTCCTGCACCTTGGCGAGGAAGCCGCTTCCCAGCTTGTAGCCGGCGTGCATGAGGTAGAAGCGCAGGCCCTGAGCGGGGATGTTGAAGAGCAGCAGGAACAGGATGGGTCCCAGGATGTTGCCCTGGGCGGCGAGGCTCACGCCGACGCCGGTGGCGATGATGCGCAGCGTACCCCAGATGAAGGAGTCGCCGATGCCCGCCAAGGGGCCCATGAGGGAGACCTTGACGTTGTTGATGGACTCGGTCTCGAACTCGGGGTCGTTGGCGTTTTGCTCCTCCATGGCGGCGGTGATGCCCAGGATGAGCGTGGACATGTGCGGCGTCGTGTTGAAGAACTCGAGGTGACGCTGCATGGCCTCGGTCTGATCATCCTTGTTGGGATACAACTTCTTGATGATCGGGAGCATCGAGTAGCAGAACGCCATGTTCATCTGCCGCTCGTAGTTCCAGTCCCACTCCATGCCGAGCGAGCGGATGGCGACCCTGTTGAGGTCCTTTTTGGTGAGCTTGCGCTCGTCTGCGGTCTGGACCGCGGCGTCGTTAGAAGTCGTCGTCATCGTCCATACCTCCTTCGGTGGCGAGAGCGGGACGGGCGTTCAGCTTCTGCTGGATCTGGGCGAGCACGACGGCCACGACCGCGCCGAAGATGGCGATGCCGGTGGTCGGGATGCCAAGGTAGGTGGACAGCGCGAAGCCGGCGATGAAGAAGCAGACGACCGTCTTGTTCATGATCATCTTGAGCAGCAGCGCGAAGCCGATGGCGGGCAGCAGGCCCATGGTGATCTGCAGGCCGTTGGAGACCCACTCGGGGATCATGTCGAGCAGCGCCTGGACCGCGGGGCCGCCGGCGTAGAAGCCGATGGCGACGCACAGGCCGATGATGAGGTTGACGCCGAAGAAGCCGCCCAGGAAGTGCATGCGGGCGACGCCGGCCATATCACCCTTGGCGGCGTAGTCGTCGGCCTTGTGGACGAACGGCGGGAGGATGAAGACCATGCCGACGTTCTTCACGATGAGGACGAGAGAGGCCACGGGGATACCGATGGTGAGTGCCGTCTCGAGACCGGAGCCGGTCGAGATGGTGAACGCGGTGCCGAGGACGGTACCGGAGATCATCTCGGGCGGGATGCTCGCACCGATGGAGAACGAACCCATGAAGGCGAGCTCCAGGGTGGCACCGAGCGTGACTCCCGTGGGGATGTCACCCATGATGATGCCGGTGAGCGCTCCCATCACCAGCGGACGGGACAGGCAACTGGTACCGAGCAGGTACTCAGCGTTGCCGAGCATGGCGACGAGGCCCAGCAGGATGGCTTGGACGATCATCTGTGCTCCTTTCTGCATATCTCAAGAGGCGGCCCCTCGCCACCCCTTTGTGCATAAGCAAACCTGGCATTTCAGGCACAAACCTCCCCTACCCATGCGCCGATGGGCCTTGCATGCCAGGTTGTGGGAAGGTTTCAAAGCGGCGGCACCTCACGGCACGTCGCTCGAGGGTCTGCTACAGCGCGCGCTCCACCTTGACGGCGGCATCGTCGGGAACCATCTGGATCTCGACATCCACACCCTCGGAAACGAGCGCACGCAGCGTCTCCTCCTCCGTCGGTGTGACGTTCATGGCCTTGGAGATGGCACGGGTCTCGGCGGTAGCCTTCGTGCCGCCGAGATTGAGCTGCTTGATGCCGCACTCACGGCAGAGGCGGGCGGCGTCTGCGATGGACTCGACGACGATGAAGAGCTTGTACTTGTCGGTCTTGCCGCTGTTGATGGCCGCGATGGAATCGTCGATCGTCTTGATGACGAGCTTGGTGTCGGCAGGCTTGGCGAGCTTGATGGCGCTCTTGCGCAGCGCATCGCCAGGCACGGAATCGTTGGCGACGAGGATGCAGTCGACATCCAGGGCGCTCTTCCACGAGACGGCCACCTGGCCGTGAAGCAGACGGTGATCGACGCGAAGCATCTTGATCATGTCGTTTTCCTTTCATCTGAGCCGCTCATGCGGCGTTGCCGATGTGGTGTGGATGGCGAAAGGGCCGCAACGGACCCTGCCCCCTATGGTTAGAAGTCCTCGTCCTCTTCCTCGTCGACGACCTCGCCGCCCATGCAGACGGTGACGCCCTCGCGGGCGGCCTCGAGCACGCGCTCGGCGGCGGCGGCATCGAGGCCGTCGCGGGCGGTAAGGGCGATCTCGAGCGCCATGCCCATGGTGAGGCCGGAGAAGATCACGACGTTGGGGAACTCGGTGAGGCGGAACAGGGCGTTGTGGACGCTACCACCCTTAATGTCGCACATGATGATGAACTGCTCGTCGGATGCAGAGATGCGCTCGCGGAGCTGCTCGTAGTAGTCATTGGGATTCTGGCCGAACTCGAGGCTGTAGGTCTCGATGCCGTCGGCTGCACCGCCGGCGACCATGTGGAGTGAATCGAGCATGCCGCGGGAGAGCCCGCCGTGCGTTGCGATGATGATTTGAGCCATTATGCATTCCCCTCATCCAACTTATCTCGTCGATGCAAGACCTATTATAGGCAGGGTATAACCTGTCATATCCTGTTATAGGAAGCGTTCTGTAAACGGCCTGTATTTCGCGGTGAGTGGTTTTTCTTAGTTCTAAGTTGTATATGACAGGTTAGTACAGCATTACCTTCTTCCGTAGGAAAGACCATTTTCACCGGCAACGCGTCCATTGTCCGTTGGAATCAGAGGTGTTCACATACACGTAACGCCCCCATGGAGACACCATCGGGGCGTTAATTCTCATAGAGCCCGGGGGCCGATCGAAATTCGGCTGTACGGACGCGGTGCTCCGCCGGCCCCAATCAGGAGCACTCTTAGCGCACATTAAATGCGGAAGGTATACCGTGTGCCCACAATATGCTGCCTGCCAAGGTACATGGGCGACCCGTCGGTATCGTAATAGCGGCCCTCAAGGCAGAAGAGTGGTTCGCCGACGGGAACATCGAGATGCGGCGCAAGCTCGGCGGACGCCTTCTCAAGATCAAGGTCGCACGGCTCGGTGAGCATCGGCTCGCCATGGCCGTTGGACAGAATGATGTCGTAAAGTGAAGTGTCCTCATAATCCGCACTGCGCAGGAACGCATAAGCTTCGGCGGGGAAGTAATTCTCCTCAACCATGATGGGTGTGCGATCCGCCGTCCGGATGCGCACAACCCTCAGCAGGCGTCCCTCGTTGCCAAAACCAAAGAAGGCCCGGGCATCGTCGAGGCCCTCTACCTCCTCGATCGACATCAAATGCGCGCCGGCGCGTTGGTTGTTGCTCTCGCACGCCTCGGTGAAGCTTTGGACGTCATTGTTCTGGGTGAACTTGGCACGGACCTTGGACGAAACGGATGTGCCCGGGAGACGCTCGCTCACATAGGTGCCCTTGCCCGGACACTTGACGAGATATCCCTCGTTAACGAGTTCTTGCAGGGCGCGGCGAATGGTAATGCGGCTCACGCCATACAGGCCGTTGAGCTTGTCCTCGGAGGGAATCCTCTCTCCGGGAACGAAAGCGCCATCCACAATCTGGCCTTTGAGGAGCTCGCGCAGCTGAGCATAGAGAGGCGTCGAAGAACCATCGTCAAGCATCTTCGCCATATCGATCTCCTCCTGTATTGATACGTCTTAAGCCATCATATGAGACGGTACCACAATCGCCCCGGCGAGACGTCCTTAGCCCAAAAACTTGTCGAGCGCGAGCGCGATGCCGTCCTCGTTGTTGGAGGCGGTGACTTCATCGGCCGCAGCCTTGGCGGCATCGGTCGCATTGCCCATCGCCACGCCGATGCCCGCCCATTCGAGCATGGAGATGTCGTTCTGGGCGTCTCCGAACGCGATCACCTCGGACGCGTCGATGCCGATCTTGGGCAGCGAGCCGGCCAACGCATTGCCCTTGTTGATGCCAGGGGCCATGAACTCGAAGTAGAAGTCGGCCGTGAACATACCGGAAAGTGTGTCAGTGAAGGGCTCGTGCATCGCGCGCCAATGCGCCTGTAGGTACTCCGGCTCGGAGGCGCACAGGAGCTTATCCTGGGGGCGAGAGCACACTTCGAGCAGGTCGTCGACCTCGACGAGTTCGAGGTCACACATCCTGCGCTCGTAGTCGACGATGTCAAAGGGAGCGTCCCGATACGTGATGGTGTGCCTGCAACCGCGCTCCACGTACAGGTATTTACCTTCGGTGATCCAGGGGATGACGTCGAAGTCGCGCATGTGCCCAACGAGCGCGCGCAGAGCGCGTTCCTCCATGGGCTGATCGAAGAGCACCTCGTCGGTCTGGGCGTCGATCACGCGCGCACCGTTGAAGGCGACGAGCAGGCCGCCATTGTCTTGAAGCTCGAGCTCGGCGGCAATGGCGCGGAGGCCCTGCACCGGACGCCCAGAAGAAAGGATGAGCCGGATACCCGAACGTTGAGCGGCGAGCAGCGCCTCCTTGGTACGGGGGGTGACAACCTTCGCATCGTTGGTGAGCGTGCCGTCGATGTCGAGCGCAATTGCCTTAATGGACATTCAAGATCCTTTCGAGTGGAGGTTTTCCAAGCGAACATGATACCCCTGTGTGAGAGACAGGGGATGTTGACTCCACGAGGAACACTCCTCGAAACGCAAAGAGGGCGAGCCCGGATGGACTCGCCCTCTATAGGTGTAGCCATATCAACCTATGCGAGGCGACACCGAATTCTTGAATCGGCAAAGACTCCGTTACTTGCGCGTGGCGCGGTAGAACTCGATGAGGGCCTTCGTGGAGGCGTCCTGAGCCGCCAGCGCCTCGTCGTCGTGGAAGGCGGGCGTGATCTGCTTGGCCAGCTGCTTGCCCAGCTCGACGCCCCACTGGTCGTAGGAGTCGATGCCCCACACAGTGCCCTCGACAAAGGTGATGTGCTCGTACAGCGCGATGAGCTCGCCGAGTGCGAACGGAGTGAGGGTGTCGCCGAAGATCGAGGTCGTCGGACGGTTACCGGTGAACACGCGAGCGGGGACGATCTCCTCGGGCGTGCCCTCGGCACGGACCTCGTCGGCGGTCTTGCCGAAGGCGAGCGCCTTGGTCTGGGCGAGGAAGTTGCCCAAGAACAGCTCATGGACGTCCTGGCCGTTGTCCTGGGCCGGGTTATGCGTGTTGGCGAATGCGATGAAGTCGGCGGGGACCATCACGTTGCCCTGATGGATCAGCTGATAGAACGCGTGCTGGCCGTTGGTGCCGGGCTCGCCCCAGAAGACCTCACCGGTGTGGCAGGTGACTGCGCTGCCGTCCCAACGGACCTGCTTGCCGTTGGACTCCATGGTGAGCTGCTGCAGGTATGCCGAGAAACGATGCAGGTACTGGGTGTAGGGCAGCACGGCATGCGTGTCGGCGCCGAAGAAGTTGACGTACCACACGTTCATGAGACCCATGAGCGCGACGACGTTCTCCTCGAGCGGCGTGTTCTCAAAGTACTCGTCGATGGCGCGGAAGCCGGTGAGGAACTGCTGGAAGCGCTCGGGACCGAGGACGACGATGAGGGACAGGCCCACGGCGGAGTCGACGGAGTAGCGGCCACCGACCCAGTTCCAGAAGCCGAAGGCGTTCTCGGGGTCGATGCCGAAGTCGGCGACGAGGTCGAGGGCGGTGGAGACGGCCACGAAGTGCTTCGCGATGGCCTCGGCGTCCTGCTCGGGCGTGCCGTCGATGGCACCGGCCGCGCGGAGCTGCTCGAGCATCCAGGCCTTGACCTCACGGGCGTTGGTGAGGGTCTCGAGCGTGGTGAACGTCTTGGAGACGATGATGACGAGCGTGGTCTCGGGATCGAGGCCCTTCACTTTCTCGGACATGTCGTTGGGGTCGATGTTGGAGATGTAGCGGCAGTCGATCCCAGCGTCGGCGTAGGGGCGCAGGGCCTCATAGGCCATGACGGGGCCAAGGTCCGAACCGCCGATGCCGATGGAGACCAGATGCTCGATCTTCTTGCCGGAGACACCGGTCCACTCGCCGGAGCGGACGCGCTCGGCGAAGGCGTACATGCGGTCCAGCACCTCGTGCACGTCGGCCACGACGTCTTGGCCGTCGACGATGAGCTCGCCCTTCTGCTCGGCGGGACGACGCAGGGCGGTGTGGAGCACGGCGCGGTCCTCGGTGGTGTTGATGTGCACGCCGGAGAACATGGCGTCGCGACGCTCTTCCACCCCGCACGCGCGTCCAAGATCGGCGAGGAGCTTGACCGTCTCATCGGTGATCAAGTTCTTGGACAGGTCAAAGTGCAGGTCACCGGCCTTGAACGTAAGCTTACCAACGCGCTCGGGGTCCGCGGCGAACCAGTCCTTCAGGCTGATGCCCTTGGCCTGGAGCTCGTCGTAGTGAGCTTGAAGCGCCTTCCAAGCGGGGGTCTGCGTGGCGTCGATAGGAGCCGAAACGGTCATGTGCTTCCTCCTCGGTGGTCGTATGCACGGATAGTCCTATCTTAGCACCCCGAGCATCGGCGGGGACTTGAGCTATGCGCTCTTAAAGAAGGCCAAGGCAATGGCACCCGGCCCGACATGCGTGCCAATGGTGGCGCCCACCATAAGGACAGGGATGTCCTCCTCGGCGATCCTGTCCTCCCACACCGAGCGACAGTCGTCGAGGTACTTGCGCAGAAGCTTGTCGGAAAGGCCCGAATAGCCGAGCATCACGGGCATGGAGAAATCGATGCCACCGGCGGCCTTGACCTGTTGGCGCAGCAGGTTGCGTCCGTTCTTGGACCCGCGCGCCTTACCGAGCACCGCCACCTCTCCGTTGTCGATGGTGATAACCGGCTTGATGGAGAGCAGCTCGCCCACCGTGCCCGCCGCCGCCGAGATGCGGCCACCGCGCTTGAGGTACTCGAGGGTGTCGAGCAGGCCGACCACGACCACGCGATCGACGACGGCCTCGACGGCGCCGGCGATCTCGGCAGCCGACTTGCCCTCGTCCAACAAGCGCAGAGCGTAGTCGACGAGGATGTGCTCGCCCACGGTGACGCTCTTGGTATCGACCACGTGGACCTCGGTGGCGTCGCTCGCCTCGGCGGCGGCGGTGCAGGCGGACTGGTGTGTACCGGAGAGCTTGGCGGACAGGGCAAGGATCACGACGTCCTCCCCTGCGGCCTGGGCACGCTCAATGGCCTGGGAGAACGCGTAAGGGTTGACTTGGCCGGTAGTGGGAAACTCATCGCCCTCGACGAGGAGTTCGTAGAAACGCTCGCGCGAGAGCTCGACATCGGCCTGGTACGTGGTGGTACCGAACCCCACGGAAAGAGGCAGGACGTCGAGCTGGGGATGATCGCCCTGAAGGCAATCGGAACCGGAGTCGGTGATGATGCGAACGGACATAATGGACCCCTTCAGATTAGATAATGGACATAACCCGCAGTAGTGTACTGCTAAATCAAGCCATCATCAGGTCATCACATGTTCGAAACAGCCCCTTGTGGATAGACCCCCGCTACTCCCGCGCGAAGAACGCGACCGCGATGCCTCCCGGCCCCACAGACAGTGATTCACCCACCGCCCCGGCCATCGCCGAGACGTATGCGAGCGGCATCCTAGCGGCAGAGTGCTAGACGGCGGAAGCCGGTTCGAGATCGGCCTCGGGATCTACCTCCACCAACTTAAGCGTATTGGAAAAGCGACCATCAACGCCAATCACGTCACGCAGGAGGTGCAGATAGTAACTGCCCGCTTCCTCGCCCTGCGCACCAACGTCCCGAGGCTCCCCCAAGTCATCTTGGATCGACTGGCCGACAGGGGCGCAGTCGTACAGGCGCGCCTGCCCCACAGGGCACCAGATGCCGTCCACGCACGCGATGCGCTCGGCGATGGTGCCCTCGCGCCAACGCTCGGTCGAGCAGATCACCGGATCGAGGACCTCGTAGGCACTTCCCGTCCAAACATCCACCAGCCGTACGCGAGACGCCGCCACATCCTTTTCGACAATCGAGAAACGCGAGAAGAACTGGGTGCGCTCGACCTGTCTCATACGATCGAGCGAATCCTCGGGAAGGGTGCGGGCGGACTGCTCGATATAGAGCTGCAGCGGCGTGCGCCCGTCAATGAGGGGGCGCTCGAACAAGGCCCATTCGGTGAAGTAGATGTTCGTCATGGCGAGGTATCGGGGCAAGGGGCTCCTCATGCGCATCGCAAAGGGATGCACGTATTCCTCGAACTCCGACGAGGCGGCGTCGATCCAGCGCGCCTTGCGCGCGCCCCAGTACTCGGCAAAATCAAGGATGTCCCGGTCGACGGCGGATAGTTGATACATGGTGCCCCCCTTACGGCTCGGCGATGCCCGTACACCCCTAGGCTATGGCGCGAGAGGGCGTCACCGGCGTGCAGCGGCAAATCGGAGGCATGCCGCCTGTACAGATTGGGCACGCTCCCAGACCATGTCCCGACACGAATCCGACCAGAGGCCGACAACGCCCTGTTGCAGCGCGAGGGGCGCACCAGCTCGATAACGAAGCCGGCGCGCCCCTCCACAGAACTTGCGTATCACGCCCGTGAAGGACGTGTGAAATCGCGCAATAGGGTTATCGGCGACCACCGCGGTCCCCCGGGCGGCGACCGGTGCGCGAAGCCGAGCCCCCGCGGTCGACGCGGCCGCCGTGGGGATTGGATGCCTTGCGGGCGCCTCGGCCGCCGCGACCACGACGCTCGCTGGGCTCATCGTAATTGCGCCACGCCTCGCGCCCGCCTGATGAGGTGGAACGACGATTCGCGCCAGTGCGCGAGGGGCGGGAGGCGGTACGCGCCTCGGAAGCGGTCAACAGCTCGACGGAAGCGTCGCCCTCGTCCGCACGCACCCGGGTCTTACCGCTGCGCTTCCTCCGGGAGGGCTTGGCCTTGGCCTCGTCCTCAGCACGTCGAGATGCACCCGCGCGGGTATCGGAAGACACCTTGCCATGGGCCTCCCCATTCGAGCCAGAGCGGGAACCGCCTCGGGACTCGGCTCGCGAACCGGCGCCCGCCTTGGCCTTCGCTTTGCGGCGGCGTTTCTTCTCCTTCTTGCCCGCGGGTGCCTTGGCGGGCACGCGGTTGGGGTCGACCTCGGGCGCGGACGCTCCGAGTTCGAAGCCGTCCGCATCGAAGAGCGCGGCGGTCTTGCCCATGACTGCCTCGATGTCGTAGAACTCGGCGACATCATCGGGGGTCACGAATGTCAGGGACCAGCCCTCCTCACCCGCGCGGCCCGTGCGGCCGATGCGATGGATGTAATCCACCGGGTCGGTGGGGACGTCGAAGTTCACCACGTAGCGCACATCTGAGATGTCGATGCCACGGGCGAGGACGTCGGTGGCCACGAGCACGTCGCACTCCCCGGCGCGGAACGCCTTGAGGGCCCGCTCGCGCTGGGCCTGACTGCGGTCGCCGTGAATGGCAGCGCAGGTGATGCCCGCACGCGCAAGACGGCGGCTGCAAGCATCGGCGCGGTGCTTGGTGCGGCAGAACACGATGACGCGGCTCGCCCCCTCGCGCTTGAGTACACGGGCGAGCAAGGCGTTCTTCGCTTCGAGGGAAACCGGGAGCACGTACTGCTCAACCGTTTCCGCCGTCGAGGTCACCGGGGCGATCTCGACGCGGGCGGGATCGTGCACAAGGTCGGTGATCGAGCCAACTGCCGCATCGTCAAGCGTTGCGGAGAACAACAGGGTCTGGCGATCATCGCGCGTGTAGCCCACGATGCGGCGAACGGCGGGCAGAAAGCCCATGTCGAGCATGCGGTCCGCCTCGTCGAGCACGAGTACCTGCACCTGGTCGAGCATGCACGCGCCCTGATCGATGAGGTCCTGTAGACGGCCCGGCGTGGCGATGAGGATGTCGCACCCGCGCTTGAGCTTGTCACGCTGCGGGTTGTAGCTCACTCCGCCCACAACGGTCACGCTGGTATGCCCGGTGTGGTGCGCAATGGAGCGGCACACGTCCTCGATCTGCTGGGCAAGTTCACGCGTGGGCGTGACCACGAGCATGAGCGGACCCTGGGGAGCGACCTTACCACGCGCGCGGGAACGGGGCACATGGGGCAGATTGTTCATGGTGGGCAGCAAAAACGCCGCGGTCTTGCCGGTGCCCGTCTGGGCAGCGGCAAGCACGTCCTCGCCATCGAGTGCGTGCGGGATCGAGGCAGCCTGCACGGGCGTCGGGGCGGTATAGCCCATATCGGCAACGGCGGAGAGGACCTGCTCGGACAGGCCAAGGTCGGCGAACGTGGTCTCGGGGCCGGCGTCTTGATCGGACGAGGAGGCGAGATTGGTTTCGCGTACCTCGACGGTCTCGATGGCGTCGTCCTTTTTCGTGTTCTTCTTAATAAACAGCGGCATGGGGGTGTGAATGTCCGTTTCCGCGCGGTGGGCCTCAACACAGCGGCGCCCGGCAACGGGGCGCGCTCGTCAAACCGTCCGCGCAAGGAGGTTCATATAACAAGCAATTGCGCGGGCCGGTCCGCGCGGTGGAGCACGTTCGCAACCGGCATATCCCTGCAGCCTCTCAGGCTATTGCGGGCGCATGCGTAACGCATGGAGCAGATTCCACCGCAGGCAAGTATACGGGCACCCGATGTGCAAAAAGGGGACTGTCCCTAAATTACACAACCCCACGTTACGCGTACCCATCCCCCCCCGCGCACAGGCATCGCGAAAGTTAACTCTCGCGTCGATTTCCCCGCCCTTTCGAGCAAAATGCTCCGCGAGAGTTCACTTTCGCGGAGCACCCCACTCCAAGTTCCCGCAGACACAAGGGTCGGTCG
The DNA here is from genome assembly GCF_003479805.1 of Collinsella sp. AF08-23. Lineage (GTDB taxonomy): Bacteria > Actinomycetota > Coriobacteriia > Coriobacteriales > Coriobacteriaceae > Collinsella. The sequence continues at coordinate 69,138 of NZ_QUHV01000003.1, read as the reverse complement.
CGATCGGCCCCGGGCTCGCCCGGGGTTCGCCTTGGAAGCAAATCGACATTCTAATCAAATACCCCCGGGGGGTGGGGTATACTCAACCGTGACATTGCTACGAAAGGAGCTACACATGGCTCAGGAGAAATTCGACGTCGGCGGCATGACGTGCGCGGCATGCCAGGCACACGTCGAGAAGGCCGTCTGCAAGTTGCACGGCGTGACCGACGTCGCCGTCAACTTGCTCTCGGGCAGCATGCAGGTCACCTTCGACGAAACGCTCCTCAGCGACGACGACATCTGCGACGCCGTCGACCGTGCGGGCTACTCGGCGGCGCCCGTAGGCGGAGCTGGCGCCGGCGCGGCAGGGGCAACCATGCCCGGTGTCAACGCGAACGCCGTCTCAGCACCCCTCGTCTCCCCCACCAAGAAGCTTGAGGCCGCCGCGCGTGCCATGCGCGGGCGCCTCATCACCTCGATCGTGTTCCTCATCCCCCTGTTCTACCTGGGCATGGGGCACATGCTCGGCTGGCCGCTGCCGGCATTTTTCGGCGCGCATGAGAACGTCATGAACCTCGCGCTCACCGAACTGCTGCTACTCGCACCCATCCTCTACGTCAACGATGCCTACTTCATCAACGGTTTCAAGTCGCTCGTTCATGGTGCTCCCACCATGGACGCACTCATCGCCATCGGCGCCACCGCCAGCGTAGGCTGGTCCATCTACGGAATCTACCGCATCGCGGCGGAACTCGCGGCGGGCGACCCCATGAGTGCCCACACCATCGGCATGGACAATCTCTACCTGGAAAGCGCGGGAACCATCCTCTCGCTGGTAACCATTGGCAAGTACCTCGAGGCCCGCAGCAAGTCAAAGACGGGTGGGGCCATCGAGGCGCTCATCGACCTCGCACCTAAGACCGCAACCATCGTGGACGAGCAAGGTGTCGAGACGGTGGTGAACGCGGACGACATCAAGCCCGGCCAGGTGATCTTAGTGCGTCCGGGTGAAACCGTCCCCGTGGACGGCGTGGTTCTCGAGGGCTCGTCCTCCATAGACGAGAGCGCCCTCACGGGCGAGTCCATCCCGGCGGAAAAGACACCCGGCGACACCGTGAGCGCCGCCACAGTCAATCGCACGGGATCCTTCGCCTTCCGCGCAACGCGCGTCGGAGCCGATACGAACCTCGCCCGCATCATCCGCCTCGTCGAGGAAGCCAACGCCACGAAGCCCCCCATCGCGCGCCTGGCAGACAAGGTCGCCGCCGTCTTCGTGCCGACAGTGCTCATCATCTCCGCAGCCACCTTCGCGATATGGCTCGTCACCACCGGCGGAAACGTCAATGAGGCACTCACCGCGGCAGTCGCCGTAGTGGTAATCAGCTGCCCCTGTGCGTTGGGACTCGCCACGCCCGTCGCCATCATGGTGGGCACCGGCAAGGGTGCCGAGATGGGCATCTTGTTCAAAAGCGCCGAGGCCCTCGAGACGCTGCGTGGCGTGAAAACGGTGGTGCTCGACAAGACCGGCACCATCACGCGGGGCAAGCCCGTCGTAACCGACATCCTTCCCGCACAACGTGCGGACGGCACCGCCGCCATAACAGAGAAGGGGCTCCTCAAACTCGCCGCCGCCCTCGAGCGCAGCAGTGAGCATCCGCTCGCCGAGGCGATCATGGCGTGCGCGGAGGAGCGCGGCATCGTCGCGCGTTCGGTAAAAGCATTCCAAGCCATCCCCGGCCGTGGCGTGACTGCATTCGAGGGGACCAACCACATTGCTGCGGGCAACGCCACGCTTATGGCAGATGAGGGCATCGACATCGACCACGACGAACTCGAACGATTCGCCCTTCAGGGAAAGACGCCCCTTTTCTTCGCCAAGAACGGTGAGATCATGGGCATCATCGCCGTCGCCGACGAGGTCAAACCAACCAGCACGGACGCCATCGCGGCATTGAGGCGTTTGGGAATCCAGTCCATCATGCTCACCGGCGACAACGAACTCACCGCGCGCGCCATCGCCGAGCGCGTGGGCGTTGCCAACGTCATCGCCGACGTCCTACCCGCCGACAAGGAGCGTGTGGTACGCGAGCTGCAGGCTGCCGGCCAGACGGTCGCCATGGTAGGCGACGGCATCAACGACTCCCCTGCCCTCGCCCGCGCCGATGTGGGCCTCGCCATCGGAGCTGGCACCGACGTCGCCAAGGAGGGGGCGGACGTCGTGCTCATGAGAAGTGACCTCCTCGACGTCGCTCGCGCCATCGAGCTCTCCCGCGCCGTCATCCGCAACATCAAGCAGGACCTGTTCTGGGCGCTGTTCTACAATTCCCTGGGCATCCCGCTGGCTGCGGGTGTGTTCTATCCCATGCTCGGCTGGCAGCTCTCACCGATGTTCGGCGCAGCGGCGATGAGCCTGTCGAGCTTGTGCGTGGTGGGGAATGCCCTGCGCCTGCGCGGCTTCAAGCCCCGAACTTGACGCGCAAGCGGATTCCAGACCGTCAACTTGCCGCAAATCGGACGATTATGTAACGAATATCGAGACGCTCCGAGTAGAGAGGTCTGTTCATCGGAATAACCGCTGGTCACATGGTGGCGAAACCGCCCTATACTCGATGCATTCCGTTTTTCGTTACAAAATCGCCCGATTCGCGGCTTCCAACAAGGAAAGGAACGAACATGAACTACATCATCAAGACCGAAGGCCTCATGTGTGGCCATTGCGATGCCTCCGTCGAGACCGCCCTGCTCAACGTCGCGGGCGTGACGGACGCCGAGGCCGATCACGAGACGCAGACCGTCACCGTCGAATGCTCCGATGCCGTCTCGCCCGATCAGCTTACCGCCGCCGTCGAGGCTGCCGGTGAGAAATTCCACGCCCTGACCGTAGAGGAGGTGTAAGCGCGCCATGATGGCCGACCACGAGCGCACGCTGAGACTCCTCAAAACAGCGCGGGGGCAAATCGACGGCATCATCAAGATGGTCGAGGACGACCGCTACTGCGTTGACATCTCCACGCAACTCATGGCGACCCAGTCGCTCATCGGGCGCATCAATGCCGACGTCCTCAAGGCCCATATCGAAGGCTGCGTGCGCCGCGCGGCGACATGCGGAACCGAGGCGGAGCAGGCCGAGAAACTCGCCGAAGTCGAGAGGATTATCGAAAAGCTCGCGAAATAGGATATTGAGCGGCACGAGCGGGCTATTATCGGGTACGGTAACGGCAATGGACACGCCGACGACACACCGCCGCACCGAGGAGCGCAGCACCGCCAAGGCAGCCCGCAACCAGGCGCACACGTAGGAACGGAAGGCACAGATGAACGACTTCATGAAAGACCGCTACGGCGTCGACGAGCTCACCGGGGTCCTGGGCGCGCTGGGGCTACTGCTCGCCCTCATCGGCACCATCGCCAAGTTCGACCCGCTCACGTGGCTGGCGCTCGCGAGCATCCTCGTCGCGCTCGCCCGCGCGTTCTCAAAGAACGAGGCGGCCCGCCGCAAGGAAAACGACGGTTTTCTCTCCCTCGCCTCGCGTGTGCCTGTCCTCGGCGATTACGTGAAGAGCGTCGGGGCAAGTCGTGCGGGTGCCAGGACATCCGCACGCAATGCCGCAAAACCCGCCGGAACCGACTTCAACCGTGCCAAGCGCACCGCCCAAAAGATGTGGAAAGAGCGCAAGACCTCGCACTTCCTCAAATGTCCCACCTGCGGTCAGATCCTCTCCGTCCCCAAGGGTAAGGGCAAGATCCGCGTCACTTGCCCGCGCTGCCACTCCAAAATGGAAACCAAGTCCTAAGGCGCCCATGGCCGGCTTACTGAATAAACTACCGCTCGCCGAATGACGCGCAACCCTTGCCGACTCCATCACATGTCCGCACGGCGCATGGGGTATCAATAGGAGCGTTGGAACGGTAAAACGTTTTTCGGTGCGCAGATTCTCGCAAACGACAGGTGGCGCACGCGCTTGAGCGCGCGGCATCGAGACGGCACATCGAATGACCGCTGCCCCGCTCGTCCTTTAGGAGGATCGACATGTCTATTGATTCCGTCACCCAGGTGCTGGACCGCTACGGCGTCAACGCTGCCGAGGGCTCTGTCCATGTGGACATGGTCCCCGCCGAACTCGTCGAGCAGGCCCTCGCCCATCACGAGGGCAAGCTCGCCTCCAACGGATCCCTTGTGGTCGAAACCGGCAAGTACACCGGTCGCAGCCCCAAGGACCGTTTCGTGGTAGACACCCCCGACGTCCACGACACCATTGCCTGGGGCAACGTCAACGTTCCCATCTCCCAGAAAAGCTACGAGAAGGTACGCGACGGCGTCGCCGCCTACCTCTCCGAGCGCGACCTCTACGTGGTGCGCGGCCTCGCCGGCGCCGACCGCGGCCACGCCCGCAAGTTCATGGTCGCCTGCGAGCGCGCCAGCCAGGCCCTGTTCATCACCCAACTGCTCGTCCGCCCCACCGATGAGGAGCGCGCCGCCTACGGCGAGCCCGACTTCACCATCCTCGCCGCCCCCGGCTACAAGTGCGATCCTGCCATCGAGGGCCTGAACTCCGAGGCCGCCGTGCTCGTCAACTTCTCCGAGCGCACCGTGGTCGTCGCCGGCACCGAGTACTCCGGCGAAATCAAGAAGTCCGTCTTCTCCGTCATGAACTACCTCCTGCCCGTCGAGGACCACGTGCTGCCCATGCACTGCTCGGCCTCCATGGACCCCGCCACGCACGACACCGCCGTCTTCTTCGGCCTGTCCGGCACCGGCAAGACCACCCTGTCCGCCGACCCCAAGCGCCTGCTCATCGGTGACGACGAGCACGGCTGGGCCATGGGCGAGGGCATCTTCAACATCGAGGGCGGCTGCTATGCCAAGTGCGACGGCCTCACCGAGGAGCGCGAGCCCGAGATCTTCCGCGCCGTCAAGTTCGGCGCCCTGTGCGAGAACGTCATCCTCGACGAGCACCGCGACCCCGACTACGACGACGTCTCCCTCACGCAGAACACCCGCGTGGGCTACCCCGTCGAGCACATTCCCAACAGCTGCCTCGAGGGCGCGGGCGGCGAGCCCACCGCGGTGATCTTCCTCACCTGCGACGCCTTCGGCGTGCTGCCCCCCATCGCCCGCCTGTCCGCCGATGCGGCCATGTACCACTTCGTGAGCGGCTTCACCTCCAAGGTCGCCGGCACCGAGCTCGGCATCAAGGAGCCCGTGCCCACCTTCTCCGCCCTGTTCGGCGAGCCCTTCATGCCGCTTGACCCGATGGTCTACGCCGACATGCTCGGCGAGCGCATCGCCGAAGGCAAGACCCGCGTCTACCTGGTCAACACCGGCTGGGTCGAGGGCTCCTACGGCGTGGGTCACCGCATCCCGCTCGTCTACAACCGCATCAACGTCAACGCCGCGCTCGACGGCTCGCTCGAGGATGCCGAGTTCATCCACGACGAGGTCTTCAACCTGGACATCCCCACCACCTGCCCCGGCGTGCCGGACGACGTCATGGTCCCGTGGAAGTGCTGGGCCAGCAAGGAAGAGTACGACGCCACGGCCAAGAAGCTCGCCGGCATGTTCCAGGAGAACTTCGAGAAGAAGTACGCCCACCTGCCCGAGAACGTGAAGAACGCAGGCCCGCGCGCCTAAGGCCCCACGTCATAGCAAGCGAAAAGGAGCCCCGTGCACCCACCTGCACGGGGCTCCTTCTTCGCCGGCGACCTCACCGCTCAGGCTCCAGGGCATACTCCCTTCGACCGTGGTTCCGCTGCGCTCCACAAAACGGTCTACGGGAGAATGCCCCGGAGCCTGAGCTACGGCAACGCAGCCGCGAGGCGCCGGAGGGTTTCCCCGCAGCGCGTTTTTGTGGAGCGAAGCGGAACCACGCGCGAAGGGAAAACCCGCAGGGCCTCGCGGCGACGGGATCAGCCGCACTTAGAGCAGCAGCGCCCCACCCAAGCCGAGGGCGGCCATCAACACCATGAACACGATGGCGATGGGCATCACGCGGGCAAGGAGCTTTCCCTCCACACCCACGGTCTTGACGGCAGCCAGGCCAATGGCGAGCGTCTGCGGCGAGATCATCTTGCCCGCGCCCACGCCGAGCGAATTGAGCGCCACCATCCAGTAGGAGTCCATGCCGAGTGCCTCCGCAGCCTGCTGTTGCACCGAGCCGAACAACAGCCCCGAGCTCGTGCCAGACCCCGTGACGAACGCGCCTACCGCGCCGATGACCGGCGCCATCAACGGGAACAACGAGCCGGTGACCGCGATGCAAAACGACGACACGGCCGAAATCATGCCGGCGTATCCCATGACCTTCGCGCAGCCGAGTACGGCGAGCATGGTGATGACCGTGGGCATCATCTGCTTGACGGTGGCGGCAAGCACTTCGCACATCACGCGCGGAGCCGCACCTTGGATGAGGCCGCCAATGAACGCGGCGATGAAGATCCAAACGCCGGGTGTGTTGATCCACGTGAACGTGACGGTCGAGGGATCGGAACCAGAGAAGATCGTGACCGAGCTCGAGAACTGGGCGAGCCACGCGTTCAGGGACGGCACGAGCTTCGAGGTCGCGAGCAGCAGCACGAAGATCAAGATAAAGCACGACCATGCACGCAGGGCACCTGCCAAGGTCGCCTTCTCGGTCGATGCGATCTCCATGCGATACTCGTCGCGTGCCGCGCCCGGACGGCGCGCCAACAACGCCGTGACGATAAGCGAGCACAGGGAGCCGACCACAACCGTGAGCTCAGGCCCCACGAACGCCGCGACCGCCAAGGACGGCAGCGCGTAGGCGACACCCGACGCCAGGGCGATATGCCAAACGCCGCCGAGACGCGTACCCACGCCGGCACCCGGCGCGCACTCCTCACCGGTCTCGGCGGCGAGGAACACGACGATGAACGGAACGATGACGAAAAATGGCGCAAGCTGAACCATCTCGGTAAAGGCAAGGCGAACCGGGTCGAGCCCCGTGAGGCCCGCGAGCGACACGGTGGGAACGCCCACGGAACCGAAGCAGGTGGGAACGCCATTGGCGACCAGGCAGATGAGAACTGCCTGCAACGCTGGGAAACCGAGTGCCGCGAGCATGCCCGCCGGAATCGCCACGGCGGTCCCGAATCCGCTCATGCCCTCCATGAAGCCACCAAAGCACCAAGCGACCAGCAATGCGAGAACGCGGCGATCGGTCGAGAGCGAGGTGATCATCGACCCGATCACGTCCATGGCCCCCGTGCGGACGCACAGGTTATAGGTAAAGACCGCCGCGATGATCACGAGCACGATAGGCCACAGCGCCATGAGAAAGCCCTCGAGACTCGCCGTGGCGACCTCGGGGATGGGCATGCCCCACCATGCAAGCGCGAGCACACAGGAAATGACGAACGATCCCGACGCCGCCTTCCACGCGGGAAGGCGAAGCGCCACGAGCGCGACGATCAACCAGACGATGGGCAAAAGGGCCAATATGAAGGGGATGGCAAGGTCGGCAATTGACAAAACGGCTCCTAACGACATCCGATATCCGACAATGAGTCCAATGCGCGACGAGCCATACGCCTCGTGCTGAACAACCGCACCGCCGCGCGCCGGACCATAGTACCACTCACCCGCTCACCCCAACCGACGCCCCGTCGGGACGCACCGCCGTACGCTCCGGTCGACTCCGTCCGTATCGGGCCGCTTCCAAATCGTCCACGCCGCCCTTCGGAAAACAAAGGGGCTATACTTCCGAGCAACCCAACCGATTGGAATGCCCGTGCCTTCACATCCGCTCGACAACCTCCGTGTCAAAATCCGCGATCTCCACACGCGTCACGGAGATGGCAACCGCGCGTATATCGCAGGCGGACGACCCAGCAGCTCGCGCACGGAAGCCGCGGAACAACCCTCCCCGCGCGAACCTGGTCCACTCGCACGCCTGGCGAATGCCTGGTGGACGCGGCTTATCGAATCGATTTACGACGGTGGGCTCTCCGCACAGGAGGCAGAGTACGAAAGCGGCGAAACACGGCGCGACTACGTGTGGAACACCATCGGCATCGGCGTATGGGGCATGGTCTTTCCCGTGCTCACCGTCGTCGCCACCCAACTCGCCGGCACCGAACAGGCAGGACGCTTCTCCATGGCGTTCGCCGCCGGCACCCTGCTCATGTTCCTGTCGAACTACGGCGTGCGGACGTTCCAAGTATCTGACATCGACGAGAAGAACTCCTTCGCCTCTTATCAGCTCAATCGCTGGATCACCTCGATCATCGCACTCGTGATGGGACTCCTGTACTGCACCATTCGCGATTACGGCCCCGGCATGCTCATGTTGTCCATGGGCGTCTACGTCTACAAGATCGTCGACGGCCTCGCCGACGTATACGAGGGTCGTCTCCAGCAGGCGGACAAACTCTATCTCGCCGGCATCAGCCAGGCACTGCGCTCCCTTGCCTCCATGGCGGCATTCTGCATCCTGCTGTTCCTCACCAGGAGCTGCGCCGTCGCGGCGGCAGGAATGGCCATCGCCGCCGTCGCCTCGCTCATCCTCGTCTCCATTCCCCTCGCGCTGCTCGAAACGGAAGGGTCGCGCCCGTGGAATATGGGAGAGGTGGGTTCCCTCTTCCGCCACTGCTTCCCGCTGTTCTCCGCGGTTTTCCTTTTCAACCTCATCGAGAGCCTGCCCAAGTTCGCCATGGAGGGCATGCTCTCTTACGATAACCAGCTCTACTTCAACGCGCTCTTCTTTCCCGCGCAGGGCATTCTGCTCGCCTCCGGGTTTATGTATAAACCCCAGCTGCTCAGGCTGGCGAACATCTGGTCCAACCCACGCCGTCGCAAGCGCTTTGACCTCATCGTGCTCGCCATGTTGGGCGTCATCACCCTGCTCACCCTGGGGACCCTCGTGTTCATGGGCTGGATAGGCATATCGGTCATGAGTTTCATGTACGGCATCGATTTCGAGCGATACCGTGTGGCGGCGAACCTCATGATCATCGCGGGAGGCGTGAGCGCGTCGATCGACTTTCTCTACGCCATCATCACCGTCCTGCGTCATCAGAGCTCGGCGACCAAACCCTATCTCATCACCTTCGCGTTCGCCCTTGTCGTACCCACGGCGCTCATCTGGATCATAGGCCTCGACGGCGCGGTCATAGGCTACCTCGCGTCGATGACACTCCTATTGACGCTCCTCGGCATCAAGTACTACCGCATCAGGCAAAACCTCTCGCAGCGCAACCGTTCGCCGTTCCGCTCTTGATGCACGGCGCTGCGATGCGGCAGGGGTTACTCCCCTTCTTCGATGTCCGCGAGCCACACGCGGCGGTCCTCGAGGCGCATAATGCCCACGCGGCCGCTCGGATACCCGGTGGCGGCAGAACAGTCGATGCAGATGCGATCGGCCACACCACCCGTGTCGCGCGAGGGCCCAACCTCCACCATCACGCCGCGCAGGGCTTCATCCACGCCATCACCGCACATGAGCGTCGCGTATCGACCCAAAAGCACCGAGGGCGTGTGTCCGGCAATGACCACGGGGCCCCGTCCGTCGCAACCGACCAGTCCCGTGGGTTCCGACCAGAACTCACGGCGTATCCACAGAAGGTCGTCAACCCGTTGTTGAACCATAGCATCGAGTAGGTTGCGTGGCGTGGCTCCGCCATAGCCTCCCTGCGTATCGGCCGTCACGCCCATCGCGGCAAGCGACTCCCTCAACCGTGAAGCGTCGATGCCCGCGTGACACAACACGTGCGAGCGACGGGCACCGGGAGCCACGGAGCGCCGTGCATCGTCAACCTCCACGACCGCGAACGTCGGCAATTCCGCGAACCAATCCATGACATCGACGTACGCGTCGCGCGCAAGCGCGTCGAGCTGCTCAGATGTGACGAAACCGCCATTCATGTGCCACGCCATCATGTCCGACTCGTCACCCGTGAGAATCGTCTCGAGTAGCATCGCTTCGTGGTTGCCCATAAGCACGTGCGTATTGGGCAGAGAGCGCACGATGCGCACCACGCCCAGGGGATCGGGGCCACGATCGACCATGTCCCCCAGGACGAAGACGGCATCATTCGATCCAGGCTGCGCCAATTCCAAAGCGCGGTCGAGTGCCCGCGCATGTCCGTGCGCGTCCGATGTCACATACGTCGCCAATGCAGTCTTCCCTTCAAGGTCAACTTGAACGTTAGGGTTATTGTATTCCCCTCAGGCGCATATCTCAAACTCCCGTGTCGCGGCCGTGTAAACAATTGAATATGGAAAGCGCCCCCATGCGCCGTATGCTTTAGAGTGATAAAGTACATCGCATTATCCAAACGACTCCCCAAAGGACAGCCATGGCACGCGTGCACAACTTCTCCGCCGGTCCCGCCGCGCTCCCCGAGCGCGTGCTGCGCGAAGCTCAATCCGAGCTGCTCGACTTCGCGGGCAGCGGCATGTCTGTGCTCGAGATGAGCCACCGCTCCCCCGTCTATCAGGCCGTCATCGACGAAGCCGAGGCGACCCTGCGCCGACTGCTCGCCATCCCCTCGAACTACCGTGTGCTGTTCCTGCAGGGCGGCGCGACCCTGCAGTTCGCGGGCGTACCGCTGAACCTCATGCGCCGTGGCCATGCGGGCTACGTCGTGAGCGGTAACTTCTCCAAACTCGCCTGGAAGGAAGGATGCAAGTACGGCCAGGCAGAGGTTCTCGCCAGCAGCGAGGACACGAACTTCGACCGCATCCCCGACCTCACACCCGTAAAGGAACGCGCCGCCGCGGGCGACCTCGACTACGTCCACATCTGCCAGAACAACACGATCTTCGGCACGCAGTTCCACGAGCTGCCCGACTGCGGGTCGACGCCCCTCGTGGCTGACGTCTCGAGCTGCTTCCTGTCCATGCCGCTCGACATCGAGCGCTACGGCCTCATCTACGCCGGTGCCCAAAAGAACGCCGGCCCCTCCGGCGTGACCGTGGTGATCGTTCGCGAGGACCTCATCGAAGGCGGCCCCGCGCGCACCGACATCTGCCCCACCTACATGGGTTACAAGCTGCAGGCGAGTAAAGGCTCCATGTATAACACGCCCAACACCTTCGGCATCTACCTATGCGGCAAGGTCTTCCGCTGGATCGAGGAGACCGACGGGCTCGTCGCCATGGCACAGCGCAACCGCGCCAAGGCAGAGCTCCTCTACCACATGCTCGATGAAAGCGAGCTCTTCCACGGCACGGCCCAACGCGACAGCCGCTCCATCTGCAACGTCACCTTCCGCACCAACGACGTAGACCTCGACGCCGCCTTCATCTCCTTCGCGCGCGAACGGGGCATCGAGGGCGTGAAGGGACACCGCCTGGTGGGCGGCATGCGCGCCAGCATCTACAACGCGGTGACCATGGACTCCGTGGGGGCCCTCGTGACGTGCATGAAGGAATTCGAGAGGAAATTGCCGTCGCGATCTATCTAGGGGCACCGCCCCTCTCCCATTGCGCCACCGCATCGCGTGTGGAACGTCAGGCCGGCTCCCGTGAGGTCCGCCGCGAGTTCCGCACGAGCCGAAGGCCGCGAAACGCGTCATGCGCACCAGCAAGACTGTCCGAGCACCGGGCCTCGCAAGGACCGGTCAGCGGGAATGTGAGGCATTCATGAGATACATCAAAACCATCGACGACATCACCAAGGACGGCAGCGTCGACTTCGGCGCGGGATACGAATTCGTCGAGGACGCCAAGGACGCCGACGCGATCCTCATGCGTTCCACCGACCTGCATGGCTACGAGCTGCCCGAGGGTATCCGTGCCATCGGTCGCTGCGGCGCGGGCGTGAACAACATCCCCGTCGAGGAGTACGCGCGCCGCGGCGTGGTGGTGTTCAACTCCCCTGGTGCCAACTCAAACGCCGTCAAGGAAATCGTCATTGCCATGATGATCATGTCGAGTCGCGGCATCGTGCAGGCCATGCAGTGGGTGCGTGACAACGCCGAGGATCCCAACATCATGGTCGATGCCGAAAAGGCGAAAAAGGCGTTTGTCGGGCGCGAGGTACGCGGCAAGCGCATCGGCGTCGTGGGCCTCGGCAACGTGGGGTCCAAGGTCGCCAATGCCTGCGTCGAGCTCGGCATGGACGTCTACGGCTACGACCCGTTCATCTCCGTCGAGCACGCGTGGGCCTTAAACCGCGAAGTCCAGCGCGTGGGCACGCTCGAGGACCTCTGTCGCGGCTGCGACTATCTCACCTTGCACGTGCCGTCCAAGGCAGACACCATTGGCATGATCTCCACCGAGCAACTCGCCCTGCTCGCCCCAGGCGCCGTGCTCATCAACTTCGCCCGCGAGACCATTATCGACGAGGACGCAGTCGCCGCGGCGCTCGAATCCGGGAAGCTCGCCTGGTTCGCCTGCGACTTCGCCACGCCCAAAACGGTGAAGATGCCCCGCACCTTCATTACCACGCACTCCGGCGCCGGCACCGCCGAGGCGGAGGCAAATTGCGCCGACATGGCGATTTCGGAGCTCAAGGACTACCTGGAAAACGGCAACATCGCGCATTCGGTGAACTACCCGTCCTGCTCCATGGGAAAGGCCCGCGCGGCGAGCCGCATCGCATGCCTGCACGCCAACGTCCCGAACATGATCGGCCAAATCACCGCCATTCTCGCGAAGGACAACGCCAACGTGCAGCGCATGGTCAACGAGAGTGCCGGCGAGAACGCCTACACGATGTTCGACACCGATGAGCACCTCGACAGCGTAACCATCGATGCCCTCAAGGACATCTCCGGCATGTACCGCGTCCGCGTGATCAAGTAGGCTCGACGGCGCCCCCGCTTAGAGCGGCCGCCGTCGAGCCCGCCGGGCGCGTACAATAGTGGGCAGTCACGCCTCGTCATCTGAAAGGAGGCCCCATGAAGGCCCTCCCATTTCCCTGCATCCGCCCCGTTCCCGAGCATGCGGCGGAGGTCGCCGCGCTGCCGTATGACGTGTTCGACCGCGCCGAGGCGGCGGCGTATGTGGCGGGACACCCCCTGTCGTTCCTGAACATCGACCGCCCCGAAACGCAATTCGACCCTGAACACGACATGTACGCCCCCGAGGTCTACGCGCGCGGGGCGGAGCTGCTGCGCGAGCGCATCGAGGACGGGACGTTCGTCGAGGACAAGAACCTGGCGTACTACATCTACCAACTCGCCTGGGAGGGCCGCGTCCAAACCGGCATCGCATGCGTTTGCGCCGTCGACGATTACGAGCAGGGCGTCATCAAACGCCACGAGCTCACGCGCGAAGACAAGGAGCGCGATCGTATCGAGCACATCGAGGCCCTCGGCTGCCAAACTGGGCCCATCTTCCTCACCTACCGCGACCAGCCCGTGCTGAACATGATCGTGGGCGCCGCCAAAACCTCAACGCCCCTGTACGATTTCACCGACGAGGCCGGGGTGCGCCAGACCGTGTGGGAGGTCGCGCGTCGCGACGCCGTGGATGCGCTCCACGCCATGCTCGGCCAGATTCCATGCGCCTACATCGCCGACGGCCACCATCGCGCCGCAAGCGCGGTGAAAGTTGCCCAGCGCATGCGCGAGCAGGCCAAGGCGGAGGGCACGTACACCGGTAAAGAACCCTTCAATTACTTCCTCTCCGTCCTGTTCCCGGCTAGCCAGCTCACCATCCTGCCGTACAATCGCGTGGTCGCCGACCGCAACGGCCTCGATACACACGAGTTGCTCGAGGCTCTGAGCGGCACGGGCTTTGGAATCATCGAGGCAACGGGGCCGGTCGAGCCGAGCGAGCGCGGGGTGTTCGGCATGTTCACCGACGGCACCTGGTATGAGCTGCACGGGGACATGCGCGACGCCGTGAGCGCCGTCGCCTCCCTCGACGTCTCCATCCTGCAGGACCACATCCTCGCGCCCATTTTGGGCATCGACGATCCTCGTACCGACCCCCGCATCTCATTCGTGGGCGGCATTCGCGGAACCGATGAGCTTGAGGCCCGGGCGGGCAAGAACGGCATAGCGTTCACGCTGTGCGCCACCGGCATCGACCAGCTGCTCACCATCGCGGACGCCGGCGAGGTCATGCCGCCCAAATCGACCTGGTTCGAACCCAAACTGCGCAGCGGCCTGTTCATCCACCGCATCGCGAAGTAGCTCAAAGCCGCTTTCCGGCCCTTGGTTCCGTGCATTTTCACGATGATGGTCAAAATACCCTAGTTGTGCGCCAACATGACCTCGTTTCCAGCGATGCATACTCGGCCGCACATGTGAATCCTGGGGCTTTGCTCTCATCTAATGAACCAGACCGGCGATCGCCTGCGCGAGCACGACCCGGAGATCGCGCAATCCTGGGGTTTTGTCTTGAGGCTTCTTGAGGTTCAGCGCACAAACAGGGCATTTTGACCACTTGACCGGAATCGTATGGGGCGCCAAGCCCTCGGCCTTAGAACTTATTCATTCACCACTGCGATTCATGTCATTTTATGCAAGACCGCCCGGTTCCATGGAAGCCGGGCGGTCTTGCCGCGCGCCACTTGAAAGCCCATGCGCAAAGCGCGCAACCGGTGCTGCCGAAAAGACGCATCCGAGACGCGAAGCGCCTACTCCCCGAGCAGCACCCTCAACCGATCCTGCTCGATGACCTCAATCAGCTCGAACATCCCCTCGCTGAACGCAAAATGCATGATGCTGCAGTTGCCGGGCACCTTCCCATGATCGAACCCGCCGTCGGGCACCCATCGGGTCAGGAACTCGCGACATGCCGACCCGTGGCTCACCGCCAACACGCGCTCATGGCCGGGACGCGCCATGATTTGCGCAAGCGCATCGCTCACACGACGGCGCACGTCCACCTGCGCCTCACCACCGAAGGGGACATAGAAATCGCCCCACGGGAACGGCGGCATAAGGCTCACGCGCTCCCCCTCGAACGCGCCGAACCCCCATTCACGCAGGTCCTCGACGCGCTCATAGCTCATATCCACGATGCGCTCGATAGTCTGCTGTGTGCGGGTCAGCGTGGAAGTGTACGCATGGTCAAACGTGATTCCCTCGCGCTCGAAATACCTGCCGATGCGCTCCGCCTGCTCCTCGCCCTCGAGCGTGAGAGGCGCATCGCACCAACCTTGGATCACTCGCTTCTCGTTGAACATGGTCTTGCCGTGTCGGACAAGATACAGGTCGCCGTGCATCAATACCCCCCTTTGGCGCCCCGTCGCGCGAGCGGGCGTCGCATTTGTTTACATCTATGTGTTCCGATTGTATCAATCGACGGCGAAATGCCGACCAAGCCCGTCCTTGACCTTAACGTTGCGGAAAGGTTTATTCTACGGACGATCGACGTCGAGGAGGCCGACATGGACTTACGGGAAACATACGGCATCGGAGAGGTCTCCAAGATCGCGGGAGTATCGACCCGCACCTTGGGTTTCTACGAGGAAGAGGGGCTGCTGAAGCCCACGAGGGGCCCCAACGGGTACCGCCGCTACACGCCGGCGGACATCGACCGCCTGCAGGAGATCCTGCTCTTGCGCCACATGGGCGTAGGCACGGCCGAGATCCCACGCGCCCTGAGCGCCACCGAAGATGAGCGCCGCCACGCGCTCGCCCATCATCTCGAAACGCTCAAGACGGAGCATGCGCGCCTCGAGGCGCTCATCCGAACCGTCGAAACCACCATCGAACACATCGAGAAAGGAACGCCCATGAGTGACAAGGCCAAATTCGAGGGCATGAAGCGGGGCCTCATCGAGGACAACGAGCGCGAGCACGGCAAGGAGGTTCGCGAGCGCTGGGGAGACGCCGCGGCAGACGAGGCGAACCGCAAGATGCTCAACCTGAGCGAGGGGGAATTCGAGCGCTTCCAGGAGTTGGGACGGGCCATCAACGAGGCGCTCGAGGCCGCCGTGACCGCGGGCGCCGACCCGACGGGCGAAGAAGGCGAGCGCATCTGCTCCATGCACCGCGAGTGGCTCGGATTCACCTGGAACTTCTACACGCCCGAAGCGCATCGCGGCCTGACCGAGATGTACGTCGCCGACGAGCGCTCCACCGCATACTACGACGGGAACGTCGCCGGGTGCGCCACCTGGCTGCACGGTGCGATCACCGCGCACGCGAGGTAGGAACGCCCCTCGAATATCGTGCACCGGCGGGGCATTGGGCCGACGGACGGCGCCCGCCCGTATCGCGCGGCATGAGAGGAGCGTGAACGGCTACTTCCCGACGACGTCCGCACCGCGACCCAGTGGGCCCGCCTCGCGCAGGAGATGACGAACCGCGTCGGCGAGGTCGTCGCCTTCCCATGCGGCAGTGGCGGCGGCGCATGCCTCGGCGGAGGCGTTGATCGCGAGCGAGGCGCCCACAACCCCGAACAGCGGCATATCGGAGCGACTGTCCCCCACCGCCATGCACGCGGCCACATCGACGCCGAGCGCGCGGGCACGGTCCCGTGCGAACGCCGGTTTTGCAAACTCGTCGGCATCGCGCGCCACTTCGCCCGTGAACACGCCGTCGACCACCTCGAGCTCTGGTCCGCACCACCCGGAGAAACCGAAGCGCCGCGCCAGATACGCCCCGATATAGGACCAGGTGCAGGAAGCCAGATATGGCTCGAGGCCCGCGTCGCGGCATATGGCGAGGGCGGGCGCGATACCATCGATGAGGGGCATGCCGTCAAGCCACGCCTCGACGTCCTGAACGCGAAGGCCGGCGTAACCCGCCGCATCCACGCGACACACCGCGGCGTTATCCATCTCGCCGCGTGCGTACGCCTCCTCGGCGGCGCGCATCTCATCGCCGATGCCCAGGCGTTCGGCGACGAAGATGCCCGAATTCACACCGCGCGTGAGCGTTCCATCGATGTCGAAGAAGATGAGACCCCTAGGTTCCATCGAGCAGCCCTCCCATAACAAGCCGAGGCGGCGCGACGATTAATAGCATGAATCGAACTCGCACCCTTAGCCGCCAGCATCGAATTGCGTCCGGACGAATCGGTACCATTATCGCAAGGAATGAGTTTCCCGGCGATACGCGAAATGCCGTTGAATGGAATCTCGAATGGATAGGACGACAAACACGTTGATGGCTCAGATCATCTTGTCGCTTGCCATGTTCACACTCGGCATACTGGGCCTCCTCGTCTACGCGTACCTTGAATATCGCAAGAAGCCCGTAGCAGAGCAACGAGTGATGCGCAAAAGGCTTCTCATCGCTTTGGGCCGTGGCGTGATTAACCTGGTCAAAATCACGGCAGCGGTTGTCGTGGCGCTATTCGTCTCGGTCTTTTGGCTTGCCTTGAAGGAGAACCCGGCGCCCAAACGGCGATAAGGTGCGATCGTACAGCCCATCGCTGAAGAGCAAGCTGGGCGCGTGCGGGCGTGCGGGAGGGTCTTCGCGTCTCGCCGCCCCGTCGGAACTCCCATGTCTTCCGAGTTCGCGGGCCTTTTTGGCGATGAACGCATCCTCCTCGGCTTCGCTCACTTCGTCGACCCACAGCTCGCCGATGAGCATGTCCATGATCTCCATGCTGTGGACCCAGCGCGCCCGGGCGAAGTCGTAGGTCTGGCACACCGTATCGTCCATGCGATGAATCCCGATGCCGTTGTCCTCGATGTAGTACTTCATGCGCCCCCTTGAGCGAACGTAAACGCAGGCATCGATATCCCCCACTTCAATTTAGGGACAGTCCCTAAATTGAGGTTTGGCGCAATTACAGCAAGCCGCCTATCTGCGATTCTGCATATCTGCCGAAATGAGATTCTTGATATAGTCCGTTGTGTTGTCTTGCGATTTCAACCACGTATACATCTCTTCATCGGCGTCGCTGTTCGGATAAAACCGAATGGTTAGCTGCTTAACCTTCTTGCGATAATTGTTGGTCGCACGGCGCTGCGCTTCCGTCTGCATTGCCCCCCCTTACGGTTGCGATTTTATACTTACCAGTATGAATCTTGCTCTCCGGACTCATGGCCTTCAAGCTCTCATCGAAGTTGGCCAGTGCTCGTCACCCATGAAGGGTGCGGCGCGCAGACGACGACGCACCCCTTGAGGTCGCGAATCATCGCTGCTGTGCGGCCTGACAACACCCCCTTGGATGACACGCCTTCACTCGGAAGGACCCATGCTGATGACACTGGCACTCAACCGCCCCTTAAGCAACACGGCACTTATGCCAGCATTTGGGGCGCGTGACGGCCTCAGAACGACACTGCTCCAAAACAGTATCCCATGTGGATATTGACCTCGGCTCGTTGAATTACCAGTCAGAACGACACTGCTCCAAAACGACCGTGGAGATGCCCTCGCGCATCATGCGGTTGGATTACCAGTCAGAACGACACTGCTCCAAAACCTCAGGGTGGCATGGTGCTTCCCGACGGAGGGCGAGCACTCGGACGGCGAGCCGCACACCGCCAAGCCGGACATGGGCAACATGCTCAAGACGCTGGAGGATTGCCTCGTGCGCTCGGGCGTCATCGCCGACGACGCGATCATCTGCGGCGAGCAGCTGTCCAAGGCGTGGAGCGACCCGAGTGGCATCTACGTCGAGGCAAGCGAGCTGTGATATAGTAGGCTATATAAAAGTCATTACGAGGAGGCGGCGATGGCGACGGCAGCGCAGGTGAAGGCGACGACGAAGTACATCAAGGAGAAGCAGACCACCTTCGTGTTCCGCTGCCACAACGAGAAGGACGCGGACATAATCGAGTTCCTGAGGTCGCAGAGCAACGTGTCGGGCTTCCTCAAGAAGATGGTACGAGAAAAGATGCAAGAGAATATATAGTAGAATACTTGTAACTCCCTTAGATATATAGTAATATATATATCAACAGGGAGGGCAACGGGCCCGCCGAAAGGAGAAGGGTATGGAAGACATGGGAATGAGCGACCTTCAGTTCAAGAGCTTCCTCAAGCAGCTGGTCAAGCGGCTCGAGGACGCGGTCGAGAGCGGGGACGAGGAGATGTCGGAGAAGCTCAGGGACGTCATCCAAGACCTCAAGAGCGACATCGAGAGCTAGGCGAGCGGGCCCCGGGAGACCGGGGCCCTTCGCTTTGCGGGGGACCCGAACGGCATGATTGAGCCCGATGAGAAAGGGGTCGCATCATGGCGTACGCAGGAGAGCGCAGGAGCACGCGCAAGTTCAAGGAGCTGAAGCGGGAGTTCTTCGGCGAGTGTATGAGGACGAGGCCGCCGTGCTGGCTGTGCGGCCAGCGTTGGATTACCAGTCAGAACGACACTACTCCAAAACAATGACACGGTTTACCTCCTTCCTGTGGAAGTTGGATTACCAGTCAGAACGACACTGCTCCAAAACCGACCTGTCGATCGCGACGGACAACTTCACGTTGGATTACCAGTCAAAACGACACTGCTCCAAAACGCAACCCATGACGGTCACGTCCGCGCTCTGGTTGGATTACCAGTCAGAACGACACTGCTCCAAAACAAGCCGCCAGAGTAGCCCTTGGTGCCCCATGTTGGATTACCAGTCAGAACGACACTGCTCCAAAACAATTGGAGCTGATGAGAAAAACAACGAACAGTTGGATTACCAGTCAGAACGACACTGCTCCAAAACGCGGGGGGCGCGGTGCTCCCCGCCTTTTTCGGTTGGATTACCAGTCAGAACGACACTGCTCCAAAACCCCTTCGTGGCTGGAATGTGCGCGATCGGCTACGGCCCCGCGTCCCCTTGGCCCCCCTTCATCCTGTCTTGCTTTGGTCGGCGGAAGGGTGGAGGGGCTTTGTGTCCGAATGGAGACGGCTCTGCCTAGGCGCACGCTGCGGCGCGCGGTCGCCCTGCCTCGCGCGGCGCAGCCATGCGTGCGCGCAGGCTGTCGAGCGTGACGTACGAGCTGTGCCCGTCGCGCCAGCCCTCGAGCTGCCCGGATGCGAGCATCTGGGACACGCGGCCGGCGCTCACGCCGAGCATTCGGGCGGCCTCGGCGGCGGTCACGCGCTCCACGGTCTCAAGCCCGGCCATGACGGACACGAGCAGGATGGAGCCGCCGTGGCGCGGCGCGTTGCCGAAGGTCGGCTTGGGCATCTCGACGCCGCGGATGGCGCTGTCCTCGACGGTCACCTTAAGCCAATCGGTGACCATCGCGCAGAGATCCTCGTAATCCTCGCCCTGCGTGCCGCCATCGAGGTCGAACGGCTCGGCGATGAGCCAGCCGTCGTCCTCGTAGACCTCGAACTCGTATACCGTTGACTTCATGTGTCGCTCCTCTCATGGGGAAGGGGCGGGGCTACCTGAGCCCCGCCTGCCGCTTGATGATCTCGAACATGCGATCCTTGATCTCCCGGTGCCTCGGCACGATGGCCACGCGCCCGTCCGGGTGAACGAACTTCTCGTGGTTCGTGCCGCCGCGCGACTCGAAACCGTGGCGCTCGAGGAACCTCACGACTTCCCTTCTCTTGGTCATCGCTCTCCTTCCTGACGCATTTAATTATAAATACTGTTTAGCTGTTTGGCGGTAGAAATATAAAGAATATTTAGATAAGAGACCACCATAGAAGGTTGCCCTGTCGCGACTCAAGGCCCGTCTAGTCCGGCCATGTGGCGCAGAACGCCATCCTCTCAAGCGCCTTCCGGTTCTTGTTGGATTACCAGTCAGAACGACACTGCTCCAAAACGGACATCGTCGAGGCAATCCACCTCATCCAGTTGGATTACCAGTCAGAACGACACTGCTCCAAAACATCTCTCAACGCTTCATAGCGGAGACCCTGTTGGATTACCAGTCAGAACGACACTGCTCCAAAACTCCAAGGACCTGTACCTCCAGTACACCTCCGTTGGATTACCAGTCAGAACGACACTGCTCCAAAACCGCGGATTACGTGCCGTGTCGTGACGCAAGGTTGGATTACCAGTCAGAACGACACTGCTCCAAAACATCCCACGGCGTAGGGTAGTGGTCGATAGGTTGGATTACCAGTCAGAACGACACTGCTCCAAAACCGGTCTCGTCGCCAAGCTCTGCAAGACCGAGTTGGATTACCAGTCAGAACGACACTGCTCCAAAACCCCACGTGGGGGACTGCAAGAGCGATAGCGGTTGGATTACCAGTCAGAACGACACTGCTCCAAAACGAAAGCTTGTCGCTGATTTCCTGAATCTGTGTTGGATTACCAGTCAGAACGACACTGCTCCAAAACTCTTGCGTTACTACTGTTAGACAAACATCTGTTGGATTACCAGTCAGAACGACACTGCTCCAAAACGGGTCGGTCTGCGGGTCGGTCTCCTGCGGTTCGGTCTTGACGTTGCCCTCGTTTGCCATGTCCTTCTCCTTCCTGGGTTTGGTTGCGCGCTTCCCTGCGCGGGACAGGCGGGATTTTTACGCGTTCCCATGCGATGCGGAGAAGGTACGGCATGTGTCGCGCGGCGGGTTCGCGGCATGGTATTTCCGTGCCATCGGCGTTGGCGCGGCATTTCTGCGCCATGGAAAAAAACCGCCCCGTGGGGCGGCCTTCTGTGTGACTTCTGTTGTGGCTATTCGGGTATCTGCTCGATGAGTGCGAGCCATTCGCCAGAAGGGCCGCACACCTCGCGAACCGAGCCGTTTGGAGCCATGAGGAGCAGCGGCATGCACGAGTCGGGGACATCGTCCCCCTCAGCGTCGTAGAACGGCACGTAGAGCGTCCCCTCGTTGACCCGCACGGGGTCGTTCATCGCGATCTTGCACGGGGCGGATTCGCGCAGCTCTCTGAGTTTCGCCGCTATCGCGCTCGGTAGTGTCATTTCATCTCCTCCGCCGCTTCCTTGATGAGGTCGGTGAACTTCTTATCATCGATCCGCATGGTTGGATTACCAGTCAGAACGACACTGCTCCAAAACGCGTATCATGGAGTGCTGCAAGCCCGTGAGTTGGATTACCAGTCGGAACGACACTGCTCCAAAACTCCCACCGCCTTCTGATGAATAACCGAAAGTTGGATTACCAGTCAGAACGACACTGCTCCAAAACCAGGGGCCTCACGATAGACAGGGCGATCGTGTTGGATTACCAGTCAGAACGACACTGCTCCAAAACCCCTGCTTGAGGGCGAACGCCCTGTGCAGGTTGGATTGCCAGTCAGAACGACACTGCTCCAAAACCGCCGATTACGTGCCGTGTCGTGACGCAAGGTTGGATTACCAGTCAGAACGACACTGCTCCAAAACATTCCGACCTCCTTCAGGTCATTGCCCCTTGTTGGATTACCAGTCAGAACGACACTGCTCCAAAACTCGACAACTTCCGATTCAACGCGCTCCGATTGTTGGATTACCAGTCAGAACGACACTGCTCCAAAACGGCAACGTCGACTGCAACGCGATTGTGTCCGTTGGATTACCAGTCAGAACGACACTGCTCCAAAACCCACGATCACGGTTGACGAAGCCAAGCTTTGTTGGATTACCAGTCAGAACGACACTGCTCCAAAACTGTGTATTCATCTTGCAACGTCTTGCATATGTTGGATTACCAGTCAGAACGACACTGCTCCAAAACACGCAATGCTGCAGGAAAAGAGTCCCCGGGTTGGATTACCAGTCAGAACGACACTGCTCCAAAACGACGCGATACAGCTTAGGCCACATGTCTTCGTTGGATTACCAGTCAGAACGACACTGCTCCAAAACCTTGCGTTGCACAGCGTTGTTAAATTTGAGTTGGATTACCAGTCAGAACGACACTGCTCCAAAACCCCGACCGCATGCCAGACGCCAGCCGGGTCGTTGGATTACCAGTCAGAACGACACTGCTCCAAAACCACATCACCGATAACGGGCACCAATGTGCAGTTGGATTACCAGTCAGAACGACACTGCTCCAAAACGGGCAAAGACGTCGACGGCGTGACATGCGAGTTGGATTACCAGTCAGAACGACACTGCTCCAAAACACTTCAAGCGCGATCGCTGCGACCTCACCGGTTGGATTACCAGTCAGAACGACACTGCTCCAAAACGGAAGCGTGTTGCTTGTCTCGTGGATTTTTGTTGGATTACCAGTCAGAACGACACTGCTCCAAAACTTATCAGCTGAGGATTCTGTAGCGGTGCCGGTTGGATTACCAGTCAGAACGACACTGCTCCAAAACGGAGACCATCGACAGCGATTCCGAGGACATGTTGGATTACCAGTCAGAACGACACTGCTCCAAAACATTCGAATTCACAGGCAACGCCGGCGGTGCGTTGGATTACCAGTCAGAACGACACTGCTCCAAAACCAACGGCGACGCACGCAAGGCGGCTCTCGGGTTGGATTACCAGTCAGAACGACACTGCTCCAAAACGCCTTGGTCGCGTATCTCGGCGACGAGCGCGTTGGATTACCAGTCAGAACGACACTGCTCCAAAACCGTGATCTACATCTCCAAGGAGCTCGTCACGTTGGATTACCAGTCAGAACGACACTGCTCCAAAACCCAACGTGGCCTCATGGGTCGGTGAGATGGGTTGGATTACCAGTCAGAACGACACTGCTCCAAAACAGCAGGCCGACCCACTTGAGCACGTCGTACGTTGGATTACCAGTCAGAACGACACTGCTCCAAAACAAGGAGGCTTGATGGAACCAGAGATTCACAGTTGGATTACCAGTCAGAACGACACTGCTCCAAAACACTAATACCTGGAATGTTGAGACTTCCACTGTTGGATTACCAGTCAGAACGACACTGCTCCAAAACCGTGAGCGTCGACTACGGCACGCAGAACCCGTTGGATTACCAGTCAGAACGACACTGCTCCAAAACTAAAGGCATCGACGACAACTTCGTCGATTAGTTGGATTACCAGTCAGAACGACACTGCTCCAAAACGTGGCCGTCGTAGTTCTCGTCGGCGAGCCAGTTGGATTACCAGTCAGAACGACACTGCTCCAAAACCCGAGTTCGACGTTCGCACCCTTGACGACTGTTGGATTACCAGTCAGAACGACACTGCTCCAAAACGCCCTCATTCCACGGAGAATCCTGGTAGCCGTTGGATTACCAGTCAGAACGACACTGCTCCAAAACGTTGCGGTAGCCCATGCGGCCTTCTCCGTGTTGGATTACCAGTCAGAACGACACTGCTCCAAAACCCAGGCGTTTTACGAATTGAGCGAGAGCGGGTTGGATTACCAGTCAGAACGACACTGCTCCAAAACGCACACCACGGACATCCTCGCGGTCTCGACCGTTGGATTACCAGTCAGAACGACACTGCTCCAAAACCTGCGGTTGCGGCTGCAATTAGGCATTGACGTTGGATTACCAGTCAGAACGACACTGCTCCAAAACCAAGGGTTGGGACATGGTGCGCACCGAGTTGTTGGATTACCAGTCAGAACGACACTGCTCCAAAACGGAGTGCCACGCGGCCTGCAACCCGGCGGGGTTGGATTACCAGTCAGAACGACACTGCTCCAAAACTAGACGCTGAGCTGCCCGCTCTCGAGGTAGTTGGATTACCAGTCAGAACGACACTGCTCCAAAACCGACGGGTATACGACCTTTATAGCCTCCATGTTGGATTACCAGTCAGAACGACACTGCTCCAAAACCATTGAAGCAAATTCCTCCCTGCAAAGAGGACGGACGTCCTGACAATTCGTGTCGTTATATCTCGAGAAAGTGCTGGTCAATACGCATCTTGCTCTCATGACTATAGCTTATATCGCACACCTTATTTTCCAATAGCAATACCTGCATTTCATGGAAAAAGACTCTGTCGAGGAACTGTTCAAACTCGATTTTGCCCAGAAAAGTTTTTAGATTCACAAACACAAGCACCTTCTCGAGCTGCACATCCGAGACAAAATCTAAAAACATATTCAGCATGTCAATGTACGGAAGGTCATCGCCCCTATCTGCCGAAAAACCAAACGATTTCAGATAACGACGCATATCCCATTCTACGTTGAATCGGTAATCGCATTCCACCTGATGCGTCAACCGCTGAGAGAATCCCCTCAAGTGGCTGCCGTAATCCTCAAATAATCTTCGGGCTTCCTCGTCCTCATAGAGAAGCGTCTCCATCATCCCAAGCAGCTTGCCGGAAAGCTCCGTGCAATCCCAGGGAAGATGCAGCGGATCGGGGACCGTAAATAGGACTCGCGAGGGCGCAACCTCATTACCGACTTCATCCCAAAGGGAGAACTGCTCGAAGACGCCCTCTCCTCCATCCGACACAAGAGACCGACATATGCGCGCGAACAAGCAGGAATTCTCAACCTCGACCGTACTGATGTGCCCCCTTGCAATATCTATCGGTCTGTCGGCACCAGCGAATATCAGCTTCATAACACAAGGAACTCCTCCATCGTGTCGACTTCGTCGTGAACCGCCTCATTGCCCGTTATATAGGTCATCGTTGCGTACTGTTTCTCAGTCACTTTTAGCACTTGGACAAGTCCCTCCGAAGGACGATGTTTCCTCATGCGGGCTATCGACCCCGATGCCGCGGCCTCATTCACGACAAGCTTTGAATACACCGACTGCTGCAACATCAGAAAGCCATCTTTAACCAGATACTTTCTAAACTGTGAATATCTCTTGCGTTGCGCCGCGGTGCCGACCGGCAAATCGAAAAATACAAGCAACCGCATGTACCTCACTCGACCTTTCGGGCTCATCGCACATCGAAGCTCTGAACTTCGTCAACACCTATCTTCTTGTTGAGCGCGTTGATGCAATCCTGGACGAACAGGGAGACAACCGAAGAGAGCCTATACTCCCCGTCCTTATACAGCACTGTCGTATTCATTAGGTCCCCAAGCATTCGACGTGATCCGGCATCGAACTCAACCCCGATCCACTCATCAACCATTCGATCAACGATTGGCCTAAATGGCTCCATCAAGTCACAGGCTAGATTGAACTCGTTATATTCGCTGTGATGGCATATCCCGCATTGAGTCAGATAGCCACGCGAGACGATCTCCCTATTCACCGATGACAGAAGCACAGCGTAGCCGTAATTCAAGGCGTCGTTCACCGGACAATTGATATCGCGGGAGAACCATTTGCCGAACAGAGCCTGAAAGTAGACCCTCGCCGCATGCGCTTCTCGATTGGTGGTGTCACCTGATCTAACCTCGTCAATGGCCGTTTTGAGAACTCGGGCTTCTGGCAGATCACGATCGGCCAGAACAGCGGCCTGCTGTCGAATCTTTTCCCTAACAACGCGCTGCCACACACGCTTTTTGATTGGCTCTCCCCAAGCCAGCTGCTCCTGTATGCGCTTGCTCACGTTATGAGCCCCGTATAGGGGCAGCGCCTGCCCGACCGGATTGTGCTTCTCGTCTGAATAGACGAGGGAGATCTTGCTCTTGGCCAACTCCGCCATCAGATAGGCGCTGATGTATACCTGCATCGTTTGAAGTATGACGGACGAAATCTCCGACAAATGGACCTTCGCAACATCATCTTCCTTACGTACGACCATATATCCACTTTTGTATGAGAGCCTGCAAGGGCTCTCTATGAAGATGGTCCTAAAGCCCAATGTAAGTTTTCCTCTCAAACATGCCGGTCACAGACTGATCGATAAACGTAATGCCCTGATTGCTCAGTACGTTTCTAAAGACGATTTTCAACTGGCCTGCAGTCTTCGCGCCTCCAATCGGCCGCATGTCTGCCATGTTGTTTGAAGCAGAGGACAACGCAAGAAGCCCTTTCAGGATGAGGTCCTTATCTTCTTCCCCCAACCGCTCAAACGCAGCCGATCGGTCATCCAACTTCAAGTTGTCATACAGACGCCTGTCAAACCTCCTAATACCGACCATCATTTGATTGAACAGGGAATCACGTACGCGAGGACCAACCGGAGCGCCCGAAAGCAGCCTCTCAACCAAATGCGTCTCTTCCTGGCCAAAGGCCAATGGAACGGCACTCCGGACCTGGTCGGCACCGGTGATAAACAACCTGCATCCGTCAACTTCAATGAGCTGCTTGATAGCTATCTTCGCACGAGCGATAGACTCGAACGCATATCCCCTCTCTTCGGCAACCTCACGCCCGAAAGCCTCGATATCGACTTGCCCCCCAGCAGCGCGAGACACCGGAACTGGAGCAAAGTCAATAAGTCGCTTGCCCTTCTTATCCTTCGCGTAATAGCAGAAGAAATATGCATATTTCTCCGATGAATAGCCGCCGTATTTAGACGGATCGAGCCCTTCTTTAAGCGGGAGGGAGAGTTTCATCTTTCCACGCGGCGAATAGATAGTCGCATCCCAAAACGCACCAGATGTCTCCTCCGGCATACGGCTCAGGTACACCTGCCGATAGTTGAGATACTTGCGAATGCGCTCACATTCGAACTCGGCGTCCCACGTATCCTTGAAGATCTCGCCCGTATCTTTGTCGAAACCCGAATGCAGGAAGCTCGACACGATGAAGCCAGCCGATCCAGGCAGGCGGCCCGTCCTCTTTGCCTCGTCTGCTTGAACGCGCACAAAATCCTTAACAACATGCGCATAGCCG
The DNA here is from genome assembly GCF_003479805.1 of Collinsella sp. AF08-23. Classification (GTDB taxonomy): domain Bacteria; phylum Actinomycetota; class Coriobacteriia; order Coriobacteriales; family Coriobacteriaceae; genus Collinsella. Next base: position 41,740 of record NZ_QUHV01000003.1, on the reverse strand, counting down.
ATGGGATTGTCATACATTCCAGCATGCCTCAGCAGCAAAAACCTACCGATCTCCGCAGCGAGAAGTGCATCGTGCGCATGGTGAAAATCGTTGATCTCACGGCACTTGTAATAATGCTTGGCCTCGCGCAGCTCATGCGACAGACTCGCCTTGATGGGAACCAGCCTCGACTCAGGCAGGCGATTCTCGAGCATCATCTTCGTCAACTTGACGATCTGCGAGGTTTCAACAAGCTGACGTGCGATAAAGCCCTTAACCCGACGCTCGCTGACATCTGAGCACATGAGGTTTCTCAGTTTCTTATCACCTATAAGGCCGCAACGGTGCAGCTCTTGCCAATAGCTCGCCATCTTTACGCGAACCCCTTGAGGCAACAATAGCCGATTCGTCTTGGTCTGATTTTCACTCTTTAGAACGAGGGCTTTGTTTTCAAAGCTATCATCTTTGATGTAGGACTGTGGAATGATGTGATCGACTTCATATTCAGACAGCCTCGTCACGTCAAGAGGAGCCTTGGAGTACAGGCTCTTACCTCCCTGAATGAAATACAAGGCCAGCCTCTCATCGTCGAAATCGGCAGGCTTGAACTCCTTCAATTCTCTCGCCAAATCAGCGTTTTCCCTCTTAAACGCATTAACAGCCTCTTTTATCGTATCGTAGCGCCTCTTCGTCCTCTTGCCCTTTTTCGACGCATCTTCATCACGCGTGTTCTCGATAAAGATGTTCACAGGAGGCTTGCCCGCTATATGGACAATCTCCTCGACAACACGGACGGCCTGATTGACCGTCCTGCGCAGCGCAGGAGATCCAGGCAGGTCAACCACCTCAAGGCGACCGGCATCAGCGATTCTTTCAGCGTTTATTTCTTCGATTTTATCTTCAAAGCCCAGGCGTTCATCATGCAACACCTCCATAAGGACCATGGTCCTACCCTGTTCACCGCCTACAGGGCTGCCTTCGCGAAGGATATCCATGATGGAGCGAGGTCCGCAATCCGTCTCAGCCTCGACCTCAGCCAGGAACTTCTCCGATAGGTTGCCCCAGCCCGTCAGACGCTTTTTGCAGATAATCTTGATCTGTTCGGAGCTCAATCGATCTGAGAAATTGCGGACGAGCTGCTCTTTCAAAATCGAACGATCCTCGAATAAGGTACTCCACAGGATTATGGTCTCAACCATAGGAATTATCGAAGGCGACAGTTCGTCGGTCTTGAAAACGTCTTTGCAAAAGAAACGGTACGCCGAAAGGGAGGATTCGAATTTACACTCTCCCTGACCACCGCGGACATGAACACGGGCCCATCCGCGATTGGCGCGCATCCAATCTTCGACCATTTTGTACGTAACACTTCGACGCTGCCTGAACAGGTCATCCATGATACCCATACGGTCGGCATAGTCGAAGCGCCGCCAATCATCGCCATCAACGGAATACCGAGCGCCGTTAAGCTCATTGAGGACACAGAACTCCTCATACAAAAGAGAATTGCGAGGAAGAACGCCCTCCCCTATCAAGTAGGTGCAATCGCTCGTCATGCGCTGGATAAACGTATGCGCCGCATGACCCTTGTCGATAACCTCCTCCCAATTCCAGGGATACACAGGCTCGTCCTCCATACCGGGCTTACGAGTTGCCCAGGCAAAACGTGGATTGCCATGGTGATCGAGAGCAGCGTTTTTCTGTGTCAAAGGCCCCAAGTAATATGGAATCCTGAAGCTGACAAGCGACTCGATTTTGTCTAGGTTCTCGAGCAGGAACGGATAATACTTGCCTTGATTCTTGAGAATCGCGTCCATCTCCTCCAGATGGAGTTGATACGGGATGCTGCCGTTATCGCTCGTTTTGAGCCTCCGCAGGAAGCGCTCCTCCTCAAAGCGGCCCAGCATGTCCTTATAACGTTCGTCCGTTACGGCATCGGTCTTATCGAGAAGGCTCTTGACCTCTTTAAAGAAGTCAGCATATGCAACCTTATGAACCAAGTCGTAACGCGTATAGCCCTTGGCCTTTGTCGGGTCATAGTTGCAAGTGCCCGGAATCAGCTCACCACGGAAGAAGGCGTCATACTGGCTGGGCGCATACGTACGCACAAGAGACTTCAGCAGGGCGAGGTCGGCTCTATACACCTCATACTCCCGAACCTTGCAAAAGGAAATCGTTCTACCAGAAACAGATGAAAGAGAACCCGAGGAGATAGGGGCACCATTTCCGGAACTCAAGATGCCCAAAAGCACATATGCAGAATATACCTCTCGAATCGCATCGAACAAGCTCATGGCAACGTCGGGAATTGCCGCAAGGGCAGCATCTACCTTCTCATCGTCGGAAAGGGTGAAAGACGAGTCCTCGAACTCGCATCCGAGCACGGCTGCAAAATCAACCTTATAGCCCACAATCGCGCGAGAGATGCCCCTCCCCATCGTCTTCTGGGCGTCCTTATCAAGGCCGAACAGCTTGCCAACCGACTCCGACTTCTCCGCGCGGGAGAGAGACGAATCCTCGAGCACCCGCTGGATAGAAGCCGCATCGCAAGAGCAAGGAATGTCCAGGGTGATGCATCGATCCTCCAGCGCAAGACACAGCTGCTCAACAGAATCTTCCATGTTGGCAGCAGATGCGCTCAAGCTGGGATTGTCTTGGTGGAGGAAATTGCCTCGATGCTTGACGATGTTGTGCAGCGCGAGATAAATCTCCCGCAGGTCGGCCTTTTTCTCGGTGGTCATCAGCCAGACACGAAGGTGGTAAATTGTGGGGAAGCGTTTGTAATAGTCTCTCTCCGCATCAACGGTGAGAAAGAGAGGGCTGTGGTAATCGCGACACGACTCATCTCTATCTTCACGCAAGAGGCGAGCCTGTTTAAGGCGGATAAAGAAAGTCCGATCTACATCAGCCATATCATTCTCGAAAAAGCGCTGCAGCAAATCCAGACGCCAACGACGACGCTCATACCTACGGCGCTGACCGCGCTTGAGCCGAGCGTCCGCAGCAGTTTCGCCCGAAGGGAAAACGCGACTTCCCAACGTCGGCCTACCGTTCTGCGTGAGAAGCTCGCCATCTACACCGGTAACCGCCCACCCCACAGAGCCGGTTCCAAGGTCAAGACCAATGTTGTAGTCACCTTGAATATTGCGCAGTTTCATCTTGTCCCCAATCTGTGCTACAGTAAGCACGTCTTGATTACCAGTCAGGACGACACTGCGAGTCAAAATACGGCTTTGCCAAAAATGCCTTCGGCGCCGCGTAGGCGGCAGTTTGACTTGCCAGGGCCCTCATCGAGGGCCCTTTTTCGTCCTCGAGGTACACCATACTATTCCGTGCAGACAAAAAACCCTCAAGCTTCAATGTAATCGGCGAGCAGCCATTTTAATATGTCAACGGAGGCCAAGGGATCAATGCCAGGCCCATCGGTCGCCAGCCACGCCCACGCACCGTAATCTTCGAATAAACCGAATGACCCTCGAGAAACTGGACCCTCCATGCCCACCCTCATCATCGACGCCGATGCGTGCCCGGTCACCCGTGAGGCCCTCGCCTGCGCGCGCTCGGCACGCGTCCCCGTGCTGATCGCCGGTAACTCCACGCAAAACCTCGCTCGGCGCATACGGCGCGACGACCCGCGCGACGCCGAGCACGCCCGTGGGCGCGACACCTCGCATCCGGGCTTTTGGGCGGAAACGCTCGACGTCTCCTGCGGCGCCGACAGCGCGGACTTCGCCATCATCGAGCGCCTGCAGCCCGGCGACGTGGTCGTAACGCAGGACATCGGCCTCGCGAGCATGGTGCTCGGCCGCGGAGCCACGGCCATCGGGGTGCGTGGCCATGTCTACAACAAGGCGACCATCGACATGCAGCTGTTCATCCGTCACGAGGAGAAGAAGGTCCGCCGCGCGGGCGGGCGCACGCAGGGGCCGGCCGCCTTCACCGACGACGACCGCGAGCGTTTCCAGCGCAACCTCGCCCAGCTCCTGCGCGAGGCGCTCGACAACTAAATCGCGCTACAGCCCCAGCGCTGCGAACACCAGGCCCCAAACGCATGCGACCAAGAACAGCCCGGCCACGATCACGGTATTCTCGCGCGGATGGCGATTGGTGCGGAACAGCACGAGGTACCCAACGCCGGCGGACGCGAGCAGGCCGGCCATGAGGGGCGCGAAGCCCAGCACGCCCTCCAGGTAGAGCTGCGTGATCACCACGCTCGCCGAGCAGTTGGGCACCAGGCCCACCAGCGCGGAGGCGAATACCGCGAGCAGCCGATTGCCCGAAAGGAACGCGGCCAAAGCGTCCTCACCCACCGTTTCCAGGACGAGCACCAGCGCGAACGTTACCAGGAAGATGAAGAGGCTCACCTGCACGGTGTGCGAGACGGCGCTCATCACGATTGACCCGACGATTCCGAAGCGTCCACCGGCATGACCATGGTCATGACCGTGGCCGTGATCATGGTCACAACCCGAAACATGTCCGTCGGCGTGCTCGTGACCGTGGTCATGACCGTGCTCGTGGCCGTGCTCGCCCCCATGCGTATGCACGTGACGATGCCCGCAGCCACAATGGTCCTGTTCGCACAGACAGCAGATGTGCTCGGCGGTCTCCCCGCCCTCGGCCATCTGATCCACCACATCGGCCTCCATGCCATCGCGGCGAACGGAGAGCACCGTGCGACGCAAGAACGCGTGCACGCGAGCATTCCTGCGCAGCGCGCGGATGGCGAGGTCCGCCACCACGCCCGTGATGAGCGCGACCAGAACCTTCAGCCCCAGCACGCGAAACAGCAAACCCGCCTCGACCTGCTCGGCAACCAACATGGGCAGCATCTCGTCGGACGTGGAGAGAAACACCGCCACGAGCGTACCGAGCGTCACCACGCGTCCAGCGTAGAGTGTAGCCGCCATGGCCGAGAAGCCACACTGCGGGACCACGCCCAGCAGTGCGCCGACAACCGGTCCGGCAGCGCCCGCTCGGCGCACAACCGCGTTCGCGCGGGCACCCGCGGCATGTTCGAGCGCTTCGAGCGCGATGTAGGTCACAAACAGGAACGGCACGAGCGCGAGGGTGTCCTCGAGCGCATGCTCAAAGAAATGCAGCAGCAGATCCACGAACGACTCTCCTCAACGGGAACATCCAACGGGACCCGACGCCCCGAGGGTAGCTGTTTACATACCCCGTGCGCCACCTGGCAAACACGCGATACGCGAGTGAACCAGTATACTAATAGTTTCCCTTGGATAACTCATGACGACAGACAGCATTTCACAACCATAAAAAATCTGCCCGACCGCAGCGCCGCGCAGTCGGGCGACAGTTGCACTCGGTGGTTCGCCGCTCAGCCGCTAGGCACTAGTTGGTGCCGATGGACATCGTCTCGGGCAGGGTGCTGCCGCCGTCGATGACGATCTGCGAGCCGGTGAGGTAGCTGGATTCATCGCTGCCGAGGAACGCGAAGAGCTCGCCCACCTCGATGGGGTTGGCCAGGCGCTTCATAGGCACGCCCACGGCGATGTCGGCGATGGCGGACTCGGGGTCGTCGGGGTTGGACTCGAGCGCCATCTTCTCGACCATCGGGGTGCGGGCGTAGCCCAGCTGGGAGCAGTTCACGCGGATATTGCGATCGGCGTACTCCACCGCCAGGCACTTGGTGAGACCCACGAGCGCGGCCTTGGTCATAGCGTAGGCGGCCTCGCCGGCGTCCGCCACGATGTCGCCCGTGACGGAGGACGCGATCACGATGTTGCCTCCGCCCTGCTTGAGCATGTAGGGCACCACGGCCTTGCAGGTGTTCCACACGCCCTTGATGTTCACGTCGATGTGGAAGTCGCGCGTGGCGTCGTCCATCTCCTCGAACGGGGCGAGGCGGCACACGCCCGCGTTGCAGCAGGCGACGTTGATCTCGCCGAAGGTCTCGATGCCCTTCGCGGCGGCCTCGTCCATCTGGGCTCGGTCGGCCACGTTTGCCACCACGGTAATGATCTCGGAGCCGTACTCCTCGCGGAGCTTCGCGGCGGTCTCCTCCACCGAGGGGGACAGGTCGACCATGATGAGCTTTGCGCCGTACTTGGCATAGGCCATGGCGATTCCCTCGCCCAGGCCGGCGGCGGCGCCGGTGATGAGAGCGACCTTACCATCCAACTTAGCCATCTGCAGCCTCCTTTTCTTCGACAGCTTGTGGGTGCCTACCCCTCGATTGTACCGCCGGCGCACGGACGCCGCTGAGCCCCTCCGAAGACCCGACCACGCGGCCCCGTGAGATCGGCGGGCGAGCGACAAGGCGCCGCGGGCAACCGGGCACGCGCGGCACCGGCAATCCGCCGGCTTGGCACCGGCAATCCGCCGGCTTAAAAGTTTCACACCCTAAACACTTCGACCCTTCGATGACCCTCTATACTCTTGAGCGGAAACTTCGACCGCCGCGCATTCCCCGCGGGCCCGCCGCAGGCGTCACGGCCTCGCGCACGGAGCGCGGCGCACCACGATAGGAGCACGAACCATATGAACGTCCAGCAAGCCCTCGAGTACTCGATGCAGCCCTTCATCCCCATGTTCATCTACGGCGACTACGATGCCATGGAGTCCGAGCGCCAGCGCGGCGAGGAGGCCATGAAGGCGCTGCTCGACGAGTGGCGCGCGAACGACGAGCCCGGATTCGGCTTCGACGTCATCCTCACCCTCGCCGACCAGAACCGCGAGCTGTGCGACCAGATCGGCGAGACGCGCCTGCGCAACCTCTCCAGCCCCCTGCTCGCCCGCAACCTCACTGACGCAGACCTGTGCGCCGGCATCGCCAAGATGCAGGGCCGCACCGCCGCCGGCGTCGCCCGCGAGGTCCGCGGCGACCGCGACGCCTACTCCGTCGCCTACGTCCGCAAGCCCATCAAGGGCACCGTGCTGGGCATCGACATCGAGACCACCGGCCGCGCGCCGGAGCGCGGCTACATCATCAACGTGGGCTGGGAGCTCATGGACCTGAAGAGCGACGCGGTCCCGCACGACCCGCAGGCCTTCTACTGCGGCATCCCCGAGATGTACCGCGAGACCGGCGTGCCGCTGGCCGACATCCACCACATCCAGTGGAGCGACCTCGAGGGCAAGACCCCGTTCCGCTCCGATACGAAGCTGCAGAAGGAGCTGCTCCGCCTCATGAAGCGCTATCCCATCATGGCCCATAACGCGGCCTTCGAGGATAGCTGGTTCATGCTGCACCTCCCCGGGTACGCTGAGGCCCGGCGCGCGGGCAAGATCATCGTCATCGACTCGCGCCACATCTGCCGCTCCATCGACGGCGAGGTCCGCACCCTGCCCCGCGAGAGCGCCCCGGCGAGCCTTCAGAACTGGGCGCGTCGCCGCGGGACGCTCGCCGCGGACGAGAACGAGCTGCACCTGGGCCTCGACGACACCGACCTCATGCTGCGCACTGTGCAGGCGGAATTTAACCTCAAGAACATGTTCCTCAAGTAGGGTCGTACTGCGTCGGGGCGGTGACCCCGCTGAAGGGTCGAGCTTTTTCGTACTGTTTTCCCGATTTGCCGAGTACGCGCTCTTTGCGCCTTGCCGCAACCTGCGGTTTTGCTGCTCTCAAGACCTTCCAAACTCCGGGTTTCTCAAAGTCAGTACGAAAAAGCTCCGCCACCAACGGATGCATGACAATTTCATAAGACGACTCTCAGAAAACGCTCCTATTCTTGGAGCGTTTTCGCGTTACACTCGACGCCATGACGCCCATCATAGAAGACAGCACGGCTGGCGGCGGCGAGATTGTCATCGGCCTCAACGGATCCAAAGAAACCTATGTGCTCAAGGGAGAAGAATACCTCGAGGCGGATGCCCATGCCGCCGAGCCCGCCGACGGCCTGCTCAACGCCAAGATTAAAATCTCGGGCAAGGTCGACACCTCCAAACCCGGCACGTACAAAGTGAGCTATCGCGTGTCGGACTCGTCTGGTCATACCGCAAAGGCAGTGCGCACCGTACATGTTGTCGAGTCGATGGAAACCATGCAGGGCGGCGCGCCTATCCTCATGTACCACTACGTCTATGACCCCGCAAACCCGCCGGCGGACCTCAACGGCGACTTCATCGCAGCCCCTACATCGCCTTCGAGTCCCACTCCTTTGGGATGCACAAGCCCGGCGGCAACGTGGGGCACGGCGGCATCATCAGCGCCATGAGCCGCGCTGACATCGCGGCGGATCTCAAGCACGCCCAGGAAATCGCGGGCGGGACCCAGGCCTTCGCCTATCCCTTCGGCGACGTCACCGACGACGGCCGCGCGGCCGTGCGAGACGCCGGCATCCTCTGCGCCTTCACCATGCAAAACTCGTGGGCTCACGTGGGCGACGACATCACCGCGCTGCCGCGCGTGCGCATCTCCGGAGAGTATTCGCTCGATTCGTTTATCGCCCTGGCGAACGGATAGAACGCGCTGGCGACAGCCAGCAGAAATGAATTCGCCCTCGCGCGGGCCGACTCGCAGGCGCCCGGCGAACCCATGTACACCCGACCTGGGTCAGTCCATCACATAACGCTCCAGCATGGACGCGTCGTGGATGACGATGCGGCCATCGTGCCCGCTCGTCGAAATGACGCCCTGCTCCCTGAAACCGCGCAGGATGCGGTTCACGCTCGTGCGCGACGAGGCCCCGCAGAACTGCGCGATGTCCTCGTTTGTGACATCGAGGGCGATCACGCTCCCCTCGTCGCAGGGCACGCCGAAGCGCTCGTTCAGGTCGTACAAGAACCCTCCCACGGCGCCGACCTTCCCATTCATCGTCAGATAACGCATGCGATAGAGGCTCTCCTCCAGGCTCGCGCGGTAATAGTCCTTCACATAGCCCAGCAGGCGAGAATCCTCATTCACGAACTCCCAGAACCTCACGCGGGGAACCGCCATGTAGGTCGCCTCGGGAGATTCCACGCGCACGCTGTAGGGGGATTTCGCATGGCTGCTCACCTCGTCGCGGAGAAGCGAAACGGGGCTCGGACCCTTGATGTAGGAGATGTTGAACCGGGTACCCTCGCGCAGCGTGACACTCGCCTTGACCACGCCCTCCACAAGAACGAACACGTACTCCTGATCGAAGCCGTAGTACGAGAGATACTCATGGCGAGCTTTGCGCATCTCGTGAAATCCCCGCTCGCGCAAAAAGTCGACGAGATAGTCAGATCTCTCGATCACGCGCACCCCTCCCATACCTGACCTCCGGAAATCGCAACTCTATCGGACTGTGAAGCCGAAGCTGTACCAAATGGTAACAACATAGGTCAGACCGCCCCGATGCCATCACCACCATAGTTACCCCTCGTCCGTACCGGCAATCAACCAAGAGAGGGGCACACATGTTTGATATAGATTTGCCATATGACCGAGGACGGATGCATCTGAGCCTGCCGGATGAAAGCGTCGTCGGCGTGCTCGCGGGCAAACAGGGAGACTTCACGCCCGACGCTGGGCAGGAGGAGCTCGTCGAGCGGGCGCTCGACACCCCTTACGACTCGCCCACACTCGAGCAGCTCTGCCAGGGCAAACGCGACATCGTGATCATCAGCTCCGATCACACGCGCCCGGTTCCCTCACGCGTGACGATGCCCATCCTGCTGCGTCGCATCCACGCGGCGGCACCCGAGGCGCACGTGCGCATCCTCGTGGCGACCGGCATGCACCGGGCATCCACACATGAGGAGCTCGTGGACAAGTATGGCGAACGCATCGTCGCCGAAGAGGAGATCGTGATGCACGTCGCCACCGACGACGAGGCGATGGCCGCAATCGGGACCCTGCCCTCCGGCGGCGAGTGCATCATCAACCGTATCGCAGCCGAAGCCGACCTGCTACTCGCCGAGGGCTTCATCGAGCCACATTTCTTCGCCGGCTTCTCGGGGTCTCGCAAGTCGGTGCTGCCGGGCGTGGCGTCCTACAAGACCATCATGTACAACCACAACGGGCAGTTCGTGCACGACCCGCGGTCGCGAGCGGGCATCATCGAGGGCAACCGCGTGCACGACGACATGATGGCCGCCGCCGAAATGGCGGGCCTCGCTTTCATCCTGAACGTCGTTCTGGACGGAGAGCACCGTGTCATCGGGGCGTTCGCGGGTGACATCCATGCGGCGCACGAGGCGGGCTGCGACTTTGTACGCGGGCTCGCCGGCGTGCGCGCCGTGGACTGCGACGTTGCCATCACCACCAACGGCGGCTACCCGCTCGACCAGAACATCTACCAGGCCGTCAAGGGTATGACCGCCGCCGAGGCGACACTCGACGAAGGCGGCGTCATCATCGCGGTCGCGGGATGCGCCGACGGCCACGGCGGAGAGGGCTTCTTCAAGAACATCGCGGAAAACGACCCCGCTGCGTTCGAACGCTCCTGCATCGACCGTCCCAAGGACCAGACGCTGCCCGACCAGTGGACCGCCCAAATCTTCGCGCGCATCCTCGCCCATCATCCGGTCATCCTCGTGAGCGACCTATGCGACCACGACATGATTCGAGCCATGCACATGACGCCCGCAAGCACCGTCGACGAGGCCGTGCAGCTGGCCCGCGAGCTCAAGGGGCCGAACGCGCGCTTCGCCGTCATCCCCGATGGGCTCGGCGTTGTCGTTCAGCGCTGACGACTCGGCCCGCCAAATAAGATCGCCGCCGCCGACAGACCAGCACGACACACGGCGGCAACGATCGCCTCAGACGAAACGACCATCGAAAGGAACCACATGATCACCCCCATCCTCGCCGAGTTCGCCTCAACCGCCCTCATGATCGTCTTCGGCGTCGGCGTCCATTGCGACATCACGCTCAAGGGCAGTAAGTACCGCGACTCCGGCCACATGTTCGCGATCACCACTTGGTCGTTTGGCATCAGCGTGTGCCTGTTCATCTTTGGCGGCGTGTGCATGAACCCCGCCATGGCCCTTTGCCAGGCAATCGTTGGCCTCATCCCCTGGAACAGCGTGGTGCCTTTCGCCATCGCCGAGATGCTGGGCGGCGTTGCAGGCGCATGCATCGCATGGCTTATCTACGCAGATGACTTCCGCGCCTCCGAAGGCGAGGTCGATGGCGTCGCCATCCGCAACATCTTCTCGACCAACCCCACGCCCGAGTCCTACAACCTGGTGCGTAATTTCTGCATCGAGGCGTTCGACACCTTCGTGTTCCTCACCGGCATCCTGTGCATCGCGGCCCATGCGGGCGACGACCTGCTCGCGCTGGGCATCGGCGTGGGCCTGCTTGTTTGGGCCGTGGGCATGGGGCTCGGAGGCGTGACGGGCTTCGCCATGAACCAGGCGCGCGACCTCGGCCCCCGCATCGCCTACCAGTTGCTGCCCATCCGCGGCAAGGTCGATAACAACTGGCTCTACGGCCTGGTGGTGCCCGGCATCGCGCCGTTCGCCGGCGCCATCGCCGCCGCGCTGTTCGTCACCTCCGTGCTGGGCATCGCGTTCTAGAAGAAGCGCCGCCGCGCCCGTCAATCATGCCCGCGTAGCCCCAAATGGTCCTCAACCTCGTCATCGGGGATGTACTCCAGCAGATCGCCGGGCTGGCAATCAAGGGCGCGGCACATGGCTTCGAGCGTCGAGAAGCGCACCGCGCTGACCTTGCCCGTCTTGATTCGCGACAAGTTAACCGGTGACAACCCGATGCGCTCGGCAAGCTCCTTTCCACTCACCTTGCGTTCCGCGAGCATGCGGTCCAATCGCAGCACGATCATGCGCACACCATCCGTTTACAGGAGCTCGTCGTCTTGACGCTGCAAGACGGCACCGTAATCGAAAGCGATGCCCACGGCGATGAGCAGCATGCCCAGTGCGAGCATCCATCCCGCCTCCGCGCCGATCTCCCATACACCCATCTTCCACATCCCTACGGGGGTCAGGTAAAACGTCTGCGCCAAAGACGAGATGAGCCACCCCACACCATTGGAGAGCACGACGGCGAAAACGGCGATAAGGCCTGCGGACTTCAGGCGGCACGCCGCCGCGGCGGTGAACGGGGTTCCCTCGCGCTCGATATCACGGAAGAAGCGCACACCCTGAAGCAGCAGGAACGCCCCCATCAGCGTCGTAAGGACGTCAGCCGCCTCTTGGGCGGCGGGCACCGATTTATCCCAGTCAAAAAGAAGATAGCGGTCATCCGATTCCGTCGACACAGAGCCGTCGTCCGCGACATCCCGATACGGGTCCTTGGCGAGATACCCGTACACGGGATGGTCGACCTCTCCGTTGAACGATGCCCCCTCCCCGACGGACACCCAGCTCAACACCTCGGGCACAGCGGCGGGAAAGCGGTTCAGCGCGGAGACGGCAAGGAGCACGGCGGCCACCAGGCACAGCGCCGCCGCTCCCGCGCACACATATGCGGCCCGATGGGCGAACGTCGATAGCGCGCCAACTGCCTCATCGCGATGGATCGGCACTTCTTGCGCGAACATGACGGGAACCTTCATCGTCACCATCTCCCAACCATCTCGAACACCCTTTCGTTCTGCCCACGTTATTCCCCACTATTAATGTTTGTCATTAATTATTTGCAAGTGACAGGGCGAAGGGAAGCGAATTGCCGGCAAACGGCAAACCTGCCATCCGCTCCAAGACTTTTCCTTGACATATGAGCATACGTTCATATAATCATTTGTAGTTGATGTATGAGCATGTGTTCATATGAAAGGAGGAGCCATGGATACACACGAGAACCAGCACGGCCCGAACGCCGGCACCCCGGAGCGCGCTCTGGACGACGCCGCGGAGTCCCTTCCCGAGGAAGAGCTGCTCTACGACCTCGCCGACCTCTTCAAGGTCTTCAGCGACACCACGCGCATCAAGATCCTCTACGCCCTCATGAACGATGAGAAGAGCGTCAACGAGATCGCCGAGAGCCTCGGCGCCTCGCAATCGGCCGTCTCACATCAGCTGCGCATCCTCAAGCAGGCGCATCTGGTCAAATTCCGTCGCGACGGCCGCAACATCCACTACTCGCTCGCCGACGACCACGTCCTGACCATCCTCGATCAGGGCCTCACCCACATCTGCGAGTAGCCCCTCATCTCAATTGGGGGGGCAGTCCCTCAATTGAGGAGCCGCGAGTAAACGCCCATCCGGGCGCTCTCGATAGTTTTCCAAACCAACGGAAAGGAACCCATCATGCGTAAGGTATTCAAGCTCGACGAGATCGACTGCGCCGTGTGCGCCGGCAAGCTCGAGGAGGCCATCAAGAAGCTCGACGGCGTGCAGGACGCCAAGATCAACTTCCTCACCCAGAAGCTCACGCTCGAGGCCGCCGACGAGGACTTCGACGCCGTCCTCGAGTCCGTGGTCAAGCTCACCGCGGAGGTCGAGCCCGACTGCGAGATCCTGCGCTAAGACGCGCACGCTGCGCGACGCCCACCGCCGGCACCGTGCGAACCGCGCGGTCGCCGACCGCCCCGCCAAGCCCGCATAGCTACCCGTGGACCGCCGACGACCGGCGCTCCCTATCGATTGGACCATTCATGAACAAGAAGCAAAAGAAGTGGCTCAAGCGCATCCTCCTCGCGCTCGCCATCTTCTTCACCGTCATGGCGCTCGACGAGTTCGGCGTGCTAGCGGGCATCTTCGGGGAGCCCGGCGCGCTGTATGCGAGCTTCGCGCTCTACCTCATCCCCTACCTCATCGCCGGGCACGACGTACTTCTCAAGGCGTGGCGCAACATCCGCCGCGGCGAGGCCTTCGACGAGAGCTTCCTCATGGCCGTCGCGACCATCGGCGCGTTCGCCATGATCTTCTTCCCCGACACCGAGCCGCATATGGCGGAGGGTGCGGCCGTCATGCTCTTCTACCAGGTCGGCGAGCTGTTCCAGAGTTATGCCGTGGGCAAGAGCCGCAAGTCCATCGCCGCCATGATGGACATCGCCCCCGACTACGCCAACATCGAGCGCGACGGCGCCCTCGTGCAGGTCGATCCCGACGAGGTTCAGATTGGCGACATCATCGTCATCAAGCCCGGCGAGCGCGTGCCCATCGACGGCATCGTCGTCGACGGCGCCTCGCAACTCGACACCGCCGCCCTCACCGGCGAATCGGTGCCGCGCCGGGCAGATGAGGGGGATGAGGTCATCTCCGGCTGCATCAACATGACGGGTGTCCTGCGCGTCCGCACCACCAAGCTCTTCGGCGCTTCGACCGTGAGCCGCATCCTCGAGCTCGTGGAGAACGCGAGCGAGAAGAAGGCGCACACCGAGAACTTCATCACGCGCTTCGCACGCGTCTACACGCCCATCGTCACCTTCGCGGCGCTCGGCATCGCCGTGATCCCGCCGCTGCTGGGCATGGGCGCATGGCCCGATTGGATCCTGCGCGGTCTCACCTTCCTCGTGGTGAGCTGCCCGTGCGCACTCGTGATCTCGGTGCCGCTGTCGTTCTTCGGCGGCATCGGCGGGGCATCCAAACTCGGCATCCTCGTCAAGGGCTCCAACTACCTCGAGGCGCTGTCCGAGGTCGACACCGTCGTGTTCGACAAGACCGGCACCCTCACCAACGGCACCTTCAACGTGGTCGCGATCCACGCCGAGGGCGGGGTCGACCCCGACTACATGCTGTCCATGGCGGCGCACGCAGAGGCGTTCTCCGACCACCCCATCGCCGTTTCCATCAAGGAAGCCTATGACGGCGTCATCGAACAGGGGCGCGTCGAGCAGGCGGCCGAGGAATCGGGCCACGGCGTCGCGGCCACCATCGATGGTCGCGAGGTGCTCGTGGGCAACGACAAGCTCATGGCCGCCCATGATGTGAGCTGGAACGACTGCAAGATCACCGGCACCATCCTGCATGTCGCCATCGACGGCTCGTACGCCGGGCACATCGTCATCGCCGACGTCGTGAAGGATGACGCCGAGCAGGCCATCTCCGACCTGCACGCTGCGGGCGTCGAGCGCTGCATCATGCTCACCGGCGACCGCGACGAGGTGGCGCACGCCGTGGCGAAGCAGCTCGGCCTTGACGAGTATCACGCCCAGCTGCTCCCCGGCGACAAGGTCGAGCAGGTCGAGCGCATCCTCGAAACCGCTCGCGGCAACCTCGCCTTCGTGGGCGACGGCATCAACGACGCCCCGGTGCTCACCCGTGCCGACGTGGGCATCGCCATGGGCGCCATGGGCTCGGACGCCGCCATCGAGGCCGCGGACATCGTCCTCATGGACGACAAGCCGAGCAACATCGCCCGCGCCATCCGCGTGGCGCGCAAGACCATGCGCATCGTGCATCAGAACATCGTGTTCGCCATCGGCGTCAAGGTGCTCATCCTCGCGTTGGCTGCCGTCGGCATCGCGAACATGTGGCTCGCGGTCTTCGGCGACGTGGGCGTCGCGGTGATCGCCATCCTCAACGCCATGCGCGCGATGAGCGTCAAACGGGATTAGCGCGGTCCCCGATGGCCGCCGACCCACCATCGAAGCGCGCAAACCAAAGCGCCGATCGGCATGAGAAAGGGCCCGTTCGCAGGAACGGGCCCTTATTCTTTGCGACAAGCCTGGCCGATTCAGCCCTACTTGACCTTGTTCACGCGCGCCGGGGCAGCGGTCCCGCGCTTATTCTCGCGCACGAAGAGCACGGCTATGACCAGGCCCACGAGGGCGATCGCCGCGCAGCCGAAGTACGCCGCGCCCGCGCCGGCGACCGTCGCCGCCGCTGTGCTCGCGCCACCGGCCAGGGCATTGGCCTGAACGGACGACATCACGGTGACCAGCAGCGCGGTCGAGATCGCGCCGAAGACCTGGCGCCCCGTGTTGGCGATGGCGTTGCCGTGCGCGATGAGCTCATCGGGCAGCGCGTTGACGCCCCAGGTGTTCACCGGCATGTTGGCGAGGCCCTGGCCACACGCCTGCAGGGCGCACAAGGTGGCGGCCATGACGACCGTCAGGCCGGTGCCCATCACGCCGAACCCGAGCAGAGAGCCGACGATGACCGCCATACCGCCCACCGTGACCAGGCGCGGCCCCATGCGGTCGAACAGCATGCCCGAGATGGGCGACAGGATGATGCCCGCGATCGAGGCGGGAAGCATGACCATGCCCGTCGTGGTCGCGGAGGCGCCCATGCCGTTTTGGACAAGCAGCGGCAAGATCACGTTGGTGCCGGCGACCGCGGCATTGATGAGCGTGACCATGAGCGCGGCGACGAGGAAGTTGCGCGTCTTGAGGCAGCGCAACTCGAGCATGGGCACCTCGAGGGACAGCTGCCTGCGAATGAACAGGACGAGGGCGATCAGGCCGATGACGGCGGGAACGATCACCATGGGGCTCATCCAGCCGGCATCGGAGGCGCTGGAGAAGCCGAGGAGCAGGCCGCCGAAGGCGATCGTGGACATCACGACGGAGGCGATGTCGAGGCGCGGGTTCTTGAGGGCGCCGACGTTCCTCATGAGCGGGATGCCGAGCAGCAGGATCGCGCCGGCGAGGGCGGCGATGATGAGGAACATGGGCCTCCAGCCCCAGGCGTCGATGACCAGGCCTCCCAGCACCGGGCCCACGGCCGGGCCGGCCGCCATCACGATGCCGGCGACACCCATGGCGGTGCCGCGCAGCTCGACGGGGAACACGAGCAGGGGCACGGTGCCCACGAGCGGCATGAGGATGCCGGCGCCGGCGGCCTGCAGGACGCGGCCGGCGATGAGCAGCAGGTAGCTGGGGCACAGGGCGCACATCACCGTACCCGCCACGAACAGCCCCATCGAGAGGAAGAAGAGCTTGCGGGTGGGGTACTTGTCCATGAAGTAGCCCGAGATCGGCACCATGATGCCCGAGACGAGCATGTAGATGGTCGTGACCCACTGGGCGGCACCGGCGGTCACCCCGAACTCGCGCATGAGCGCCGGCAGCGCGGGCGCCATGACGGTCTGGTTGAACAGCGAGACGAACGCGCCGAGCGTGATGACCCCGACGATGACAACCGCGTCTTTATCGACGCGCGGCTTGGATGCGGCATGTGACATATGCGCGCACTCCTCTCCCCCGCATGTGCATGCGGGACACATGGCATCGCACCCGTGCCATACATGCTGGAAACGGGGTCGATGCCGGTATTCGATTGCAGTGAAGCTATAGAGATCGGGAGGGCGATGCGCCCTCCCTGCGACGGGGCGCTGTGCCCCCGCCAGCCGGAATCACCGGCGCGCCCATCAGATCAGCGAGCACGACCTCATAGTGCGGCTGGCACCCGCCAACGTCCGCTCCCCACTGAACGCGTGGAGGTCGCGGCGAACGACGAGCCAGAAGATATGTCGGCAGTGATTGAACATGCAATCAACCATACAGCCGGCAAAATGACAACGTCAACAGATTTTTCCTTGACAGACGAGAATCGTCATACTCGCGCTACGCCATTCCCGGATACAGCGGGTGCACCTCCAGCAGGGTCTCAACGCGCTTACGCACGCACATGCGCTCGCGCGCATCCTGCGGGGAGAACACCACGCGCGCGACCAGGCCGCCGATCTCGCGAAACTCCTCGGCCGTGAAGCCGCGGGTGGTTGCGGCGGCGGAGCCCACGCGAATTCCGCTCGTCACGAACGGCGAGCGCGTCTCCCCCGGGATCGAGTTCTTGTTCACCGTGAGGCCGACCGCATCGAGCAGCGTCTCGGCCTCCTTGCCCGAGATGCCCGCAGGCGTGAGGTCAACCAGGCACAGATGGTTGTCGGTTCCTCCGGACACGAGGCGCAGGCCGCCCTCGACCATGCCCTCGCCCAGCGCGGCGGCATTCTCCACCACATGATCGATGTAGGCTGAGAACTCGGGGCGCAGCGCCTCGCCAAACGCCACGGCCTTTCCCGCGATGACATGCATGAGTGGGCCTCCCTGCGTGCCGGGGAACACCGCCTTGTCGATGGCGCGGGCGAGCTTCTCGTCGTTGGTGAGGATGAACCCGCCGCGCGGACCGCGCAGGGTCTTATGACTCGTGGAGGTCACGACGTCCGCATGCGGGAACGGCGAGGGATGGGCGCCGGTCGCCACCAGGCCGGCGATATGGGCCATGTCCACCATGAGGCGCGCGCCCACGCCATGGGCGATCGCGGCCATGCGCTCGAAATCGATCACGCGCGGATACGCCGAGGCGCCCGCGACGATGAGCGCGGGGCGCTCGCGCTCGGCCAAGCGCTCCAGCTCCTCGTAATCGATGGTCTCCGTCTTAAGGTCCAGGCCGTACGGCACGAAGTTGTACAGCTTGCCCGAGAAGTTGACCGGGCTGCCGTGCGTAAGATGCCCGCCCTGGTCGAGGCTCATGCCCAAGATCGTGTCGCCCGGCTCGACGAGGGCGGCGTATGCGGCGAGATTCGCGTTGGCGCCGCAATGGGGCTGCACGTTGGCAAATTTGCAGCCGAACAGGGCGCAGGCGCGTTCACGGGCCAGGTCCTCGACCACATCGACCTGCTCGCACCCGCCGTAGTAGCGATGCGCCGGATAGCCCTCGGCATATTTGTTGGTGAGCACGCTGCCCACGGCCTCGAGCACGGCGGGGCTCGTGAAGTTCTCGGACGCGATCAGCTCGATGGTGCCGCGCTGACGCGTGAGCTCTCCCGCCAGGGCCTGGGCGATGGTGGGGTCGGAATTTCGCAGGTTCGTCATGAGGGGCTCGTTCATGGGGCTCCAATCAAAGGGAGCGCTCGGAAAATGACACAAGAGCGCTCGGATTAATCTCTACCCGTACCTACCCAAATTCGATGCCGGCCTATCGCATGCATCGTCTTCTGGCACAACAAAAGGCGACGACACCGCTCCTCGCGATGCCGCCGCCTTTACAAATCCTACGGTGGACTCACCCGCTATCTCTTACCGTTGGGACGGGGCTATCCGATTCATCGAGCCCGCCGACGCGTTCCCTCATCGATCGTCTTGCCAACCAACCGGTGGAACTAAAGAACGGCGCGAACGCTCGCTTTTCACATCTAACCGATCTCGGTGTCGCAAGCGGCGGGCCCGAAAGCTGCTATATCTTCAAAACCCATCGGACACACCTCCCGTCTCGGTCGCGGTAACGTTGCGACTCTTTTAGTACAACCTGCTTATGCCCCGACGACCATTGGTCTTTCATGAATGAGGCCACTCAACCGCAAACGGTAGCTTTTTATCCGTAGACGGCATACAGAACTGTGCCTCAAGCAGATTACTCGATGAGCATCGCATCGCCGAAGCTGAAGAAGCGGTACTCCTCCCGCACGGCCTCCTCGTAGGCATCTATGACCTGATCGCGCGTGGCGAGGGCCGAGACGAGCATCATGAGCGTGGAACGCGGCACGTGGAAGTTCGTGATAAGCGCATCCACAACGTGGAACGTCGAGCCCGGCATGAGGTACAGATTGGTGGTGGCGTCCTCGCGCACCGTGATGTCGCCCTCGCCGCACACGTCGGCGCCGTCCGCGCGGCCCTCGAAGCCGCGTGCCGTGACGGCGGGGGCGCTCGAGGGCGCGGCGGCGTCCCACGCGCTCTCGAGCGAGCGCACCGCGGTGGTACCCACGGCGATCACACGGTGACCGGCGGCCTTGGTGGCGTGCACGGCCTCCACGACCTCGGCGGGCACGTGGTAGCGCTCGGTGTGCATGACGTGCTCGGTGGGATCGTCCTCCTCCACCAGGCGGAACGTGTCGATGCCCACCTCGAGCTCGACGGCCGCCCAACCGCAGCCCTTATCCTTGATGCGCTGGATGAGCTCCGGGGTGAAATGCAGGCCCGCGGTGGGCGCGGCGGCGGAATGCTCCTCGCTCATGGCGTACACGGTCTGGTACTTCTCGGGATCTCCCTCATAGCTGGTGATGTAGGGCGGCAGCGGCACGTGGCCCGCGGCGTGAATCGCCTCATCCAGCGTGCGCTCAACCCCCTGCTCGTTCACGCCCACGGGCTCGAAACGCACCAGGCGCCCGCCCTTGGAGTCGTCCACGAAATCGATGATCTCGGCTTTGAGCACCACGGGTGAGCCCTCGGGGGCGAGCAGGCCACCGGCACGGTACTCCACCACGTTGCCCGGCTTGAGGCGCTTGCCGGGGTTCACCAGGCACTCCCACACATGACCGAGCGGATCGATGTCCTCGCGGCGACGAAGCAGCAGCGTCTCGGCCACACCACCCGTGGGCTTCTTGCCGATCAGGCGCGCCGGCATGACGCGCGTCTGGTTGGCCACCAGCAGGTCCCCGGGCTCCAGGTAATCGAGGATGTCGTAGAAGTGCCGATGCTCCACGGAGCCGCCGTGCTCGAGCGCCACGGCATCGCCCGCGCGAGGCGCACCGCCCTCGAGCTCGCGGTTGAGCACCAGCAGACGACAGGAGTCGCGCGGCTCGGCGGGGGCCTGGGCGATCAGCTCGTCGGGGAGGTTGTAATCGAAATCATCGGTGCGCATGGAGTCGCCTTTCATATGAGCGCCGCGTGGCCAAGGCCGAGCAGTCGAGTTGTCGAACAGCCGTCCATGATAGCGCAGCTCAGCGGGCCCTATCCCCGGGATGCGGCGCGGCGCGCCTTCTGCGCTTTTCGCTCATCGCGCAGGCGGGCGCGGTCAAGGGCGGCCTCGGCGGCCGAGAAGCGGCAACCGCAATAGTTCTGCCTGTACATACCCAATTCGCGGGAGCGCCGCGTGGCCTGGGGGTACCAGGGGCGGAAATCGCGGATCACCGGGGTGAGGCCGTGTGCCGCCGACAGTTTCTCCAACACGTCATTACAGGTGTCGAATAGCTGGTACGGCGACACCGCGAGCGTGGTGGCGATATGCGAGAAGCCCTCGCGCTCGGCCACCCGACATGCCTCCGCGAGACGCAGGGCGTAGCACGCGCGACAGCGCCGCTCGCGATCGGCGCCCAGGCGCGCGACCGATGCATCCCAGCGAGCGCGGTCGTCACCGGCCTCGATAAGCGGCAACCCGTTCTCAGCAGCCCAGCGGCGCAGCTCCTCAAGCCGCTTCTCATGCTCGGTCAGCGGCTGGATGTTCGGGTTCGTCCAGCAGATGGTGGGCTCAAAGCCCTCTTCCACAAGCAAACGAACCGGCTCGAGTGAGCACGGGGCGCAGCAGGCATGCAATAGCAGGGCGGTCATGAACGGCGTCCTCCCTCGACAACGGTAAAGCCCCTGTCATCTCCCGAAAGCGAAGCGGGACAACGGCCAGCCTCTACCCCATCCGCTCCGGCAGCTCCGGCCACCCCGGCAGCTTCGTCTGCCCTGGCCACTCCTCTTGCTCCGGCGCTGCCCTCCGCGCGCGTGTGCAAGGTAGGGCGCGAAATAACGTGATCGATCCCATAGAACGCGACGCCGTACGAGGTATCCTCGCAATACGCGATGGCGGGATCGTTCCTGATTGCACGCACATAGCCCCAGTCGCCTGAGCAGCCTGTCAAATGTACCGTCACCACAATGACGGTCCACAAGGGCCATCTGAGCCCCATGCCCAAGACCATAAGCAGCAGAGAAACGACGATGCTCGGGGCAAGCGCGATCACCAGGTATTGGTCTCGCGTATACATAATCCCTTCGGCACTCGCGTAAATCATGCCCATCTCCCAGTTGGACCCAAAGGTCACCCGAGAACCGGGTGGAGCAAATTGGCTGAAAAAGAACGCGTGCACAAGCTCGTGCAGACCAAGGGAGGCAAGGGGAACCAATACGAGCAGGATCCACCACCACAACTGGAACTTCTGCCCGCCTTCCACCCCCAAGACGCCATTGCCCCAGGCACCGAACATGGCACCGAGCTCGAAAGGCACCACGGGAGCACCCAGGACGCGGTGCAGGGCGCTCATGCCGAGGCCCCAGACCACAGCAGCGGCGATACCCGCCAGCACCGTAAAGCCCGACGCCCTGCGCATGAAGCGAAGAAACGCATCGTCCTCAAATACGTGTATGTCTCCAATTCTTCTCATGTTCCTAAGTGTAACGCCTCGTGCGGACACCTGTGCGATAATGTGAGGTTACACCGGGTGGCGACTACTTGACTCCACGTCTACGTCCTCGCCTCGCCCGAACGCAGACGCACGCCAACGACTGAGAACACAGCCGAAAGAAGGATAGCCATGACTACACAGCTCACCCGCGCCGATCGTCCCGCCTGGCCCAAGCGCGCCGTCGTCACTGCCGGCATGCCCTACGGCAACAAGGGTCTGCACTTCGGCCACGTGGGCGGCGTGTTCGTGCCCGCCGACTTCTACGCCCGGTTCCTTCGCGACCGCCTGGGTCGCGAGAACGTGATCTTCGTCTCGGGCACCGACTGCTACGGCTCCCCCATCATGGAGGGCTTCCGCAAACGCCAAGAGGCCGACGACTACAAGAAGCACATCTCAGACTACGTGCGCGAGAACCATGACAGCCAGGAAGCCGACCTTGCCAGCTTTGGCGTGTCTTGCGACCTGTACGCCGGCAGCGCGCTGGAGCCCGCCGTGCACATCCACGAGCGCGTGACCAGCGAGATCATCCGTCGCCTACATGAGAAAGGCGCGCTGGAGAAGCGCTCGACCAAGCAGTTCTACGACAGGAAGGCGGGCCAGTTCCTCAACGGCCGCCAAGTGCTCGGCCGCTGCCCCATCCAGGGATGCAAGTCCGAAAAGGCCTATGCGGACGAGTGCGACCTCGGCCACCAGTTCGAGCCCGAGGAGCTCATCGCCCCCAAGAGCGCGCTCACCGGCGAGACGCCTGAACTCGTCCCCGTCGACAACCTCTATTTCGATCTTCCCGAGCACCTTGAGTACCTGAAGACGTACACCAAACAGCTCGAGCACGACCCCACGGTGCGCTCGGTGGTCTCCAAGACCATGGAGGAGTGGCTCAATCCGGCTCAGCTCTACATCCAGAACAAGTTCCGCGAGGCATTCGACGCCATCGAGGGAGGGCTGCCCGCCCACACCGTCATCGAGCCCGAGGGCAACAAGAGCTCCTTCACCGTCGCGTTTCCCAGCTGGCGCGAGCGAGATGAGGCCCATGAGATGCTCAACGCCGGCGGCGTGCGCTTCCGCTCCGGCAAGGCGCTCGTCCCCTTCCGCATCACGGGAAACGTCGAGTGGGGCGTGCCCGTCCCCAACGATTGCGGCTGCACCGACCTCACCTGCTGGGTCTGGCCAGAGAGCCTATGGGCGCCCATCAGCTTCACCCGCGCGGTGCTCGCGCGCGACGCCGCCAAACTCGAGGCCGCGGGCGCGGACCCCTCCGGCCTCGCCGAATGCGCCGTCTCCGATGCCGAGCTCGTTGGTGATGCCCCCGCGATGATCATGGCGGAGCCCGAGTACACGCATGCCAGCCTCGACTGGCGCGATTGGTGGGCGAGCGAGGACGCGCGCGCGTACCAGTTCATCGGCCAGGACAACATCTACTTCTACTGCATCGCACAATCCGGCATGTGGGAGGCGCTCGACTGGAACATGCAGCAGTCCTGCGTCGCGGCCAACTACCACATCCTCTACATGGGCAAGAAGGCGAGCTCGAGCTCCCAGACCCCGCCCCCGCTGGCCCACGAGATGCTCGAGCACTACACGCCCGAGCAGCTCCGCGCCCACTGGCTGTCACTTGGCCTAGGAGAAAAGCCCGTCAGCTTTAGCCCCAAGGCCTTCGACACGCGCGTGAGCGGCAAGGATAAAGACGGCACCGAGATCCTCGCCTGCAACGACAAGCGCGTGATCGACCCCGTCCTCAAGGAAGGCGCGATGCTCACGGGCGTCTTCAACCGATTGGCCCGCTCGTGTTTCTACGGTGTCGCGGTGAAAGAGGGCGATGAGGCTTTGTATCGCACCGGCTGCATTCCCGCCGGCACCCCCAGTGACGAGGTCATCGCCGAAACCGAGCAAGCAATTATCGCCTTCGAGCAGGCCATGCACACCTTCGAGCTGCACCACGCCCTCGGCGTGTGCGACGAGTTCCTCCGCGCCGCGAACAAGCGCTGGAGCGACGCGAGCAAGGCGGCGAAGAACGCCGAGGACGATAAACTCATGACGCAAGCACTCGTTGACGCCTTCCACGAGCTGCGCGCCGCCACCGTCCTCATGCACGGCATCGTGCCCTCGGGCTGCGAGAAGATCTGCGAGCACTTTGCCATCGCACCAGAGGTCTTCTTTAGCTGGGAGCACATCTTCGAGACCTGCGACGAGCTCGTAGCCGAGCTGGGCGAACAGGCGGGTACGCACGCCATCAAGGTGCTGCCGCCGCGCTTCGACTTCTTCGAGAAGCACCCGAGCCAGTATTAAACCGTCGAGGTGCGCGCCGCGCCCGTGTCCACACTCGAAAGGACCCCCATGGCATTCACCATACGCCAAACGCTCCCGCAAGACGTCGAGGCGGCCGAGCGCGCCCTCGAGGACGGCAAGGCTGCCCTGGCCGCGCTCGATATCCCACAATGGCAGGGCGAGTATCCGGATCGCATCGATATCGAAGACGATATGGCTCACGGTGCCTCATATGTCGCTGTCGATGAGGGCGGCACAGTGTTGGGCGTCATGGCACTCTCGTTTGACGGCGAGAAGACCTACGACGCCATCGATGGCGCATGGCTGACCGAATCCTCCTCCAACTCCCCCACCTACGGCGTCATCCACCGCTGTGCGGTACGCGCGCAGGCAGCGCACTGCGGCGTCATGACCTCCATGTTTGCCGAGGGTGAATGCATCGCGCGCGAGCACGGCATGAAAAGCCTGCGCATCGACACGCACGAGAGGAACCTCCCGTTGCAGGGGCTTGCAACCAAATGCGGATATACGCGCTGCGGCGTCATCACACTCCCCTATGAGGGCGAAGCCGACCCGCTGCGCATCGCGTTCGAGAAACTGCTATAGCCCATGGCACGCCCCGGCATCCAAAAGCACCTCGATATCGCATCGCTCCTGCAATGCCCCCTCTGCCATGAGCGCCTGCACGCAATAACGTGTTCGCTGCGCTGTGCGCGTGGCCACGACTTTGCGATCTCATCCAAGGGATTTCTCAACCTTATCCCCCAGCAAGGACCCCTCAAGGGGTACGACGAGGCGTTCTTCACCAGTCGTCAACGCGTCATGGAGGCCGAGGTCTATCGCATCCTGAACGAAGCGCTTATTCAGACGCTTGAGAATCTCGACCTGCCTGACGACCCGATTATCATCGATGCGGGGTGCGGGGAGGGCTCGTATCTTAAAGCCATCTCATCGAGATTCTGCGGCACATGCATCGGCATTGATATCGTCAAGGACGCCATCCGCTGCGCCGCTCGTGGCGGTGGTGCCGAGCGCTGGCTTGTGGCAGACCTGGCGAACATGCCGATCCGAAATCATTCCGTCGATGTTGTCCTGAATGTGTTCACGCCGGCAAATTACACCGAATTCCAGCGCATTCTCAAACACGACGGAATGCTCGTAAAAGTCATACCCGGACCAGACCATGTGCACGAGCTGCGCGATCTCGCCTGCGATAGACTTGCTCACTCCGCAATGCAGGACCATGGTGTCGCCGAGCCCCTGTCCCGCCATATGGAACTGACAACCCGCGCACGCGTAACGCAAACGAGCTACGTTTCACCCGAACTCGCGCGTGACCTCGTTCGCATGAGCCCCGTAACCTTCGGCATGGACCCCGATGAACTCGAGCTCGACAAGCTGACGAACATCACCGTCGATGCCGAAGTCCTCTGCGCCCGTCCACATGGGCAGGAGACGAGGTAGGCCCCAACAACGCAACCTTAGGGGATACAAAAGGCGTTTAGCAGCCCAAACGCCCCTTCCGTCAAGTCGGTTGCTGCCGCCCGGGGTGGCGGGCATACAGTCCCATGCGAGTTCCGCACGAGCCGAAGGCCCCAGTGGGGCCTTCGCGCGAGCAGGACTGTCCGAGCAGGGAACTGTATGCCCGCCACCCCGGGCGGCAGTCCCGCGCATCACTTCTTGGCGTGGCCGTTGCGCCAAATCTCGCGGCCCAAACCGAGGGCCAAAACCAACGCGCTCGTATACCCAAAAAAGCCGATGACGGGAATGCCGAAAATGACCGGCTCGATCTTGGCGTAATAAACCACCGACGAGCCAATGAACAGTCCGGCGATCACAATTGCCATCGACATGCGGTCGACGATGCCGCCCACACGGCGCAGCACCTGCTCACTGCCAAGGACCTGCATGTTCATCTTGAGCTGGCCGCGGGTGAGCATACGCGACGCCAAGCCGAGCTGCTCCGCCATTTCGAGATGACCCTTGAGTGCCCGATAGGAGGCTCCCGCGAGCTCCTCGGCAGCCTCCTGCGCACGACGGTACGAGCTCTTTTCATGTCGAATGTGGTCGGTGATGATCTCGATCATGTTCACATCGGGCATGTACTCGGTGAGCAACCCCTCAAGCGTCACCATGCCACGTGCGAACATCGTCACCACGCTGGGCAATTCCACGTCGTTCTTGCGCGCCAAGCTGATGAGCGACGTGAGGAACTCGCCGATGTCCAGGTCCTTCAAATCCAGACTGGCGAAATCGGCGACGATGAAATCGAGGTCCGTCAAGAAGGTCGAGTGATCGAGCTCCGATGAGTCCCCGCGCGTCACCGCGAAACGCATGAGCGAATCCTTGAGCTTAGGGACGTCACCCGACGCAACGGCGTAGATCATATCCTTAACGATTCCGCGGTCATGGCTCGACATGCGACCGACCATGCCGAGGTCGATGAAGTAGACGACCCCGTCTTTCACGATGATGTTCCCCGCATGGGGGTCCGCATGGAAAAAACCGTCCTCGAGCACCTGCGTGGCGTAATCGTCCACAATGGACGCCCCGACCTTTTCGAGGCTATAGCCCGCCCGGACAAGGAGATCGGGATCGGCAATGGAGATACCGTCCACATAATCCATAACCACGATGTGCTCGGTGCAGTACGAAAGGTAGGAACGCGGGCAGGATATGGACGACGAGCCCTCGTGAAAACGATGGAAGTCATCGAGGTTGCGGGCCTCCATGAGGAAATTCGTCTCCTCGCGAAACGACTGCCACAACTCCTCGACTACGCCCTTGAGGTCGATGAACTGGTCGGTTTTCACAAAGCGCGACGCATGACGCACAATCGAACGCATGATGTCGATATCTTGAGCCATCACCTGTTGGGCACCGGGACGCTGCACCTTGATGGCAACGTCTTCGCCAGTCACGAGCGTGGCACGATGCACCTGTGC
This sequence comes from Collinsella sp. AF08-23, assembly GCF_003479805.1. Taxonomy (GTDB): domain Bacteria; phylum Actinomycetota; class Coriobacteriia; order Coriobacteriales; family Coriobacteriaceae; genus Collinsella. The sequence goes on along the minus strand of NZ_QUHV01000003.1, from coordinate 14,659 downwards.
GAGCGAGGCACTGCCCAGGGGCCTGCGGTCGATATGGGAGAAGATCTCGTTAAGGGGGCGACCGTACTCGGCGACAAGGCAATCATGCACCACGGCAAACGGCACCGGCTCGACATTCGAGCGCAAGCGGCGAAGCTCGTCGCAGTATTCCTGCGGTAGGATCTCCGAGCGATTCGCCAGAATCTGCCCCATCTTGACGAACATGGGACCAAGGTCCTCGAGCATGCAGCGCAAACGGCGCGGCGTGATATTGTGCCATGCCTCGTATTTCCGCACTATGCCGAGAATCTCGCCAATGCGCTTGCGACGCCCCTCGGAGGAAAGCTTGAATTCCTCCGAGGGGGCCATGGCCTCAGGCTCCTCGGGGAACAGGTCGACCGCACGGGGGGCGCGCCAAGAAGTCCTCAGTGCCTCCTCAACGCCCTCCAGGTTGACCGTGTCGTCGGGACTCAGCGGCATACCCGCCGCCTTGGTCGCAGCGGGCCCGCGGGCATCCCGTTCTTGTTCCACTTCGCTTGCCATATCGGTTTCTCGCCTATTACGCGTCTCGAGCCTCGTCCGCGCCTAGATCGGCTTCGTCGGCGTCGACGACGACAGCGTCCTCGACCTCGACGGTCACCGTATCGTCGTCGACCGAGTCGATGAGGTCACGCACATGCGCCATGAACTCGACGCGCTCGGTCTTGGTCAACAGACGCACGCGAGCGAGAATCAGCTCGTCAAGCACGCGCTCCGCTGCCGTTGCACCCCGCTCGCTCAGACGCTCGGTGACATCGGAGAAGGTGCCGCCGGCCTGCTCGAAAATATCGGACATGGAGCGCGCGAAATCGGGAGTCTCTCTATCATGGCGAACGTGCTCACCGCGCGAGTTAAGGTCGCGCAGCACCTCTTCACCACGGGCGTTCAGATCCTCGAAGATCTCCTTGCCCTTCTCGGCCGTGACGGCGGCGGCGCCAAAACCGACATTGACCATTCCATTAATGAGCTCCTCGAACTTGATAGCCATGAGAGCCTCCTTGCTCCTCTTTTGTGCGCATGGACGCATCCAGATGAATCCCTTGTACCCAAAACACGCCAAAGGGGACAAACCCTTTGGCGTGCGAAAAGCTAACGCTCGTTGTCGGACATCGCGAAACCGTTCTTCATCGCACAGCTCGTGGTATAGAGCACGGTCGCGAGGAGCTTCTCGGTCTCGCCCTTGAGAGTCTCACAAAGGTCCTCATTCGCACGGGCAAGGGAGGCGGGGATATCGGCGTTTGCGAGGTCAGACACGGCGCGGTCTGTCTCGCGAAGCATCCTGTGACCAAGTGCGCCGACCTTCTCTTGGTACGACTCGACCTTGGCGGACGTCTCGTGGAAGCGTGCGTCGGCCAAGGCGGCGATAACGCGATTTGCCCAGTAGAAATTCTCCGTGGTCACACGCTCCGTGGTGTTGGAGAGATACGCGGGGAACTCATCCACATTTGCGTACAGCGCGACCAGGGCATTAAACACGTTCGAACCGAAGGCCATCCATTGGATGCAGCGCAGAGGCTCCGCCACGTACGGACGAATCTGCAAGACAGCAAGCTGGCTATTGCGATTGATGCCGATTGGACGATAGGCGTTGCGGCTCGCAGGAGTTCCCTTGGAACCGTAGCAGTCGTACGGCGTGCCCTGGAAGTGGGCGGAAAGAACGTACTTGACGTCCTCTATAGTGACTTTGCGCTCGGGCACGCGGCTCCACGGAATATCATCCGACTCCGGGCTGAACGGCGCATCCGGACCATCCCAGCCGTCGCGAGGATTGAGGCAGCGTTGCATGTACCAGGCGCGCGGCGTGTTGTAGACATGGTCGGAATCTGAATGGGAGCCAAAAGCCTCGCGTGGATTGAAGATCTCGCCGGAGATCATACCTTCGCGCACGTCGGCGATGAGGTCCATGAGGTCGGCGACGTACTCCTCATAGGCGTCCGCCTCGTCCTCATCCAAGTCTTCGAGATCCTCATCGAAATACTCCTCGTCGAGAATGTCCTCGGGCTCAAGGCGATTCGCGTTCGTGAGGTTCAGGTGGTTCTCGGACATCCACTGGCGAAGGTCGGGGCTGGCCATGTGCTCGACTTGCTCGCCCTCAGCATCGAGAAGATCGAAATAGTCGATACCGAGCTGGTTGGGCATGGTGACGTAGGCGTCATCGGGCACACGCTTGGCGATCCAGTGGTGACCACCAATGGTCTCGAGCCACCAGATCTCATCCTCGTCAGAAAACGCGATACCGTTCATCTCGTAGGTGCCATACTGCTCGAGCAGGGAACCCAGACGCTGCACGCCCTCACGGGCGGTGCGAACGTACGGCAGGACCACGGTGACGAAATCCTCTTCACCCAGGCCACCGGGAACGGCGGGAACGTAGCCTTCCTCGCCCTCGGTGCCCTGAGCGGGGATGTACTCGACAAGTGGATCGGCACCGAGCACGCGCTCGTTACTCGTGATCGTCTCGGTGGCGCTCATGCCCACGTTGGCGGTGTTGAAGCCCGCAGCTGCCCAGATGCCATGTCCCGGAAGCGCATCCGGGACGCTCGAGTAGCGCATCGGATTATCCGGGAGTTCGAAGCTGAGGTGGGAAAGCACACTCGTATACGTCTTGGGCTGCTCCTCGGGATGCACGACCTTCATCTTCTTGGGCTCGAACTGTCCGTTCGGCGAGTCCTCGTTACGTGCGATGATGGTCGAACCGTCGTAGCTCGCGTTTTTGCCGACCAGAATAGTTGTACAAGCCATTAGTCCTCCAAACCATGTTGTAGTTTTGCGGCGAGCACCACATTGCTCATGAGCATGGCGCGCGTCATAGGGCCCACGCCCCCCGGAACGGGGGTGATGGCACCTGCCACGAGCTCGGCGGAGTCGAAATCGACGTCACCGCAGAGCCTGCCGGCATCATCGCGGTCCATACCCACGTCAATGACGGCGGCGCCGGGTTTGATCCACGGCCCCTTGATCATCTTGGGAATGCCGCACGCGGCGACCAAGATGTCGGCGCTCTGGCAAATCCGTGCGAGCTCGCGGGGGTCGGTGTGCGAGTGGGCCACGGAGATGGTGGCGTTCTTGGCGAGCAGCATGAGCGACATGGGCTTGCCAACGATAGACGAGCGGCCCACGATCACGGCGTTCTTGCCCGACGGGTCTATGCCATATGCCTCGAGCATCTCCATGATGCCCGCGGGCGTACAAGGACGCAAGCCGGTAAGACCGCGCACGAGCCTGCCGAGGTTCTCCGGATGAAAGCCGTCGACGTCCTTTTTTGGATCGATTGCGGCGACGACCGCCTCCGCGTCCAAGTGACTCGGCAGCGGCATCTGCACGAGGATGCCGGCGATATCCGGATCGGCGTTGAGGCGCACGACGAGATCCATGAGCTCCTCTTGCGTCGTTTGCTCGGGAAGCTTGAAGTCCCGCGACGGGATGCCGCACTGCTCGCAGTCGCGAAGCTTGGCACGTACGTACGTGGCGGAGCCTTGGTCGTCTCCCACGAGCACCACGGCAAGACCGCAGGCAACCCCCTGCTTGGTCAGGCCCTCAACCTCGGCTGCCGCGCGGTTGCGCACGTCGGCAGCAAGTTTCTTACCATCGATAATCGTCGCCAATGAAGTCGCTTTCTCTTAGATCGAATAATCGGACCGCGCGCATGCCAAGGGGCGCGCGCCAAAAGGGTACGTCCCCCAATGGCATGCGTGCCAAAGGGATACGTCCCCCTTTGGCACGCGTCACCTCATACATCCACTAGAACAGGCCGGAAATCACGCCGTTGTCGTCAACATCGATATTCTCGGCTGCAGGGACCTTGGGCAGGCCGGGCATGGTGAGGACATTGCCCGTAAGCGCCACGACGAAATGCGCACCGGCGCTCACCTTGAGCTCGCGCACCGTAATGCGGAAGCCCTCAGGCGCGCCGAGGATCGCCGCCTGATCGGTGAAGGAATACTGGGTCTTGGCCACGCACACCGGCAGGTTGCCGAAGCCGTTGTCGCGCAGTTCCGCGAGCTGGCGCTTGGCAGCGGGCGTGAAGTCAACGCCGTCGGCATGGTAGACCTTGGTGGCGATCGCCTCGAGGGCACCGGCGACATCGGCGCCATCCTCGTAGGCGAAGCGGAACTCGCTCGGCTCCTCGACCAGGCGCAGCACCTCGTCGGCGAGATCGAGGGCACCCTCGCCGCCCTTGGCCCACACCTCGGACAGGCGAACGTTCACACCGAGCTTCTCGCACTCCTCCGCGATGAGCGCGAGCTCCGCCTCGGTGTCGGACGGGAAGCGGTTGATGGCGACCACGCAGGGCAGCCCATAGACGTTCTGGATGTTGTCGACGTGACGCAGCAGGTTGGGCATACCGGCGCTCAGGGCATCGAGATTCTCGGTGTTGAGCTCGGCCTTGGCAACGCCGCCGTTGTACTTGAGGGCACGCGCAGTGGCAACCACCACAACGGCACTCGGACGAATGCCCGTCATGCGACACTTGATGTCGAGGAACTTCTCGGCGCCAAGATCGGCGCCAAAGCCCGCCTCGGTAATGGCGATATCGCCGAAGCGCATGGCCATGCGGGTGGCCATCACGGAGTTGCAACCGTGCGCGATGTTGGCAAACGGACCACCATGGACGAACGCGGGCGTGTGCTCGAGCGTCTGCACGAGGTTGGGTTTGAGCGCGTCCTTGAGCAGGGCCGCCATGGCACCCTGAGCCTTGAGCTGGCTGGCTCGCACGGGCTCGCCGGTATAGGTGTAGCCCACCACAATCTCGCCCAGGCGCTGCTTGAGGTCGGAGATGGAGGTGGACAGGCACAGAATCGCCATGACCTCGGACGCGACGGTGATATCGAAACCATCCTCACGCGGGACGCCCTGGGCCTTGCCGCCCAGACCGTCGATCACGTGGCGGAGCTGGCGGTCGTTCATGTCGACCGCGCGTTTCCAGGTGATGCGCTTGACGTCGATGCCGAGGGCGTTGCCCTGCTGGATGTGGTTGTCGAGCATGGCGGCGAGCAGGTTGTTGGCCGCGCCGATGGCGTGGAAGTCGCCCGTGAAGTGCAGGTTGATGTCCTCCATGGGAACGACCTGCGCGTAACCGCCGCCGGCGGCACCGCCCTTCACGCCGAACACGGGGCCGAGCGAGGGCTCTCGCAGGGCCACGGCGCTCTTGACGCCGCGACGGCGCAGGGCATCGGCCAGGCCGATGGTCGTGGTGGTCTTGCCCTCGCCCGCGGGCGTGGGGTTGATGGCGGTCACGAGCACGAGCTTGGCCTCGTGGTCGGAAGGCTCGTTCAGCAGCGAATAGTCGACCTTTGCCTTGTCGAAGCCGTACGGGATGAGGTGCTTAGGATCCACCCCAGCGGCCTCGGCGACCTGCTGGATGGGCCACGGTTCAACGGAATGGGCAATCTCGATGTCGGTCAACATGGCAAGGTCCCTTCTGCACGAGGAATAACTTGTTCAGCATAGCACGGGCATGAAGCTCAGAAGCGTCACAAGGCAATCGTCTCCAGGCCCAGATGCTCAAAGGCAACGGGCGTTGCCATGCGTCCCTGCGGAGTGCGGACAATCAGGCCGCATTGCAGCAGATAAGGCTCATAGACGTCCTCAAGCGTGTTGGCGTCCTCTCCCGTGGCGCTCGCCAAAGTAGACAGGCCCACGGCACGGCCGCGAAACGTTTTGCAGAGCATCTCGAGAATGCGGATGTCCATCCAGTCGAGACCGAGCTCGTCGATCTCGAAGAACGCCATGGCCTCTTGCGCAATGGCCAAGTCGATACTCCCGCCTCCCCGCACCTGAGCGTAATCGCGCACGCGTTTGAGCAGGCGATTCGCCAAGCGCGGCGTGCCGCGGGAGCGTGAGGCGATCTCCTTTGCGGACTCACGGTCGATATCCACGGACAAGATGGACGCGGAGCGACACACGATATCGGCAAGATCCTCGATGCCGTAGTAATCGAGCCTGAACGAAATGCCAAAACGGTCGCGAAGGGGACCCGTGAGCATGCCCGAACGCGTAGTGGCGCCCACGAGGGTGAAATGCGGGATGTCCAGACGAATGGACCGAGCTGCCGGGCCTTTGCCAATCACGATATCGAGGGAGAAATCCTCCATCGCCGGATACAGGATCTCCTCGACCTGACGGTTAAGGCGATGGATCTCGTCGATAAACAGCACGTCACCCGGCTGCAGGTTGGTGAGGATCGCCGCAAGATCGCCCGTACGGGCGATGGCGGGACCGGAAGTCGTTTTGATTTGCGCGCCCATCTCATTCGCGACGACCGCCGCCAACGTGGTCTTTCCCAAGCCGGGGGGTCCAGAGAATATCACGTGGTCAAGACTCTCACCGCGTGTTTGAGCCGCCTCGATGAGGATCTTCAGGCTCTGTTTGATGTGCTCCTGCCCGCAATAGTCATCGAGACGCTGCGGACGCAGGCTGCGCTCGACATCGAGATCATCGGAGATGAGCTCACCCGTCACGAAGCGCTCGCCCTCCCCATGGGAGCCCCGCGCCGCCGGCGTGTCGGCCCATAGATCGGTCGATTCATCCACTTCCCACATCATGCATCCATTCCAAGGCGTTTGAGCGCCGCGGCCAGCAGATCCTCGACGCGCATATCCCTGCCATCATACCCGCCTAACGCCAAGGAGACTTCCGAAGGCGTAAAGCCCATGGATAGAAGTGCAGAGGTGGCGTCGTCCACGGGCGAAGTAGCCGCCGGGGAGACGAGCTCGAGTGGAAGCGGGACGGATCCGGGCGCCTCTGAGCCGGCGAGGCTACGGTCTTTGGAGAACACGCCCTTGAGCTCGAGAATCAGTCGTTGCGCGGTCTTTTTCCCCACGCCGGGCACCGTCGCCATGCCCTTGTCGTCCTCGGTCATGACCAGTGTGTACAACTGCGGGACGCTGAATTTGGAGAGCACGGCGAGCGCGAGCTTAGCGCCCACGCCGCTCACCGCGACGAGCTTGTCGAACATCGTCCGCTCGTCCTTGGAGGCAAAGCCGAAGAGCGTGCAGGAATCTTCGCGCACGACCATGCGCGTGTACAGGCGAACGTCCCCGCCCACCCCGGGCAGAGCCGCGGCGGTCGTGCCGGAGATGCCGAGCTCGAATCCCACGCCGTTGACATCGATGACGACCATGCTCGGCGTGGCCTCGAGCACGCTGCCATGAAGTTGAGAAATCATGCGTACGGGTTTCCCTTCTGTTGAGCGAACACGCCGCCGGTCAGCACTTGAGTGCGTTGCAGATGCGCATGGCACACGGCGCACGCGAGTGCATCGGCGGCGTGATCGGGCTTGGGATCGTGATCGAGGTGCAAAAGCGTACGGACCATGTAGGTCACCTGGGCTTTATCTGCCGATCCGGTGCCAACCACCGCCTGTTTGATTTGCATAGGGGTGTACTCCCCCACCTCAACCCCGCAAAGCGAGCAGGCCACGAGGGCGGCACCGCGTGCATGGGCGGTCGGGATGGCGGAACGGACGTTGGCCCCGAAGTATATTCCCTCAACAGCCGCCTGCTGGGGGTGATAACGGTCGACAACGGCCGTCAGCTCATCGGCGATGCGACGGAGGCGGGCTGCCAAATCCGACCCGGAAGAGGTCTCGATGCAGCCATAGGCACGACACCGCACCTCACCTCGGCGCTCCTCGATGATGCCCCAGCCGGTATTCGCCAAGCCCGGATCGATCCCCAAGATGACCATGCGCCCCCTCCCGCTGTTCGAACGTTTGTTCTACTATAACATGAGCAGACACGGCAGTACGCTAAAAACTCGCGCAGCCTCAGTTCAAGGAGAAGAAGCTGAACCCGCTGGTGGGTGACGCGCCGGGCCCTTCGGAGCCCTCTCCAGATTCCGCCATGCGTCGGAACAGCTCGCGCAGATTGCCCTCCATTTCACGCAGCTCTTCGCGCATGCGCTCCTGGCTTTCCTCACTCATGAGCTCTGCCTGTTGCTCGGGCGTGAGCCCCAACATCTCGCCGAGCATTCCGAAAATCTCGCCACGCGCCTGCTCGCTGCGCTCCGAGCCCTTCCGCTCCATACGACGGTACTCCGCTTCGGCAAAATCTGAGGCGCGCAGGCGCTCCTCACCACGCGTACCCATGTCGGACCAGGCAAGCTGCACAGGCCAAAGTCGTTCGGTGAACCCACGTGCCGAGACGATGGGCGCAGGTGGCAGCATCCGGCGACCGGATTCATTGTGGCGCACAAGCATAAGCAGCAGAGCGGATGCCTCGGGAGAAATCGTCGAGAGGGGCAGGGCATCGATGGCCGCGTTGCGATCGACGTGCGCCTCGAGCGTCGCGTCGATTTGAGCCGAATCGATCGACTCCAGCAGATGCCGGGCACGCTGATCAAGTGCCTCGTCTATGTTGAGCTGGCCAATCGCGTCGCGCACAATCGTGGCTTGGACATGGGAGACCGCCTCGGATCCCATCAGCCGATTGGGAAGTGCAGATGAGACCCGCGCATGGAATTTGGCAACCCACTCGAGCGCGGAGAGATATACGTCGCCAAAAGGCGCGAGGCAACATGGTTGAAGCGTTGCGAGCGTGTTCGCGCGCAGGGCGTAATCGGTCTTGGTGAAGGGAGCGAGCACGAGGGCAGAGAGCTCACGGGCCGTATCCGCCAACAAAAGGGCGTCGATGCCGCGGCGCATGCCCGAGTCGTCAGGAGCCGGAACGTCACGATCGACAAGAAGCGTCGCGCTCGGGGCGGTCCGTTCGAGAAGGCGCATGTGGAGTCCCGTGGCGACCTCGCGCGCAAGGGCAGAGCGCTCGGCTTCGGCCACCTCCTGTGCAGAGGTCAGGGCGTCTTCATGGCCAACAAGCAAGCCGAGGACGTTGCGCGGCCCCAGCGCATCGACCGCCAAAACGGCGAGCAGGCTATTCGGAAGATCGCCGGTAAGGGGCACGATCACGCGTCCAAACCCATGGGCGGCGACGGCGTCGCGCACATGCAGGCGAAGGGCCTCCCACAACCAGATCTCCCGGCGGTACATGGGTAAATCGTGCAGTGCCACCGCATCCACCATCACCCCGCGCCGCACCTCCTGGACAAGGAGGGCCTCCTCAAAACAGGGGGCCTGCGCGACCACACGGCCACCGTCATCCATGACGAAGGAACCGCCTGTGTACACGGCGTCATCATAGCCACCCAAGGGCTCCATGCAGGCGAACCAAACACCCGCCCGCTCGACCTCGGAACGAAAACCGCCCTGCGACACCGAGGCGACGGCCGTGGTAGATGGATCGGTCATGTCAAAGCCATTCACCGGGAAGAAGATGACCATATCGCACCCGTTTGGAATGGAATCGAGGTCGCGCGCGGCATCGAAGGTGGCAGCTATCCTCGTGCCGGCAACTTCGAAGATCGGGGGGCTCCATGGCGATACGGGCAGAATCTCCTGATGCCGTACCATCGTGAGGCGCAAGGGAACGACGCGGCCCTTCCTCAGCATGAAAATCTCGAACAGCTGACCCGACTCGAGTGCGAGAACGGCGGGCGCCAGGCACGCCATTCCCAAGTCGTCGGCGACGCGGGCGAGGCGTTGCAGGACGCATAGCAGATCGTGCTCGAAGTCAGCGCTCTCGACGAGTGTGCCAGGCGTGACGCCGCAAAAGAGCGGCGAAGGCAGGCAGAGCAGGTCCGCGCCCGCCTCATGGGCGATGGCGAGCTGTTGCTCAACGCGCGCGCAGATGCCATCCAAGTCGCCGAGACGAGCGTGTATCTGCGCAAGTGCGAGTTTCATCTGCGAAATCCATCTTTCTTGTTCGTGAGTTCCCCGACTGCGTGTCGGGACATTGCATGCAACCGAGTATACCCTCTTGGAAGTTCGCAGCCGCACGACAAAGGACCTGGCCCCCACAGTGCCCCCATCCGACGGACGGCGATGCACCATGAGGGCCAGGCCCCTGCATCAGACTGACGACTAAGAGAGCGAGTCCTTAGAACTCGGCCTTCCACAGGCCGTGAAGGTTGCAATAGGCGTAAGCGATACCGGTCTTGGCCCCGCCGGCGAAGAAGGTGGTGGGAGCCTGGCCGGGCTTGAGGTAGTGAACCTCCAAGCGACCGGCGGCCTCGAGCGCAATCCACTCGATGTAGTGCTCGGCCTCCATGGGATGCTCGACCTCGCCCACGGTCACGTTAAGGACATGGCCCTCACGCTGCACATCGATTACAGGGACGTGCTTCTCAGTGGCGGCGTCCACCGAGTTCGCGACGACCTCGGCATACCCCGCGGGCGCGACCATGTCGGCATCGATGGCGGCGAGGAACTTGCCCGTCTCATCATTCTTGAAAAACGTTGCCATATCAGTAGATCCTTTCAGACTTCGTTGCAGATGCAATCAAAGGATAGTATGCCCAAATATGCTCCAACGTAACGCGTCGTCCCGTGAGTGCGGGGCATATCGTCCCGCACCCCCGGGACAATCAACTCAGAATAGAGGTGCGAACGCATCGAAAGCGCAGGCCGCCGGAGTCCGCGAGCGCCCGGCTCTTGTCCGCCGCGAGTTCCGCACGCAAAGGAGCGTCCAGTGGACGCTCCGTCTTGCGCAGGACTGCCCGAGCGCCGGATAAGAGCCGGGCGCTCGCGGACTCCGGCGGCGGCTGGGACTAGATCACCGTTACGCGGCCCTTGTTGCCCACGATGCCCTTGACCTCGGCAATAAGCGGAATCGAGCGCGCATTGACTCGCGTGGGAATCTCGGCCCGCATGGTCTGCCCGTCGCCCTGCTCGATGAAGAGCTCGACGCGGTCTCCACCGGGATTGGTGCTCAGCACTGTCGCCAAACGCGCCATGTTGGACTGCGAGAACCGGGCACTCGGAATCATGATCTCGAACACCTTGGGGCGATTGCTCTCGTCGTTCAGCACGAGCGGCTCGATCTCCTGCGCGATGATTTGATCGCCGCGGTCGGAGCGCTCGAGCTTACCCTTCACACGAATGAAGGCGTCGGAGAGCTGCGCTCCCGTCTCAGGGTCCACCTCGCCGTAGAGATACCCTTCGCATTGCTTGTACGTCTTGGGGAAGATGACGACCGTCGCCTCACCCTCCATGTCCTCGAGCTGAACAATCGCCATGGGGTCGCCGTTCTTGGTCACACGCTTGCCCACGCTCGACACCATGCCCGCCCACCAGTACGCTTTACCCTCGGGAATCTCCTGGTTCACGGCGTTGCCCGTGGGGCCCATGGTCTCAAAACCCGTGTCGATCTGCGAAAGGGTGAACTCGCGCGCCTTCGCCAACGCGTACTCGTACGGGCGCAACGGATGGTCGGAGACGTAAATGCCCAAGACTTCCCTCTCGAAAGAGAGCTTCATGTGGCGGTCCCACTCCTGCCCGTCGGGCTCGGGGACGATGACCTCAAAGCCCGACCCCTCGACGTCACCGAAGACATCGAACAGCGACGTCTGACCCGCCGCGCGGTCCTTTTGGCGCTTCACCGCGGCGTCGATGATGTTCTCGGGGTTCTCGCGATCGACGAAGTGCATGAGCTGACGACGCGGATACCCCGTCGAATCGAAGGCACCACCCTTGATGAGGGCCTCGATCACGCGGCGATTCGCCTGACTCGAATCCACGCGTTCCACGAAGTCGTGCAAGTTTTTGAAGGGCCCACCCTTCTCGCGCTCGGCGATGATCGCCTCGGTCACACCCTCGCCCACGCCGCGGATGCCCGCGAGGCCAAAGCGCACTCCCTCGGCGGTCGCCGTGAACTCGGTGCCGGATTCGTTGATGTCCGGAGGCAGGACCGCGATGCCGTCGTGGCGACACGCCGAGACGTAATGCACAATCTTGTCGGTCTTGCCGGTGTAGGAGGTGAGCACCGCCGCCATGTACTCGTTGGGGTAATGGGCCTTGAGCCAGGCGGTTTGCATGACGAGGATGGCATAGCCCGCGGAGTGGGACTTGTTGAACGCGTAGGACGCGAACTCAAGGACGTCGTCCCAGATCTTTTGGGCTGTCTCTCGTTTGTAATCGTTGCGCACCGCGCCGTTCATCCAGTGGTCGTAGATGGTCTCCTCCTCGCCATCGGACCACTTGAACACCTGGTCGGTGAGCATCTTGATCTTCTTTTTGGCCACGGGTTTACGGATACGGGAGTCACTCTCGCCCTTGGAGAAGCCGCACATCTCGACCGAGATGAGCATGACCTGCTCCTGGTAGACCATCGTGCCGTAGGTCTCGCCCAAGATGCCGTCAAGGCGAGGGTCGTAGGAGACCGCCGCCTCCTTGCCGTTCATGCGGTTGATGTAGCTCGCGACCATGCCCGCGCCCAGAGGGCCCGGGCGGTACAGGGCGATTAGAGCGACCACGTGCTTGTACTCGGTCGGCTTCATGTTCTTGATGGTCGCGGTCATGCCCGCGGACTCGACCTGGAACACGCCGGCGGTGCGGCCCGCGCACATGAGCTCGAAGATCTTGGGGTCGTCGAAGGGAATGGCGTCCACGTCGATGTCGATGCCGAAGTTCTTCTTGATGTTGGCCTTGGCCTTGGAGATGACCGTGAGGGTGCGCAGGCCCAGGAAGTCCATCTTGAGCAGGCCCATATCCGCAACCGTATGGCCCTCGTACTGGGTGATCTCCACACCGCCCTTGGTATCGAGCTTGGTGGGCACGTGCTCGTTCACCGCGTCGCGGCAGATGAGCACCGCGCATGCATGAACGCCCTCGCCGCGCGTGAGGCCCTCGATGGACAGCGCCGTGTCGATGATGCGGCGGGCGTCCTCGTCCTTCTGATACGCCTCGACGAAATCCGGGCTGTACAGGTCCTCTTTGCCAGGTTGCTTCTCAAGCACCTGCTTGAGCTTGACGCCGGGATCGCTCGACACCATCTTGGACAGGCGTTGGCCCATATAGACCGGGTAGTCGAGCACGCGCGCAGCGTCGTTGATGGCCTGCTTTGCCTTGATGGTCGAGTACGTGATGACGTGGGTGACCTTCTCGGGACCGTAGAGCTGGCGAACGTGCTCGATTACCTCGAGCCTTCGCTCATCGTCGAAGTCCATATCGATATCGGGCATCTCAGTTCGTTCGGGAGAGAGGAACCTCTCGAACATGAGGCCGTTCGATAGCGGGTCGAAGGTGGTGATGTCCATGGCGTAGGCGACGAGCGCGCCGGCTGCCGAGCCACGGCCCGGACCCACGCCGATGCCGTTTTGCTTTGCCCAGCGCACGTATTCTGCCACGATGAGGAAGTAGGCGGCGAAACCTTTCTCGCAGATGACTTTGTATTCAAATTCGAAGCGCTCGCGGATGTCAACGCCGCCGATCTCCTTGCCATCCCAATCGTCGCCGTAGCGCTTGGCCAGACCCTCCTCGCACTCGCGACGGAACTGGCTCTCATGGGTCTCGCCGGGATCGAGCAGCGGGTAGTTCGGCAAGATGATGCTGTCCCAGTCGAGCTCGACGTTGCACTTCTCCGCGATCTCGAGGGTGTTGTCGCACGCCTCGGGGCAATAGGGGAACAGCGCGCGCATCTCCTCCTCGGTCTTCATGTAGAACTCGGAGCCCTCCATGCGGATGCGGTTGGGGTCGTCGATCTTGGAGTTCGTGCCGATGCACATGACCACGTCCTGGACCGGCGCGTCGTCACGCGTGAGGTAATGGAAGTCGTTGGTGGCGATGACCTTGACGCCCACCTGGCGGGCGATCTCGATAAGGGTCTTGGAGAGCTCCTCGTCGGTGATGCCGGAGTCGGTGGTAATGCCGTGCTCCTGGATCTCGATGTAGAAATTGCCCGGCTCGAAGGTGTCGCGGAAGGTCTCCGCCCACTCGATCGCCTTGTCCATCTCGCCGCGGTCGATGCACTTGGGGATGATGCCCGCGATGCACGCCGAGCTCGCGATGAGGCCCTCGCGGTGGCGGCGCAGATTGTCCAACGTCACACGCGGCTTATAGTAAAAACCCTGCACGGCGGCCTCGGAGACCGTCTGCATGAGGTTGACGTAGCCCGTTTCGTTCTGTGCGAAGAGCACCATGTGGTAGAGCTCGGGCTTGCGGTCGCGCGCGAGCGTCTCGTCGGGGGTGAAATAGACCTCGCAGCCAAAGATGGGCTTGATGACCAGCGGTGGCTTGAGCTCATCGATGTTGCCCTGGGCATCCCACATCGCGAGGTCCTTCATATGCTGCTCGTACCCGCGCGGATCTTTCTCGGAGTCGGGGCACTCGAGCTCGTCGCGGCGGCCCTTCTCGAGGAACGACTTGTCCTTGCTCCATACCTTGTACTCAGGCGTGCCGTGGTTAATGGCGTCGCAGGCGAGGCCGAGCTCGGGGACGCCGTACATGTAGCCGTGATCGGTGATTGCCACGGCGGGCATGCCAAGATCGACCGCGCGCTTGACCATGTCGCCGATGCGCGTCGCGCCGTCGAGCATGGAGTAGACGGTATGGTTGTGCAGGTGGACGAATGCCATGTGCTATGGCTCCTAACTGATGTGCTGAGAATATCCTCGAGGCCCTTCGACCCCATTTCGAACGCTATTGATTCTAACCGAGCGAGCGGACAGAACGCATGTGCGCCCCCGGCTCGTGGAAGGCACACAGTGTGTTCGATTACGCGACCGGGGGCGCGAGGGCAAACGGTAGCACAAGTAGCAAAAACTTCGCGATTTGGGCGTGCGGCAGAAATCTTGGAGACCGGGGCCTCCG
>NZ_QUHV01000026.1 GCF_003479805.1 Collinsella sp. AF08-23 | reverse complement strand
GCCCCGCGCGGGCGGGCGGGGAGGCGATATCGTGACAGCGCTCAAGCGGCTTAGAGCTTTCTAAGCCGCTTTTTTCATACGCATATATTCTCACTCCTTATTAGAGAGCATGCTAAGACGCCCAGGAGATCGGATGATCCATCTTGCGGCTTCGTGCCGAGCGTCCCGCTTCGCTGTCTAAGATCCGAGGGACAGACACCTCTAAGGCCACCAAAGAGCTCTAAAGCTGTGTGGTTGGGATGTACAACCTTGATCCTCGAGATGCTTCTTTTGAATTGAGATATACCGGGACACGGCGAGACGAATATCTATGCATGCTGAACGATGTGCGTTGGAGCCCTTGGGAATAGAAATCTCAAAGCAATCATCCATCGTGCGCATAATCTAATGCAGGGAATATGAACGTAAAGTATCGGGGAACGGTTGAATTGTGTCGTTCAATGGCTGAAGACCCCAATATGTTGTGTCTATAACGTAAGCTATTTGGCTAGTTATGTGCGAAATGTGGAGACGAAGATAGTCGCCCA
>NZ_QUHV01000025.1:412-1062 GCF_003479805.1 Collinsella sp. AF08-23 | reverse complement strand
ATTTGGGCGTGCGGCAGAAATCTTGGAGACCGGGGCCTCCGTCCTTAGGCCGCCAGCCCCAGCGACCTCCGGTACTCCATCGGGCTCATCCAGCCCAGCGCCTCCTTCGGGCGCTCCTCGTTATAGTAGCGGAGCCACGCGTCGAGGCCGGCCATGAACTCCTCGGCGGTGACCCCGCCCCAGTCCCTGCAGTGGAAGAACTCGCTCTTGAGCCTGCCGAAGAACCCCTCGCACGCCGAGTTGTCCGGCGAGCACCCCTTCGCCGACATCGAGCGCGTGAGCCCGTGCTCCTCGCATATCGCGATCCAGCCGGGCCAGCGGTAGTGCCCGCCGCGGTCGGAGTGGACCCAGGGCGCCTCGCCCGGCGACAGCGTCGC
This sequence comes from Collinsella sp. AF08-23, assembly GCF_003479805.1. Classification (GTDB taxonomy): domain Bacteria; phylum Actinomycetota; class Coriobacteriia; order Coriobacteriales; family Coriobacteriaceae; genus Collinsella. The sequence continues at coordinate 685 of NZ_QUHV01000025.1, read as the reverse complement.
GCAGGCGCGCGCGAGGCTCGAGTTCGCCAGCTCCGCGTCGGGCGAGGTGGAGATCGACCACGACGCCAGGCCGCCGTCGAAGCAGTCCAGCACGGGCGAGAGGTAGACCTTGGGCTGCCCCGGGGCCGGCAGGCGGAACTCGGTGACGTCGGTGAGCCACAGGAAGTTCGGCAGGCCGGCGCGGAAGTCGCGCGCGACCAGGTTGGGCGGCGCGTCGGACACCTCCCCGGCGTAGCTGCTCCACCTCCTCGGACGCCGGAGCCGCGGGACCTC
>NZ_QUHV01000025.1:0-402 GCF_003479805.1 Collinsella sp. AF08-23 | reverse complement strand
ACCTCGAGCCCCTCCTCGCGCATGAGGCGGCGCACGGTCCGCTCGCCGCACGCGATGCCGCGGGCCGCGAGCCTCATGCGCAGGTAGCGGTAGCCGCGCGAGCCGCCGACGGCCTCGAACTCCTCGGCGAGCGCCGCCCGCGCCTCGGCCCACCTGTCCGGGGCCGCCGCGGCCCTCCGCGCGTAGTAGTAGCTCGACGGCGGGATCGCGAGCCTAGATGTCAAAGAGCTCAAGGAATACGTCCCCCTGAGCGCGTCGATGAGCGCCGCCTTCTCCCGGTTCGTCAGCGAGGAGGGGTCGGCGCCTGGGTCTTTTTTTACGAGCTCGACCACCTCGCGCATGAGGTCGTTCTCCATCCTGAGCTCGCGCACCATGCGCTTGAGCTCCTCCGGGTCGTCCGGC
>NZ_QUHV01000024.1 GCF_003479805.1 Collinsella sp. AF08-23 | reverse complement strand
CCCATTACAGTCTGAAATAGGCCATCGATAAATTTCGATGGCGAGCATTCGGCGCATTGCCTACGATACGGGCAAGCCCCGAGGGGCCGCCGATCGGGCGCCTCCGGATGGCCGTCTGCCCCTGCCCCGTAGAGGGCCCGGGGGGTGTTGCCACCGGGGGCGCTCGCCGCTCCGGACGACTGATAGGAAACTGCCGGGCGCAAGCGCCACGGCCAGGTAATGTGGGTGTCGCGGGGAGGGGTTCCGATCGGCCTACCGATTGGAGGATACCACCGTGGCACCAATTAGAATGCCGGAAGCCGTCATCGGGCTCGATGTCGGGAAATCGTCCCACTGGGCATGCGTCGCGACTCGAGATGGCGAGGTGCTGTTGAGCGCCCCCGTCGCGAACAGGGAGGACGACCTGGACTCGCTGTTCGGCCGCTTCCCCGATGCGCTCGTGGTCGTCGACCAGTCGCGCAACATAGGCGCCCTCGCGCTCGCCCGCGCCAGGGCGGCCGGGATGTCGGCGGCGTACCTGCCGGGACTCGCGGCGCACGGGGCCGCCAGGCTCTTCGCCGGCGACGCCAAGACCGACGAGCGAGACGCGATGGTCATCGCGAAGACGGCGCTTGGCATCCCCGACGCGCTCCTGCCGGTCGGAGACCCAGGTCCGACGATTGCGGCGGCGAGGGCGCTGGCCGCCCAGAGGAACTTCCTGACCTGCGAGAACACTAGGAATAAGAACCGGCTGCGCAGCATCCTGCTGGAATCGTGCCCCGCCTTCGAGGCGCTGGTCGACCTGTCCGACGGGCCCCAGCTGAGGCTCATGGCATCCCTCGGCGGGGCCTGGTCGGTAGCCGACGCCGGGCCCCGCAGGGCGGCGGCGCTCACGCGTGGGGCGGCGCGCGGTAAGATCGAGGCCCTCGTCCGCTCGACAACCTCCTCGACAAGGCCGGATGCGTCGGTCGTCGCCGCCGAGGACCGGGCGGTGAAACTGCTCGCGCGCAGGATATCCGAGAACTCGGCGGAGATCGAGGCGATCACGGCGGAGATCTCCGCCCTGCTCGAAGGCGACGATACCTACCGATGCCTCCTGACGGTGCCGGGCATCGGGCCCAAAACCGCTTCCGAGCTTGCGATCTCCATCGACATCGAAGACTTCCCCAGTCACGACAGGCTCGCG
>NZ_QUHV01000023.1 GCF_003479805.1 Collinsella sp. AF08-23 | reverse complement strand
AGACTCTCATCCGACTGTCCAATTTAGTATAGCCACATCACTCCCAGCCCTTCCCCTCGGATTTTACGCGCCCGCCCGCCCGCCGGGCAAGGTGCCTCGCGAGCTTGCGCTCCCGCCGCTGCCGGCGTCGCGGGGACTGCTCCGACTCGCGGGTGCGGGGAGGCAGCGCGAACCCCGACCCGAGCCAGCTGCGCAGCCGCGCCATCGCGTCGGCGCCGGCGGGCGACCACGCGCACGGGAACGAGCCCATGCGCACCTTGCACATGTGCTGCTGCTCGGCCTCCATGGCGCCCATCGACGGGCCGCCCCCGATCTCGGCGGCGTGGCGGCGCAGGTAGGCGGCGACCCCCTCGGCGCCGGACGCCGCCGTCCCGGCCCCGACCATCGCCTCGATGGCGCCGGCGCACGCATCCGCCCCCTCCGACCTCAGGACCGAGACCAGCCGCGACCCGTCGGGCGACGGCGCGCAGCGGCCCACCGCCCTGAAGACGTGGAACGGGTCGATGAAGCCGGCGACGTCGGCGAACGGCATGGAGGCGGCGCCGTTGACGTACTGCGCCTCGCCGTCGGTCCCGAGGCGCACGCGCTCGACGCGCGCCAGGTCGAAGCGCGAGCCTACCTGCGCCACGGCCCGCCCCCGGAAGTCGCCGGGCGCCTCGCCCACGCACCCCAGCCTCACGGGCTCGACCCCGCGCCCCTCCTCCTTGCCGGCGTAGGCCACCACGGCCTTCACCTCGGCCATCGACCCGTCGCGCATGCGCACCCACGTGTCGTCGGCCTCCACGAGCACCTCCTCGGCCGCGGAGTCGGCGCGGGGCGCCACCCCGTCGCGGAACAGGTCGCGCGCACGGGCCCGCTCGATCCCGGCCACGGCCTCCCCGGCCGACCTCACCGAGTCCATCACCGTCGTCGCCGACACGGGAGAGCCGCCCGCGATGGCCATCAGCTCGGCCGTGCGGGCGAACGGCACGTCGGCCCCGCAGGTGGCCAGGAACGAGCGCGCCGACGGGCTCACGCGGTCGCCGGCGGGCAGGTCCAGCTCCTCGTCGAGCGGGTAGCGGGTGAGGCCTGCGCCGTCGACGAGCACGGTGCGGCGGAAGCGGACGTCGCCGCACATCGTGGCGAGGGCGCGCGGCCTGCGCGAGTGCACGCGGAGGCCCTTCGGCCGGGACGCCGCGAGCTCGCGGTCGCGCGCCTCGAGCGCGCGGGACTGATGTGGCAACACCTTCTTGAACAAATCTACGAGAGGAT
>NZ_QUHV01000022.1 GCF_003479805.1 Collinsella sp. AF08-23 | reverse complement strand
GAGCATTTCCCAGTTGACAAAACTATAGGAACACCCCCCTCTTCGCAACGAAGTCGACCTCCTTTTGGTACAGCTTCCCGACGTAGGTCTCGTAGCCCCGCCTCATCAGCTCGAGGCCTTCATGAGCTCGGACTTGCCGGAGCGACGCATCCCCGTGATCGCCTTGATGTCCCGGGTGCCCTCGAGCGCCTAGAGCCGCTCCATGTACGTATTGCGGTCTACCCAAGCCATCATCCGCTCCTTCTTGGTTTCGAAACTCGATTTATCTTAAAGTTTCGAAACTGAGCGGGCAATCGGCTTTCGGATCAAAGCTGGGTCATGGCGTAAAAAGCCCCTGACGAGGCCTTTTTCTCCATGTCCGGCTCGACTGCGCCCTGGACGGACCCTCCAGGCGACGTCCCCCCAGGCGACGTATCGAGAGCGTCCTCTCGAATCCCCGCTTGCTCGGCGCCCGCGTAAAAGAACCGCCCCGCAGGATTTCCTGCGGGGCGGGATGGAACCCGTAAAGCGCTCTCGGCGAAGCCTAGATGCGGGACCTTCTCAGAGCGAATACCCCTGTTGCGATAGAGGTGACGGCGAGGATAGAAAGCGCCGCTATCGGCAGCATGGAGTCGTCGCCGGTCTTGGCGAGCGATTCCTTGTCGCTGTCGCTGGCGGCCTTATCGTTCGCAGGTTTATCATCGGCCGCCTGCTTCTCTGCCGCAGCGACGGTGAACCCGGTCTCGGCGGTGCCGGTATCGGAGACGATCGCCAGCGTGTGCTTTCCTGCAGGCAGGGTCTCAAGGTAGGAGGGCTTCAGGGTGACGATGGTGCTGCCCTCCTTAACGGTATATTTGGAGGCATCAAGGTCTTTCCCGTCCACCTGCACCTTCTGGAAGTCATCGAAGGCGGCGTTGGAGGTGAAGGACAGTCCGTCCTCGCTGCCCTTTTGCCACTTCCCGTTCGCGCCTTCAATGATCATTGCCGTGAAGGCGGGGTCGACCTCACTGCAAACGATGCATTTGCCGTTCTCGTAGCGGTGGCCGGTGGCCGGGATGTCTGCCACTTCCTTCGTATCCGTGTAGGTCTGACCATTAAATTCAACGGTTGCCGTATAAGCGGTTACGCCTGTTTCCGTGCAGGTGGCTGGCTTCTTCACTGCTGGTGTAACCGTTACCTCCGGAGTCTCCTTATGGGTTGCATCATTTTCACAGGTGAATGTGGCAGTTGCTGATTTACCATCTTCAGTCCAGCTCCAGACGGGATTACCCCATGTATGGACGTGTTCTTTGACTGTCAAGGAAACTGCATCACTTGTGATGCTTCCTGCGCTGTTGCGCACCACACAGTGGTATTGATAGCCGTTCATGCTGGTAGTGGTGGCCTCTGTGGTATAGGTAGCATCGGTGGCACCAACAATATCCGTCCAGCTTTGACCGCTGTCAGTGCTTTGCTGCCACTGATAAGACAACGGCTCGGTGCCGCTGGTCACAACGGTAAAAGTGGCGGTTCCGCCCTCGGTCACAGTCTGGCTTGTAGGCTGGGTGGTGATGGTGGGGGCATATTTCACCGTACCCGTTATTTTATCCCCGCCAGTGAGGGTACCGCCATCTACAATCACTTCATGGCTGCCTGTATTCAAGCTGGCGCCCTTTCCGATGGTCAGGCTCTCGCCCTCGCCAATCTCCAAATCCTCCTGCAAGGTCACATTGCCGTATACGGTGCCGGTGCCGTTGTCAAAGACGATACCGCCGGTACTATCGCTGCCTGTTTCGTACTGGATCGGAGAAGAAGAATAACTTGCAATTCCACCGGCACTGCCGTTGGCCCGCACGATGGCGTTGTCGCTGACGGTCACTGTGGGGGTGCCGGAGCCGGAACTGGAGCCAAACTGCATTGTAATCCCTGCAAATAGCGTATCGCTGCCAGTTGCGGTCAGGCTGCCGCCATTCACCGTCAGTGATGCGTTCGAGCTATCACCACACTGTATTCGAACGCCATCGCTATAACCGCTTGAACTTGCAGTGACCTTAGCGTCCGTGATGGCAAGGGCACCATTGCTGGTGTTGCTTTGAACTCTGATTCCTGGATTAGAACCGCTAATGGCATTCAGAATGCCGTCGCCCGTGATGGTCAGGTTGGCACTGCCAGTAGAAGGGGCTAATACATAAATTGCCGTGCTGACATCTTTTATTGTATTGGTGCCCTCCAATGTGATGGTCAATTCTGCATTGCCGTTCTGATTGAGCACACCAATGGCTGCACCCACGATAAGAGTACTGGTATCATAGGGTGTTTCCTCTTTAATAGTGGCGTTGTGCAGGGTCAAGGTATTACTACCTGCGTCATAATGGATAAAGTTGTCCGCCGGCGTGCCTTCGCCTGTGTATGCGGTGACGTTTCCATCGTTGTCGGTCGTCCAGTAGCCGCCTCTTGTCACATTTTCGTTGCCTACATAAATCATCTGTCCGCCCGGCGCTGCCGCCAGCGCCGTGGCGGGCAGCAGGCCCAGACAGAGCGCCAGGACGCAGAGCAGGCTCAAAAAACTTCTCTTCATGGCGGCCCTCCTTGCTCCATGAATAATCCATTCTTTTATTATCCCATAAAAAGAATGTGTTCCGCCTTCCGCTCTTGATAGAAGGCAGGGAGGAAGCCTCCGAGGGCGCATGGCTTGCATCCCCCGATTGCCGTATTAGAGACGGCGTGCGCGCCCGTTGAGCACCATCTGCGACCACCCATTACAGTCTGAAATAGGCCATCGATAAATTTCGA
>NZ_QUHV01000021.1 GCF_003479805.1 Collinsella sp. AF08-23 | reverse complement strand
CATCGAAATTTATCGATGGCCTATTTCAGACTGTAATGGGGGGAAGCCAGAATCATCATCGGCGACAACGTGCGTATAGCGATGGATGTTGCCCTAATCTGCGTCTCGCATGAGATCGGCGATTCTCATCGCAGGGCTGCCGCCGATACCTACAGGGACATCGTGATCGGTGAGGGCGCTTGGATTGGCGCACGTTCGACGGTGCTGCAGGGTGTCCGTATTGGAGGGGGAGCGATTATCGGCGCGGGTTCACTGGTGAATCGTGACTGCGAGCCAAATTGCCTATACGCTGGTGTTCCTGCAAGGCTGATCAAGAAACTCGATTGATGAGAGTGCCGAAGCGAGACTCAGCAAGTCCAACGGGTGTTTAGTCGACTTGTACAATCGGATTGCGAGGGCGGCTAGTTGTTGTGTGCCAATAGGTTGTTTACGCCGACGATGCGCGTCATAGGCGGAAGGCACCTGCACGCGCTGTGCGGACGTGACCAATTATAGTATTCGATGAAGGACGGGGAGCGTCCGCCGCGGCGAGCAGCGCGTTGAACTCGCCGCTGTGGTAGCCCGGTCCGTTGTCGGTCATCACCCGATCGACCGCGACCCCCAGCCCCGCGAAGAAGTGCAGCGCGCGGCCCATGAACGCCGCCCCCCTGCGCTCGTCGGGGAGCAGCTCCGCGTAGGCGGCGCGAGCAGCAGCGACGAGCGCCTCGCCATGACGCGTGCGGGCGAGCTACTTGCTCGCGGTCTGGCGGCTGACGCCTATCTGGCGCGCGGCCTCGGCGACGCCGAGGCCAGACTTTACGCGCGAGACGAGCGTCTCGCGCCCCCTCGGGGCGAGCCTTGCGTTAGGATGTTGCTCCATGGGAGGGCTCCTTCGCTATGAATCTAGGCAGCTCACAGCATGCGGGAGCCCTCCTTATTTGCCACCATCAAGATGTAAACAACGTCTTGGCACTTAACAGCTAAGGGCCATTGCGCGGACGGGGGTAATGCGGTGCATGAGTTCATAGTTTCTTCCGATCTTGATTTTGGCGATGTGGTTGCGAACCACTGCGACCCCGAGTTCTCACTTGTCGCCTCCGGTGGAATGGATTCGCTCCCGTCGAGGGTGTATCGGCTCGTAGCCTATGCCCTCTTTGCAAATCGGTTGATTATCCCTAGTCGGTATCTGCTCCAACCCTGCATGACGTACGATGCGCTCGTTGCCCTTAGGGGCTTGCTCGAGGCCGGCGTCGTGGTTCCCGATCTGAGGGAGGGCCACTATTCGTTTGTCGAATACCTTAAGGAAGAGGGTGTTGTTGACAAGAGACGTCTCGGCTGCGCGGAATTTCTCGACAGATATGCATCAAGTGTGTATTCCTTTGATATCAAGGGGCAGAGCGAACTCTTTCATGCAAGGGTGCTCGAGGACCTCTCGGAAGGCGGCCTGCTCAGGTCGAAGCTTAGGCTGGCGGGGGTTCGGGATTCAAGGATTGACGCTCTTCGAGATGCATTCACCGAGTGCGAGGGAGGCAGGAGGTCGCTTGTAAACCTGGCGAACAAATACGTTCCGCACAACGAGGGCGCCATATCAAAGTGGGCGGCGCTTAGGTACTACACGACCCCTGCAGAGCTGATGCCGCGATGCATAAGGGACTTTCCCGCTTCTATATCTGCCGAGCTGCGGGAGAGCCATCTTTCAATGCCGCTGACCGTTTCGGACCCAGACGAATTTGGCAATCTGCCCCAGCCGATGGAACTGTGTTACAGGGTGTTGGTTGGCTTGCCAAAGAATCTGGGCAGGGAGGAGCTGGCGCTTCTCTCGGATGCAGTCTTGTATGTGCGCGAGCAGGTGCCAAAAGGGGCTGCGAAATTTGCCTGCCTTGCCGAGCGAAACTTTGCTGAAAACCTTGGCGAAATCAATCAAGCCCTTTCCGACGCGCTCCAACGCGAGCGGCGTTTCTCCAGCCTGACGCACGGTTTCGTCGTCGAGGCGCTGGAGGGCGAAATTCCTCTGCCGATCATATCTTGGTGCCTTGGGTATTCATTTGGCAACATCGATGGGGCGGTCGCTGGGGTGGCGGTCTCATTCGTTTTAAACAAAATACGGGAATGCGCGTCGAATAGGGTGACTCCTTTTCTCGAGACGTCCGAACGGCTTGATCTGAAGACGAGGGGCATGTTTAAGAGCCGGTAGGTCTTGGCCCAATATATGGGCAGGTGGATGCAGGCCGATTGACATCGGTTCCAGCAGGAATCTTGAACGCTTATTTGCAAGTGCCCTGTCGGCCCTTATCGGACGCAACGATTAGAGCCAGGTAACGTACAATTTCTTGCGCACTTTGACAGCGGAATGGCGTCCAGATAGAAGGGGGCGGCCCGCCTCGGTATGATTCGAGTTGTCGAGACGAGGAGCATATTGGAGGTCGGCCATGCCCGAACCCATCGCAGCATTGAACGAGGAGGGCCTCAGGTCCGATCTGCGCGAGCTTGTCGGGAAGACGGTCGAGGACACGCCGAACGGCCCGCTCGAGGCGGAGGCCGACGACCTGGCCGGGGCCGAGCGCCACGGGCGCAGCGCCGAGCGGGAGGTGTACCGCGCCGGCCACTACGACCGGGGCCTGATGTGTGTTTAGTCAATAGCTTTTGAGCAGAAGGGACTGCGGTGGAGAACTTGGACCAAAGGAGTTCAAGGAGGCCATCGCATGGCATACAGCGAGGAGCAGAGAAGGAGCGCCCTCGAGACATTCATCAGGTTCGACCATAGCTATGCTGACACAATTGCCGAGCTGGGGTATCCCAACCGGGGGACGCTCAGGGGCTGGTGGAGGGAATACGAGAGGACCGGCGTGGTGCCTGTCCGGAAGTCCGTCTCCGACCCGACATACACCGACGCGATGAAGCGCGCCGCGGTCGACTATTACCTCGGCCATGGCAGGAGCCTGGCACGGACGGCGAGGGCGCTCGGCTATCCCAAGAGCCGCCAGCTGCTCGGCGAGTGGATCGACGAATATGCGCCGGGCCAGAGGAAACGCAGGGGCCCGAGCCCGGATCGGGGCCCCGTGCCCCTGGAGAGGAAGGTGTGATGTGGCTATACTAAATTGGACAGTCGGATGAGAGTCT
>NZ_QUHV01000020.1 GCF_003479805.1 Collinsella sp. AF08-23 | reverse complement strand
GATCCTCTCGTAGATTTGTTCAAGAAGGTGTTGCCACATCACGGCCGCCCTCTTCTGGCGGGTGGGGGCGCAGGAGGCCGCGCTCCTCATGAGGTGCACGACGCATCTCTGCCAGGCGGCCCCCGGGAACACCTCCTCGATGGCGCGCCTGAGGCCCTCGTGGGCATCCGAGGTCACGCACGCGACGCCGGAGACGCCCCTCCCGCGCAGCGACCTCAGGAAGGAGATCCAGCCGGCGTGGCTCTCCGTGTCGATCGCGTCGATCCCGAGCAGGCGGCGGTGGCCGTCCGCCCCCGCGCCTATGGCCGTGACGAGCGCGCACGACGAGACATGGCCCCCGTCGCGGCACTTGACGTGGGTTGCGTCCACCCAGATGTAGGGGAACGCCACGTCGGAGAGGTCCCGCTCCTGCAGGTCGGCCACCGTCTCGTCCAGCGACTCGCAGATCCTCGAGACCTGGCTCGAGCTCATGCGGTCGACGTCCATGGCGGACGCCACGCGCTCGACCTTCCTCGTGGAGACGCCGCACGTCACCATCTCGGAGACCGCCGCGACCACCGCCCTATCGACCCTGGAGTAGCGGACCAGCAGGTCCTCCGGGAAGTAGCTCCCGCGACTGAGCTTGGGGATGCGCAGGTTGATCGTCCCGACGCTGGTGACGAGCGCGCGCTCGCGATATCCGTTGCGCTGGTTGCCGTCGGCGCACGCGTCCTCCGCCTGCACGTCCATGATCTCGTTGACGAGGGACTCCGCCATGACGCGGACGAGCTCCCGGATGTTGACCATGCCGTCGTCGAATCGCGGCATCTCGTGGTCTAAACTGTTCATGTGGTCATCGCCTTTCTTTAGAATCAATCGATCTCGACAATTGAAGATTCTAGGCGATGGCCGCTTTCCACCCTTCAGGCGAAACGGCTCTTACACCAACATTTGGGACACGATCCCCGCTAGACAACCACTCGAGACTTATCCATATCGTAGGCAATACGCCGAATACTGTCCTCGAGAATTGTCGATGTCCTATTACCACCTGTAATGGATAGATAGAATCAGTTCATGCAAGGAAGGAATTTAGCAGGCATCAGATTCAAACACCGATTTATCTGAAAATAATAACGCAGGTCCAAATGCGACTAAGAAAATATTACAGTCGACGCGCGCTCCAAGAGTTTCACCGATACCAAATAGCAGCATCAAAGTTAATCCGAAAATAAGTGAATTCCATGTTTGCTTTCGGATCAAGACAACCATCAACGCAAGCACGCCGCCGAAGAAAATAATAGACGGAATGATGCCATAGCGAAGGAGAATATGACAGAACGCGTTGTCAACAATGAAGTTAGTAGGCTTTCCAAGCTCCCAGTAAATAGGCGCATGGCCGCTAAAGTCGGATCCAAACAGCGTCAATGGCTGCATGGAATAGTAGCTATGCGCCAGACTAAACCTATTGCTAAGCAATGTATTGAGCTGCCGCAAGGCAGGAATAGATGGGCTATACACAACCATGACCGCAAGACTCCCGGCTATAGCAACAAGAACCATCAACAAAAGAGAAAACCTAGCGATATTGCGAGAGCGCTGCGCTTTGCAATAATCGAAGACAAGGAGAAGAGGAATCTGGGCCAAGCTCATGATAGCGCTGGATCGAGAGCCTACAACAAATATGTTAATCAGGAAAGTAACGAGAATTAGGACAATATCGGGGAGCGGGTTTGCGCCGAAGCGAAGCGTTGAAAAGAAAATGCAAATTGCCATTAAATAAAATCCAAGGTAATTCGGATGCTTGAATCCATATGCAAATCGCATCTCACCGGAGCGAACAAAGAGTCGGTTCTCAATCAACCCGAGTTCGCAACAAGTGACCGTAAGAACGAAAAGCATCGAAATCACGCTCAACGATATGGCAGCAAGAGTCCTTATCCTTACCTTGTCCGAGCACACAACAAAGAGGCAAAGCCAAAAGAACCAGTTTTCACCGCTGCTCCGCCACGATTTATAGCCAATCAGCACAACCGCGAGGGCAAGAAGCCAGCCGGAGAAAGAAGCTCTCTGCGAAACGAACTTGAATAAAAGTAGGAATAGAATAATAATTTGACAGAATTTAATAACTTCCTGTCTGTCGACGCCAAACACTTCATAGAAGGTCGTGAGCTCGATAAAACTGCATATAGAGTACAGTGTGAAGGCAACGTAATAACCGAAAAGAGCTGCATCAACTTGGCCAAGACGGACGTGCTCAAAGCCGGCGTTTTTTATATCAGTGATGTTAAGCCGTGTGTTCATATAATTCCGTATGGTTGAGTTTCCAATAAAAGGGCATCTGCTAATGCACGCCCTGGCTTTCAAATCAAAAAGTAGCGTTCATCTCCGCTGTCCAAATTTGAACCGAGCGGCATTCCGTCGACTCAAATTGCATCGCTAACGGATCTCGATGCCGCCTCTTCCACCAGAAACAAGGATCGTCTCCCCAACTACCATGTCTCCGGAAGGACCAACGAGCATTTTCGCCCATTCAGCTATCTCGGTCGGCGTGGCGAGACGCCCGACGCCATTTTCACCCGAGGTGATCGCATCCCCCTCTTTCACACCAATCAATGGCGTCGCAGTCGAACCGGGCGCGATTCCGTTCACGACGATGCCGTGGGGAAGCAGGGTCTTTGCAAGCCCTTGCGTCAGACCCTTCAAACCCCATTTTGAGAGGCCGTACGGAGACCAAGCAGGCTCAAAGCCGCGAGAGCTGTTCACGAAGAGAATATGCCCCCTTGTGCCCGAATCAATCATCTCTCGTGCTACGGCGCGAGAGATGAAGAACGCACCCCGCAAGTTGACGGACATGACCCTGTCGTACTCCTCCGGCGTCATGGTCCAGAAATCAACACCATCGGTATGGACACCGGAAGACTCCACGAAGATATCAACTCTGCCGAAGGCCGCCTTTGCCTCAGCTACGACATCGACCGCCGCATCGGCGTCGGACGCGTCCATCACGACATATGCAACATCCTCGGTATGACCAAGCTTCTGTCGACAGGCCTCGAGCTTCTCCGCCCTGGTGCCGCCGAGAACTACCTTGGCACCGGAATCAAGAAGAGCTCCCGCGATGGCCATACCTATGCCGCCACTCCCCCCGGCGATGAAGGCGACCTTGCCCTCTAGCGCCCTGTCCGAATCGACGATCTTCTGGACGGGCAGTATCTCCTTAGCCCGCAGAGCCTTAACAGCGTTCTTTGCAGCGGTCTTTATCCCGAACATGTTAGTTCCCCCCGTTCTTGGCAGCCTGATCCCGTTTACGCGCCTCAGTTTCTCTCCTCAAGTCGCGCTTCGCCCAGCAGACTGGGAAAAGGCCTTTCATCAGCATCTTCGCTTTACTCTTCGGCCTCATCTCGGACTTCAGCAGGACGCCCGGCAGGCGCTTCCGCATGTTCCTGATACAGTCGCTGTAGAGGTCTGCAAGTTCGTTCTGTCGACCGGTGGCAATGATCAAGAACAACGTATACCCGTAGTTCTTCCAGATGTGCCAGTCGCACGCGTTGATCGTCTTCGGGGTGCGTATGGTAAGGCTGTCCTTGATGAACTTGATATTCTCGAGCGCGTTGGTCCCCATCTCAACGTTGTAGTGAGTAAGCCCGCTGTTCTCGTTGTCAAGACGGTAGTAGTAGATGCGGCGGTGTCCCATGGCGACCTTACCCGCCGCCTGTGCAGCCATGGTAGCGTAGTAGAGCCCCTCGCCAGACCACTTAGTACTGAAGGTAATTCCGGCGTCCTTTAGCGACTTCATGCTATACATCTTGTTCCAAGGTCCGATGGGAATCCAAGGATAGATGATCTCTGCAATAGCCTCCTCCGAGGTCAAATCGACGACCTTGTCCTCCTCGTTCTGTTTGAGATCCCGCGTGGTGAACACCGAGTCTGTCATCGACATGTTCACGCCCGGGCGCTGGATCAGCCTCAGCAGGTACTCGATGTAATCGGGGGCGAGCCAGTCGTCGCCGTCGATGATGACGAGGTACTCGCCCCTCGCCAACTCTATTCCCTTGTTGCGGGCGTCGCAAGTCCCCCCGTTCGGCTTGTGAATCACGCGTATTCGGTGATCCTCCGCAGCATAGCGGTCGCAGACCGCGCCGCTCTCGTCGGGAGACCCGTCGTCCACGAGGATGACATCGAGGTTCGGGTAGGTCTGCCGAATGATCGATGTGATCAGTTTGTCGAGAAACCTCTCTGATTTATAAATGGCAACGACTATGGAAACCAACGGCTTATCCACTTGAATCACTTTCCCTTCTTGACGACCGAGCGCCCCTTGCGAAGCACCGCGAAAACTTCTCTACGGTAGAGGACGACGATGATAACGACGAGCACGGCCTCGCAGGAGTGAACCGCCACGAGGCTGAGCGGTGTAAAGAACAGAACCGCCTGCAGCACAAGCAGAGCATAGGAAACGTAGTCTCTAATGATGTTGATCCTGATTCTCATATAGCTCTTGAGCTTCTGTACTCTCATGAACCATGTCACCCAATAGCTCACGAACGTGGCGACAGCGGCGCCAAGCGCCCCTATGAAAGGCACTGTTAAAATGTTCAGCGCGATATTCACGACAGCGCCGACGACCGAGGAACGCGCAAACTCCTTGGAGTCCTTGACGGCGGCGAGAACTCCTCCCACGTACCCGGCGAGCGCACCGAAAACGATGGAGATTGTCAGGAAGGGCGCGTACTGCCACGCCGCGTAGAACTCTTTCGCATAGAGAATCCTCGCGAGCAGCAGGTTGCATGCGATGATGAAGGAACAGACGACGACCATCGCACAGTTATATGCGGCGTACATGTTCGAGAAGAAGCCGTTAGAGTCCTCTGGATCGAACTCCTCGACAGCGGAAATCGTCCATGCCTGCCCTACCACTGTCTGCACGATGCTAAGGATACTGGGAATCTTCGACGCCACGGAGTAGATGCCGTTCGCAGCAACGCCGCAGAAGAACGTCACGACATAGCGGTCCGAGACGTTGGTGACCCACCATGAAATAGAGTTAGCCATCATAGGACGGCTGTAGATAAGCATCTCGTGTTCGAGCTGTTTATCGACGTGGAACGGATTGACACCGTGCAGTTTGAGCCGCATCAGCAGATAGACGCACTGAAGAAGTGGCCCGACGATATTCGCAAGGAAATACCCGGAAAGACCCCACTGAAAGACAACAAGGAAGACGATGTTGCAACCGATAATCAGAGCGCTGCACATCACGCTCGAGACGGCGATATCAGTGAACCTGTTGATACCGCGGACATAGTAGAGGACGATGCCCGAGAGTGCCTGGCTCACATAGAGAAGCAAGACGAGGGGACTGAGCTCGACGAGCACGGGGGAGACACCAAAGACGGAGTTGGCGATAAGCACCAAAACGACCGGAACAAGCGAAATTAGGAAATGTCTGATGCCAATGCTCAAGACCCCGCCCTTGTCGACGTTCTTGTCCATCGAGAAGCGCAGAACCGCGTCAACGACGTTCTGTGTCAGCAACGGGACAAGTACGCCAATCGTAGTGACGGCAATGTCGTAGGTGCCGTACTCGTTGGTAGTGAGCACGCTCGTGTACAGTGGCACCAAGAGGAAGCTGAGGATCTTAGTTCCGAAGTTCGCGAGAGTCAGAAGACCGACGTTCTTGGCAAAGGAGCGATAGCCCGCCACTAGTGATCACCAGCCCTATCCGCCGTTGCCCACGCCAAAGCAGAACGAAGGTAGCCGATAGACTCGCTCCTTTTCGCCTCGATACGCCGGTTTATATAGGAATAATCGAGAGACCCCCCGACATGTTTTTCCCATTCGCCAAGCTCGTGGCGCGGCAGGAGGGCATCTTCGGCCCCGGCCATCTCAAGGAAGCTATATATGCGAGTGTTCTGCGAATCACTGCTGTTAGGGTCGAACCGCTCGAAGGCGATAAAATCCTTCTGAAAAATAGTCGAAAAAACCATGCCGTGAAAAGAGTCGGTACAGACAAGATTCGCATGAGACACCAATGAGAGGAACTCCGCGGGGCCAATAGGAAAGCGAGCGCAATAATCCAGTTTTTGGTCACGTTTGAAAACGGGAACAAGCACCGGCCTGAGCCCATTTGCTCGAGCGATTTCCTGAGCACATTTTAAGTTGCAATTATCAGATCCGAGAAGATAGATCAGACAGTAGGGTTCATTCTCGCTAATTTGAGTAGCGAACCTTTCCCACTCTTTTCCCTCTAGGAGCAGAGTCGGATCCAAAACAACCGGAGGTTTACGACCGGTGCACTTCTCAACGATATCGACCGCGCTTGCTTCCCTAACTCCGATGGAATTGAATCTTCGAAGTAAAGAAGCTATCTGATCCCCGGAAGAAAATGGCTCTAATGAATCACATCCAAAACTCGGGGCATAGGCGACCATGCGTTGGCTATCTGCAACGAAATCCAGATAATACGACGAGTCGAAGCAGCGAGGAGACCATATCTGATCACTACCGCAGACATAAGCATCAAAGCAATTAGAAAACAGCGAGAGCGCTTCCTTCGATTCAAGGTCATCCGCTAGAGTCAAGAATCGTGAAACGAAACTATTGAAAAGCTGTGACTTATCTGTATAGTTAGCTGGGAATGTGCCGCGCGCATTATTAGCAATTTTCCTGATAGCTTTACTGACAAAGCTCAGTCGAGAACCCTCATGAGTTGCTCGTCCGAAACTGGGATCGTATGCAATGTCGACCGCTTTATAGCCCAAATCACTTATCACGCGATTCAAGGCAACCGCCTGAAGCACACTGCCGTAGTTCTCATATGAATACCATGTCATTATACTTACTGTTTTCATTGCACACCAGTTCGATAAAGGCAAATAATGTTACTTAGTTTTCTATTTCTTTTTCTTAAGACGCCTGATCACACGCTTAATGTCCAAAGAGAGCGCTACAGAAATAATCTTTGCCGGCGTTTCTTCTACGCCGTGCATCAACAGCCATCGGTTAACGGAATGTTGGAACTTCTCCTGAGGGGTAAACCACGACATCTTAAAATGATGTATTGACCGGGTGTTATCAGTAAAATTGACTTCACCAGTCAAATGGTTTTTTGGGTTGAAATACTCAGACGGATAAATCGAAATACCCGCAACTTCCTGCATTCCCTTAGTTTTATTCAGACCGAAGCTTTCGAGAATTTTAGTTGTTCGGTAAACAACAGTTGTTCTATCGAAATCGCCGTCAGCCAGCAAAAAACTACTCGATTCATATGAATCGAGAACTTGCCGATATATAGGAAGACCCGGTGTACATCCCATACCAAGACCAGGATTTACCGCCATAACAAGCCCGTCTTCCATA
The DNA here is from genome assembly GCF_003479805.1 of Collinsella sp. AF08-23. Taxonomy (GTDB): domain Bacteria; phylum Actinomycetota; class Coriobacteriia; order Coriobacteriales; family Coriobacteriaceae; genus Collinsella. Next base: position 7,231 of record NZ_QUHV01000020.1, on the reverse strand, counting down.
TTAGAAGAAGTCATGTTTCCATAATCAGTTTCAAAACCTAGAAAGGGTCCTTTTGATAGCAAATCATCGATTGGTTTAACGAGCTCAACATCGGTATCGAAATAAAGTCCACCATATTCATACAGGATTTTGAATCGAGCATAATCAGATACAAAAGCCCACTTTTGCACACTGAAGGCTTCCCTAACATAGGCGCAACAGTCAATATCAAAATTACTCTCGTTCCAGCACTTTATTTCGTATCCAGGAAGATATTTTTTCCAAGATTCGATGCAGCTCAATTCATTTGGGCCAAGAGGAGAGCCACCAAACCAGCAATAGTGAATTATCCTTGGAATATCCGCCATTTTATCCTCCAAAAAAAAGTCGATATCTCCCCTGTTTTCAAATAAATTAAGCCTGCAGATTGGATTACGCCTATGAGGAAGATATTTCGAAAAACATGACGGTGCCCAAATCAAAACCAATCCCCTGGGCACAATTGCCACCCGCACGAGCAAAATGAAGTCTTTTTATCTATCCTCTCGCAGCTTGCAATATGCATTCCAGGCGAAACGATAAAAGTGAAGACCAAATCGCAACGCATAAAGAGCTACCCTATCCCTGCGTGGAGTACGTGAATTGGATAGAACACGTAGAGAGTGTTCTTTTACGGTATCAGATAGTGTCTTTGCGCGCAGGAGATGATCTCGACTGTTCAAATCAATTGAACGAAGGACACTAAGATAATGAAAAACAAGGTAACGCTCAGCCGCCATACTTATATCAGCATCGCCAAGAGCATCCAAACCCTCATAAGCATCCAAAGCAAGGTCGGAACGATCGAATATGCTATTGCTTACCTGATGAACAATAGAACCTTGGCGCATAACGTAGTTATAAAGTGGTTGCTGTCCAACAGCAACTTTGCTCGACTCTGCAATAAAGCGCCACGTCGTATCCACATCTTCATAATGCTTGCCTACGGGATACTTAATCCCGCTCCTTGTAAGCTCCACTCTGTAAAGCTTACAAGGAGCGCATACATTAATCCGCTCCTGATATAGAAGGGACAATAACGCCTCTTTGCTATCCATAACAAGAGCTTCAGCACTTGGGCGTCGCCAAGGATATCTCTTATCACCTAGGCACTTATTAAAATAACAAGTCGAGATGTCCGCATCGTTCCCCACAAGTAAAGAGTAGAGATATTCAAGATAAGATTCCTCAATCCAGTCATCTGAATCAATGAAAGTAACATACTTTCCTATTGCATGCTTAACTCCGTAATTACGTGCATCAGAAAGCCCGCCGTTGGTTTTATGGAAAACTTTGACACGGGCATCATCGACAGCCAGTTTATCCGCAAGCTCCCCAGAGCCATCAGTAGACCCGTCGTCGATAAGCAGCAACTCAAAATCCTCGAAGGACTGTACTAGAACAGATTCCACGCATTTCTGAAGATATGAAAATACATTATATATAGGAACGACAACGCTAATTTCAGGCATTCTACACTCCAGGTGCTTCTAAGTAACAAGAGAGCTCTTCCTCCCAGTCGGGCATATGGAAGCCGACCGACTCGAGCTTGGACAGGTCGAGTGCGGAGTGGACCGGGCGCGGTGCGATGGGGCCCTCGGCACTCGCGTAGTAGTCGGCGGTCGACACCGGCACGACCCTGTCGCCGTTGCCGTTGGCGGCCCCGAAGACGGCGCGGGCGATGTCGGCCCAGCTCCTCACGGCGCCGGAGCCCGTGCAGTCGTAGGTGCCGTAGGGGGCCTTCGCGTCCAGCACGTGGAAGATGGCCGCGGCCATGTCGCGCGTGAAGGTCAGGCGGCCCAGCTGGTCGTCCACCACGGTGACCTTGTCCAGCTTGTCGTCCGGGTCGGCGACGCGGTCGGACAGCCCCTTCATGGTCTTGACGAAGTTGTGGCCCTCGCCGATGACCCAGGAGCTGCGCATGATGTAGTGGCGCGGGCAGCCGGCCACGGCGATGTCGCCGGCGGCCTTGGTCTGGCCGTAGACGGAAAGCGGGCTGAGGGGCTCGTCCTCGTCATGCACCTCGGCGGTGCCGTCGAAGACGTAGTCGCTGGACACGTGCACGAGGGTGATCCCGTGCCCGGCGCAGGTGCGGGCGAGAAGGGCGGGGCCGGTCGCGTTGGCCTTCCAGGCGGTCACGCGGCCCTCGGGGGTCTCCGCTTTATCCACGGCCGTGTAGGCGCCGCAGTTGATGACGGTGCCGTAGAGTGACCAGTCGTACTGCGCGTAGGCGTCCGGGTCGGACATGTCGAAGGTGTCGATGTCGCAGAAGTCGAAGTCCTTCGCGACGCCGCGCTCCTCGGCCAGCGCGCGCACCGCGCGGCCCAGCTGGCCGTCGCAGCCGGTGACGAGCGTCCTCTTGGGCGCCATGGGGACGACGTCCTTGAGCATCGGGTGGCCGAGGTCGGCCTCGGAGACGGTGGCCCGGTCCAGCGGGATGGGCCACACGATGGCGAGCTCGGGGTCGGCGAGGTTCACGAAGGTGTAGGTCCTCTTGAGCTCGAGGGACCAGTGGGCGTCCACCAGGTAGGTGTAGGCGGTGCCGTCCTCCAGGGCCTGGAAGGAGTTGCCCACGCCGCGCGGGACGTAGATGGCCCTACTCGGGTCGAGCGTGCAGGTGAACACCTTCCCGTAGGTGGCGCTGCCCTCGCGCAGATCCACCCAGGCGCCGAAGACCGAGCCGCGCGCCACCGAGATGAACTTGTCCCAGGGCTCGGCGTGGATGCCGCGGGTGACGCCGCGTCTGTCGTTGTAGGAGATGTTGTTCTGGACGACCCTGAGGTCCGGGATGCCCAGGGCGCACATCTTGGCGCGCTGCCAGTTCTCCTTGAACCAGCCGCGCGAGTCGCCGTGGACGGCGAGGTCGACGACCTTCAGGCCCCCGATGCCGGTCTCGGCGACGGAGAGGTCCTTCTCAAATGCGATGTCTGCCATAGGTCTATCCCCTCCTACTGGCCCTGGGCGCGGTAGCGGGCCTCGGTGGCCTCCTTGGCGGGGCGCCACCAGGACTCGTTGGCCACGTACCAGTCGATCGTCTGCTTGAGCCCCTCGGCGAAGTCGGTGTGCGCCGGCCTCCAGCCGAGCTCGCGCTGGAGCTTCGTACTGTCGATGGCGTAGCGGCGGTCGTGGCCGGGGCGGTCGGCGACCCAGTCGAAGTCCTCGGGGTCGCGTCCCATCGCCTCGAGGATCATGCGCAGGACCGTGATGTTGTTCCTCTCGCCGTCGGCGCCGATGAGGTAGGTCTCCCCCATGCGGCCCTTGGTGAGGATGTCCCAGACGGCCGAGGAGTGGTCCTCGGTGTGGATCCAGTCGCGGACGTTCTCGCCGCGGCCGTAGAGCTTGGGGCGCACGCCGTCGACGATGTTCGTGATCTGCCTGGGGATGAACTTCTCCACGTGCTGGAAGGGTCCGTAGTTGTTGGAGCAGTTGGAGATCGTGGTGCGCAGGCCGTAGGTGCGGGTCCAGGCGCGCACGAGCATGTCGGAGGAAGCCTTGGTCGAGCTGTACGGAGAGGACGGCTTATAGGGCGTCTCCTCGGTGAACTTCGCCGGGTCGTCGAGCGCCAGGTCGCCGTAGACCTCGTCGGTGGAGACGTGGTGGTAGCGGATGCCGTGTTTGCGGACGGCCTCCAGCAGGCGGAAGGTGCCCTCCACGTTGGTGCGCAGGAACGGCTGCGGGTCGGCGATGGAGTTGTCGTTGTGGCTCTCGGCGGCGTAGTGCACGATGGCGTCGTGGCCCGGGACGATGCGGTCCAGCAGCCCCGCGTCGCAGATGTCGCCCACGACGAGCTCCACGCGCTCCGCGGGCAGCCCGGCGATGTTCTCGGGGTTGCCGGCGTAGGTCAGCTTGTCCAGGACGGTGACGTGCACCCCGGGGTGGTTGTCCACGACGTAGTGCACGAAGTTGCTGCCGATGAAGCCGCAGCCGCCCGTGACGATGATGTTCCTGGGTTCACAAAGCATGCTATTCACTAAAAAATCTCCTAAAGAAAACTAAGTGGATTAACCTAAGAATCTTCCGTCCACCTGCGCTTAACGTACCTTCCAGGGTTGTCAAAATTGAGAACCTTGGCGTAATTACCCGCTGCCGTAGCATTGTCAGGAATATCCTTCGTAACGACACTACCAGCGCCGATTGTGACGTTAGACCCAATCACCACATCCTCCACTATGCAAACCCCAGGACCGATGTAGACGTTGTCCCCAATTGTCGCTGCCTTTCCCTCATTAGAACCGATGGTGGTAAATTGCGAAAGATTAACGTTGTTCCCAATTACCGCAGTGGGATTGATGACAACAGGGCCGTCGTGTCCAATGTACAGCCCGCGGCCAATCTGCGTCGCCCGGTCTATCTTGAAATCCCGCCTATTGCGAAACAGCCAGAGCACCCCCCCCCAGAATCTTTCAACCCCACGAGAATTAACGAGCCGAAAAGCAACCTGCCAGCGAAAAGCCCTATTTCTCAAATATTGGTTCAGGAAACCCCAAAAACGGGGCTCGGATCCATATCTAACCAAATCACTCTTGATGAAGTCATTCATTGTCGCATCATCCTTAATCGCGCGGGCTGTTGACGATCTCGCCGGCGGCGACCTTCTTCAGGTGCTGCCCGTAGACCGACTTGCCGTAGGCCTCGGCGGCCTCTTCGAGCCCGGCGGTCGTGATCCAGCCGTTCTCCCAGGCGATCTCCTCGGGGACCGAGACCGGCAGGTCCTGGGAGTGCTCCACGGCGCGGACGAACTCCGCGGCCTCGTGCAGGCTCTCCATGGTGCCGGTGTCCAGCCACGCGTAGCCGCGGCCGAGGGTGACCACGGACAGCGTCCCCTCCTCCAGGTACATCTGGTTGAGCGTGGTGATCTCGAGCTCGCCGCGGGTGGAGGGCTCGACCCTATGCGCCTTGGCGGCCACGTCGCCCGGGTAGAAGTACAGGCCGGTGACGACGTAGGAGCTCTTGGGCTCGGCGGGCTTCTCCTCGATGGAGACGGCACGGCCCTCGCGGTCGAACTCCACGACGCCGAAGCGCTCGGGGTCGTCCACGTGGTAGCCGAATACCGTGGCCCTCCCCGACTCGGCGTTCTGGACGGCGCGCGTCAGGTGGCGGGACAGGCCGTTGCCGTAGAAGATGTTGTCGCCGAGCACGAGGGCGCACGGCTCGCCGGCGATGAACCCCTCGCCGATGGTGAAGGCCTGGGCTAGGCCATCTGGGCTGGGCTGCTCGGCGTAGGACAGGTTCACTCCGTAGCGCGAGCCGTCCCCGAGCAGGCGCTCGAAGTTGGGCAGGTCGGTCGGAGTGGAGATGACCAGGATGTCCCGGATGCCCGCCAGCATGAGGGTGGACAGCGGATAGTAGATCATCGGCTTGTCGTAGACCGGCAGCAGCTGCTTGCTGGTGACGGTGGTGAGCGGGTAGAGGCGCGTTCCGCTGCCGCCCGCGAGGATGATGCCCTTCATGAGAGGTCTCCTTAACTAATTATTTTGCGGACCTTCGACCGATCCTGTTTCCAGCTAGCCTTGCGGCGCAATCGAACCCGAACGCCACGAATTCCCCGAGCCGCCCCTCTCGGAGCAGCTGCGCGGAGACGGCCTTCACGAGTCTCCCTCCCTCGCCGATCTCCGACGCGCCCATGAGCTCGCCGGCGTGGGCCGCGAGGAAGGCGCCGACCTCCCGGTTGCGCCTGAACTGCTGTCCGGGAGTGAGGTTGTGGGAGTGGTAGACGGCGGCAGAGGGCTCGTACGCGACCTTATGGCCGGCGGCGATAAAACGCGCCGCCATGAGCATGTCCTCGTTGGTGTTGACCGGGGCGAACCCGCCGCACTCCATGTAGGCAGTCCTGCGGTAGGCCGAGCACACATCGGATGCGAAAAACGTCTTTATTCCGTAGCTCGGCAGGTCCTCCGCGCCCCTCACGGATGGCTCGTCCGGGTAGTTGAACGCGCGCACGAGCTGCTCGAAGCGGCGGGCGTCGGGCTTGGGAAGCTGCCTGCCGGACACCAGGGCGATCGTCTTGTCGGACCCGAGCGGAGCGGTGAGCCTCTCTATATAGCGATCGCCCGCCGGCACCGCGTCCTGGGTCATGAACAGGGTGTAGTCGCCGACAGTCCTCATAAACGCCCTGTGCCGCGTGGCGCCATGGTTGAACTCGGTGCGCTCGATGACGTCGAGCGAAACCCCTCGGCCGGCGTATGACGCCACGATGTCCTGGGTGGCGTCTTCCGACGAGGAGTCCACGACGAGAATCTCGCCCGGCACAACCGTCTGGGACAGGAGGCTGTCCAGCAGCCCCCCGATCTCGCGCACCTCGTTGAGCGTCGGTATGACCACCGATACCGAAGCCGTCACTTCCCCGTCCTCTCCACGAACATGGCCTTGAACGTGCGGACGAAGATCCTGAGGTCGAGCGCCAGGCTCGCGTGGCGCACGTAGAAGAGCTCGAGCATCTGGCGATCGCCGTTCTCCCAGGTCGCCTCGTTGCGCTCGGTCACCTGCCACCAGCCGGTGATGCCGGGCTTGCAGGAGAGAAACTCGTCGCGCGCGTCCCCGAACTCGTAGGTCTCCTCGAGGGTCACAGGCCTGGGGCCGATCACGGACAGGTCGCCCGTGAGCACGTTGATGAACTGCGGCAGCTCGTCCAGGCTCGTCCGGCGCAGGAGGCGCCCCACGCGCGTGACGCGCGGGTCGTCGTCGAGCTTCTGCTCGCGCCTCCAGGTCTCCAGCTGCTCGGGCGTCATGTACCGCTCCGGGTTCGAGTGCGCGTCCGGCACCATGCTGCGCAGCTTCCAGATGTAAATCCTCTTGCCGCCGCGCCCGATGCGCTCCTGGCGGAAGAAGGGCCTGCCCGGGCTGTCGATGCAGATCGCGGCGCACACCGCGGCCACGGGGATCGTCAGGACGGCGCAGACCCCCGCGGAGAAGCAGATGTCGAACGCCCGCTTGACGAAGCGGTAGCCGGCGCCGCCGGGCTTTGGCGCGGGCACGGTGTCGTCCGGCGGCGGGCACTGGAACTCGCCGCGCGCGTAACGGCGCACCGAGCGCTCCTCTTGCTTGGCTGATTCTCTTGTTCCTGCAATGGGAATGGTTGTGGGAGCTGGAACGACCGTGGACTCAACGCCCCTCGTAGCCGAATCGTCGAGCGCGGCCACCTCAGGGCTGTCTACAGGTTGCACAGGGAGCTGCCCCATTACAGTCTGAAATAGGCCATCGATAAATTTCGATG